>DAINAR010000128.1:0-1711 GCA_036733345.1 Deltaproteobacteria bacterium | reverse complement strand
CCGCCGCGGCGGACAGGAATTCTGTGGGAGCGGCTTTAGCCGCGATGTTTTTGACCGCAAGACCATGTAAGATTGTAGGCCAGGGTAGCGACAACGTCGGTTCCCTGGCAAAACCTTTTACAAGAATTCACCGCTGAGACGGCGACAAATAATAGAATCTCCGTAAGAGAAGAACAGATCCGTCCCACCTTTTTTTTCAGTATGTGCTGTGATCGAATTGATGATGACTTTTTAACAGATATTATGCATAAGTTTTAACGAAGGGAGTTGAGAACATGAAGTTATTTAAGCCTATATTGATTATTTTATTTAGCCTGATGTTTGGTTGTGCAGCACCGATGCCTTCAATTCAGAGCGAAAGCATGTCCCGGGGATATGTTTCCGAATCCGACATGGTCCTCAATCCTCTCAGTCCTAGTATTCACGGAGATTATTTCGATATCGGGAAGGCAGAAGAAACCAGGGAGATCCTTTTCCCGGGCAGTGCCTCTTCCATTCCGATACGTTTGAGAACCTATACCGACATTGACAGGGATATAACCAAGTATAAAACATTCGCGTTTGATTACACCAGCAAAGATAACCGGCTGCTCGAAAAAGAGCTGTTCAGGACTATGGAGAATATACTCGTTAAACGCGGTCTGGTGCGATCCGACGATAATCCGGATTTGATGATTACCATGAACTTTTTCGTGGGTAAACGCGAGCAGTATATCCCGCCCCAGACGATTGTCACCACACACACCGAATTTGTCTGGACTACGGGTATGATTGGGTTTACACCTACGGGTCAATACACTGCTGTTCCGGTAACCAGCTCCTCCACAATACCGGGAGAAACCAAAGTTACATACTATCGCAATATCAGGGTAAATTTCCTTGACATGGATGATCTGAAAAAGGCTCAACAAAATGACGACCCGCCGCTGGTAAAGCTGGCCGAGGTTGAGAGCGAAGGCGATGCTTACGACATTCGGACTGTGGCCCCTGAAATGTTGGGAGAATTGGTCTGGGATTTTCCGGAAAAATCCTCTCACGAGGCCGAACGTATTATCACGCGGACGACTCACAGCGGCATCGGGATCGGTGTTGACATTAATGACTGGACCATCATCAGGTATGTTTTCCCTGATTCTCCGGCTGCTCAATGCGGTCTGCTCCCGGGCGATCAGATAGTGTCGATCAACGGGCAAAAGGCCAAGCATGGCCCGAGATCGTTATTGGTAACAGGAGACCACCGCGCATATCAGAAGTCTGACCCATACTATCATTTTATTTTAAGTAACAAAAAAGGTGAACAAGTTCAGATGATGGTCAAATCGTCCGGCACCAAACCCCGCCTGATCAACATTACCCCGCGAGAAGAAACCCATATCTTTTATACAGTTGAAGCCAAGCAAGACTATGGTTCCTTCATAAAAACTCATTACGCTTACAATCCGGTGCCATGGCAGTAAGCCGTCTACCTGTTATCATGCACTTTATTGAGGTGGCCGACCTCTCGCCATAAAATCAGCCCGTTTTCAAGGCAAGGAACCTAGGATTTTCTGGGGCAGCATATGCTGCCAGGGGTGGAAAATATGGTGATAGTTCCCTTCTTTCCAAAACCTTGATCCTGAGGGGTGACTGGTGCAGATCATAATCCGTAACCACTATGAAGAAGAACAGACTGTAGATAAAATACTGGCACGATCGGAGCTGAACCTGACGT
>DAINAR010000127.1:0-1776 GCA_036733345.1 Deltaproteobacteria bacterium | reverse complement strand
GTTCAAACATTTTTTCAGGTCTTTTTGCGATGCCTCGGGATGCAACCTGAATGTCAGATCTGAAGGGGAGAACGATCATCATAAGATAGAAGCTGTGTTTAAAGCCTTTGGAAAATCCGTGGCCATGGCAATCGGCAAGACATCCGATTTTAACATCCCCAGTACCAAAGGAGTCCTATGATAGCTATTATTAAGTACAATGCAGGGAATGTTCGCTCGGTCCAAAATGCGCTCAATCGCCTGGGTTATGAAAGTGTAGTTACTGACAATGAAGCTATCATGAGGGATGCCCGGAAAGTGATCATGCCCGGTGTGGGAGAAGCAGCTTCTGCCATGAAATACCTAAAGGACAGAGGACTGGATACTGTCATCAGATCGTTAAAACAACCTTTTTTAGGCATCTGCCTGGGGTTGCAGATCATGTGCAGGTCTACCGAAGAAGGGGACACCCCTTGTCTGAACATCTTTGATGCCTGTGTAAAACGCTTCCTGCCCCAAGGAAGGATTCCCCATATGGGATGGAATAATTTTGAGAGTATATCGGGGCCCTTGTTTGGAGGGATCGATGTACGGGATAACGTATATTACGTCCACAGTTTTTATGCAGAACCATGCAGACAGACCTCGGCCTTATGCGAATACATTTTACCCTTTAGCGCTTCCATGCAAAAAGATAATTTTTTTGCCACGCAGTTCCATCCGGAGAAATCAGGCAGCACCGGGGATATCATTTTGAATAATTTTTTACGATTATGAGACTTATACCAGCCATAGATATTATTGACGGGAAATGTGTGAGACTTTCACGCGGAGATTACAGTACCCGGAAGGTTTATAATGAAAACCCGTTGGAAGTAGCCCGGATGTTTGAAGCCAACGGGCTTGAATATTTGCACCTGGTGGACCTTGACGGGGCTGCTGTCGGTCGTGTTGTCAATTACAAGATTCTGGAAAAAATCTCTGCGGCAACCGGCCTGAAAATAGATTTCGGAGGAGGTCTCCGGTCCGGGGAAGATGTGCGCATTGCTTTTGAAAGCGGGGCTGTACGGATAACCGGCGGAAGTATTGCTGTACAACAACCCCATGTATTCGAAGGGTGGTTGAAAGATTACGGAAACGACAGGATCATTCTGGGGGCAGACAGTAAAGACAGGAAAATTGCCGTAAGCGGATGGACAGAAGTTTCGGGCCGGGATGTTGTTGATTTTATTGCCTGTTACGAACAAAAGGGCGTCAAATATGTGATATGCACCGATATTGCCAAAGACGGCATGCTGAACGGTCCTTCTTTCATGTTGTACCGGGAGATCCTTTCCAAAACCGGGGTAAGGCTTATTGCCAGCGGGGGTGTTACCTCTTTGGAAGATCTGTCGCGGCTTAAAGAAACGGGTTGTGAAGGAGTGATTATTGGGAAAGCCCTGTATGAAGGGAGGATTGATCTAAAAGAATTGGAAAAGTATGTTAAAGAATAGAATTATTCCGTGTCTGGATATCAAAGACGGACGTACGGTCAAAGGGGTGAACTTTGTAGACATCAAAGATGCCGGAGATGCCGTTGAACTGGCAGAAAAATATATGGAACAGGGAGCGGATGAGCTCGTTTTCCTGGACATTACGGCCTCGTCCGAAAAACGGAAGACACGGGTTGAATTGGTGAAAAGGATCGCTGCCCGCATTTCCATTCCTTTTACGGTGGGAGGGGGGATTGCTTCCTTGAGCGACGTCAGTGATCTGTTGTTTGCGGGGGCCGATAAAATAAGTATCAACACTTCTGCT
>DAINAR010000126.1:0-1842 GCA_036733345.1 Deltaproteobacteria bacterium | reverse complement strand
GATGCCTTGATGGTGAATCAGGGTGAACATGAGTAAAATAAAGGAACCATGGAAACCTATCGTCTGAAGATAAAAAATCTGCAGGAGACTAAAGAGGAATGCGGCAGACTGAAGTCAGCCGGTAAAAAGGTTGTCTTTACAAACGGCTGTTTTGATATCCTTCATCCGGGGCACACCAGGTATTTTCATGCTGCAAGGGATCTGGGAGACCATCTGATAGTGGCGGTCAACAGTGACAGATCGGTCAGGTCCATCAAGGGGCCCAGAAGACCTGTACTGCCGGAGCAGGTGAGGGCCGAGATGGTTGCTGCGGTCGGCTGCGTGGATGCTGTTCTTATCTTTGATGAGGATAACCCTCTAAATGTAATAGAGACCCTCCTGCCCGATATCCTTGTGAAGGGAGGTGACTGGCAGGAAGAAGGGATTATAGGGGCTGATGCGGTTAAAAGGAACGGGGGAGAGGTCAGGCGTATACCGTTTGTAGAAGGATTCTCAACGACAGGCCTGATAGAAAAAATCATCAGGCTTTATGCAGGATAGTATCTTGGACATAACCTTTTTCAGTTTTGCAGACAGTACGGAAGGTTTGTCATTTCGAATCACGCTGCAGCGTGATGAGAAATCTTAAAGATAAAGTTTCTGAAAAATCTTCAGACTGACCCGAAAGGGAATGAAATGATCTGAGAAAAAAGGTTAGCAGATCCGAATGCCTATTCGTCTACCCTCTTCAGTGCTTCATCAATTATTTGTCGCGACAAATAAAGCCCTGCTTTTATAAATTCCTCAATAACAGGTCTTGCCTTTCGAATTATCCCACGTTTTTTTGCGACCAATATCAAACCAAGCGTGCCACGTAATGGAATTTTTAACAGCATGGCACATCTCCGCCCGTTCAGATCATCTATAATTGCTTCCATGCCAGGATTCGCATAGGCATATGTGATTACAGACGATTCCCCTGATCCAAGAGCCCACTCTGAAATAATATCAGGCGCAGGCAGGGGGGAAACGATTTCGATCCAGGAAATGTTTGTCAGAGATTTCGCCGTAATATCTGTGGACCCTCTTGCCCTTATCTCATCTGCAACGGGTTCGGGCACAAGGATGTGCCCTGTTAGCTGATGTAATAACTCCATATTTTGACTGCGGCTGAAAAAGATGAGAGGAGACGCATTTATGACAGAGGGTTTATCCACGGGCAAGTTCTCTATCCAGATCATCAAAGTCTACTTTAAAAGAATCCTTTCCCATTTTTGCCAGGGCCAGGAGGAAGTCGGTTCGGCTCAAGCCTGCTATTCGCGCAGCAACTTCCTGGCTTGCTTTTCCCTGTTCATACCAGGAGGCAGCGGCTGCAAGTCTCATCTCCCTCGTAAATTCATCAGGGCCAACTCGCAGGGCTGCAAATATTTTATCAGGTACCTCCATATTTAAGGTAGGCATGGATTTATACTCCTTTTGTAAAATGCTTTGAAATATTAACATAAATCATAGCGTTTTGACAAGATTAAATCAAAATAACACATAGCCGCCTTTAAAAAAATTTTATTAATCAGTTGTGACTGAAGAAACCGTGAGGGATCTATATTCACAGATCTTTTTGTGTTATATTATATGCACCTCTGCTATAATATACAATGCAGGCCAGTGTTAACTGGCGCACGGCCATTAATCTAAAAATAAAACTGTCGGGTTCCAATTCAGAGATTATCAATTTTATAAGGAAAAGAAAGTCAGGCAGGATTTCTTTCCCGCTTTGCTTTCTATAAAGCCGTCAGTTTTGAGTTGTATATTTTTTTATAGTATAGTAAGTATTGCTGAAAATATTGCGCCCATAGCTCAGCT
>DAINAR010000125.1:0-1843 GCA_036733345.1 Deltaproteobacteria bacterium | reverse complement strand
TAGTGTCTGTAAGAAAACCTTTAATAAATTGATATAAAGTAAGTTATTGTTCATAACTTGTTTGAATCTACCGCGTATTTTTCTTGTTTAATTTGATGAAATTACAGATATTCAGCCTATTAAGCAAATGAGATTCGCGTATTTCGGATAATACTTAAAACAAGTTTCAAATATGAGAAAGAGATTCGAACAGCAAATGTCCCTTGGCACGATTCCCATCGGAAAGACGAAAATCACCACCAAAAAAAGAAGTGGTCCTCTTCCGGCTCTGTGTGCAGCGCTGAAGGAGATATTCACTACACCGGAGTGGAATGAAAAGGTGTTTGCGATCCTGGAATCAAAGATTACAGCAGGAAAGAAGCGTACCGGACGCCCGGGGATGGATCTGTGGCAGATCTTTGTTTTGTCTCAGGTTCGTTTGTGCATGAATATCAGCTATGATGATCTACATGATCTGGCAAACAACCATGCGCTGATCCGCCAGATCATGGGTGTTGAGAAGGGATTTGGGTACAAGAGGTATGAGTTTGAATATCAGAACATTGTTGATAATGTAGGTTTGTTGGACGACGAGACTGTGCGCGAACTGAATCAGGTGATCGTTGAATTTGGACACGGAGTGTTTAAAAAAAAAGAGGCGGCAGCCTTATGTTGCAAGACCGATAGTTTTGTCGTTGAGAGCAATGTACATTTTCCCACGGATTACAACCTGTTATGGGACAGTTCCCGTAAAAGTCTTGACATGGTGGGTAAGTTCCAAAAGAAGTATCCCTGGATCCCCGGCTGGAGAAAGAAGCATGATTGGTACTGCCAGATGAAAAACTCGATGAGGGCCGTAGGCAAAGCCTGTTCCTCAGGAGGTAGGAATAAGGAGCAGCGGATAAAACAAGCAGTGAGGTATTATTTGACAAAAGCCCGGGCATTACAGGATAAATTAAAGGACTCAAAATTTCCCCAGCTGGATGAGATGGACACGTTGATCTTTTTATGTCTGAGCCGGTATATAGAATTTTCGGATAAGTTCATCGAGTTAATTGATCGCAGGCTCCTTCGGGGCGAACATATTCCTCATGAGGAAAAAGTATTTTCCATTTTTGAGGGTTATACCGAGTGGATCACCAAAGGGAAACTGAGTCCAAACGTGGAATTGGGTAAAAAGCTGGCCATCACTACTGATCAGTATGACTTAATTGTGGACTATCGAATTATGGAAAATCAGTCCGATGTTGAGATGGTTATGCCCATTGCCGAGGAATTGCTTCCCAGATATAATGTCAAAAGTTGGAGTTTCGACAAAGGCTTCTGGCACAAGGAGAACAAGGCCCTGTTGGAAAAGCATGTCGATAATGTGGTGATGCCCAAGAAGGGGAAGTGCAACAAAGAAGAACAGGCTAAGGAGAGTCACCGGAGCTTTAAACTGCTGAGGAACAGGCATAGTGCTGTAGAGTCAAACATCAACGAACTGGAATACCGTGGTTTGGACCGGTGCCCGGATCACGGGTATGATCATTTCAAGCGGTACATTGGCCTGGCTGTAGCAGCGTATAACCTCCGCAAAATCGGACAGGAGTTGATTGCCTGTCAAAGGAGACGACAAGAGACCGAAAGAGAATATAAAGCAGCGGCCTAAGTGCCGTAAATGACATACAGTTTTGATAGTTCTTATGGGAGAGGTATGCTCTGAAGCTGGAAATTATGTGCATATTTTAAATTTTGGGGTAAAAAAAATGCTGAGACCAAGAGTGTGAACTGATTTTTTAGCCTAAACCGGAACCACCTATCCAAAGGGAATGAACTTATAAGCGATAAAATTTGAAAACAGGGAGTTTTCTTTTAGACACTA
>DAINAR010000124.1:0-1889 GCA_036733345.1 Deltaproteobacteria bacterium | reverse complement strand
ATTACTCCGGCGATTAAAAACATCAATCGTCATGCCGGACTTGATCCGGCATCCATTCGAAATCATTGTGGATTCCGGCTGGAGTTTATCCCGAACTTGATTCGGGGCCGGAATGACAACACTGACATATATTATTGCCGGAGTAATAATAAACCAGGAAACGATAAACAATCGAAAAAATAAGTTGTTAAAGCCTAGAGTAAAAGATATTTAATTAAATTTATCCGGGGGAGGCATAAAGGTTTTATAAAGTCCGGGTGTTTAACAATAAATGCATAAAAAGCCTTCCAGAGATTAACTATGGCAGATAAAGAAAAACATCTTGTAGAGATTTTTACGGACGGTGCCTGCAGCGGGAATCCGGGTCCTGGAGGTTATGGGGCTTTATTAAAATATGCTGATAAGATAAAGGAAATATCAGGCTGTGAGATTAAAACCACTAACAACCGCATGGAAATGACAGCCATAATCAAGGCCTTGCAGCAGCTAAAGAAACCCTGCAGAATAAAGGTCATCACAGATTCAAGCTATGTTGTGAAAGGAATGACGCAATGGATTCCGGGCTGGATCAGGAGAAATTGGCTGAATGCTCAGAAAAAGCCTGTTTTAAACAGGGATTTGTGGGAGACACTTCTGGAACTGAGCAAGTTGCATCAGATAGAATGGACATGGATAAAAGGGCATAATGGTCACCCTGAGAATGAACGTTGTGATCAGCTTGCAAGGAATGCAATAGAGAACTGCAGATAGTTATAATGTCCTGGATATTTTTCTTCACAAGCTTGATCCATATTATTCGGTAAATGAGGCGTTCTTATTTTGATGATTGTATATCTGGTCTAATTAGTTCTAAAGTCAGTTCTTGACCATTTATAAAAATAGTGTTAATTCAATAAAAAATTATTATATTATTTTGGTATTTGCTCATTACAGCTGATGATGTCAGTATAGAGTGCAGGAGGGGAGGAGATAGAGATGAAATGCCCAAAATGCGGTTATACAAGTTTTGATTATAGCCAACCCTGCCCTAAATGTAACAAAGATATTTCATCTGAGAGGAAGAAAATGAATTTGCCTCTCTACAGGCACACACCTTTTTTTTTCCTTGGCACCTTGCTTGGCGAATCTGAAAAGGATGGATCCGTTCAAGAGACAAGGCTTAAAGGCCGTATAGATATTGAAGAACAGTCAATTGACATGCTTGATACAGAAGCTGATATTAAATCAGGGGTAGAAGATGAAGAGGCAATGGGGAATGTTCCTGAGGAAATAAATTTTTTAGATTTTGAGGAAAATCTCGAAGAAAAGGATTTGGAAGAAACAGATGATATTGAGGAACTTGAAGTTACCCTGGATGATTTTGTTTTTGAAGATTCTGATAAAGGCCTGGGTAAAGATCGGGAAGAAATAGAGGATGTTGAAATTGAACCCTATTTATATTCCTTTGGATCTGATGGTACCGGAGATGATGAAGCCGAAGAATCATCTGTTAATTTTGAGGATATTTCATTTGATGAAGAATTTGATGATATAGAAGGGGAAGAATTTGACAAGGCCTTTGCTGAGCTGGAATTGGCTTCATCGCTGGAAGATGAGGAAGATCCGGGAATTGCATCTGAAGTTGATCAGAAAGATGAAGATGATTCCTTAAAAGATCTCGATTCCATTGATCTTGATCTCGATCTTGATTTTGAAGACCTTGATGATGATTTTTCTAAAAAATAGTGGGAGCTAAACCGTATTTGCATTGTGGCTTTCACAATGGATAAAAATTAAAGTCATGTCTTCAATTTATGCTTGACCAAAGTTTAATCGATAATTATAATCCGTCACAAATTGTGCCGAGATAGCTCAGCCGGTAGAGCAGTGGACTGAAAATCCACGTGTCC
>DAINAR010000123.1:0-2718 GCA_036733345.1 Deltaproteobacteria bacterium | reverse complement strand
CGGGACCTTAATGGCTCCACCAAACAGGGTGTGGTTCGCACCTTTTCCGGTTTGCCCTCGCGCACTTCAAGTGGTTAATAAGTTGATAAACAGTGAAAAGAAGGAGGATGCCTCCCCCTCCAGAAAACCCCAGGTTATATAACTTGAGGTATGCAAAATAGCAGGTCGAAACTAGGGGGAGAACTCCGTCTGTTATTTTTTTCATTGATTTACTCAACAGTATCCCTGATTGTGTGTAAATCCTGACAAAAAGAAAAAGGGTGCCCCATTTGTCTTATGAGACACCCTCTATGTTTCACCTTACATTCCCGAATCAAAACTGCATAGAGCCTGGGAGATTATTGCCCACTTTCCATTTCAGCCACCTTTTGAAGAACGTGTTTATTGAGATCCTTCATCTGATCTGAAGGACTAAAGTCGATTATTTTGGCATCTTCATCCACTATTACATTATGGCCGGGTGGCATATAAAATACGCTTCCAGCTTCAATCGTAACTTCTTTCTTAGATTTGTCAATCACCCGAATTTTGCCCTTTTCAAGGTAACCCCAGTGAGGTACCTGGCAAAGGTCATCTTCCAAACCTTTCAGCAGTGGTGCAAAGTCCGTCCCTGCAGGTAATTCATTAATTACCACAGCAAGTCCGCCCCATTTGTCTACCATATTAATAATATTCCCTTTGGGGAAATCATTACCTGAAACATAGATGGGCCCTGAATACTGATCAGGGTGCAGCACGATTTCATGCGATTCCTTCTTCTGCGCAAAACTTTGAAAACTGAAAAAGAAGGTCACCAGTACAATGAGTACTTTTAAGTCTTTTGCTTTCATAATTTCAATAATTTAAGGGGTTAACATTCAAAAACTTTGAGAAACTTCATTGATGTACATCCTGATTACTAACATATCCTGGGAAGGAAAGTTCATAAGCTAATCAAACGCCTCATCCATGCTGAGCCTCATTGTCCGGACCTCCTTTCCGCAGACCGGATTCTCTGGTCATTCCTTTAAGTAGACGAGGAGAACTTTTAACATATCTTCTCCGCTATTGATGACCTCGTGTTTCTCAGCCTCGGACCATAGTGTGGTGCCGGCTTCCAGATCGAACACATGTGCCTCACCACCCTCATGGATGACACTTACTGCTCCGCCTGTTAAGATAATGGTGAGGTGTGCTTCGTGTTCATGCAGGCCTGTTCCGCAGGTACCCTCACCAGGCATGCTGATATACTGCACAACCATGACCTTTTCATTTTCCAGGATAACCTGACCAGAGTCTCCGTTTTTGACTGGCTCATTGCCAAAAGCAAGAATTATTGAACCAACCAGACCTCCTAAAATCAATGATAGCTTTTTCATAACTGATTGTTTTAAATTAATATTAAATCATTAGTTCAAAATTATCAGCCAAAAAGGGAAACGGGTTTTCTCAGAAGTTCAATCCTAATTCTGTCCGGTTCATGCATAAAAGAAATTTGTCTGCTGCTTAATGGATTACTGAATAGCAATCAGTTTGATAATTTACCCATTGACTCTTATCAGGTTTTTATGATGTTGCCTGTATTGTACAGGGGTCATCATATGCTTTTCCTTGAACACTCTGCTAAAGTGAGACGAATTTTCAAAGCCGCTTTCATATGCAATCTCGTTGATGCTTTTCATGCTTGATTCCAGAAGGTCTTTGGCATATCCCAATCTCTTATTTATAAGCCACTTCCCCGGGGTAGTCTTATATACCGAGTTAAAATCCCTTTTGAATGTCGATACACTTCTTTGAGACAATCGGGAATATTCTGAGATTGACAGATTAAACATGAAGTTCGATTCCATTATCTGCCAGAGTGGCGTTTTATATTGATCAACCAGGCCGGAGACATAAGCCAGCAGCATCCTGTTTATTGGATTTGAATAGATATTAAACAATAATTCCCTGAATTTCAACTCAATCAAATCCTCCGGAGACGTGCCATTATGATTAAAATAGGTCAGGATACTGAAAAAGTAGGACCGAATGCGGTCATCAATCGCAAGTTCAATCATAGGGTCAATTGTATTTTCAGGCAAGTCTTTGAGAGGCAGAAATCTACGGTATTCATTAAATACTTTTTTCAGATACTCATCAGGAATATAGAAAGCCATAACTTCCCACCCGCCATATTTGTACTTTTCCTGTGTAAATGCCCCTTTTTTAGAAAACAGGGTGTTGTCTTCCGAGAGTATCCACGTTTTACCTCCCTGATGGTAAATTTTTTTCCCATTTAATGTAAATCCAATGATATTGTATTCAGACCAGGCATTGATTTGCTTTTCTACCTGTGGACATGTATAATGAACAAAGAGCATATCCTTGACTGAAAGCGATCTGAATGTTTCAGGATGGGCAACCATCAAATCATAACTATTTATCATATTAAATACCCTTTCTTTTATTATTTTTTCTTGTCAGGGGATCCACCAGTATGCCAAGCTGAGGTTATGACCAGGATTTAATTCATTTTTCAGTGTTCCGCGCTTTGTAACATAAGATTTCTCTTAATCAATTTAAACAGCAATAGATTGCCATCTTCCTTTCAAGGGAAACCGAATGATGCCGGTTCATTTTTTCAACAATCAAAGCACGATAAAGTTTTGATTCTGATTAAATCGGCATTCCCGGGTCATTCCGATCAATGGCCTGTGAATCACAAAAAAAAAAGAGCCCTCATTGCTGAAGACTCTT
>DAINAR010000122.1:0-2732 GCA_036733345.1 Deltaproteobacteria bacterium | reverse complement strand
CAACAGGCTTGTTCGTATCATATCTTATAATAATGCCCAGATACGGTTCTGTCTTCTTAACTATCATGTCGTATGCCTTAGGAGCATCGACAAGGTCGAACTCATGGGTGGTCAGGTAGTCAATATCAATTTTGCCGTCAGCCAATAGTTGCTGGAATGCTTCCATATTGCGCTTTTCGGTCCAGCGTACATAGGCAGGAGGGTAGTCTATACCCTTCTCTTCATAATTGAGATCATATCTTCCGGGACCGTATGAGCACGACATCTTAAGTTCAAGTTCCTTTCGATACCAGTAGGGATCACGGTCAAACGATGGTGGCGCTGCACCAAGGATTACAACCTTCCCCTTTTTTCTTGCGATGGCGCCCGCAAAATTGATCGGGTCTGTGCTGTCCGTTGCTGCAGCAATGATAACTGCATCAACACCAAGTCCGCCTGTAAAGTCTGATATGCTATCTTCTATCCCGGGCATGTTCCTGAGCATGGCCAGGTCAGCGCAGTGACCTGCAGCAATTTCAACAGCAGATACATTGACATCAATGCCAACTACTCTTACCCCTGAGGCTTTAAGGATGAGGCACGTAAGCTGGCCAAGAAGACCAAGGCCTATCACTGCACAGCTCTCTCCCAGGCGCAGGTCTGCCTGACGTACCGATTGCATGGCAATAGCACCAAGAGTATTGTATGCAGCTTTTTGTAGATTAGCGTTATTGTCAAGTTTTACACAGAGGTTGACCGGAACAGCCACGATTTCTGCATGATTGGCATAACCAACGCCTGCGCAGGCAACAAAATCACCTATTTTGAATTCTGTTACATTATCTCCCACACATATAACCTCTCCAGCGGATGAATAGCCAAGTGGCGAATATGCTTCTAGTTTCTTAGTGACAGCCCGATAAGCCTGAACAGGTCCCTGCTGCATAACCACGTCCAAAACCTGTTTTACTTGTTGGGGTTTTTCTTTTGCCTTTCCGATAAAAGATTTTCGGGCAGAGTTCACTGTATTTCCCTCCGTTCCTGAACTAATTAGAGAATAATGGTTTTTCACGAGTATCAATACCTTGCTCAACATGGGTAATGGGACCTCGTGTACGAACATCTCTCCGTCTGACAATTTTTGAGTTAATTGATGCATTCTTTTAACCCTTTTTATGATCATTTAAAATTGGGAATGGACCTTTAAGCTCTTTTATAATTTTAGCTGGATTCCCAGCCACCACAGAACATGGTGGAACGTCTTTAGACACGATAGCCCCTGCTCCAATTACCGAATTATCACCTATTGTTACGTTTCTTAAAATTACCGCATTTACGCCTATAAAGACATTGTTTCCAATTTTGACTGTTCCGACACCAAAATCGTCAATATCAATCATTCGACTTGCACCATCATGTGAAATGATTTTTACACCACTTGTGATTAAGCAGTTATCTCCAATAGTAACTGTCCCTCGATGAATATCAATCTTAGCACCCAGGCTTATCATCGTATTCTTGCCCACTATTATACCATTAAGTCTTAAATAACAAATAAAAAGATATCTGACAATATCTCCGAGATAATGTACTATTGTTCTCATTTAGTGCTTAGATTAACTTCAGATATAACTTCCTCAAAATCAGCAGCAATCTTAGATGACAGGAAATTTTTCATGGCCAAGTTATGATTAAAGGCATTAGTAGCTTCTACAAGTTGACAATCATTAATATATTCTTCTATAGCCACGGCATAATCATTTGGCTCAAATGAATTAACAATCCGACCCATTGAAGACGTAAAAAAATCCCTGTGGCCTCCAACATTGCTTGAAATAATTGGCAAACCAAATGCCATGGCTTCAAGAATTGTGGCAGGTAGTCCTTCGCTTATGGATGGTAAAATATATATATCAGCATCGATGTATTCTTTTGCCAAGGCATCACCTGATAGGAAACCCTTTAAATGTATATCTCTAAGATTATTTTGATTGATCATCTTTTTCACAGATGCAAGCTCAGAGCCATCCCCAACAATATTAAGCTTAAGATTTGGATATTTTTCCTTTAGTATGGAGAAGACTTCAAGGGTAAGATAAATCCCTTTATATTTCTCAATCCGAGCTAAAAATAGAATAGTCTCTATTGTGCACTTTCTGGCTTTAATATTGAATCCACTTAATAAATTATTGTCAACTCTTGTTGTTGTACAATAGACCTTTTTCTTAAAACCCCAATTATAAATGCTCTTTTTAGAAACAGACGATAATACTATTATTGAATCCGCTCTACCATAGTGGTTTTTGAATATTTTTTCAGTAATCTTAACTTGGTAAAAATCATACCAGCCATGAAAGAAAACTATACTTTTACATCCAAACAGCTTTGATGTTTTCAAATAAATACTATCCCTAAGAAAAACACCCGGGAATAAAGAAGGATTTAAAACAACAACATCGGGCTTAAATTTTATTAGAATAAGTAAAAATTTTACTAGCTCGAATGGAAAGATGAACACATTCATGAGGCAATTTTTATAATTTCCATTCGAATTATAATAATAGGAATATTTTAATAAGTAAGGCCTAATGCCCTCATAATGACTTAACACACCTCCTTTCTTCCCTTTCCCAGGAATATTTATCAGCACCTTCATAATATGATTGTTCAAAATGTTATAATACAAGTCATATATAATATTGAGATGGTCTGATGAGACTGGACAATCTTTTTATCAAAGTTAATTGGTTATG
>DAINAR010000121.1:0-2851 GCA_036733345.1 Deltaproteobacteria bacterium | reverse complement strand
CTGGAGTCCTTACCACCAAACGCCTGGGCGGCATCTTCGATGATAAAAATATCATGTCCCGAGGTGATGTTTTTCAGCCTTTCGATATCCGAAGGCAAACCGAAAAGATGGACCGGGATAACCGCCAGAATCTCATTTGAATTATGGGCGATAATATTCTGAAGCTCATCATAATTGAAATCGAGAGTCCGCGCATCGACATCACACAGCCGGAGGGAAAGACCGGCACGGACCACCGAGGCCGCCACCGAATAACATGTGTATGCCGGTATGATTACTGTCTTCCTCTCCGGAGAGAGGGTATGAAGGGCTCTGAGGATTACGGTCAGCGCAGCCCGCCCCGACGACAGGGTAAAACAGTGCCGAACCCCGAAATAATCCCTGAGCTCTCCATCAAACCGGTCGACCTCTCTCTCACCTCTTACGGCGCCTTTCAACCCGTTGAGAATGTCACGCAAGTATATCGGCGCTACCGTCGGTGGAAGGATCCGTCGGATCATTATACTTCTTTACAACCCAATATGTTTTCTGATGGAAGGGCCTATGAAGCGTGTGAGAGGGACGGGAAGTTTCTTCCACAATGCAGCGGCGATCTGTCTGCCCCTCCCCTCCTCCTCGCCTGGGACAACTGCCCTGCCGGTTGTGATATAGTCCCAGCACAGCGGAAATGGCTGCGCCCCCCACTGTTCCTTGAATCGGTACGTCCCCTCACCCGGCGACGATCTTCCGAAATCAAAGTACTGATACCCTCTGTCACAGGCGTACTCGATCATCGTCCAGTAAAGGAGCATGTTTGGACTCATCCTGCTGTATTCGTGCAGGGCCGAAGCCCAGGGATTTCTCAGCGTTTTACAGGACCCGATCACCATTCCGCACGCCAGAGGTCTTTTCTCATGGTAGACAAGGATAAATTTCGTCCGTTCCGGCAGTTCTTCGGATACCGCTCCTATAAATCGCTTCGAATGAACTGGAGAGCCCAGCTTCCGCATGTTCCGGGCAAAGACCTCATAGAAATCGTCAAGAAGTTCTTCTCCCCCTATAACTGAATAGAGGCCATCCCTCATCGGCCGCCGGATCTGGCTCCGCAGCTTCGCCTTGAAGGACCGCATCAGTTCTTCGGCTGACGGCATAAGCTCCCGCAGCATCCGGACTTTATGCTGACGGGTAATAATACGAACATCTCCATCCCTTATGAGTTCTCCTTCCTTTGAAAGAAAGGCGTGAGGTGATGAGTGCCTCAATTCGATTACCTCGCATCCCACAGAGCGCGCGAGATGGATAGCGGACCTTATAAGCTCGGCCTCGATCGCATCATCGTCAGCAATTACACCTCCCATGTCACAGAATGGCAGTGAAATCAGGGTATTTCCGAAAATAAAATGTTTTAAGTGTACCAGGGGAAGAACACCGGCTATTTTTTCCGGTCCTGAAACGGAAGAATCCGAAGATGCCCGCAGGGCGATCAGGAAGTATGATTGATGTCCGTATGCTTTCTCGATAGCTCTCATCCAACCCGACAGGTGGTAAGGTGTTCCTTGAGGATTATTGAATATATATTCATCCCACAATGAATCATCACTCTTTTCCAGCAGATCAACCCGAATGGTCATGAAAAATATATTTTCCTTAAGTGTGGGAATACAGGCATCTTTTACATAAAAATGCCTCAGCCGATTCCATCTTATTTCATACTTATCAGGTTTAAATAGTTGCGGCAGGACACAAAAGAACAACCTCTCATTTGATTAAAAAGAGACGTTGTCTTGTGGTGAGTTCGGCTCAGGTTGGTATAATGTCTGAAACGGTAAGATATAGGGATTCCATGAATCCGCGACTGATCTGGATCTATCTCCCACGGGTGAAGATAAAAAGCATATGCCCCTTCACGTTTCAGGATATACTTAACACCTCGGTAAAATATAGGAAGAGGAATAAAGCGGAAATATCCCCCCCCTCCCCACGGCAGAACAATTTTACCTAAATTCAGATTACTGACAGGAAGCTCGTAAAAGGAATCAGATATTTTTACCGCTATTCCTTTCTTCAAATTTTTAGAAAGATTAATACGGCCATATCTGGCGTGCAGCGAAAAAGAGTTGAAACTTGAATCGTAATGATATCCACACTCTTCAGTGATTTTGAGCATATCAGGATCAATGGAAAAGCTGGGTGCACGGTAACCGGTAACACTATGTCCGATAATATCCTCCAGAATATTCCTGCTCCTAACTAAATCATTTTTAAAAACCTTGTGCGAACATTCTTTCCAAAGAGCATGATTATAACCATGAGATGCCACTTCATGCCCGCGTGCATGTATATCTTTAACTAAACCAGGGAGGCGTTCTGCAATCCAGCCAAGAATGAAAAAAGTTGCTTTAATTGAATTATTTGTTTTGGCATTTAAATCCGAATTTGACGAAAACTCATCAAGAAAATCAAGGATAGTGTGAGTGTTCTTTTCAACACGTAATTCGCAGGAAGGCCAGGATGAGAATGAAATATACTTCTTGAAGTTTTCAACCTGAAACCAGTCTTCGACATCGACGGTAAAAAGTATAGAGGGAGCAGGTTGAGCTGAGGCTTTGTTAAAGGTATTTTGATTCATCTGAGTTAGCTGATGATTTCCTCCTTTGTTTTATGTAAGTTTACTTATCCAGAAAAAAAATAAAGCTCCGCTCCTTTAGTTACATCGAACTAAATTATGTAAAGCTCTGGATAATCTGTTAAATTTGCAATCAATCTTTATAGCCTGCCAAACAAAAATACAGACCAAATCAATTAAACATCTTGAAATATCTATTTTTTATCATTTTTAAACTGACAAGTATATAGACAAATTAAAATTTGA
>DAINAR010000120.1:2593-3017 GCA_036733345.1 Deltaproteobacteria bacterium | reverse complement strand
ATCTCCAGGAATATCTGGATGAATTTTGTTACCGCTTTAACCGGCGATTCTGGGAGTCAGAACTGCCACTTCGTTTGTTAAATGCTTGTATGGCCCATGCGCCAGCACCAAGCTGAGAATACTTAAGAGCCATATTTTTCAATCATTTTCACGAAAGCGGAACTCTCTTTTAAAATTCAATTGAAACATCGTGGATGCGTTCAATAAGGAAGTTTATGGCGGGATGTCGCTTACCGAAGAGGAGTTCCGTTCAGCAAAGACGGCATGGACAAGACTGCGCAGTCCTCGATACTGGCCCTCACGTTTCAAGAGCCTGTTTTTTGCAGATTTTAAATAGGACTGGACAGATTAGTATCCTGCCGTCCCATCCGGAGGCTAGTGAATCAGCCAAAAATACTGGCTGACAAGCCCGCCATAAAAACGG
>DAINAR010000120.1:0-2493 GCA_036733345.1 Deltaproteobacteria bacterium | reverse complement strand
CGGGTAAACCCTCCACAAATATCGGCGGGTAAACCCTCCACAAATATCGGCGGGTAAACCCTCCACAAATATCGGCGGGTGAACCCTCCAAAAAGACGGCGGGCAAAAATTGAGGGACGACTGTAAATAAGCAAATAAGTTTCGTTAGAGCATAAATCAGAGTACGCTGTGAACTAACCCGGAGCTAAGCTCAAGCCTTGTGGACATTGGCAGCGGTTCATTTTTCGGGTGGCTACAGATCTAAGATTGGTTGGAGCTTTGATTTCAGTGCTCTGTGGGTCAGACGTCCCATATTACATATGAGATGAGCCAAATATATGATTTTAAATACCATCATACGTCCTACCATCCGCGTGAGACTGGTCCTCAGCCTTATATCTGTCGTCCTGTTTACAGGCGTCTCATCCATTATTATAGGTATCTGGATTATAAACAAAAATATCCTTTCACAGGCCTATGATGCCGTTCAGGGACATCTGAATACGGCACGGTATATTTATCATCAACAGATCAACGATATCAGTACTTTTTTGACTCTTGCGGCCTCCCGTTCATCAATCAAGGGAGCTGTTCTTAATAATGATCGGGTCCATTTAATTGATGAACTTGAAAAATTCAATCACATTATAGGCCTTGATTACCTGAACGTAACCGATGAAAACGGAGTTATCATCGCAAGGGTTAATAATAAAGATGTTTATGGAGATAATGCGCGCTTTGAACCCTATGTCGGATATGTGCTGGAGAATCATAGTCCCTGCTATGGTACGGATATTATTAACAAGGATATTTTGTTGTTAGAAGGAGAGAAAATAGCGAAAAGGGCGTTTATTAAGTTAAAGCCAACAGCCATGGGTCAAAAGAGATATTCTGATTTTGAAGATCGCGGTTTATCGATTGTTGCTGCATCTCCTGTTTTCAAAGATGACCGGTTTATAGGCGTAGTATTCGGAGGCAGGCTGCTTAATAATAACTTTGAATTTGTTGATAATATTAAGAATCTGGTATTTAGAGATGAGAAAATCAATGGTGTGGAAGTAGGATCAGCGACACTTTTTCTGGACGGCCTCAGGGTTTCCACCAATGTAAAAAGGCAGGACGGCAGCAGGGCTGTTGGGACTCAGGTTTCGGAAAAAGTCTATGAAAAGGTGGTACATCAGCAAAAAACATGGCTGGATAAGGCGTTTGTCGTTAACAAATGGTTTATATCCGGATATACACCCATACACAACATAAAAGACGAAGTAATCGGAATACTTTATGTAGGGATGCTTGAGGATAAATACGATCAAATCAGACGAAATACAACCATGTTTTTTCTCATAATGACTATCATCGGCACCCTTATTGCGGTAATATTATCTATCTCTCTAATTAAGCGTATAATATACCCCTTAAAGTCCTTTATTTCCGCTTCACAGGAGATTGCGGACGGAAATTACAGTCGTAAAATTCATATAGAGTCAAAAGACGAGATGGGCATACTGGCATCTTCATTCAATAAGATGATAGATGCTATATTTTCAAGGGATCAGATTCTTAAAGAAAGCACGCAAAGTCAGATAGCTCAATCTGAAAAACTGGCATCTCTTGGCAGGCTGGCCTCTGGAATTGCACATGAGGTAAATAATCCGCTTACAGGTATTTTGACCTACAGCAGCATGCTTTCAGAAGAATTAAAGGATAGTCAGCACAAGGAAGATCTCGATATCATTGTGAAAGAAACACTGAGATGCAGAAACATAGTAAGAGGCATTCTTGATTTTGCAAGAGAAACCAAGCTTGAGAGGAGTCTTGTGAATATATGTGATGTAATAAATGATACACTTAAAATCTTAGAGAATCATATATCATTTCATAACATAAGGATCATTCGTGAATTTCCTGAATCAATACCGGATATCAGTGTTGATGAAAACCAGATTAAGTCCGTCATTAACAACCTGTGTCTTAACGCAGCTGATGCAATGCCTGAGGGAGGGGATCTCACAATAACCGTGAGATATGATGATAACCTCAATTATGTTATCATAGAGATATACGATACCGGTCACGGAATCAGCGAAGAAAACCTGCACAAGGTGTTTGACCCTTTTTATACGACAAAGGCGCCCGGAAAAGGAACGGGTTTGGGGCTTGCTGTAAGTTATGGTATTATAAACAGTCATAAGGGCACTATTGATGTCAGAAGTGATATTGGAAAAGGAACAGTCTTTACAATCAAACTTCCGGCATAAGTATAAAGGTCCTGGAAAAACCAAATAACCTGGAGACATCAAGAGAAGCTATTATGTCAAAAATATTAATAATCGATGATGAACCTATTGTACTCAAAAGTTGCGAGAGAATCTTTAAAAATGAGGACATAGAGATTGATACTGCCGTGTCCGGAGAAGAAGGGATTGAAAAGATTGATGCAGGCCGGTTCGATATTGTAATTACAGATCTGATGATGCCGGGAATCGGCGGGATGGAAGTTGTAAAACATATTAA
>DAINAR010000119.1:0-3131 GCA_036733345.1 Deltaproteobacteria bacterium | reverse complement strand
GATTTATGTGCTGTCCAGTCCGGATTGCATCATCAATAATTGATACAGTCTCTTCCATTGTGATTCCATCTACCGGAATGCCAAGAAAATCAATCTTCATTGCATTAACTGTTTCGTCCAGGTAAAATAGAGATATAATAAAGGTATTCACTTAGTGCGTAGAACATCCATGCCTGAGTCCAGCGCATATAGGGGATTTTGTTAATGAAATACCTATACTTCTTATAATAGAAAGAGCCCTCTGCAGATTTCATATTACGAATTGTCCACTCCAGAACCCTATCAGCCATACTAATGTATTCATGCAACCGGCCAAGTCTGGATAGAGTAATTATTAATTGTGCCGGAGAGTGGAGATCGATTGGATAAACTGAAGTGTTGTAATATTTTGACATTCCTTCTTCAGTAAAGAATGAGGTCAGATAGTATCTGAGACCTCGTTCCAGGTTGTCCTGATACTTTTCCTTTCCGGAGTATTTAATGAATTCGGAGATACATTCAAGATTATAACCAGTGTGAAAACTATCAATCCATTTATGAAATTCAGCAATACCGTAACTCCATGATCCGTCAGGATGTTGATGATCAGTGCAAAAGGCCACTGATTTTTCAGATGCTTTAATAAGATCCGTTTCTTTGGTATAGTGATAAACTCTCGCCAGCAGCCGGCTGCCGAGGAGAGATGCATTATATACCACTGATCTATCCAAAGGGGAATAAGAAAAAGCAAAATTCCCCTTTTCATCGTAGGTCCTGTTAAGATCATTTACAATAAAATCACATGAACTACGAGCTACTCTTAAAAGCTCCCCTTCTTTAAGAATTTCATATGCATCAAGAAATGAATTGGCTATGAAACTAGTAGCAACAACTGTGGGTGTGTATTTCGGCTGAAAAAAGGCTTTAGCCTGCCAATCAAAATTATATCCCCAACATGTTCCGGAATAGTGTATCGTTTTAAGCGCGATAGTCTCTTCTACTAGAGATTTTAATAGTCCTGACAATTTTGGATCTCCGGTTAATCTGTAAATATTGCAATATCCAGATATAAATAGTCCAAGGGCTTTAGGATTGTGATCTTTGCTTATACCCAAAAGGGGGCGAAGGTTTAATGGTGAATTTTTAAAGAATTGAATCCATAACAGCCTTGCCAATCTGTTTGACTTAAGGAAAGGAAGTCTCTGAAAAAACCGGCTGTTTAAGCCATCGAATGGATCATACCCTTTAAATCCTTCTTTCTCACACCAGGCTTTTAACTCCTCAAGGACATTTTCTATATTTTCAGACATCCAGATTAATATTCTGTGGCAAACCCGTAGAAAGGCTGTCAAGGATTTTATAAGTAGTTAGCGTTGTCAGACAGATTGACCTGAAATCTATGGGACTATCCTTCCCATTCTTAATTGCATCAAGGAATGAAGTTACTTCTTCTTTGTGTCCCTTCCCTGAAGATTTCAGCTTCCTGGCTTTACCGTCCTTATAAAATACTCCGTCTTTAAAATCGTTAATAATTCCGATACTTCCCGCACCTGAAACCTCAATTCTTTCTTTTGGCAACGATTTATCTCCATTAGCATGGTATGTCAGGTTGCCCAGTGAACCATCCTTAAATTTCACCACAACCGCAATATTGTCTTCTGGGGAAATTTTATCATTGCCCGTACTTATTGATTCAGCAAAGACCTTGACCGGTTCACTTCCAGTAAAATACTGCATCAGGTCAATAAAATGGCAGATTTCTCCAATTATTCTTCCTGCTCCTATCTCAGGCTGCTGAGTCCAGTGCTCTTTTGGAATAAATCCGGCATTAACACGAATATTAACCACCAATGGCTCCCCGGCACTCACCAATTCATTTCTTAATGTGACACTGATCGGAGCAAAACGGCGATTAAACCCTACCATCAAAGGCTTGTTTGATTCCGATTTTGCTCTTATTACTTCTGTTAATTGCTGCTCATTTATTGCCAATGGCTTCTCAACGTATACACTCTTGTTTGCTTCAAGACTTTTAATAACCAATTCTGCATGAATGTTATGGGGAGTCGCTATAAAAATAGTATTTATATCCTCTTTATTTAAAAGATCATAGATATCAGAAGAGCAAAAATTAAACTTGAATTTATCAAGCACATTCTTTGATGACATTCCGTTGGCGGTAACGACACCATCCAATGAAGCTCCCCATTCCTTTACAGCCGGGATCAAGTAACTTTGGGCAAAGCTCCCTGCACCAACAAATCCAATGTTTATAGCACTAACAGGTAAATTACTGACTTGATGCAAGGTTAGTGTCTTATTATCATTGAGGTTGTATTTCAACAGTATACCTATAAAGTGTTCTCTTGTCACCCCAAGAACCAGATCATAAGCCTTTAACGCATCATCGATATCAAAAATGTGTGTTATCAGTGGTTTTATATCTATTGCTTTCCTGGAAAGAAGCATAAGAAAAGCTTCCATATTCCTTTGTTCAGTCCATCTAACGAATGCGTAAGGATAGTCTATCCCATTCTCTTCATAATTAACATCGTACCTTCCGGGACCGTAGGAGCATGACATCCTGAGATCAAGCTCCTTTCTATAAAAATGAGGATCACGTGGAATATCCATTTTGACAGCTCCAACCACTATAACCTTCCCCTTTTTTCTTAAGATCTCCGCCGACAGTTCTATTGGATCATTTGTAGGGGCCGCTGCAGTTATAATTACTGAATCAAAACCCTTGCCTCCTGTGAAATTCTCACATGCAGATATAAGATTCGGGTCGTTTCGGTTTAATGTCGAATGTGCAGATAATTGTTTTGCAAGTTGTACCAATGACTCATTAAGATCAATACCAAATACCTCACACCCATTTGCTCTTAGAATCTGACATGTTAGCTGACCAAGTAAGCCTAAACCAATTACACAAATTTTCCCGCCTATTTCAGGATCTGCCTGGCGTACTCCCTGCAGTGCTATTGAACCCAGTGTGGTAAAGGCTGCTTCCTCAAAGGATACATTATCGGGCATCTTTACAACCAGGTTTTGTGGAACGGCAACAATCTCAGCATGAGATGCATAATCCTGACCTGCACATGCAACCCTGTCTCCGGGTTTAAAAAGGCCATTTCTATCCATTGACGCAA
>DAINAR010000118.1:0-3310 GCA_036733345.1 Deltaproteobacteria bacterium | reverse complement strand
GGCTGATCCTTTCGGACAACGCCCTGACGGTTTGATCCCCTGACATCCTTATATGTAAGCACATCAATAACGCCCGGTATTTTTCTGGCTGATTGGACCTCAATACCTTTGATCACAGCATGTGGTATGCCTGCCCGTTTAACCCCGGCCCACAGAAAATTCGGGCTGTAGTAGTCAACGGAATATTTTTCCGTGCCTGCAACCTTGGCTCGGGCATCAATTCGGGGCATGGACCTGCCTATATTACTCATATTGCTCAAGCCCTTCACTTCAGTTTGAAATTCATTTCGTTTAAAAAGACATCCATTGTCATGGCGGAGTTGTATATTTTTCCTCGATCCTTTTTTGTCATTTCGAAGCGAAGCGAGAAATCTTGATTTCAATAATTTTAGTTCCGCCTGCGGCGTGACCAAGATTCCTCATAACACTATAGCGTGATTCGGAATTTTATCAGTCTTTTACCAGCCTTTGGCTGGCTGGCTGAGACATTTTTAATAATTATGACACAGTCTCCAAGTCCGGCATGACGATTTATGTTTTTAATTGCCGCGTTACAGATGTCACCAGTCAGGTTAAAATCCTTGACAATGCCTCAACAAATGCCTCCATGGCCTCTCTTGTAGAGACGGTCAGCCGGATGTAATTAGGAAAACGAAAACCCGTCATTGTTCGTATCATAACCCCATATGCCATCAGTCTGCGGTAGGCAAGTGTATCGCTCATTGGAAGCTTGATCATCATATAGTTTCCCTGACCGCTTACATAAGGCAGGCCCAGATGCCTGAGTTCCCGGGTGATTAATTCCTTGCCCTTTGCAACCATCTCACGGGTTCTAAGGATATGTTCATGATCATCAATCGAGGCCAGGGCAGCTTCCTGGGCCAGTACGTTTACCGAATAAACAACACATGTACGACGTATTATATCAACCACCTCCAGGTCTCCGGCAAGATATCCGATACGCAGCCCGGCCAGCGCATACATTTTTGAAAATGTCCTGAAAACAACAAGGTTCGGATACTCTTTTATCAACCTGATCCCGTCAGGAAAATCATCCTCTTCCACAAATTCAAAGTAGGCCTCATCCACAACCACAATCTGGCGGCCGTCAATAACATCGAGAAAATGACGTAATTTCTCTTCATTCCAGTAGGTACCTGTGGGATTATTCGGATTGCAGACAAAAAGGATCTTTGTCTTTTCATCTATCTGGCTCAGCATAGCCTCATCATCAAACATCAAATCCTTAAGAGGAACAAGCCGTGCCTCAAAACCTGAAAACTCGGCCACCCACTCATATACGGCAAATGTCTTGTCAGCAGTTATTATATTGTCCCCTTCCTGGCAGAATGCCTTGATTACAAAAGTGATCACCTCATTCGCGCCGTTCCCGACCAGAATCTGGTCCGGATGCAGTTCAAATTTTTCTGCAAGCCTGCATCGAAGGTGGTATGCATCCCCGCTTGGGTATATTGAAGCTCGTGCAGGCGGAAAGCGCCCAATAACAGCCTGAGCCGCAACAGGTGGTCCCAATGGATTTTCGTTATTGTTCAGCCTGAACAAATGGCTGCAGCCGTATAGTTCCTTTAAAACGTCATCCGGTTTACTCGGGATATAGGCCTCGAAGTGCTTGATATAATCAGGAACAAGTTTTTGCAGGGAGACTGTTTTCATTATAGCTCCCTGTCCAGTTGAAATATAACGATATCACCCTTCCCGGCATAGGGCATTACCAGTTTAGGTTTAAAGCCGCTTTTAAGCAGTCCGGGTACAAATTCAGACTCCCATGGCCTTCCCAGGTCCATCTCAAAAAAGATATTATAGATCGATTCCCTGCTGAAAAGACTCAGATGATCTGATAAATTCCGGTATGCATCGGTACCGGAACGTATAGGACGCAGGGTTACCATGTCCTGTGAACGGTCTACCTCGGCAGAAAGAACTGAAAATGGCGATTTCATTTCTCCCAGATCCCTGGCCGGAAGTATCTGCCTGGGAAAAAACAGACGTTTGTACTCACGCTGCAAAAATTCCTCCAGTTCAGGGGGAGACCACACGGATGTCCCCGGGTCTTCCTGCATCTGCCGGAAATAGGCTGTAACAGATGAGCTTTGATCCCTGCTGGTGAAAATTTTCAATGTCCCAAGAGGCTCAAAATATTTCCCCGGCAAATCGTGTGTTGGAAAAAGATTTATCAGACCCACGGCATGCGTTTTGGCAATAGAACCCAGACAGGTCTCAAGGAGATCATTTGCCATGGGTGAATCATAGGCCTGATTAAAAATATATGGCCCGAAACACTCAATTGTCTTAAGGCCTGACCATCGCCAGATTATGCCTCCCCCGACTTCACCGCCCTTGCCGATGGCCAATGCACCCTGATATTCTCCACCGTCAACCATATCAACCACCTTTCCCGGGTATTTGAATGCATTTGGGGTAATCTGTCCCTGATAATAGTGTTTCACGAGCATAACAAAAAGCTTCAATTCATCCGGATCAGGTTCACGGATTGAAAATTCCATGAATGGCTTAACTTCAGGCACATCAAGTGAAATTCCTTCAGGATAGGCCTTTTCCTTTATCAGGGTAAGTCTCATCCTGTTGTCTTTCTCCTCTGATACGTAAAAACGCTCAACTGACCTGGAAGCTATCAGGAGCCCCATTTCCTCAAGGCTGGCTTCATCATCAAAGGATACTGTCGCTGTCACATTAAAGGCCCTCATGTTGAAGTCTTCAGCGGAGAATATAAAATCTGCTTTCACATAGTATCCTCCGCTTGAGCAACGGATCTCCACTGGCTGGTCAGGCATGGCAACCCTGCACAGATATGAAAAAATCTCTTCTGTAGCAAGAGTCAGTGAAAGGGCCTCAGCCTGCCCCAGCTTCAGACCAAAGGCAGCCTTTTCGACAAAAGCCATTGCAAGCGGCGTGAAGTCGGGACTAGCCATCAGACTCAGGTAAACTTCATTTTCGGTATTTACAGCCAAGATATACTCCTTAAATTTAATGTCCCTGGATCATACTGCATTATGCATTGCAGCACAGCCATCTTTTATAATTTTCACAATCCTGCCGAATCGGTCTATGAAAATGTTTATTCGATTCAAGCTCCATCCCCGGATAAATAACATAATTACACTTATTGATAACCTTCACAGAAAACACTCTCAATATTTTTCTTCTGTTACAAATTAACACATGACAGTCTATAAACAGCAACATGCCATATGCTTTTAAAAAAGGTCCAGGATAAACTACCCCGCCGCAGAGCAGCGGGGTATCTTAAAAAGCATTGAACGCCCCAAGG
>DAINAR010000117.1:0-3315 GCA_036733345.1 Deltaproteobacteria bacterium | reverse complement strand
AATGGACAATCTGGCAGATCAATTTATATATTATCTCAGAGTTGAACGGGGCCTTGCCGACAACACTGTCCAGGCTTACAGCAGAGATTTAAGCAAATTTTTCGATTTTCTTGAAAGCAAAAGCCTGACGCCCCTTGAAGTGCAACAGGGAGATATCTCAGATTACCTTATCATGCTTGGACATGAGATTTCCGCAAGGAGTGTGCATAGAAACACTTCTGCGATCAAGATGTTCTTTCGATTCCTTGTCTCAGAAGGCAGGATTAAAACCAGCCCTGCAAGGATACTGGAAACCCCTAAAATTTCCATGAGGTTACCCGGAGTACTTAGCCTCTCGGAAGTGGATAGTCTATTGTCCGCACCTGATCCATCAACCTCCAGAGGCCTTAGGGACCGTGCCATGCTGGAAATTCTTTATGCCACAGGGTTGAGGGTTTCAGAGCTCGTAAACCTGAAAATATCAAATATAAACCTTGAGACAGGTTATATCAGGACGGTTGGAAAAGGTTCCAAAGAAAGAATCGTCCCCATTGGAGAAAAGGCCAAAGAAGCTCTTAATAAATACCTGGAACAAGGCCGACCTGCAATTGCAAAAAGAAAAAACACGCCCTATCTGTTTTTGAATTATAGAAGAGGAGCAATAACAAGACAGGGGTTCTGGAAAATAATTAAAAAATACGGCAAAGATGCTGGAATTAAAAAAAAGATAACTCCGCACTGCATGAGACATTCCTTTGCCAGCCATCTTCTGGAGGCAGGTGCTGACTTAAGGTCGGTTCAGGTTATGCTGGGGCATGCCGATATATCCACAACTCAAATATATACACATGTAACAAAAAAAAGATTAAAAGATCTTCATGAAAAATTTCATCCTCGACCATGATATGGAAATATCAGAAGTATATAAAATACAAAGTTCAGACAAAAAAGCAGAAGATCGATATGGTTCTTAATAAATTGCACAGAATTTCATATTATAATACTCTGTATAGAGATATATAGATGGGCAAAGTCATAGATCTTGAGGAAAGGATGAAGAGACCTGCTGACAACCTGATTACATCAGGCCCGTGGGAATTCAGGAAATCTGACTGGGGATCGATGTATTTCATCCAGATGTCGAAAGCTCAATCTATGAAATTTGAAATGGCCCGCCTGGAAAATGGGCCAGGTTCCCCGGATTCATATCTTTCTTCCCATTTTTCACTAAAAGGCAGTGTAGGATATTCTATCGGAGCGATGTATGCTCATCGAAAAAGCAGGGAGAAAATGAAGGAAATATATTATCTAATAGGGCTTATCGACTGCATGATAAACCGGATAAATCCGATTTTAAGGACAGATCTCCTTAGAGATATGTACAAAAAAATCTGTATAATTAAAGAAAGGTTTGCTGTCAACTGGCATGGGCATATTGATCAAGTTCTGCTTCCTATTGATTCCAGATATTTCAATGAATCAGAATACAAAATCTCATTGAACAATGCCGGGTCGATGAAAGAGCTTTACCATGTCATAAGAAATGGAACAGATGAGATGTTTGATGTTATTTCAAATGAATATGTATTTTACTGTCCAGATGCAGGGGTATGATTATGGAAAAGTCCGTTGAAGAACGCTTAAGAAAAGAAATAAGTGAATTAAAAGATATCCTGAACGTCAGAAAGAATGAAATAGAAAAGCTGGAACAAAGTAATCTCTTTTTCGAAACCCTTTTTAACGGGATCAATGAAGAGATTATGGTTATTGATTCAGAATTTTTTATTATAAATGTCAACAGGACTTTCCTGGAGCACTATGGGCTTAAAAAGGAAGATGCGATTGGAAGAAAATGCCACCAGATAACCTACCATTCGGAAAATCCATGCATATTCGGAATAAATTCATGCCCCCTTGAAAAAGTAAGAAAAACAGGGGAAAAAATGGAAGTCATTCAATTCCTTAAGGGAAATAAAGTGCAATCTAAAGAGGTTGTCAGAATATTATACCCTTTGCATCAGAAAAAGGGTGAGCCGGAGTGCTTTGCTGAAATTTCCCTGGATATCACCGGAGACAGGAATTTAATCAGGAAGCTTAAGGCTTCTGAAAAAAAATTCAGCACTATACTCGATACGGCAACCGATGCAATTATAAGCATTGATGAGCATCACAAAATTATTCTCTTCAACAATGCCGCCGAACGGATATTTGAATACGCCAGGGAGGAAGTAATTGGAAAAGATCTTAATCTGTTAATTCCACCCAGATATCAGGACCACTCGAAGTATGTAAAGAGGTTTTTGAAGACAAAAACTCCAAAGGTTATGGGTAAGACCCTGTCTCTTACCGCACTTAGAAAAGGGGGAGAAGAATTTCCCATTGAACTGGGATTATCATATAATGAAATTGACGGAGCAATCACATTTACAGCTATAATCAGGGATGTAACCTCCCAGAAAAGGCTGGAAAAAAAGCTCTTGCAGAGTGAACGGCTTGCTGCAGTGGGGCAGACAGTAGCCCATGTGGCTCATGAAATAAAAAATCCTCTAATGATCATTGGAGGCTTTTCTCAGCAAATAAGAAAAACCATGTCTGATGAAAAGACAATACAGAAGCTGGATTTGATCTTTGATGAAATCAGCCGTCTGGAGAGACTTGTTGCAAACCTTGGAGATTTTACCAAAGAATACAAGCTTGTTAAAAGGCCTGCAGATATCAATGCTGTACTCAATGATGTCATCAAAATAATGGGAGAAATCTATCCTTCAAAAAAATACTATTTTGAACTTGATCTGTCTCCAGTGCTTGGAGAAATTAATTGCGATCCTGATAAGCTGAAACAGGTATATATGAACATCATTGCAAATGGAATTGAGGCAATGGAGGACGGCGGGAAAATCAAAATCAGCACCTTAAGGACTGATGATTCAATGGAAGTCCGTATAACTGATGAAGGCATCGGAATTAATGAAATAGACCTGCTTCGTATATTTGAGCCCTTCTACACGACAAGAAAAGGCGGATCAGGACTTGGCCTGGCCATTTCATATAAGATTGTACAGGTACATAATGGAGAAATACAGGCTCTAAGTACACCGGGCCATGGCACGACTTTTGTCATAAGACTTCCTTTGGAATAGCATATGGTTAACAGAATCTATATATCGATTTATCAAAAACAGCGGGAAATTTATATTTTATATTTGACAATACATTGACAACTTAGTAGCCTAACAAAATTTCGCGGGGTGGAGCAGTCAGGTAGCTCGTCGGGCTCATAACCCGAAGGTCGATGGTTCGAATCCATCCCCCGCTACCAAGCATATCAAGGGTTTT
>DAINAR010000116.1:0-3351 GCA_036733345.1 Deltaproteobacteria bacterium | reverse complement strand
GCGGATATGACATTTCTGACTTTGGGTCAAGCACCTTCAGGTCTAACTCAACCGCCATCAAACGTAACTGCTGTAACTGCTACACTAAATGCGACAGTCAATCCCAACGACTTATCAACCACTGTGACCTTTGAGTATGGTTTAACAACAAGTTATGGAAGTACTGCAGCAGCCTCTCCAAGTCCAGTAACCGGAAATACTATGGTTAATGTGATGGCTGAAATCTCAGGATTATTACCAGCCACGACTTATCATTACCGTGTAAAAACAGTAAATTCCATAGGTACTACTTATAGTGAGGATAAGACCTTCACCACAGCCGGAATACCACCGGCAGCAACCACTTCTGCTGCAACAAGTAAATCAACAACTGGTGCAACATTAAACGGTACTGTAAATGCAAACAATACGTCAACTACAGTGACATTTGAATATGGTGCAACAACCAGTTATGGACAAACGGCTACCGCCACTCCAAGTCCTATTACAGATATGACAAATACTGACATAAGTGCAAGTATTACTGGACTTACTGCGGGGACTACTTATCATTTCAGAGTGAAAGCGGTTAATTCTGTAGGTACGACATATGGAAGCGATATGACTTTTACTACAGAAGGTCTTGCTCCAACAGCCACAACTCTGGATGCAACGAATAAAACATCAACAGGTGCAACACTAAACGCTTCCGTGAATGCAAACATGGCATCAACAACGGTTACATTTGAGTATGGTACAACAACCAGTTATGGGCAGACTGTTACCGCTTCTCAGAGTCCTGTGACTGGCAGTTCAAATACGAATGTTAGTGCAAATATTTCTGGACTATCGGCAGGTACAACATATCATTTCAGGGTGAAAGCAGTAAATTCTGTGGGTACAACTTATGGAAGTGATATGACATTTACTACGGCTGGTCTTGCCCCAACTGCCACAACTATGGCTGCAACCAATAAAACAGCAACGGGTGCAACGTTAAATGCTACAGTAAATGCAAATATGGTATCAACAGTAGTAACATTTGAATACGGAACGACAACAAGTTATGGACAGACAGTTAACGCTTCTCCGAGTCCTGTGACTGGAAATACTATTACGCACGTTAGCGCAAACCTAACAGGACTTACAGCAGGAACGACATATCACTTCAGAGTGAAGGCAGTTAATTCTGTGGGTACGACATATGGTAGTGACATGACATTTACAACCCTATATCCGCCCCCGCCTACGAGTGGTTTGTCGGCTTATTACCCCTTCAATGGAAACGCTAATGATGAAAGCGTGAATAATTATAATGGGACTGTGACCGGTGCTGTCCTTAGTCCTGACCGTTTTGGCACTAACAACAGTTCGTATTACTTCAACGGCATCAACAATAAAATATATATCGGCAATTCCCTGATCGTGCAGGATCGCATTTCTGTTTCTTGCTGGGTGAAAAGTACTGCTACAAGCGGTCAGATTATCTCCACAGGCAGCAGAAATTCATACAGGATTGGAAAAACAGAAAATGGTGTAGATTGCGGTCTTTATCTTTCTGACGCTACTGATGGATACGGCATTGGTGCAAGTGCTGTTGTCGATTGCAGTGATTGGACACATGTAGTTATAGTTTACAACGGCAGCGAAGTCAAATTATTTATAAACGGACAATTGAAAAGCAGCGATATTGGTGCTGGAAGTGTTTTCTGCAACCAGACTGTCTATTTGAATTTTGGAACGTATCAATGGGGGTCTTCATGCAGTGCTTGGTATAAAGGTTACCTTGATGACGTTCGTCTCTATAACCGGGCAATAACTTCCGAAGAGGTAAATGCTCTTTACCATGAAGGTGGTTGGTAACAGATAATAATTTATTCAAATGAAGGCGGCTCAATAAATATGTGAGTCGCCTTTTTTAAGAATACAAGGTCAGGACTTCTTGACCATCAGGCGGCACACCACCCTTAACAAAGGGCTTGCAGCGAGACGATTATTCTAAAGTGTGTGCCGCCACTTTATTTTGCGATACCGTCAGGTTCGCTTAATTGTTATGATGCACATAGGGTTATTAAATTCGTAACTTTAAAATCAAATTATGATTTCATGAAAGTAAAAGCAATAAAAATCACCTCGTTTAGAGGAATCCCGAATGAGATTAACTTAAATTTCACAGATAAATCAGGGAATCCTGTATCAGTTTTGATTTTTGGAGATAATGGCTCTGGCAAGTCGTCAATCATTGATGCTATTGAGTATAATCTGCAAGGGAAGATTGAAAAAAGCGATTCTCTAAATAACGAATTTAGACCTTATCCTATATCTTTAATTAAGAAATTAGAGGAAGGGGCGCAGACTGAGATAATTTTTGAAAACAATGAATCTTTTGCCAGAGATATAATCGTTCACAATGACGAATCAGGGAAAATCGTATTGGAAAAAAGCGCTTACCAACTTCATCCCTATTACAGCGTTGCTCCAATTGCTTTAAGAAGGAACGATATCACCAATTATTCCACCATTCCAATCCAGAGAAAACAATTGATGTTCTGGTCATTTCTTTATAACACATCCGATTTACCAAGCGAACAATCACCTCAAATATTAGACAAAGCCGCCATACAAATATTGGAGACTGAAAGAATGGGATTAAAAAAGACAAGAAAAGAGAAGTTGACAATCCTTGCGCAGTGTTTGAATATTCCAGAAGAAACTATCCCCTTTGGTAATAGAGAAGATTTTATGCAATTTGTTAAGCAAAAAATACGCAAAGGTCTCACAAGTAAACAGATAAAAATACTACGTTCTAAGGGAAGCCTAAGTGGCATAAATGACCAAGCCTATAAATTAGCGTTAGAAATAGAGAGAACGACATCAAATATTAAGAGAGTTCAGGCGGAAATATCCAAACTTAAAAAGATTGATGATCCAAGTTCGGAAATACGCAAAGAACAAATTAGAGACTTTTTAAGGAGTGCTTCCAAGAACTTGTCAGACTCTTTTAAGAAAATAAGTACAATAGATTTTGTCAATGAAATTGAATTGAGAATTGGTGCATTAACGGATGTATCTTTCGAGATCATACTCATGTTAAAAAATGGAAGAGAGATTGCTCCAGAAAAAGTATTCAGTGAGGCAAATCTTGATTTGTTAATACTTCTCCTGTTCACTTCTTTTATCAGAGCAAGTGCAGAACAGGGGCAGAGTAAACTCATTGTTTTGGATGATGTCTTGCAAAGTGTCGATGCCACAATAAGGCTTAATTTTATTGACTATTTAATGACTGAATTTAAAGATTGGCAAATCATTATTACTGCCCTGTAAGCGGGAACTTACAATGTACAAAAAATGGCAAATAAGGATGTACGAGAA
>DAINAR010000115.1:0-3366 GCA_036733345.1 Deltaproteobacteria bacterium | reverse complement strand
CCTGACCCGAACAGCATCGGAAGGGTCGAAAACAAGGACGCCATAGCAATCATGATAATTGGCTTCAACCTCCTCGACCTGCCGGAGTATATCGCCACCTCTTTTTACTTTATACAAATTCCAGTTGAGGAGCTTCCATGAAGACTTTTTACGTTGTAAAACAAGATAAAGAAATTGTATTGAAATTCCCGAAAATTCCCTGTTTTTCCCGAAAATTCCCTTTTACGATCACGATTCCTGAAATAACTTTGAATGGAACAAATAAATAAAGCACGTCATGAAGAAGAAAGTATTAGCTGCAATTTTTTTGGCGTTGATCATCTCAGTCATGAGTATTAAACAGTTGACTGCTGTTAAGGCTATTGATCCGGTGGCTCTCTGTCAGCAGTGGTGCCCTTGGAGTTATATGTCAACATGCACCCTGCATGCTGGCGATTCCGGTGGCACGTACATTATTACGTGCTATAACAGAGAATGGATCTAAATTAGTTGGACAGGCCGATTATTATGATCGGCCTGTTTGAAAATTCCCCAATGAGAGTATGAATAAGAGAATTGGTTTCGTTGTTTTTTTACTAATAGAATTAGGCTTATTAATCTCTTGCGGCCAGAGGAGTGGAAGCGGCGACCTTTTCAGTGAAGAATCATTTAATACTAGAATTGAATTAAGGGATGGCAGGCAGGTAGTCGTCGACGACCTCTTGCTCGGACAACCAACACTAATAAGATTCCATCCTGATTCATTCCTCGTGATTGAAGAATTTGGTACACCGAGGTTAATCAAGATACTCGATTTAAAGACCCATAAAGTCCGGGAAATGATACCACGAGGCAGGGGCCCCGGGGAAATGCTTGTATCCTGGGGGGTGGAGATCATAGACAGGGACATCTTCCTTTTTTGCGGGCAACTTCGAAAGATAATAATCCTAAGTCCATCCGATGACCGCAACTTTACTATTGACAATGAGTTTTATATCGAAGAAAAGCAAACACAGAGAATTCATCCTTTATCACGGGATATGTACGTCTGTCTGAGCTCCATCGGAGATGAAATGCGGTTTACATTGCTCGACGGTAAAGGCAAAATCATAAAAAAATTCGGGGAGTATCCTCCGTTTATCAATGATGACGAAATAAAAGCTGATAATGACATTTTCTTTTCATCTATAGGCTCAACGCCCGATGGTAAACGTTTTGCAGCGGTATGCTCAAAGACTGATCTCTTCGAACTGTACGATATAGAGAAAGGACTTCTTAAAAGATTTCAGGGTCCTTTGGGCCTGAAGATTTCCGTGGAAGCTCAATTAGTGGGGACCGGTTTCATGCTGAAACCTCAGCCACATTATACAACCTACCACCATGTGATCGCCGATAAGGATGAGTTCTGGACCGCATATATAGGCTACCATTTTCAAAAGGGTAAAAATCAAACTCTAGAGGAACAATGTGCTAAAAAACTGTTTTGTTTTGATTGGCAGGGGACTCCACTAAGAATGGTGATACTTGAATATCCTGCAATATCATTTGATATCGATTGGAGGAATGAGGTTCTTTATACTTTGGAGCTACAAGATAGCGACGCGTTAATTTGTGAATATTCCCTTAACTGGAGCACTCAAGGGGTAAGAAATAAATAGCTGCATTCATTTAGGGAGACTGATTACGCCCGATAATTCCCGATAATTCCCGATAATTCCTTGTCGCATTTAGTAATTATAGAATAGTTTTGTGGTATAACTAAACTCATAAGTCATGATTACAAAAACTACACTACGTTTGGCGATTTTAATCTTATTGATAGTAGGACTGGCAATACCAGCAGGAGCTAAAATGGCTAAAGTTTTTATGGCAAGTCCAGCGCCTTGCTATTCTCCCGAAGGTAATGTTTTATCTTATGCAACAAACTGTATTGGGGATGGAGCAGGTTGTGAGGTTACTGATTGTCCTCCGGGAACAACCAAGAAATGAATTGTAATAAAAATAAAATTATTGAAGGATGAAAACCTGGAAGAAAAGCCTGATTGCATTAGCATTCATTGCACTGTTTATCTCATTAGTTAACTCTGGGAACGCCACGAAGCCAGTTGATGATAAAATGCCAGTTCCAATACCATGTTATTTGGACCATTTTATTGTTTCATATGGCGCTGAATGCTCCTCTGCCGGGCAAGGATGTATTCCAAATCCATGTCCGAAATAGTCAATTCTTGTTATCTTAGTTGGGAAACCCGATTTGTTAAAGACATCATGTAGTCAATTGGATAAATGTCTGGTATTACTTTGGTTATGAATCAAAAGCTTCTTGTTCTGTTTTTGATCATTTCAGCCCTTGCAATATCATGTAAATCAAGGGATAGTGATAAAAGGGAACCGACCGGGGAATTGTCAGTTACTCATATCAGTATTGGTAACAAATCACCGAATCAGTATTTTAAGGAGATTTGCGATAATCCTGAATTGATAAGACTTGCAACGTCTGATTCAATTGTCTTAGGACAAATATCGAAAATTGTACAGGCAAAAGGTAAGATATACATACTGGAGAATAATCTTAACAGGGTGTTTGTCTTTGATCTGCGAGGTACATATTTATACTGTTTGGGCTTACACGGACGCGGACCCAGGGAGGTATTGAGCATAAATGATATTGAGATAGACAGAGAGGCAGGACACCTTCTGCTTCTCTCCACCGAATCCAAATGTGTGCAGACGTTTGATTTAGATGGCCGTTACATTAATACTGTCAATTTGGGATTCCAATGCTTCCGGTTTGCGCATATGGAGGACGGAATTAATGCATTTTTCATCAATTACTTTAATGAACAGCCTTATAATCTTAGAATAATAGGGCCTAAGAAAACTGATATTAAATTGTTCCCCTACCCGGAAAAACTTTTCCCAATGTATTTTTCTTTTACCGGAGGATTGAAGGGTACAAACTCTAATACTGTCCTATATTCAGAGGCGACATCATCAAAGATTTATGAGGTTTGCAGCGATGGGGATTTTCACCTGAAGTACGATATTGACCTGGGTTCAAAGCAGTGGCCAGAAAGTATGAAATACCAGTTTACTGATTTTATGACCGCAATAAGTGGCTTCAAAGCAGATTTTCTTGGTAGCAGATACCTTGAATTGGATAGTTTGCTCTATTTTGATTTTATGAATGGTAACAGATTCAAGGATGCCTATTATTTCTTTAATACCAGAACGCTGCTTATTCGAGGAGATAATCTGACTGACGATGATTTTTCAAAGTGCATGTCCGGTCCGGTGGGAATTTCGGAAAATGGTGGTTTGATTGCGATTGTTGATCCACTTAAATTGTTCGAAGCAAATATAACAGACCAACATTTACTTTACGTA
>DAINAR010000114.1:0-3435 GCA_036733345.1 Deltaproteobacteria bacterium | reverse complement strand
AAGGATCTGAATAGCTATCCCTATTGCGGGCATAGTGCATTGACGGGAAAGAAAAAAAGAGAGTGGCAGGATATTGAATATGTCCTTGGGTTTTTTGGAAGGAGAATAGGTGAAGCTAGAAAGGTATATTTGTCGTATGTTGAAAAGGGTATTGCCATGGGAAGGCGTCCTGAGCTGGTAGGAGGTGGCTTGATCAGGAGCCTTGGGGGATGGGATGAAGTCAAAAAGATGAAGCTTTCCGGACAGAATCGTATCAAGAGCGATCAGCGAATATTGGGAGATAGCGATTTCGTAATGGATGTGCTATCGGAATCAGAAGAAAGATTTTCCCGGAAATATTTTCTGAAAAGCCGGGGCTTTGATTTTGAAAAGGTTGCTGAGAGGGTTTCTTCACTGTTCGATCTGGAAAAGGATTACATAATCGGAAGGGGGAGGCAAAGGGACAGGGTCCGGGCAAGGGATATACTCTGTTACTGGTGTGCGATTGAGCTTGGGATTCCGATGGCGGATTTAGCAAAAAGGCTTGATATGACGCTTGCGGCGGTGAGCTATGCAGTAAAGAGGGGAGAGAAGGCAGCGAAAGAAGCAGGTTATTATCTGGACGATTGAGTTATTTTACTATTTAAGGACGTCCCACTATCCACTACACTATCCAGATATGTTTCTCAACAATTGACATCATGATGTCATGGTGCTATAGTGTCTTTACGAATTAAATGGAGGCAACACTATGGCTACATTATCTAAAAGATCAACGATTTACTTAGATCCTGCTCTACATCAGGCATTACGTATTAAATCTGTTGAGACATCTCGTTCGATGTCTGATCTTATTAATGAAATTGTTAAAGAAGCCCTGGCAGAGGATGCTGAGGATCTATCAGCCTTTGACGAAAGAGCCAATGAACCTTTGATCAGCTACGAGGAAATGGTAAAGAGGCTTAAAAAAGATGGCCGGATATAAAATTTTCTTTAGAAAATCGGTATGGAAAGATTTTGAATCCATTCCCAAAAAAGAATTAAATAGAGTTCTCGAAAAAATAAAGTCCCTTTCAGAAAATCCCAGGCCTTCCGGCTCTCAAAAATTAAGCGGTCGGGAACGTTTTCGCATTCGTCAAGGCCGATATCGTATCATTTATTCAATTCAAGACGAAGAATTAACCGTTTGGATTGTTAAAGTCGGCCACCGTAAGGATGTATATCGGTAGCGAACCTCTTGTTTCAGTAAAAAAGCTATATGCCTGTGACAGTCAAATTGATAGATATATAAAAATAGATACTAGACTGAAAAATCTATCGTTTGCCTACAGAAAATAATATAAGACTATGATCCCTATTCGGAATACAATCCAGCCAAAGAATTATCCAATCGCCAATATTCTTCTTATTTCTGCTAATGTTGCTTTATATCTTATTGTAATGGCTCAGGGAGAGAGGATAAATCGGGTTTTTTTTACATACGGACTTGTCCCGGCCCGCTACTCCATTCCTGAGGTCGCTTCCTATTTCACCTTCGGCCAACAGCTCCTCTCGATTTTTTCTTTCCAGTTCCTTCATGGAGGATTCTGGCACCTGCTTTCCAATATGTGGTCTCTCTATATATTCGGAGGAAACCTTGAAGACAGGATAGGGTCGATAAGATATTTTATATTTTATATTTTATGTGGCTGCGCCTCAGGGATTTCGCACCTTTTTTTAAACTGGCACTCCACTGTTCCCACTATCGGCGCAAGCGGGGCAATTGCCGGTGTAATGGGCGCATATTTAATTCTATATCCACGCTCAAAGATACTTACCCTTATCCCTATTTTTTTTATACCCTATTTTGTGGAATTGCCTGCCGCGTTGTTTTTAGGCATATGGTTTCTTCTGCAATTCATAAGCGCCACAGGAACTCATGCCCAGGAGACAGGCATCGCCTGGTGGGCACATATAGGAGGATTTATATTTGGCATTATATTCCTTCAGCTTTTTATGAAGTTACCTGAAACAGGCATTACCCGTATAATACGAAATAAGACTTCAAAAAGGAAAACGCCGCATTTTCAGGTGATAAGGGTCTCAGGTTCAATGGATGGGCCGCATCTTTACGGGTTTATTGAAATTACACCCAGGGAAGCACAATTCGGCACGCGGAAGCTGATCAATATCCCAACAGGATATGGGAAGCGGCTTTTAAGAGTAACAATACCTCCGGGAGTACGCAATGGAATGGTTCTCAGGCTTGCAGGCATGGGGAAGAGAGTCAATCACGAAAAGCAGGGAGACCTCTACTTGAAGATATCCATATCGTGAAAGTACATGAACGGTACAGCCGCAAGTAGGCTTGATCATTATCATCTTATCGAATACTGTCAAGGAAGATTAAGTCTATCCTGTCCTGTTAAACCTGAAAAAGGGATTTCCGATACGCTCTGTTCCTATAGTGCTGTTCGGGCCATGACCGGGATATACCCTGACATCATCCCCCAGCGGGAATATTTTTTTTATAACACCCTGTACCAGGAGGTTATGGTCTCCACCGGGAAAATCTGTTCTGCCCACTGAGCCGGCAAAAAGTGTATCACCTGTGAAAACAGCACCCGGGGCATAAAAACATACTCCACCCTGTGAGTGTCCGGGAGTATGGATTACTGAAATATTAAAGGTACCTAAAGGTATTTTCTGTCCCTCGAAAAGATTCCCGTCCGGTTTGAAATCAAGACCGCCTGCATCAAATGGGTGTATCCATACGGGGGCCCTGGTAATTCTCCTTAATTCCTGTGCAGCGCCTGTATGATCAAAGTGTCCGTGGGTTATGAGTATGTTTTTGATTTGAAGCCCTGATCTGGAGATTTCCTTGACAATTCTGATAACTTCATCGCCGGGGTCTATGACAAGTCCTTCTCCAGTTTGTTTGCAGCCTAATATGTAACAGTTGGATTGATAAGGTCCAACAACGAGTTTTCTAAGCATTTTCTTACACCTCAGTTTGTATTGCAAAAAACGCACTTTAAAAAAAGTAAGGCTTAACCTGAGAGAGTCAAGAGCTAATAAGGGTTTGTTAAATGAATGCTTTCTGCCAGTCGCGGGATGTCGCGTTTTAGAATGGAGCCTCCGTCTCCTGCCGGAGGGGCTCCACTGGAGAAAAATATGGCCGGGCATGGAAAAAAATATGGAGCTCTGGTATAAAAATAATCCGGCTCCTATTATAGCTGGCTGGATACTATATTCCTGCCCAAGTTAATGCCACAATGAGATTGAAAGGTCAGAAATCCGCACAGACGATCCAGCGAAAAAAACCAGCTCTTTGTATTCAAATTATATGAGTTTTTATTATAAGGAGGGGACTAATGCGCTTCAAAGAAATACTCGAACAGTTAGAGGAGAAACGTCACCAGTTTCTCCAGATGGGCGGATCTGAAAAGATAAAAAGGCAGCATGACAGGGGATGGC
>DAINAR010000113.1:0-3440 GCA_036733345.1 Deltaproteobacteria bacterium | reverse complement strand
TGCTTTTTTCAAATTCTTTTGACAATGCGTTGTATTCTTGAAAGTCTTTTATACCGTTCGGGTAGTATTTTCCGTCCGTCCCTTGACATCCTGTACGTCCGGCGCTGGTGCGGCATCATAAATTTTTTCAGTAACACTTAAAAACAGATTTGCTTTATGGAACAGCTCAATTCAGTCACCCTCAGGGGAATCATCGGATCAGTCAGAGTACAGGACATCGCGGACCGCAAGGTCGCCAACTTCACAGTGGCCACCAACTACGCCTTCAAGGGTCGCGACGGTGAGGCCATCATCGAGACCACCTGGCACAACGTCACAGCATGGAGCGGCGGCAAGACAGCCGACCTGGCCAACCTTCAGAAGGGCCAGTGCGTCGAGGTCCAGGGCCGTCTCCGCAACCAGCGCTACACAGCATCGGACGGCACCGAACGCTCGTCCGTGGACATCCTCGCAAGGGAGGTCAGGGTCATCGACGACCGCCTTACGATGGAATCGGGTCTGTAGGTCTCAGGCCCGGTCCATCAGCGGCCGGGCCGCCTATACGGCTTTCTTTTGCTTGCTTGCCTCCCCACTCAGGGGAGGTTTTTTATGTCGTGCACTGTGCACTATGCACTATGCACTTTCTATTGTTGTATGCGATGGCCATGGCCACGGCTTTCTCTTTTTAATAGGAAGAGAGTTCCTCTTCCAGTCCGGCCCTTGGGATTTTCAATATCGTTCTGCAAAGTAAGGCCGCTTCCCACAAACACCGAACAGAACCTTTTCAAGGTGACAGGAACAATCTTCCTTCCCGTGCGGGAAGAGTATTCTTGCTGTCATGTCCGGCTAATTGTGCTCCGCGGCCTGCGAGCAAGCAGAAAATATTTCAATCCCCGGGCCGGAAGAAAGGAAACGGAGGGAAAAAGAAACCGAAGGTGGACTTGATGCCGGTCCGGTATGTCGAACTTAAATATCAAGAGCTATGGAGGATGTCATGACTGTGATACTCATCGTCGTGCTGTTCGTCGTCCTGAAGCCCGTGGTCAAAGCTATCCTGAAAGGGATGGGCATCACTGACCGCTGGCGGGACAGATAACAGCTTACTGAACATATGGAATTTGCCTATAGGACGGAGCGGAGAGGCTTTTTGAAAAAGCGGACCGATTCGCCCGGGGATATTATTGTCTTTTGAGTAAAATGCTATTTTTCAACCATTGTGGGAACGGTTATCTGGAAATAACCTTGTTCACCATGAAATCACCTTTGATACACCAAACTTTCCTGATACTTCAGAAACTCAGACTAAAGTTATGTTCCCATAGGCTAACTCAGACTAATTCAGGCTAATTCCGAAATGTCCGTTTCAGAATCATTCAGATAAGACAATCTTAACCATGAAATGTGTCATGGTTAATCCATCATAATTCAGGTTAATTCTAATTGGTTGTTGAAAAGGGGTAATCAGGCCCAGTCGAAGTTGTCCTTACCGGCACCTATCTCGAAATGATACTTTGCAATGCCGAGGTCCATCTGTGTGTAGCCGACAAGAGACGTTCCTTTCTTTGCCAGGACCTTCGGCTTCTTGCCTTCTCCGTCAAATCCAACATACTCGAAGTAGAACTTCTGCTGGTTGATGGCGGTAGGGGCGAGCAGGGCAGCCTTCACACCATCATTGAACCAACGTGGAGTGATGTCACTGGTATTGCTTACATCTTTCGGTGACTTGATTTTGTGGGAGATACCCTGAGTCTCACCATAACCGATGGATATGACACAGGCTACCTTCTCACCTTCGTTCAGAACGAAAGCGCCCGGAGTCTTGCTGTAGCTCACGCCGACCCAGCAGGTGTTAAGACCCAGTGTTTGGGCCAGCAGGACAAGTTGCTCCCCATAGTAGCCGACCCTTTCATCAAGGTCATCGGCTTTCTTGCCAGCCATGACAAGATAGTTATTCACGCCTCTGAACTTGCCGTACTTGGCCATGGTGCAGAGGAATGCTTTCGGCTCATCGAGCACGAGCTGGACATGAAGGTCGGCAACCGCATTGACCTCATCGATCTTCTGCTGAAGAACTGCCAGAGTGTCACCGGTGATTGGCTGGTCTGTATATGCCCTGACCGAATGGCGGGCGAGTATCGCTTCTGAACGTGTCATGAAATATTATTCAAGCTGTGAATTCATTACTTAGCCATTCACTAGTCAATGTTTTAGATTTAAAAAAAGAATACGCAATTTTGAAGAGCGATTCGAATGGTATGTTCTCTAACCTCAGAATGTGGGTTCTGTAGTTGGCATTTTGAGTTTTGCCATAACATAAGTGGTTATTTAATCTGTTTTCTGCATCTTCATTGATATATAGGTTGTATGCCAAGTCAATGTGATTCAGTGTCGCATTTTTGAAATTGGTACCAAGAGAGGCGTTGGAGTCAAGATGAATCATTCTTCCAATCAGATATTTTTCATTTGGATATAATTGGTTTGTATGCTCTTCTATTTCTTCAATCATCATGGAAATATAGTTCGCATCTTTTCTTGTTTCTGACACTTCAAGCCTTCGTATGTTTAGAAAATGATAATCATAGTAATCATTCCGATTGTTTTTCAAGTCATTTCCTAATAATATGTATTCGCTTCCCGTTGTGTTCCCTATAAAAATGTTAAGTTTCTCCCACCATTTGAATTGAGGTGGAATGACCATACATTCAATAATCATTTGTCTGGGCTTGTCGCTATATATACCTTCTGGCTCAACTCTAATTCTGCATGGCTTATCCGCAAAGCAATTGTCTATCCATTCATACATTTGAGCAGGTATTCTCCTGTCAAAATATCCCCAAAAATTTTCATGCTTAAATATGTTTGAGGCAGGCTCTCTGTGTTTGAAGATTCTATAGTCAATTAAATCTTTATTTCGGTTTTCCGAAAGTGCTTTTAGCTTAAAGATCGGCTCATTTCCTTCATAATCTGAACAATTCGAAATTTCTCGCTTTACATCTCTTTGATACTCGGCTTCTAAACATACACAGATGCATGCTATCCTGAAATCATCCTCATACTCGTTAAAGATGCCAAGACTTAAATATCCTGACACTTTGTTGCGAACGTCATCGTCTAAATGGTCTTTGCGGAATTCAATGGCTTCAAATAGTGTCTCACTATTTTTGGTTTTTAACTGGAATTCCATGACTTTGAATATCTCGTTTTTCCAATTAGAAATACTCTGAATCTTTGCTTTATATTGATCGATGTTCATATACAGGATTATTTCCGTTATTGTTTAGATGTATTCCTTTTCTTGATAGGTCCCTGATGAGGGCCGCGGTTCAGTTCAACGCCGTTGCGGGCAAGGACGCGGAATACGCTGGTACGGCTTCTGTAGCCGCTGGCTTTCCAGATGTCATCGATTGACTTGCCGGACTTGTACATCTTCACCACCGTCTTCTCCCTGTCTTTCCTCAGAC
>DAINAR010000112.1:0-3641 GCA_036733345.1 Deltaproteobacteria bacterium | reverse complement strand
CACCGGATAACCGTATTAATGAATTTAAAGGCGTCAGGCTTGTAGATCTTTATGCACCTCATTTGAAAAGCCTTGAGGCAATAATTCATACTCTGCTTTCAATTATATGGGCAAAGAGGCATAGAGCAGACCTTGTTCATATTCATGCCATTGGACCAGGAATTATGACTCCATTTGCCAGGCTTCTTGGACTAAAAGTTGTGTTTACTCATCACGGGCCAGACTATGACCGTAAAAAATGGGGCATATTTGCCAAATTAATATTGCGCATTGGCGAAAAGTTCGCTTCAAAATATGCAAATGAAGTAATCGTTATTTCCAGGGTAATTGAAGATTCAATTCTGCAAAAGTTTGGCCGCGCTTCTTCTCACCTGATATTCAATGGAGTCCCGGTGCCTAAAGTCTCATCTACAATTGATTACATTACCTCTATTGGTCTTGAGTCAAGAAACTATATTTTCACTCTGGGCAGATTCGTAGGAGAGAAGGGTTTTGATCTGTTGATCAATGCTTTCGTAAGATTGGTTAACGATGACATTAAACTTGTAATTGCCGGTGACTCGGATCATGAGACTACATATTCCAGACAACTCAAAGATCTTGCATTAAAGAATGGAGTAATCTTAACAGGTTTTATAAGAGGAGAGAAACTTCAACAGCTATTCACACATGCCAGGGTTTTCGTACTTCCATCTTTCCACGAGGGATTGCCAATCTCCCTGCTAGAGGCTATGAGTTATGAGTTGCCTGTTATTGTTAGTGATATACCTGCAAACAAACAGATTGATATACCCCTGGAAAGATTCTTTACCTCCGGAGATGAGAAATCCCTTTTTGCAAAACTTAATTATGAACTGGCAGTTGACTTCAAACCAGTTAAATATGACATGTCCCAATATGATTGGGACCGGATAGCTGTGCAAACGGCGTCAGTCTATGAACAGGTTTTCTGAAGTATGATTTTCACAAGTATTGATGGCCATGTTATTAAATACCGATGCTATCCTGAAATGTAACTATTCCTGATTCGGCCAATTAGCAAATGAATAAGGTAATAAATCTTCACGACGTTCACGACAAGCAGTGGATGAATCAGCTTCTTATATATCTGAAGAGAAGGTATACACTGATTTCAGCGACTGAATTAGAATCGCACATCTATAATGAACAGCATCTAACGAATTTTTGTCATATAACTGTTGATGATGGGGACAGGACTTTTTATGATGTAGTATATCCATTACTGAAACAGCATAATATTCCGGCTACGTTATTTGTTTCCCCCAAGATAATTCTTGATCAGGGTAATTTTTGGTTTCAGGAAATCAAGTGTTACGATGAGTTAAAGTTGAAAAATGCACTTTCCACCTATCTTGGGGTGAAATTGAATATGCTCACACCCTACAACCTGATGCATATTTTCAAAACCTTGAATCTGAGTCAAATCAAAGGCATTATTGCCTATTATAAAACGCAGGTCAATCAACCCGATGTTGAGCGCCATAATCTTAATATTAACCAGATACATGAAATAGCAACTGACAGCCTTATCAGCATAGGGGCCCACACACTCAATCATCCAGTTTTATCAAACGAAGACAATAAATCTTCTGAGGAAGAAATAGTCGGATCAATTAACGGATTAAGTGAAATTCTCGGCTATAATGTAAAATACTTTGCCTATCCAAACGGGATTCCAGAGCTCGACTTTGGAGCCCGGGAAAAGGAAATTCTCAAAGGTGCCGGATGCAGACTGGCTTTTTCAACAGCACATTTTGGTGTGGGCGCTAACTGCGATCCAATGTCAGTCCCAAGATATTACGTCTCAAAGGGGACCATTGATTCAATAAAATTAAAGCTGTTTCTGGGCCCTTACTGGCAGTATTTTAGGGGATTACGGACTAAAAGCGAAGAAACGGCCAGGGCAGAATTAAGGAAAATACTAGTTACTGTGTAGGGTCAGGGAATAGTATGAAAATGCGAAACCCAATGAATGCTGATTACTTCAATTAGGCCTGACTTCCAAACAAGAATCTTTTCGCCCGAAATGTACAACACATTAATTCACAATGTATTAATTTTACCAGCTTCTGAGGTTGCTCCCGAATTGTTGCATGCCTTCTATGAATCGACTTATCCGCAACGAGCAAAATTTTTAATCGAATCCTGGAATTGGCTTAACAGATCATCCTATCTTGATAATAAAATTCCACTTGTGGTTCTGTACCAGGGGAAAGTAATAGCACATGCAGGGTTGATCCCTTTTGATTTAATGATAACTGGTCGCACTTTTTCAGCAGCGTGGTTTATTGATCTTGCTGTATTGCCAGAGTATCGTCGGCATGGTCTTGCGAATATTTTGGTCAAAAAGCGTGCAACTTTTTCAGAAATGCAAATTACTTTCCCGAACGAAAACTCATTTGGAATCTTTCAGAGGGCAGGATGGCAGGTGAATTCTGAATCTTTTATGCATTATGTCTTAATCTCACCCTTCAATCATACCCGGTTCGTAAGATGGATGCCTTCCTGCTTAAGGTTATTTTTTAACGCCACTGTAATACATAGTTTGTCAGGGATATATAATAAATATTGCACTGATCTTGCACATATCACATTGAGTCCACTATCTGATGAGTTATTGGCACTCCATGTTAGCCGGTACGAAAAATCTCAAGAAAAAAGGAGACATTTGATATCACCCCCAAGGAATAAAGACTATGTTCAGTGGCGGATACAAAATTCTCCTAATAGGAGCCAATACTTCATATATTCCGGAGATGAATTCAGTGCTTTGGTCTTTCTGAATAAAAACGCCGATCACTCAATTGATATACTTTGGGTATCGGATTGCTGCAACATTTCAGAGATACGGAAAATGCTTTCTTCTCTTGCACTCTATGGCAAGGGGGAAGGATTTTCATATATTCGCTTTTATACGACCAGGAGCGATTTATCTTCATCCATTAAGAGACAAATTAAATCTTTGGTCAAAAAGAGGAAATTTGTATTCAGTTCCAAAAACAAATCATTAATTGACGAGTGTCAAAAACTATCATGGGATCTGGAATTAATTGACAGTGATTTTGAACACACAAACTAATTGTAATGAAAATTGACCATATATGTTTCGCGGTTAAGAATTTGGATGAAGCTATTGAATATTGGTGCAAAGTCTTTGGTTATAGCCAGATGACAGAAATAGTCTTTAATTCATTGCAGAAGGTGAAAGTGGTTTTCCTGATGAAAACTGATAGTGTCATCGTAAAGCTTATTGAGCCAGCTGATAACAATGCCTCGTTGCTGAATTTTGTGAACCGGGGGGGAGGATTTCACCATTTGTGTTTTAAATGTGAAGATCTGAATGACAAGATAAATGAATTAACCGGCAATGGTTTGATTACACTGGTCCCTCCTCAACCAGGAGAAGCGTTCAATAATCATGGAATAGCCTTTATGCTCGCAAGGTTTGGGCTGAGTATAGAGCTAATTGATACTGATGAAAAGGCAAGGATGATCAGCCGAGAAACTAAAACAATGAATGGGACTTAACCGTCATTTAGCCTGAACAATAAGGGAACATCCATTTATAGATTCAGTCAATTGGCTGTCTGCAATGATGGCCTTTTGTTTAAATTTCGAAG
>DAINAR010000111.1:0-3740 GCA_036733345.1 Deltaproteobacteria bacterium | reverse complement strand
AGCCATAAATCAGAATACTTTAAGATACTGAAAAGTCTCTGATTCTGTGGCCTGCGGTGTTCTCTGAGCTCCGGGGAATGATGTGCGTCATGTTCTTGCCGAAGGAGGTCTTCAACACCAGCTCAGAAGGGGAGATGATGATATCAAGCCTTTATCTCTCTCACTGTCTATGTGACTGTATTATTGTTCCCGATCCGAAGACAGATTTATTCACCGGCACAAGGTGGTCAATTTGGCCTGGTGGATGCAACTGAACAAACAAACCAATAAACTGATCATATCAGTTCGCAGAATCGTAATCATCAAACAACGATTTCTGATAACCATCACCCTTAAATTTGCTTATCAATTCCCGGATAAATTCGTAATGCTTAACATATTGGTTTGGAATCAATATCAATCTTATGTTCTTGGATCTCAGTAACTTCATTTTTATCTCATCGGCCCTGATTCGATTCTTTTTTGTATAATGTTCTCTTCCATTTATTTCAAACACGATCTCAGGTATGTTCCCCTTATAAAGTACTCCGTCAAATTCTCTCTTATTGACAATGGGATTGTTTTTTTCTTCCGGGAACACCTCAATGATTTTGACATTTCTCTTAAACCGGCCACCTGCAATTGAGCAATAATGATACATTGTCGAGTAGAACTCATTTTCAAATCGTGAATCATTAGAGAACCCGATTGTGAATTTATTAACCACACTCTGAGGAACATGTACTGTTCCGTTTTTTTCTACGTAATCAATCAATGTGTATAAATCGTCATTCTTTTTTGAGATAATATCAATTGCCTTTCTGTCTGTTACAACAATTAAATTTTCCTTTGCCCTTGTGACGCCGACATTTATCAACTGACTGTTATTCTTGATCCAGTCGTAAGTTTTTGGAGCAGTTCTTTTCGAGATCGCTGTAGAAATGATTATCGTCTTGTTTTCTTGTCCCTGGACCTTATGAATAGTTCCGCAGCTGACGGTTTCATAGATTTCCTTCTTCTCTTTCGCTTCGTTCAGATAGTGGTTGATGACATACTCCTGGTTTCTGAAGGGTGTAATGATAAAGACGTCAGATAAATTATTCTCTTTTATATAGTTGACAATCTCTTTGGCTTCTTCTATTTGTGAGTTGCGCTGCATTTGGTTTACGTTATTCACATCCATTAATTTTACATTTCCGGGGAATTTAATCTCGCCGAGATTCAACTTGTTTTCATAGAATCTCATGTTGGAGTAATTGATAATCTTTTTCCCGCAGCGATAATGATAACTTAAAAGTATATCCCGTGAAATGTTGTCAAGGCTCTTATAGACAGAAAGTATCGAATTGTTGTAGTAGTCATAAGGTTCATCTATTTCAAATTGCTTCATTAATTGTTTGTTTTTGTTTTCCTCAAAAACTACAATTGGTTTAAGCTGGTTTGTGTCGCCAATTAAGACCATGTTTGAGCATTTTGAAATCGGGATTAAGCTTTGAGCAATGTCACACTGACCCGCTTCATCAATGGTCAGTAAATCAAATTTGAATGTCCTCCCCAGTTTGCGGCTTGAAATGTTAGTGGTGAGGATAATTGGAAATATTCTGGTAAATCTTTCCAGGTTTTTGTCGTCAGCAATCCACTTGTTAAATTCCTTTACCTGGGCGTTTTCGTCCTGATTATTCAGGATGCCGGCCAGGTCACTGTAATCTTGGCTTTTTAAGCGTTTAATGTGTTTTAAAGACTCGAAGTAGAAATATTGAAGCAGCTGGTAATTACCCTTGATTACATCAAAGATTCCTTTAACGTTAGCGTCAGTCGTTTCAGGAATTTGATTTAATCGGTCTTCAAGTTTCTTTATTTCCTGTTCAAGAAGCCAATACCTGCCTTTTGATAATAGACCGGAAATGAATTCCAGGTTCTGCTTTAAATCAATTCTGTCCTCATAGTTCTTCAATTTCTCAAGCAGTCTGAGGTTGTTTTCTTTGGACCTTTCTTTCAGATTAAACAGCAGTTCTTCTCTTGGGACATCCTTTGTTTCAAATTCATACAGGAATTTTATCCTTTTCAATGCTTCTGCGACAAGCATGTTGTTGCCCAGACGAATTATCGGAAAGAGAATCTCTTTATCCTTATATTTCCCTAGGTTCAATTTCTCCTTTATACCGTCAATAGGAACATTGTTGTTTGACGTTATCAGCAGAGTTTTGTTATTTACCAGGCAATTAACCACAATGTTTAAGATTGTTTGCGTTTTCCCGGTGCCAGGAGGTCCCTGGACATAAGTAACAGGGTACTTCAAAGAATTATAAATGGTTCGAAGCTGATCTATGTTGACATTATTGTCATAAAGGACAATATGTGGTTCTGTTCTGTTTTTCCTGTCAAGTAAGGACAGGTTCTGGAAGAACGCTTTCAAAGGAGTCTGCAATTCATTCTTTGAGTGCGCGGAATTTATTTCATCGTAAATGTCAGATATATCTATTTGTCTGTAACCCAAAACGACGATTTCCGGCCTGGTGTTGGTTAATTCACCTGATCTGAAATTTTCCTCTAATTGCTTTATAGTACCAATTGCATCTTCACGGTATGACGTCTCAAAGTCGATAGGGCTTAAATCCGAATAATATGACAGCGAATATTTGGTCTCATTGATGTAAAAAACTGAATTAAAGTTTGTTGTGGACCCAATATGAAGAGTTCTTCCAACAGGGTCAAACATTAACTTTCTGAACGCAACAACAAATTTACCTTTTGATTCCAGGTCTATTGAAAATTCACAAATGGCAAGTTCGTAATCATAGTAAGTTTTGTAATCATTCCTGTAGATCTCTTTTATTATGTGTTTCTGTTGCTTCTCTGAGAGGAGATATGGATTTTGTTTTTCCAGCTCATGAATATCCAGATCCGGGATTAAATGAGTCTTGTGCAGGAAGCGATCAGTATTTGCCTTGTAACACTCTAAATAATAATTTAATAAATTGTCATCGTATCTGTCGAAGTCATATTTCTGTAAACTCTCATCCTCATCAATCTTCCTGATCAATTCTTCTGAAACATCGTAATGCGAAAACTTAAGGATCTCAGCTGTTTGAATCCTGGAAATGAAAATTTTCGCATCATAAATCGGGTCATCCTTTGTGACATTGAACATGTTAACCCGAAGCTCATCGTCAGCATTAATATCCAAAATACTGATCCAGAACGGATTAATCTCCTCGTTTTGATTTTTGTAAGTGATTTCAAGGTATTTGCCTTCTCTAATTGCCTGTCCTATGAGTACCGTTATCTTATTATCAGCCATGATGTGAGCATTTTATGAGAATAATACATTACAATATACTGCAGATATATGCCTATTAATGGTTATGCCTATTACCATGCCACAGGATTGCTCATCGTTTTTGGTTAGCATCTGGCGAAGCCCAAAACGAGCATCATAACTATAAACGTCATTCTGGCTGTATTTATGATCAGTATGTTCTATAAGTATTTCTTGTGATAACTTCATTTAAGGTAATCATCATACTCATCACCCACAGGACGAGTTTTTTTGGTTTTGATTATATTACACTTATTCTGAATTTGTAAATGCGGCATAATTCTTTTCAAGACGCTCTTTAGCTGGCTGGAATTTGCGACTGTATGAGAGGATGAAGAAGTAATAGTAAAGAATTATGATCTTTTGGCAGTATACTATTTTTTCAGAGATGTATATACCAGTTGAAAACCGTACCATATTTCAGTTGAAAACCATACCATTT
>DAINAR010000110.1:0-3909 GCA_036733345.1 Deltaproteobacteria bacterium | reverse complement strand
CTCCTGGTGGAACCGTCCTTGTTTTTGAAGTGCTTCAGTCTAAGAAACATGGCATCTATATTATATCATTCCAAACATGTATAAGTAAGGTCATAACAGAGTGAAAATCAAACCAACATGGCACCGCATTTCAAAAGTGATTCAAATATCTACCACGAACTTATGCACCTTTCAGAACTTATTCCTACCATTTGTTCACTTTTGCTGTCAAAGCTCAGTATTAACTTAAAAGCATGTCATAAAAACATCATCAGCCAATTCTGCTTTAGTAGAATAACACTGAACCTTAAAAGATAGTTCCCTCACTGCCGTGTATGGTTCTTGAAAAAATTCCAGATAACCTCATTAGCATTTATCTCCTGGCTTGTTTTGCCGATAACCCGTTCCGACAGTTTAGAAGAACCTCCGGGCCAAGTATGTCCGCCGCCTTCGATTGCATATAGAATCACTTCCGTCCCTTCCACTCCTCCGGTATAAGTGATTCGCCGTACCTGAGTGCCATCATTGGGATCATTATCCAGTTTAGTGATTTCCGCGGGGATAATTGAGCATTGGTTGTGCTTTACCCATAATTTAATACTCTCGCTGACTGAAAGTACTTTGCCGAGCTTTTTGTTTCCAAAAGGTCCGGTTATATCTCCACCTTGCCAGGGCATCAGTGGATCGGCAGTGTTATTGATAACCAGCATGGAAACAGGTTTGGCGGGTGTATAGTTAGCTGCTAAATTCTCGGGAATATTACCATCCACCGGAGCTGCCGCTGCGATTTTTTCAGACAATTCAGCGGCCAGGCGATACGTCATCATCGCTCCATTGGACATTCCTGTAACATAAACCCTCTGGGGGTCAACATTCTCTTCTTTAATCAATTGATCAATCAAAGCGGAGATAAAACCGACATCGTCGATATTCTCCCGGTGTGCCGGGTGGTCTTCTTCTTTGCTACGGCCGTCGTTCCACTGATTGTCCACAGCATCCAGATAAACTACAACAAACCCCTCTTCGTCTGCCAACACATTAAAACCACCCTGGGTTGTTTCTACCATTCCGGACCCACTTCCCCCTCCACCATGCAAGGCGATAACCAGCGGCATGGGTTGGGATTGATCGCGGTTAGGCGGAATATGCATGAGATAAGTACGCTTTAAACCACCGACCATTATGGAACCTTCCGTATCTTGAGAATCTCGGTCGTTATTGGAAGCGTTAGCCGCCATTCCAATCACGGAGAGAATGAAAACTAGCATTAATGAGACTAAGATTAATCTTTTCGACTTCATCATCCTTTCCTTCCCTCTTAAGTTTCATTTTCCATAACATAATTTAATATAGCATCAGCTCCGGCTTTATACCCTCCAGCCTCTCGAAAATCCTCACCTATTTTTCCTGCACTTTCATAAAATGATCTGCTCTCTATAATGTAAACAGACTTTTTAAATAGATATTCAGAATCAATTTCCTTTTTTGTAATACATATCCCCGCACCCAATTCCTCAACTCTTTTGGCAACCATGACCTGCTCGGGTTGCTGGGGGAAAATCAATAGAGGCACCCCGAAATAAAGGGCTTCATTCACACTGTTCATTCCACCGTGGGATATAAACAAACTGGCTCTTTTTAAAACTTCTATCTGGGGAACATAGTTCTCAATATAAATATTGGACGGTACGACTCCGAATTCTTTCTTATTTACTTTGCTGCCTATGGAAATCAATACATTGAATTCCGACTTAGAAAATGCTTTAATACATTCCCTGTAAAAATCCAGTCTTTCATTTGCAATAGTACCTAAAGAGATATAGACAAGCTTCCTGTCTCCAATATTTTCAAATGAAAAGTCCTGGGCATCCTTCCTGTCGTAAATTGACGGACCTATGAATACGAACTTATTACCAAGCTTAGCTCCATCCGGCTGAAATTGCAAAGATGTGAATACTATATTTAACTCTTCTTGGTTACGGAAAAGATCCATTATTTTGCCGTCTACTCCATATTCTACTTTTAATCTTCTTTTTGTCGAAACAATATCAAAAATTTTGCCTATACCTTCTTCAAGCGCCATTTTTAAAATTTTCTTTCTGAATCCATCGGCTTTATTGGTTGTCTCTCCGGAGAACACAAAGGTAGATGTCGTATTTACAGCCTTTATTCCAAGATGCTTTGCCATATACTTGCCCCAGGGACACATGGAATCATGAATGATGTAATCAGGCTGCAATTTTCTGATATAGTTCATCTCTTCGGACATTACCTCTTCTGTGGCTTTTAGAAGCATTCCTGCCAGATTTACGAAATTACCGCCTGATGTTGGCCCTTGAGGGAGAGAGAAACTGTAGGGCTTATATCTTGCACCTGCTTTTTCAATTTTTTCTCTGAATGCTTCAGTACTGTAATATATGATTGTTTCTCCTCTTTTCACCAGTTCATTTACTATTGGCAGTGTTGGGTTAATATGTCCATGGGCAGGTACATTAAAGAAAATTCCGATCCCCATTAGTTTTCACCTTCCTCTCAAAAGCCTTTGCTTTTTCCATATCCTTATTCACTCTTATGTCTGTACTGCATGGCAATAAGTCTTATTCTATTACTAAAGAACTTCTTCTAATAACTTTGTAAGTTCGTTTATTTCATTTAATAGCAGTTCCAGATTCTTAGTCAGGTCTATTTGCATCTCCAGTATGTCGGGAAACATTGCCTTTGCCTCTTCATAATTTCCTTCAGAGAAAAGTTGAGCTATTTCATCCCACATCTTCTGTAGTTCTTCACTTCTTGTTTTTACATATTCCTGATAGCCTGCCAGCTTTTCAATCTCCTGTTGTATCTGAATTAACTCTTCGGGAGTGAGTTCTAAGGTACCCTGTTCATAGCTGTCCTAGAACTGCTCCAGAAGGGGCTTAAGTATTTCCAAACCTTCGTATATCTCCTGCATATATTGCTTATTGATTTCCTGGTTTTCTTTAAACTCTTTTTTCCATTCTTCAATCTGCTCCTCATTCTCTTCCTTGTAGTTACTTACTTTATCCTTTAGATCACTTAATTTAGATTTTATCTCAGAACTATTATCTGCATTGTTATTTGATATCACCAGACTGTTTACATCATTTTGCCGGATTTTCAGTTTGCTTGCTCCATCAATGGCTTTTTGCAAGGAATTAAATGTAGCCTGTTCTTCAGTCGATGATACTTCCTCTCCTGTTAACAACTTCCATGCCTTTTCAGCATTGGGCAATCCATAGCCGGACTTCTGATCCTGTCCTTCTTCTAAAATATCCTCGGAAGATTCATTTAATATACTAACAAGTTCAACAACATTAATATCAGGCTTCTGAGTCAGCATTATTGAAGCAATGCCTGAAACAACCGGTGCAGCCATACTGGTTCCATCCCAGGCTTCATATTGATTCCCTGGTACAGCGCTCAAAATTTTCACACCGGAAGCAGCAGCCTCCACACTATTCCCATAATTTGAAAATCTTGCTTTTGTTTTCAGTGGATTTATTGCCCCTACTGTATACACATTCTCCTGCCCTGCCGGTGTATAGCTGTCGCAATTTTGGTTATCATTTCCGGAAGCAGCCACCACAAATACACCCTTTTCACTGGCATATCGAACAGCATTAGCGATGTCCACATCCTCACCGGGTCCTCCCAGGCTGAGGTTGATAATATTTGCTCCCTGATCTACCGCATACTCAATACCTTTAGCACTGACATCTAAATCGCTCTGTACGGTTCAAAATCAGCCTCATAGATTTGTTCCCATGAACCGATATTTTCGTAATTTTTACACTTCGGATTTTTACTCTGTGTCGCCCCTACAATTATCCTCTGGACATCAATACCACGCACTCAGCATGCCATGTCTGGGGAAACATATCGAAAGCCTTTACCGAAGAGATTTTGTAGCCT
>DAINAR010000109.1:0-4169 GCA_036733345.1 Deltaproteobacteria bacterium | reverse complement strand
GGTCTTTATCGTCACTGAATATCTTACGGCGCTCTATTCCTCTAATCATAACATGATGCAGGAGGCCGGGAGTATCTAATCTCGCTGTCCTTGGCATGGCCTCATGCATACCAGAAAGTACACTCTGTGTCAATTTATTTTACTTTTTAAGGACGTCCCATGGTCCATTTTTGCAATAAAGGGCCTCTCGCTTAAATTCCATAACCTGGATAAGGGATTATGGGTGATTGCCTGAGTGCAGTACACCGGATATTGGTAACGATCAGGTAGGGGATTTGTCTTTGCGGGAAACTCGCCGATAAAAATTATCAGCCATCGGCTGAATGGATTATTGTGCCTTTAATTCAGGATAACCCGTAACCACCTGATTTTATTACGTCTGATATTTTCACTTGACAGGAGATTATAGGATTGTCCCTGGTTTCCCATTCTGCCACGTGCGCAACGAAATCCGGATTTTTGCCGTTGACCGGATCATAACCCAAAAGTATAAAAGTCAAATACTTTTTCCAAACCAGTACCCCCCAAAAACACCTCTCCCCAATTCATTTCAGCAGCTTCGCCGTTTGAGAAAGAAGAAAGCACTCACGACTAAAAGCCCGATGAAGATGATCATACCCCACTCGGAAAGCGTGGGAATAGCGGCAGAAGGCCCCGAGATGTCAATGAGATGAACTTCAAAGAGGATATCCCAGGAGTCGTCCCACATATACCAGAAGTCTAATTTGCTCCCCGACAGTCCCGTCAGGTCAATCTCCGGGGTAAAAAGCCAGTCGTCATTGGGGCAATTGTAATAGATTTCAGCGCTATTGGGTGAACTGTGGCATTTGTAGTCTTCAACCTCGGCATAATGATATGTTCCGCATGTTGTCCCATAATTTTCCTGGGTATAGAAGCCACAGGCTGCTGTTCCATCAAAATCGTACCCGTCGGCATAGGAATCAAAGTTTTCAGAATGTGCGGTGGTCGTGCCATCCCAGACCAGAATATCATCAAAGTATGCCGCCCATTGATCATCACTCAGGTATCGGAAGGCCAGTTTGATGGTATGGTTATCATAAGCACTCAGGTCAATGACATCATTATACCACGTCTCTGGAAAGCTTCCTGGCAGATTATAGGTCTTGAGAAGTACTGCGTCTGCGGCGTGAGACCAAAAGAACGACAATAGTGTCACGGCGATAATGACAGTAAAGACTCTCACACCCTGACTCCGTTTATTTATCCTTTCTCCTACCATAACGTTATCCTCCTTTTAATGATTGTTATTGTGGCTGAGAGGAAGCACACTCACAGTTCCTGCTTTTCGCAGCCCTCATAGGAAAAGGGTCAGCATTCAATCATTTTCCTGGCAAAAAATATCGAAGCAGTTTCTTTTACTCAAACAAAAATCTACGCTACCTTTGTGTATTTTTGTCGGTTTGCTTTTTCCCTCATAAGATACCTCGCTTTCTGTAATTTTACTCTTAGCAAGGTGTCCGTCAACATTAAACCATTTCAAGTTATTTTATAGTTCTTTAAACTTTGTAATAAATTTATTTGGTCCGGTTATAGCCCCAATCTTCGTTGAAGCTTCAGCAAAGTCTGCACTAGCTCCTGACACTTTTAGACCATTATAAACCATAAACTCCCAAACAGTTATTTCTGGTATATCGACAGCTTGAAGCCCTTTGTACGAAAAAATATTATTGCCTATTTTTTCTTCCACATTGTGTTTGGAGTTAAGTGAAAAGAATTTTTCCTGAAAATATTTTTCACCCTGCTGAGTTAACGAAATTGCTTCAACGTCAAATTTTTTGTCAATAATTGTCTTCCAATGGTGCCAAACAAGACCTTTTGTAATAAATTTAAACAGGTCGAGCATTTTTTGGCCATCAAATGGTACAGTAAAGTACTGCACACCATTTCCCGTCGGTTCAACACTCATAACATGTGATTTGTTATCCTTAAGTTTCTTGTGAAGACGTTGATTTTTTCTTAACCGCTTTGGAACCATGGTCGATAAATTTTCAAGAGCAGTTTCATGGTGCCCACCGAAAGGCAATACTACTGTAAGATAATGCTCCAAATCGGATTTTACTTTGTTGCACTGTTTGCACGAAGGAACCTTTGGCAAATTATCTCTTTCGTTAACGAGAAAGAATTCTCGAGCAAATATATGGTCTGCAGTAGTAGAATTTCTTTCTGCGCAATAAACACAAATTTTGTTTTTGTATTTTTTACTCATTTACAACTTAACTAAAAACTCACAGGCGCCAGCAGTTTGGCGGCCTGTGAAGTGCCGTGTTATCAATTCAAATTTATCACGATTTTTAAAATCCTCTGTAAGGTATGTCTCTTGTTGCTACTACTTTCACATTCGAATAGCCTTTGTCGCAAAGGATAATTTCGCACGCAAGCTTGGCTTCATTTTGGTGAGGCATTGGCCCAATCAACACCTCAGTGATAGGCAGAAGCTGCCTTGGTTGTCCTTGTTCCTCAGAAAGTTTTCTTCTCTTCATTTCCATAGCAGATTCTATTTCAGATTTCTCATTCGTATTTGATTCAGTATTTTTTTCTGAAAGAGTATATTTCACGTAAGGAATAGGGAAATTATATCTTGGGTGACCTCGGTAATATATAGGAGGGTCGTTCTCGTACATAGATTGAGAATTTGTGTAAATTCCCCATGTGTGATTTGAATTTACGACTAGGCGTACTTCTTTTTCATTTTTAAAATGTATGTTTTTATATTTTCTTGTAGCGGCATATATAAGGTTATAAGCAGCTGCCCCTTTCCAATCATCATCAAGTAACTCAGAATCCCATTCTGGCAAATTACTTTTTTCGGTAATCCACTGAAGAATTTCATCTTTGGTGTATACGCATCTGAATAAATTAAATTTATTCTTCCAAATTTTTTTTGCGTCAAACCCAATACGGAAATTGCCATAAGCGCGCAATTGTTCTAATAGATATTCTTCACCCTTACTAAAAGAAACAATATATGTGTTGTTGCTGTCCGGTTGGCGTTTAAAATTTTCCCAACCATTAATCATGTGCTTATTCTTAATGTCACCACCATCCAATATATCAATTTCATTACCCAAAGCTTTGCATTCTGAAGTATCATTAACGAACGCGGTATTGGTTAGCCAAAGTTCACTATTCTCAACAATCCCTTTTAGTCCATCCGACGAAGTGTAGTGATAAATTACATCATCGCAGTGATCAGAAAATGCATTTATAAGATTGAGGAAATGTTCGATTTTTTTATCGCGGTCGACCATGCGATGTCTCCGATATTTTTATTGATAACATTAGATATTGATTCGCTGCGAAAGAATTTCAGATTTGCGGATTCAAACCACATATTGCCTAATTGTTTCTAATAACACATCCAATTCAATATTCAACAAAATTATCATTGAATAGCGTATAATTCACTTTTTTGATATAAGCTTTTCCAAACTAAAAATGCGAAATTGATCTGGGCTCGGACCCAGCTCTCTTATTAGCATTTAATCAATTTCATCCCAAAAGTAGGTATGGTAAGGCTTTAGAAAACTATTTTTAATGTTAAAAACATTGGTTCAAGCAAAAAAAAGGGCAATTTTAGATAATATCTGTTTTATATTAAACACTGCCCCGACCCGACCAGGATTTGTTCAGTATTTTTAATCCAAGTGTTAAATGCCGAAAGAAACTGCTGTTGGTTTTTGGCAATGCAAAGGAAATTATTTAATAAACCAGGGTGTTATTATTAAAAGAGCTAATAGGAGATTTGACCCCATTCATTTTCACGTTTGTGTGGCGAACATTAGATATTGATTCGCTGCGAAAGAATTTCAGATTTCAGGAAAAATGAATATAAGCATGATCTGTGCAGCGATTAATGAACTACCCCTCCGCAAGCAGTGGCCTATCTTAAGAAGCATTGAACGACCCAGGGGGCGGGGCCACTTGTCCGCCGTGTTTATGGCAGGTTTACCCGCCTATGTTTATGGCGGGCTTGTCCGCCTTTTACCAGCCTCTGGCTGGCTTGCGGATTGAATTCTTAACGGCGTGAATATGGAAAAAAATTACCAGAAATTATCCCAAGAGTCAAGAGCCGATTTGACCCCTTTATTCAATTGCAACGGTGTCCAAAATTCTTTAAAAACATAGGCGATAAAAGGATGCTGTAAGGC
>DAINAR010000108.1:0-4941 GCA_036733345.1 Deltaproteobacteria bacterium | reverse complement strand
ATATCCAGGTCAATTCCGGAAAGGAGACTGCAGTTAATGCTGCCTTTCCTGTTGAGCAGGAAAAGCCTGCGCTGAAAGCGCAACCAGAGGGGATTCCGGCTCCCAGGACAAGCACAGGAGGCGTTGATCCTTCCAGCGCAGTTTCGGAAAAAACCGGCGGGGATAATACTGTCCTGAACGGTGAGGTCCCTCTCCTGGATGGAGCCAGGGTCATAAAGGAGGCAACTTTTGGTCCTAACATCACGGTTGAACTGGAGGTTACTCAAACACCCGAAGAGGTTATCAAATTCTACACACAGGCCATGACCGACAGGGGTTGGGAAACCGCCATGTCCATGGTCCAGAGTGGAAAAGGTGCCTGCATGTTTAAGAAGCAGGGAAAGCAATTGATTGTCAATGCCCGGAAAAGAGGGCAGAAGGTAAAGGTTACAATGGGGCTCATGAGTAAATAAAAGGTTGAATCTGGAAAAGAAATGAAATGTTTTAATCATGGGATGGGTTGTTATTTCGACCCGATGTACAGGATGAAATAAGCAGGAGTGAAGGGAAAAATATGAAGTGAATCTCCTGCAGTCACAGGTTCATGGGCGACAGATCTTTCCAGTTTTTATGGGAAATAACGATAGATCTCCCCACGATGGAGAACCCTGACAAATGTAACGATTTTATTTTCAATGATAAGGCCTATCCGGTAATTACCGATTCTGATCCTGTAATAGTGCCCTTCCGCTTTCAATTTTTTAAGGTTTTTAATATCTGCAACGCTGTCGGCGGTTTCAGCTTGCAGAATGGGTTTTTGAATCATAGTCAGGAGATTTTTATTTCTGCTATGTGTTTTCAGGTCTTTCGCAAAGCTCTTTTTGAAAGCAGTTTTCATTCATTCCCTTCCAGAATTTTGAAAATCTCTTCACGGCTTACTGGATCAGTTTCTTCTCCATCCTGAATGGCATGGATCATAGCTAAATCTTCCATGGCCTCGACGAGGATGTCATGTACCAGGTCCTTTTTTTCTTCCATGGCCTCTATGATTGCCTGCTTCAGGAGTTCTTTAATCTGGCTGCTTTCAATTGTTAAATTTTCCATTTTTAACTCCCTGATCATTATGAATAAATTCTATTTCCCCATCATTAGGCTTTATTTTTATATCTATTTTAGGAATTACCTCAGGGGAGGTAAATCCGTATTTAAGATAAATTGCTTTTTACGTTTACTATAATCATATTTCTTAGTTAAGCTTAAATTAATGTAGCATGTTTACAGTTTACTGAAAAGTATTTAATGGAAAGATTTGAGGTATGGCCGCAAGCAAATGAATAAAAGTGGCCGGTGAAGTGATAAACAAAAGGTCGAGCCCTGCCCTGCTGAAAAATTTGGAAAAAACAACTCTCTTTTGACCGTATCTGTCAAAACCGTGTATTATGATTCCGGATCAGCATTATAAGTGGATACGAAGGGAGTGTCTTATGGACTGGGATGACTGGGACGATGAATTCGACAGCGGGTATGATGATCCTGAATATGATTCACATGATGAAGAGTCAGTGCATAATGAGAACGGTGAAGTGTGTCTTGATCCAACGGACATCAACAGTCCGGTCAGGTACTTTTTACTAAGTGACGATGCACAGGATGAAATCAGCAGGAGTGAAGGGAAAAATATGAAGTGCCTCTCCTGCGGGCACAGGTTCAGGGGCGATATCTTCGACAGATGCCCGAAATGCTTCAGCATGAATACACAGGAACTATCAGGTGGACAGGGGTGATTGCTGATGGATTGAATATAATTGTACCTCCATATGTGCATAATCTTGTCTATTTTTCTCCCGGGTTTTTGTAAATAATGAAGGTCTGACCCCGATTTTTCACTTGAGGAGATGTGAATTCACCTTTTATCAACAAGAAAGGGAGAGGGTTTGACTCAACCATGCCTTTCTCAAGAAAGAGATCCCAATGTAAGGGCTACATATTACTTGCCGCGAGGGATAATGTCGATGACTTTGATATCCTGATTTCCTATGAATGTGTCATAGTCTAGGGTATATCCGATCAATGTGAGTGTATTGTAGTCACCTATGATCAGCCCATCCAAAGACTTTATATCATCCATAACGAACTTAGCCACAAAGTACCCCTGGCTATCCGACTTCGACCAGGAAATGGGTACATCATTGAGAGAAACGCTCGCGCCGGCCACCTGACTATAGGGGATGTCAGTATGAACCGTAACCACGGTGCCGCTGCTTTGAATGTTGAGCACATTCGGGGCGACGTCTATTTCAATAGGAATTTCATCAGCGTAGCACTGTGACGGCGCCTTAAGGGAAACCGCCAAAGTGAAAATACAACAAATCGCAAATACAGGGATGATTCGGGTCAATCTTGAAACCATTTTAATTCCTCCTTGTGTTCCTTTTTCCAGTTCAGTCGAAAATCTCCGGTCTGTGTGACCCTGTCTTTCGACTCAAGAGATTATTCGATCAACCTTATTTTAATATAGCAAAACCCGTTCCGAATACCAAGAGGTTTTTATAATCGAACTGCCAAGGCTCTCATATTGGATTTTTTGAAAAGCCTTCCAGATGTCAACCGGACCAATTTGGGACTGTCTTCACGGAATCTCGGCGCTGTGATATCGGCGATCTCATCCATCATATGAGGCCCGTATACTCAATCAATGAATTTTACCGCTTCAATGGGCTTCTCAGATTCGGCAAAAGAGGAGTCAGACGTAAAATAGATCATCACGGCAAATAATAAAATATACCACGAAGACAGGTTCCTATTTAGAAAAACCTAATTCTCAATTGAATTACTAAAGAGCGTGCCGTATTACGGGAATGATTACTTAGGGATTGAATACAATTATACTTCCATGTATGCATAATCTTATCGATTTTTTCTAAGATGTTTGTCAACAATGAAGGTCTGACACTTTTGTTTCCATTAAGATTATGAAAGTCTATTTCTTGTCCAAGCTGGATTTCGGCGACAATCCAAAATGGCATATACTCTAATAATTTTTTTGTCAGACTTATAATAAATAGCGAATGGGAATCTTTTGGATAACATACGATTATATCCAAAATGGATGGCGTGAATACCTGCATAAAGATTCAGAGAATCTATATCTGAAAAGATAGATTCGAGGAAGTAGTTTCCCAATCCTTTAGATTGACGTTCATAAAACTGAAAGCCATCGAGCAGGTCTTTCTCTGCGGAATCAAGGAGTTCGATCCTCATTTAATTTGATCCCTGATTCTTTTTTTTACCCGCTCAAATGATGTGAAGCTTGTCCTCCCTTCTTTTATCTGTGTTTCTCTTGCTGTTAAAACATCCTGGTGCCATACTGGTGAAGGGATTGATTCAGGATCTCGACAAAGATCATCCCATATTTTTTCCATCATTGCTATTTTATCTAAATTAGTCATTTTATCTAAAGGCAATGAAATATCCATGTCAGTCTCCTTTTATTTAAATATTCGATATTAACTATAATTAATCTTTTAATTTTTTGCAATGAGGATTTGCAGGAAGATTTGGGGACGTTCTTGATTTCGATGAATTAAATTGCTTATCTGTTAAGCATTTTTGACACAGCAGATGTAGAAACCCCAGTATGCCGTTCAATTTCTGCTTTGCGGATGTATGTTTCACGATAAGTCTTCATATCTATTTAAAATATAATACATATTTGTATTATATTGTAAATAAATAAATTTCTGATGATCTGAAAAAAGGTATGATGGTGTCATGGATACACAGGAGCTATCAAGTGGGCAGGAGTGATTGCTGAAGGATTGGTAATGTACTATTCTTTCCCAGTTATCAAATTTTGTTGTAAGTGATTTCTCTTGACTTACTCTATCCCAGAGATGAATATTTAATAAAGACTGCCAGATAATCCATAACCCCTGGCATTGCGCAAGGCAATAGCGATTATGAAGCATAGAAAAGGACGTTTTTATTTAATGGTAAACCATATCAGGATGGTTTTTTATGACCTCTTTAAAATGAGGATAAAAAAATGAAAAAAACAGGATTGAAAATCAGGCTTCAATTTCTTTTGATATTGAAGGCATTGGCTGTAATTTTTGTTCTCATTATCCATGCGGACTCTTTTGCCGCAAACGCAGTCTATCACACTGTGCCAACTATAGACGGCCTGATCAGCCCGGGCGAATATCCAACAACAGGTAAAGTCTTATTTTCAGGTGACGGCGGGCACTGTTACGGTCTATTTCAGTGAAGACGCCAGCAATCTCTATGTTGCATTTGATATGGGATTCCTGCCTTACGCCGGTTCAGCAGTCCAGGTTTTTGTTGATACGAATTATGACAGAAGCTCCTCGCCTCAAACGGACGATTACCGTTTTACTGTTAGAGAAGACGGGGCCAGACTGGAGAATCAGGGAACCGGCACTGGTTGGCAGGGGATTTCTCCTTCTGGGTCCTGGTCAGCGGCAACAACCACCGGCATATCCGGATGGCAGGCGGAATTCAGCATCCAGTTCAGCAAATTAGGTGTTACCGCAGGCACGCCCAGGACAATCGGACTGGCTCTTTGCAATGCATGGACGACAGGTAATTATGATTACTGGTGGCCGGGAACTGCTGATTGGGAAAAACCGGACACCTGGGGCAGCCTGAGCTCATCCAGCAAATGGAGCAATTTGATATTCAATCCTGTAAATGCCGGGATTTTAAATATCATTTTAGAGTAATGTCCTGTTTAACCGGGGTTTAATTCGGCACGACAAACATCAACTTCATTTGATAGATTATCATACATACCCTATGCATTGCTAATCACTGATCAAGACGGACCGTATTCCATTGTAAGGATTCCTTATATATAAACCAGTAAAAGTATGTGCGCTTGATTCCCGGCAGGAATTTATTTTGTGAGGGGAAAACTTTGTGGGCTGATGAAATTTTAGTCTA
>DAINAR010000107.1:0-5061 GCA_036733345.1 Deltaproteobacteria bacterium | reverse complement strand
TATACTTGTCTCTCCCCATGCACTCGGCAGGTGTATACTCGCCCGCAAATACGGGAAGCCATTTATTTGATAGCCGGTCAGTAATCACCTGGATACGGGACCTGGCTGGATTAACTATGCTGTATTTAGGCTCTGAATGAAAGGCGGAGCAGATTATCTCGCATCCGCGGCATCCATTACAGTTATCCGCATCAATCTTGATTGTCTTGATCTTCTTCTTAATCTTGGCCATCTTTCAATATTCCTCTCTTTTCTAATTCATCGGCAACATAATCCAAATCTAATTCATGCAGTCTTTCCCTGGTCGGAACACCATCATTGTTCCATCCCTTAAATTCATAATAGGTATCAAGGAGTTTCTTTTCAATTTCAGGGAATCTATGCTTCCAGTGATCCTTGGGGGGCTTCTCATCTTCTCTTTTCAGGCCTCTAAGCAAATTAAATGCCCTGTGCAGGTTACGGCTCCTGTTGACTATCTTTTTCAATCCCTCTTGATCTAAATCCATCCCGGTTGCCGCAGAGATTATTTGTGGATAATTGTTTATATGATAAGGTGGTTTCAAACAGAACGATCCCATTCCGGCACACAAACAGAGTGCGTCATCAATGTTATGAAGCATCTCCATCCAGTCCACAATCTGACTGGCTATTTCCGGGGTAGGATAATATGGGTTTCCCATTTCCCCCCTCGGCTCCCAGTCCAAAACCCATTGCTTCCAGCTCGGATCAGGAAGCTGAGGCCAATCTTTTACAAACTCTTCCCTCTGCTCCATTGTAGCAAACGCCGCCTGAGGCCAGTTCCCCTCAATCTGGGTGATGCTAATCTTCTCATTTGTGGAATACATAAGGTAATAGAGAGGGTCCATCATTCCAAGCTTGAGAGGCAGCTGTTCATGTTTCTTGATAGTATTATGATCAAATTCTTCAGCTCCCTTGCCTATCTTTTTTGCCGCCCAATATGTTCCGTCGGCCAGGATATCCCCTATCCCTTCTCTCCTGGCAACCCTGTCCAGCAGCCAGAAAAATCTACCCTCTTTATCAGACGGGCATGCCTCATAGGTATCTGTCCCGGCAAAGTCCTCATCTGTCAGAATCCCAGCCTCATAGAGCTCAACAGCAAATGCCAGAATCTGCGGGGTTGAAAATGAGTCCAGACCGTATTCTGTGGCACGGTTTAGTATTCTGAAGTTAAAACCCAAATCATCAACATATGAAGCCATGCAATATGTAAGTTTGCCAAAGCATTTCATCATGTAGTAGGGGCCGTTCTGGAAGGAAACCAAGCCACCGCAATGCTGAGGACAGTTAAAACAGCTTATCAACCGTTTTACTGTATCAAGTTGAGTATTGGTCCAATTTGCTTCATTCTCAGGTGTCCAGAAATTTTTTCTCCTCTGTCGGGCATTTCCCCAGGCGAAACTTTCCGTGTGCCACTTCTCATCGGTGTGTACCATCTCCTGTGGAGATCCGATCCCGGATAAAATCGTCATTACATGAGGAATAGGGTTCTCGTTCCGGTAATTAATATAATCCATCACTTCATACATGTGCTTCATGAATTCTTCACCACGGGCAAGATTGACGTCCTTGGTTCCGCGGACAGCGACTGCCTTTATCTTCTTGTCCCCCATAACGGCGCCTCCGCCGAGTCTGCTCGCACTCGACCTGGACTGCTCTATGGAAGCCGTAAAGCATTTATTCTCACCCGCTATACCGATAGCTGCAACCTGGGCTCTTGGCTCATTCAATTCTTTTCTTATAAGATCCTGGGTTTCAAGAGCGCCCCTACCCTGCAGATGAGTGGCATCACGCAATTCAACCCTGTCATTGTTTATCCACAGGTAAACCCATTTGGGTGACTTGTTGCGGAAGATTACTTTGTCATAACCGGCAAACTTCATTTCTGCGGAAAAGAATCCCCCCATCATTGGATATCCCAATAGATTAGTCTGAGGAGAAACGAAGGTAACGACGGTACGGTTGGCGCTGAAAGCAGGCGTGCCGTTGAAGAGACCTGTGCTGAAAATGAGGAGATTTTCAGGATCAAATGGTTTGGTTTCAGGAGGGACTCTGTCCCAGTGTATCTTTACGCTGGTACCCAGTCCTCCAAGATGAAGTTCCATTAATTTAGGGTCGGTTTCAACCCGCTCAATGCTCCCTGTGGCTAAATCAATTTCCAAGTTATATCCTGTTTCTGCGTATCTCATTTTTAACTCTCCTAAATTATCTCTGCAGCCATAGCCTTAAGCTGCAGTGTTTATTCATTTTTCCGCGTACATCTTCTTTAAGCAAAACCGGAGATGTCTTGATTTTTATAAAGAAGGAAAAGTGTGATGTGGAATTCCTATGGATGTTACTTTTTTGAATCCTGCGATCAACAACTTTTAGATTTTTACCGCTTTTTATGTCATTTTTTAGTGTTTGTATTAGTTTTTATTGGCTGTTTAAGGTATTTTTCATATCTGCAATCTGATTGTCAAGTAAAAACTTACTTAAACAGACCCTTGCCAACCTATAAAACCACACTTCTAAGTTGTAACTATTTGATTAGATTGGCTTTCCTGGTTGTGTTTTACTTGACATCTAAGAAAAGACTTTCTAAACTTCGGTCAAAAATTGTGAAAGAAAATATTGGTTTTTTGAGTGCCTGGATGCTTTCCAGCCTCTAAAAATAAAGGGCTCTGCGCCAGGGATGAAAGACAGCGTTTTCCTTATTATATTAAGGTAGCGCGGATAACTATATTGTAAGTTGATTGCAAGGGGTAAAAAATGAGATATGCAGAAACAGGATATAACTTGGAAATTGATTTAGCCACAGGGAGCATTGAGCGGGTTGAAACCGATCCGAAAGAAACCGAACTTTATCTTGGGGGTCTCGGCACCAACGCTAAAATATTATGGGACAGGGTTCCCGCTGACGTTGATCCCTTTTCTCCGGATAATCTTCTGATATTCAGTACCGGTCTTTTATGCGGGACACCTGCCCCCGGTGCTAACCGTACAATTATCTCCACCTATTCTCCCCAGACATTGTTAATGGGTTACTCTATGATGGGAGGATTTTTTGCACCGGAATTAAAGCATGCAGGCTACGACAAGATAATCTTTCGCAACAAGTCTCCAAAGCTTATTTATATCTGGATAAACAATGACAAGGTCGAAATTCGTGACGCCTCTCATTTGCAGGGCAAAGGCGCTGTCGAAACTCAGGAGCTTATAAAAGAAGAGTTGAATGAGCCAAATGCACATGTAGCTGCCATAGGGCTGGCCGGCGAAAACAGGGTATTTACCGCCTCAATTGAGCAAGGCAGATCAAGCGCCAGCCGGCTGGGGATAGGCGCCGTTATGGGAGACAAGGGGATAAAGGCTATTGCTGTTCGCGGAACTAAAGACGTAAACATTGCCCGTCCTGAAGATTTTTACAAAATTTGCAAGGACGTTTTAGAATATATAGATGACCGTAACGACAAGCCGGTTCCTAATGTAATGCCCATTTTAGCCGGGTTGGGGTCACCGCAGGAGATGCTGCACGTTGATGAGAAGTGGCACACGGAAAATTTCATGTGGGGAAATGCCCGAGTCCGCAGAAGGGACTTCTGGAATGATGAAGTGGAAAAGATGTGGAAAGATACCCAGGAAACGGTGAGGACAAGACTGATAAGCTGCTATAACTGCCCCATGAAATGCGGAGCTATAATTTCCGTTCCTGGAATTTCTACCTACATGATGAAATGTTTTTCTAAATTGACCTATACAATGGCGGCCTTTGTTGACGACATTGATTTTGGTTTTAGAATTGCTCAGCGAGCCACGGAATATGGTGTCGACGGATTCTCAACTCCACAGATTATGGCCTTTGCATTTGAGCTTAAAGAAGCCGGCATTCTTACTGACGAGGACTTTGCAGGGACAGACACTTACGAGGCATGCCCGTCTGATAACCAGGGTAGATTCTTCTGGCTGCTTGACAGGATTGTCCGCAGGGAAGGGATAGGAGACATTCTGGCCGAAGGAACTTATTGGGCAGCGGAGAAGATCGGCAAGGGTGCTGAAGAATATGCCCATAATAATATCAAAAAACATGAACAGCTTCCTCTCAAGCTGGGAATGTTGAATCCCGTTTATTATCTGATGTATTGTACCGGCGAAAAGATAAACATTACCCAGATTGAAGGCCAGTTCCCTCAGGCGCCTTTTGCTACGATTGAGGAAAGGGAAGACTTTATAAAGGACTGGATACAGGTTCCTGATGAAAAGTTCAAGAAATATGTTATGGACTGGGAATTCCGAGGTGAATTCTCAAACCCATATTACCCTACCCCGGAAATAGCTACTGATATTGTTGACTGGCAGGAAATGATGCACTACATTGATGACGCACTCGGAGTATGCGCCGGTCTATCTTCATTTCCTTTGAAGCCCCCATACCATATACACAATTATCCTGATTTGATTTCGGCAGCGACAGGGATGGATGTTGATGAAGAAGGTCTCAAGCAAATATATAGAAGGAATCGAAATCTGGTAAGGTCCATTAATATAAGGAGAGGCCTCAGGAGGGTTGATGAGAAGCCGCCCGAGGATCACTGGAAGAAAAGATTTCCTGAGCTCGAAGAAAAGCTCCTGGATACATATTACGAGTTCAAGGGATGGAATAATGATGGAATTCCTACTAAAGAGACGTTAGACAGCTTATCTTTGGATTACATTAGCGAAGATTTTCTAGAGAGGGGGATCTTAACCGATGATAAGGATACCTCTTCCAAATAGACATCGGAAGAAAAAGAGAAGCAATAGAGTGGAGGGAGTTAAACGTGCACCAAGAAAAAATAGAAAAAAATAAAAAGATTATTAAGACAGTAAAGGTTGATGTTGATCTATGTAATGGCTGCAAGGCCTGCGAGGTTGTCTGCTCCGCCTTTCACGCCGTGCCTAAATACAGCAGCAATAATCCGGCAAGGTCACGTATTCGTGTGGTTCGTGATCCTATTAGAGATATATACGTACCCGTATTTGCGGGCGAGTATACACCTGCCGAGTGCATGGGGAGAGACAAGTATA
>DAINAR010000106.1:0-5287 GCA_036733345.1 Deltaproteobacteria bacterium | reverse complement strand
CTACTCCCTCCGCCACAAAACAAAAATTTTTTGGATGTTCATACATCCAGCCTGCTCTTTTTTACAACCACGGAGAGATGGCCGAGTCGGCTGAAGGCGCTCGCCTGCTAAGCGAGTATGGGGTTTAAAGCTCCATCGAGGGTTCGAATCCCTCTCTCTCCGCCAGTTATTACAGATCAATTTTAACACTCTCTTGGCCTGCCTTATCAGAATACTCTTTTGGCCTTTTAAATCTTTTTTTTACTGTTATCTCTAAAATTTTATACGAAGGATAAAACACCTGCTTTTTTTACTCGGAATTTTTGTTTTCTTGCAGCGAGAAAACAAATACCTTATATTCAAAAATTCAAGCAGTGACCTTCTATCCTAAAGCGGATGGCTTGATTGATCTAATAAATATGAGTCAATGTTAAAGAATATTAATTAGTTATACTGGCAGATAAACGCTGGCAATGCTGCCCGATTTAGTTTCGTCTTATGTTCAGGGGTTCCAAATATCCCTGAAATAAGTCTTAAAGGTATCCTTATTTCTTTAAGTCCATGTTTTCATCTTTTGAGACAGGGTCAATATATCAATAATTATAGCCGGATAACATCAATAAAATTATCCGTTAAGCCGACTATTTAAAATAATTTCATAAACTGCATAATGAGATTTATCGCTGATCTTCATATCCATTCCCATTACTCAAGGGCGACCTCACGGAGCCTTAACCCTGAAAACCTTTCTGTCTGGGCACAGAAAAAAGGGATTGAGGTAATCGGAACCGGAGACTTCACCCATCCTGGCTGGATAGCTGAACTCAGAGAAAAGTTGGTACCGGAAGAAACCGGGCTATTTAAACTGAAAGCCGATCTGCAGAAGGAGGTGGATTCCATTGTGCCTGCTTCCTGTTTGAATCCTCCCAGTTTTCTGCTTTCAGGTGAAATCAGTTGTATATACAAAAAAAACGGGAAAACCCGAAAGTCTCACCACCTGATCCTTATGCCTGATATGGATTCGGTGCTTAAATTCAATGAGAGATTAGACCGGATCGGTAATATCTCTTCAGACGGCAGGCCTATCCTGGGCATTGATTCAAGAGACCTGCTGGAAATAACCCTTGAGGTAAGCGACAGGGCCTTTTTTATCCCGGCCCATGTCTGGACTCCGTGGTTTTCAGTGTTCGGTTCCAGGTCAGGATTCGACACACTGGAAGAATGCTTTGAAGATCTGACTGAGCATATATATGCACTTGAAACCGGCCTCTCCTCAGACCCATATATGAACCGATACCTTTCATGCCTTGATAAATACCTGCTGGTTTCAAATTCCGATGCTCATTCCCCCGGCAAACTGGGGAGAGAGGCCAATATATTTGATACTGAGCTTGAATACGACAGAATAATCCAGGCAATGACAGATGGGCAGGGGTTTATCGGGACTATAGAATTCTTTCCCGAGGAAGGAAAATACCACCTGGACGGTCACAGAAAATGCCAGGTCAGACTTCACCCTTCGGAAACGCGTAATCACCAGGGAATCTGTCCGGTATGCGGAAAACCATTGACAATAGGAGTCCTAAACCGGATATTTGAGCTTGCCGACCGAAAAAAGCCCATTCTTTCAAAGGATTTCATAAGCCTTATCCCTCTGCCTGAAGTACTCTCCGAACTCATGGACTGCGGCCCTGCAACAAAAAAGGTCATATCATCCTACGAAGCCCTTTTATCAGGCCTAGGGCCCGAGCTTAAAATCCTTATGGATACTCCCTTAGAAAATATTGCTGCAGAAGCAGGCCCTTTACTTTCCGAGGCAATTGACAGAATGCGAGAAAAAAAAGTCTTCTGCGAGGAAGGTTACGATGGAGAATACGGAGTTATCCGCCTGTTTGAAAAATCGGAAAAACAAACCTTCCTGGGCCAGATGCACATGTTTACGCCGGAGAAAATAAACAGCCCTGAAAAAGATATAATTACACCCTTGAAATCCATACTTCCTGAAAAGGAAATGCCCCTAAAAGCCATTACCCGTGTTTCACAGAAAAATACTATAATTTCTCCCCTTAACAAAGAGCAGAGATCAGCCGTCACATATAGAGGAGGTCATTTACTCGTTACAGCAGGCCCAGGCACCGGAAAGACTATGACCCTTGCTCATAGAATCGCCTACCTGATAAAATCTGGCATTGCATCACCCGACCAGGTCCTTGCATTGACCTTTACTCGTAAAGCTGCAGGAGAAATGAAAGAAAGGATATCTGCACTGCTTGAACATCATCCCCATTCTTCACTTTTCATATCAACCTTTCATGGATTCTACCTGGAGCTCCTGCGATGCGAAGTAAATAAAACAGGGCTTCCTGCCGATTTTTCCATCTGCTCAGAGATGGATGCCGAGAATATTTCCCAAGAGATACTTATTGACTCAAACGCTGGAAAACGGATGACAGCAAAATTCTTAAATGCCTTACCGGATATAAAGGCGGCATCTGTCTCAGGGTATTCTGCAAACAGCTTTGATAAAGGTTTGCTGTCCGCATTTGAGAACTATCAGTCAAGGTTAAGGGATTTAAAGATGCTTGACATGGATGACCTGGAAGTAGAAACATTGCGCCTTATTCGGAATCATCCGGATGTTTCAACGAGCTATGGAGATAAATACCCCTGGATTTTTGTTGATGAATACCAGGACACCAATTCAATCCAGGTGGAAATACTTAAAACCCTTATTCAGGCAGGAAAGGCAAATATCTTTGCTATCGGAGACCCGGATCAGGCTATTTATGGCTTCCGCGGGGCTGAGGTCAAAAATTTTCACCAATTTTGCAGTGATTTTCCAGGGGCACAAGAAATTTTCCTCAAAAGAAACTACCGATCTTCGAAACCTATACTTGAAATATCTGCTTCTCTCATGGGTAAAGAGAGTCCACAGCAATGTGAATCAGCTCTGACAGATCCCATAGATGTTTCTCCCTGCAAGACTGATTCAGAAGAAGCAGAGATGGTTGTTGAACAGATAGAAAGGCTTATCGGAGGTACTGGTTATTTCTCGCTTGACAGCGGCAGGGTAGCCTCCCATGAAGGAACAGATCATCTTGGTTTTGGTGACATAGGTATTCTGTTTCGTATTAATGCACAGGGTAATGCCCTGGAGAAAGCCTTGAAAAGGGCAGGGATCCCTTTTATAAGGTCCGGAGAAAGCCCGCTTGTCAGCCAATACCCGATCAACATCCTCTGGCGTTTTTTTCAGATCTTAAAGCAACCTGATAATCCTTATTATTTGAAGGTATACGAGGATCTTAAGGAAAAGCATGGAGTTAAAGCGATTGGACCAGCCGAGTCCTTTGAAAGCCCGGAATCTGTTTCAAAGCTTGTAGACCAGGCTTTGAAATTTCATGTTTTTGGCGGCCTGACTGACGAATCAACAAGAGCCTTCCACAGACTGAGCCAAATAGCTGCTGATTTTAATGGCAATATATCATCATTTCTGGATGCCTTTTCTCTTGAAAGAGGGATAGATAATACGTCCCTTTTCGGGGACAGAGTGGCCCTCATGTCTATTCACTCCGCCAAGGGCCTGGAATGGCCTGTTGTTTTCATTACCGGTTGCGAAGACGGGCTTATTCCCTGTACCCTGTTCGGAAACGCGGACGACGAAGAGGAAAGACGCCTCTTTTACGTAGGAATGACCAGGGCACGCTTGCGTCTTATTCTGTCACATGCAAAACGTCGTGTCCTGAATGGACGTGTTCTCCAAATGAAACCGTCGCCCTTTCTTGAAGAAATGCCCAAAGAGATCTTGACAACCCTGGACCGTGGAGGATGGAAACCAAGAGCCAAATCACACACCCAGCTTGATCTCTTTTCAGGCCCTTGAAACCCTTTTAAAGCCTTATATAAACTTACAAGTCCGTCAATGTCTGAAGGCACGCTGACCCGTAAATACCATCGAAACCTTGGGATCTGCTTCATTGCATGCCTGAATCGATTCAAAATCCCTTATTGAGCCCCCCGGATGAACAATACCTGATATCCCCTGCCGTATGGCAACATCCACTCCGTCCCTGAAGGGGAAAAAGGCGTCTGATATCATACATGAGCCATTGAGGCCGCCCTTTTCCTTTTTTGTCTCCTCATCGATTTCCTTTAAAAGATCTGCATCCTTTTTCCCTTTTTCAATCATCAACTCCAGTTCCTTGTAAGGCATACCATGTTTCTTAAAACAGAGGGCATCAGCATATTTTGTGTATGCCTTGTATATTCCTATCTCTGCCACACCGACACGGTCCTGCTCGCCTGTACCAATCCCTACGGTTACGCCGTTTTTTACATAGATTACTGAGTTGGACGTGACACCCTGCTCAACCTGCCACCCGAACAGCATATCAGCATATTCCTCAACAGTTGGTTTGCGTTCGATAGTATATGTCTGTCCTTTATATACAGTGCTTGCAATGGAAAAATCCTTTTCTGATCTTATAAGATTCAAAGGAGACTGCTGAACAATTATCCCGCCGTCGATCAGGCTCTTAAAGTCAACAAATCTTGTGGCAGTATATTCTGAAAGCTTATCCATCCTGCTTATACGTATGATCCTGAGATTGGCGCTTTTTGACAGTATTTCAATTGTCCCTTCTTCAAAATCAGGAGCTGCCACGACCTCCAGAAAATTCCTGGAGATCATCTCGGCAGTAGCTAAATCCACCGGCCGGTTAAAAACAGCACATCCTCCAAAGGCGGCAATGCGATCCGCCATATTTGCCTTCTCATAAGCCTCTGCCAGGGTAGATCCATATGCGACACCGCAGGGATTGTTGTGCTTGACAATCACTACAGCAGGTGAGGCAGTTAGATATTTAATAATATTAAGGGCATTATCCACGTCTGTAAGATTGATCTTGCCGGGATGTTTTCCGCTCTGCAGCATGTCTTCCTCGGTAATAGAGGAAACCAGACCGCGCCCCGGTTCAATGAAACGGCATTGGCCCAATATCAAATTGCCTTCCACGAGTTCATAAAGGGCGGCTTCCTGGCCCGGGTTTTCACCATACCTGAGTCCCTTTTCGATCAATTCACCGCTCTTTTCATCAGGAATCTTCCATGACCTCTTCCTGTAGATCAGCTTCTGATCGCTGAAGGAAATAGTTATCTCCAGAGGAAAATGGTCGTCCATCAAAGTCCTGTACATCTTTTTCAAATCATCACTCATTCTTTTCTCCGTAAAAAACACCCCGTAACACAAGGGCGAATTGTGGAAGGCAAAGCTTCATTTATTGTTAAAAATAAAATTGTTATCAGTTGATTA
>DAINAR010000105.1:0-5395 GCA_036733345.1 Deltaproteobacteria bacterium | reverse complement strand
TTTCAAACCATTTTCAGGAATAAAAGTATCCTTTTCCCTCCAGCTCCGGAATCAGGGGCTTCATCCTGTTTACAATATAGCCCCGAATCTCTTTAGCCGTATTCAGCCTGAGAATATTCTCAAAATCAATTCTGGCCTCTTCCATGGAAATTTCCCTTATTAACTTTTTTATAAACGGAATAGACCTTGCGTTCATACTCAGCTCATCAAACCCAAGCCCCAGAAGGATGGGAATGCAGAGAGGATCTCCTGCCATTTCGCCGCATATGCCCACATTGATTCCCGCCTTTCTCGCCGCAACAATAACCTGTTGTAACATTCGCGAAATAGCAGGATGAAATGGCTCATACATATGGGCTACATGTTCATTAATCCTGTCGATGGCAAGTGCATACTGGATCAAATCATTAGTGCCGATACTGAAGAAATCAACATGATTTGCAAGCACCTCGGCCATGGAAACAGCAGAGGGTATTTCAATCATAATGCCCACTTTTATATCATGATCGTACGCAATTTTTTTCCTGTCCAGATCCTGCTTGGCCTGCTCAAGAATTACTTTTGCATCCAGTACTTCCTGAAGGCCTGATATCATAGGAAACATTATCTGTACATTGCCATATGCACTCGCTCTGAGAATAGACTTTAATTGCGTATTAAAAATTTCAGGCTCCTTCAAACAAAAACGGATAGCCCTCAGCCCTAATGCAGGATTCATCTCATCATCTATTTCAATAGAAGTCGCTGCGATCTTGTCGCCTCCCGTGTCAAGAGTCCTTATAGTCACAGGATTTGGGGCTATAATTTCCGCTACCTGCCTGTAATCCTCAAAAAGCTCTTCTTCTGTAGGCAAGGCTTTGCTTTTTAAATAAAGGACCTCCGTTCTGTAAAGGCCGATCGCCTCACCGCCATATTCCTTTGCGCTTTCGACTTCTTCCAGAAATTCTATATTAGCCTTAATATCTATTCTATATCCATCAGTGGTTTCTGCAGGAAAATGGCTTATCTTGACCATGCTTGACTTGTATTCTTCCTGCTGAATCTGTCTTTCCTGATAATCAGAAATGGTACTGTCTGCAGGATTGATAATCACATCTCCTGTATTTCCGTCAACTATTAAAAGATCCCCATTTTCTACCAGGTTAGTTGCGGTTTCCAGCGCTACAACAGCAGGAAGTTTAAGGGCCTGAGCCATTATACCGGTATGAGATGTCCTTCCTCCCCCGTCTGTAATGAAACCTATTACCTTTTCGAGATTAAGTTCTGTAGTGTCCGCAGGAGCCAGATCATGGGCTACAACAATTACCCTTTCATCAATTTTGGCCAGATCCTCATAATCTTCACCGGAGAGATTTCTTAATACCCTTTCGGCAACATTTTCAACATCTTCAATCCGGGTTCTGATATAATCATCATCTATCTGGTTAAAAATTTCTCTTATTTCTTCAAGTGATTTTTGTACAGCCCATTCGGAGTTTATTTTTTCATCCATTATTCTCTGTATGGCTGAGTCAGCAAACATGCTATCCTTAAGAATCATCAAATGGCTTTCAATTATAAATGAATGGGCTTTAACGTTCTCCGGCATGTGATCTTTGATAGTAAGAAGCTGTTCACTCGTAATACGGAGGGCATCCTCTAATCTCTTAACTTCTTTTCTGATCTGATCCTGGTTGACAAGGTACTGATATGGTATTTTTACTCTTGATCTATCCACCAGATATGCCTTGCCGATGATAATACCTGAGGAGACTGCAATACCTTGCAACTTAACTTCACTGCCTGATTTGTGGGCTTTCATTTGCCCTCCCCAAATTTCTGTTCAATAAGTTCGCCTAACGCTTCCATAAAAATCACTGAATCATCTCCAACAATCCTGGCCTGCACTTCTGTGCCCTTTGGGCACGAAAGGGTAAGGATTGATAAAATACTTGAGCCATCTACTTCCTGATCATTCTTTCGAAGAAACAATTTGGATTTATACTGACTGCCGAGCTTTACTATCTTTGCAGCAGCCCTGGCATGTAAACCCAGATTATTTACGATCCTGAATTCTTTGATCAACTCCATAGATGCTAAACCTTCTCACTTAAGTTCTTTTCTTGCGATACATTCCTTGTAGACCTGTCTGAAAGATAATTCTTCTCTTTTTGAAATCAAATCAGCAATATCCTTGATGCTCATCCTTTGCTCTGCTATCATTTTGTCTATATCATTCAGGATATCGCTGCTAAAAGGCTTAAGCATCTTTTCTCCCTTGCCGGCAACAACCAGAGTAATTTCGCCCTTAATTTTATCCCCGGGAAGACTTTCAATAATGGCACTTACAGGTCCCCTTTTAACATCTTCAAACACCTTCGTCATTTCCCTGCCCATTAAGATCTGTCTATCTCCCATTACCTCTTTAATATCCTTAAGCATTGCAGAAAGACGATGAGGGGCCTCATAAAATACCATTGTGCATGTCTCTGAGCTTAATTCTCTTAGCTGGTTTTTTCTCCTTCCAGGTTTGTTTGACAGAAACCCTAAAAAGATAAATTTGTCAATCTGCATGCCAGAGACCGACAATGCGGTAATCAGCGCAGAAGGCCCCGGGATCGGGATTACTCTAAAGCCTCCTTCTAATGCGAGGTTAATAAAATAAACACCCGGGTCGGAGATTCCTGGTGTTCCAGCATCGGTTACAACTGCAACATCATCTCCTGATTTCAACATCCCAATTAATACGGGTGCTTTGGCTTTTTGATTGTGCTGGTTGAAACTGATAATCCTGGTTTTTATTTTAAAATGCCTGCAAAGCACCTTTGAATGGACAACATTTTCTGCGGCTATTGTGGCCACACTTTTCAGGATTCTCAAGGCCCTCAATGTAATATCCTCAAGATTTCCTATCGGAGTGGCTACAACATACAGGCTTCCGGAACTTCTGTTTACTGGCCTGGATCTTATTCCATTAATCAGGAGGCTTTCAGATTTTCTTTCCTTCATTCACCAGTCCAATCAATCAGTAAGCCAGATCAAAGGCGTTTTTAATCACTTCAATCTCCGGTGGCCTGTCATCCCTTATACTGATGGCTACAACATCAAACCTTGCCTTAACTCCATAACAATTATTTGCCTTCAAATAGGTCAAGGCTGCTTTGGACACCTGCCGCATTTTCCTTTCATTCACCGCTTCTTTTGCATAGGAAACAGGCCCGCTTTTTCTTGTCTTTATCTCAATAAAAACCAGGGTATCGCCGTCCCTGGCGATTAAATCCACTTCGCCTGTTGAGCAGCGATAGTTACGAATAATCTTTTTATATCCAAGCCTCCTTATTTTTTTAACAGCCAGCTCTTCACCCAATTTGCCTAACTCAATTCTTTCCCTTGTCACCTTCAGCAGACTCCTTTAAAGCTCAGACGATGAATCGGAGACGCGCCATATTGCTTTATTGCATCAAAATGACTACGGGTTCCGTATCCTTTGTTTTTGTCAAAACCGTACACAGGATAAATCCTGTGATAGGAATACATTATCCTGTCGCGATATACTTTGGCAATAACAGATGCGGCTGAAATACTCTGGCTTAACTGATCCCCCTTTATAATACATTTCTGAGGAATAGACAATGGAACGGGATGAATACCGTCAACTAAAATAAATTCTGCCGTTCTATCAAGTGACAGGACCGCCCGTTTCATAGCCTCAAGAGAAGCATTCAGGATGTTGAATTCATCAATATATTCATGAGAGACAACACCCAGGCCGACAGCCAGAGAATCCCGGTGAATCACTGGAAAGGCCTTCTCCCTGGCTTTTTCAGTCATTTTTTTTGAATCCTGGATTCCGTCTAAACATACGCCTTTGGGGATGATAACTGCTGCGGCTACAACCGGCCCTGCTAACGGGCCACGCCCGGCCTCATCAACTCCGGCTATCAGATCATACCCTTCCGAGCGCGCCAGGTCTTCGTAGAAAAAGGAGGCAGGATTTGAGGAGCCAGCCTCCTCACAAAAAAGTGATAGATTTTTGGATGGCCTCACGGGTTTCCTTCCCTGAGAGGAGCAGCAATAAAAAACGACGCAGATCTTATAGACCCCGTCCTTGGAGAGATATGGACTTTTTAAGAAGCCGTCAACAAAGTCTGGCGAAATTAAAACCTTTTCTCTTTAATTCGGGCAGCTTTTCCTCTAAGTTTCCTCAAATAATAAAGCCTCGCCCTTCTTACCTTGCCCCTGCTTATAATCTCAATTTTATCTATAAACGGAGCATGAAGAGGAAAAATCCTTTCCACACCGATGCCGTAAGAGATCTTTCTTACCGTAAATGTCGCACCTGAGGCCCCATTCCTCTTTCGTATGACAACACCTTGAAAAACCTGAATCCGCTCTTTATCCCCTTCTTTTATCCTGGCATGGACTTTCAGAGTATCACCCACCCTGAAATCAGGGATATCTATTCGCATCTGTTCTCTTTCAAGAGCCTCTATAACATTCATATTTCCCTCCTGGTTTATAAAAACTGCAGAAATTTCCCCATTTGCGGGAAAATTATAATTTAATCAAAGTAACTCGATGGCCCGGCAATTTGAACCGGATTATTAAACAGCCGCCTTTGGAAGCAACTGTATATTATTTATTTGATACTGGGTATTAGTTATCCTGAAATGATTTACTAATATCTCCCTGCCACTCTGTCCAGTATGATGGCAACTGCAGATCTGACAGACAAATGATTATAAGTCTTTCTCCCTGATATGGGTTCCAACACATAATCCGCCAGATCTAAAATCTCATTGTCAAGGCCCCAGGCTGTTCCAAATATCAAAAAAGCAACCCTGTCATCAAGGATGATATCTCTTGTCTCCTTAAAAGAGATAGATTTTCCTTTCCATTCAGAAGCGTCAGTAGCTATTAATAAAGGGCGTTTACCTTCAATTTTAGAAATAGCATCCATTGCCAGGCTTAATGAAGAGACAACAGAAACCAGTTCAATAGCCTCTTTTCTATGTATATTATACTTTGCACCGTAACCCTCGGTCCAGTGCCTTTTCACCTTTTCTGCCAGGATTTGCTGATCTTCAAGCGGCGTTATAACTAAAAACCGGCTGACGTCATAGGTCCTGGCCGCCCTGGCAATGTCATGAAGATCCCATGTGCTTATGGCAGAAGCAATGATCTTATAATTTTTGTTGTAAACAGGGTAATGAACAAGACCTATATAAAGCCGCATAAATATCAGGACTTAAAAAACAGTACAACCCCTTTTCTATTTCTCTGATGCCGATTCAACAGCCTCTCCATCTGAGATACTCATTTCACTTCTTGATGAACTCACAAAAACTCAAAAATCCTCTCTTTCCGTCATTCCGGCGAAAGCCGGAATCTAGTCTTTTCAAGCACTTATGAAACC
>DAINAR010000104.1:0-5905 GCA_036733345.1 Deltaproteobacteria bacterium | reverse complement strand
TGACCTCGGAACCCGAGCGCTACGCCGCTTACACGCGTGAATACCTGGGCTGGGGTGTGTTCGCGCTGATGCCGCGGTGATGAGGGGATTAACCGCCGCCGCTCATCCCCGGCGTTCCTTCCAACCCGTAATCCCTGGTGTTGCTGAATGAAGCCTGCTGAGTCGTTGTATGTGACTTCAACAAATCCGCCGGCGACTTTATCATGAAAGGCTTGCGGTGGGAATTTTTACTGACCACTTCCTGTTATCAATAAGTTTAAGCTTGATTGGTTGGCTCTACCTTTCTTCTCAAAATCCTCGATTTCACCTGCAAGCCAGGGCCTTGTGTATCGGGGTATCCCTTTATGTAAAAAGGTCAGGACCATAAGACCCTGACCTTTTCGAGCTTGACTGTTTACCGTTTTTTTCTTATGCCGTCACATTTCTTCTTTTTCTCAAGATCACAATTGCCACACCGGCCATCAGCAGGGCAAAAATGATCATGCCCCCTTCGGAAAGAGCAGGGATAGACGACGAGGATGAGGTAACAACTCTTATGTCATCGATATACCATCCAGCTTTGTTGACCACGGTGGAAGCCATCATGTGAAACTCGATAGTTGCTACTCCCCCGACAAAGGGGGTCAAGTCAACGATTTGCTCCACCCAAGAGGTGGGTGCTGCATAGGAACTATAACAATGCTGAAAAACGACTACCCCATTAACATAGACCTCAGCCCAATCCCAACCGCTGAAAAGATCATACCACTCCCACCAGAGCAGTTGGGCATCGGTCTTGCCTGTCAGATCAATCGTAAACGATAGGATACTGTCATCGTCTTTGTTAGCGTTGTTACAGGTATCGAAACCTGCATTGTTTCCCAAGTCGGTGTAGCACGTGTTGAGCTTCGTCCCCCACATATTCGTGCCGGAATGGGCTGAAGGTGGCTGAGCAAGTGTGCTGTAACAATTACCTCCAATCCAACTATAGGCGCCCCACTCCCAGTCGAGGTTGCCTGTCATACCCCCATTGTTGGTTTCAAAATCGGTGGAATAGAGCACGGTACCCGGCGTGGGAAGCTCTGTGACTTTGCGAGTCATTGTCGTAAAATCTTTCGCTGACGACTGGGATGCCGCGGCCCGCAATTCAGCTTGTATCTCCGCGTCGGTGGATTCCGCCATTACTATACACGGCCACATCCAAGATACCAAGAATATCAACATACAAAATATCATACACGGACGTAATTTCATGGTTCTACCCCCTTCCCAACGGTTGCTTATTGACAAATACCGCTTACTTTGCATAAAACCTCTTATAGCAATCCGGCTATACCAACTCTCTCATTAAACACAAAAGCCCGGTCTCTCGTTGTGAGAAACAGGGCTTTGATGATAAGACCATAATCCTCCCCCCTGGTTACGGCCATTCACGAGAAAAAACACATTAAGATCATGACTTTATCTGGATAACTTAAAGATGATGTGTTGTCAAGAGATTTTAACGTGAGACTTTCAATTAGTAATTATCGGTTTTTTCTCTTCAATGGATACCGAATTGGCAGATTCTATTCAATTTTCATCATCTTTTTTTTATTATACTCGTAATCTTCCTTAGACAGCAGTCCTTTCTTGTGCAGTGAATCAAGCTTCACTAATTTTTTCTCAATTCCTTCCTTTGCCTGTGTTTTTTTATCAAGAGAACTCTTATTGGCCTCCGATTTAGCCAATGTTGTTTGCGTTGTTACCAATCCATTCAGTAAATCATCAACATCAGATTTATTTGCATTATAAACGCCTTCAGCTGCAGTCAGGACCAGGCTGTTCGTTCCCATATTGGAATAGCTTAAATAGACATCGATTTTAATTTTACCTGATTTAACTGTCTTTGATCTGCCCGTTAGATTAAGCGATAATATTTTCTTACCATTGATATTCCTGAACTCCTCAGCGAGAGTGATATCCTTTAATTTCAAATTTGTAGTCAGGTTGTTCATCATATCGTTTCTAAGCTCTGCTAAAGGTACCGGGGGAGTTTTTGTGTCTAAAAATACGCTAATTTCTCCCCTAGTATGTGTTATTTCAATCGGTTGATTTAATTTGTTATAAAGCTCTAAAGCAGTCGCACCTGTTATTTCCCTTTTTTTCACATTCCATTTTTGATCATCAATCCAGAGACGATGAGATTGGTCTTTAAAATTCACCTGAAGATTAGATGATTTGGGTTTTGTGAATTTCTTTTCTGAAACCGGTAATCTGTCTAAATAATATTTGCTCACATTGTATACCGGCCCACTATAGCAGTAGATTAGATACCCAGTGCTGTTGCCAAATTTTATGTCATGTGCTTTTTTCCACTCTTCACAGGCTTTTTCCATATCACCCAGCAATTGATATATATCCCCCAGGGAGTTGGTGTATGTGAAATTCTTTGGCTCAATATTAATTGCTTGGTTATAATGTTTTATGGCTTCATCATAGTTACCTATGGCTTTATATGTATATCCTAAATTTGAGCGGTAAAGGCTGTTCGTCGCGTCTAATTTTATCGCCCTGTTATAATCTAAAATTGCCTGGCTATATATATCCAAGCGTTGATAGGCATAACCCCTGTTATTAAAAGCGCTTGCGCTCAAAGGGTTTATTTCAACCGCTTTATTGCTTTCGGTAATCGCTTTCTCATGCTTTCCCATATCATTGTACACTAAGCTTCGTAAAACATAAGTTTTGGAGTTGTTGGGATCTAATTTAATCGATTTATCGAGATCAGCAATAGCCTCTTCACGCCTGTTTATATTGTTATACGCTCTTGCTCTATTATTTAAAACTTCAACATCACTTAAAACAGGTTCGGAGTCTTTGTATGAAAACCCTTTTTGAACCTCTTCTTCATCCGTTATATCAGTTATCTCTATATCCCAGTTGAATGTTCCATGTTTTACATCTTTTATTACCCTTGAGGCCTGATAAATGCGACCCTCTTCCAAAGTTACATTCATATTGACAGGAATTTTTGAGGAATATTTATAGTTGCCAATGACTGTATCACCCATATAAAAGCTCATATTATAAGAACCCGGTAAGAACTCAATATGGCCACAATTTTTTGTAAAATATTTCCCATCGACTGTATTTAATATAACGTGGTATAATACTAAAAATGCGACTTTATCCTTTGGTAATGTCGCTGAATGATGGCGGTGCCTAAATTGCTTGGGAGTTTGCTGTGTTGCACATGCCGAAACTATCAAAAGGATTAACAATATAGATTTGATTCTCATTCTCATATTCATCCCCCAGAGATTAAAAATCCTGATTTTCAGTTTACAAAAAAGATCTCCTTGGCATTGTAAGCCAGGTCACAGTAAATATGTGACGTTATATAACATCCATCATAAAATCAAGCCAATTGGTGCCATAAACCTCTAAATAGTAAAAGCTTTAGTTTTTAACAAGAACTCTTAAAGTGCCAATGTCTAACGATTGACCTTTATTGACTTCTATTGCAGAAATTGATTGGTTGCCTTGCTTAATTTCAGTAAGATTTGAAATTTGAGAGACACCTCCAATTTCGTGTACAATAACGTAGGTGCCTTCTGGTATATCTGGAAACAAAAATTTAGCTTTTTTGTGTATTCCACGGAATCGGGATGGTAAATCCAGAGATATCCGGACGCTGATTCCATTATAAAACGGATAGCGCAGCTAAAAAAAATAACAAAAAGATAAAACGTAAGACGCCAACGTCAGCAAATTTACCTAATTTTCAGATTTAGTCAATGTAGGCTTTTTCTTTCTCATGGATTTTCCTTTCAAGTCTATCTTATAAGCAGAATGAACCAGCCTGTCCAGGATGGCATCAGCGAGAGTTGGATCTCCTATAACCTCATGCCATGCATCAACAGGGAACTGGCTTGTGACCAGAGTGGAGGAAAGAGAGTTTCTGTCCTCCAGTATCTCCAAGAGGTCATGCCTGCTTTCATCAGTCATTTTAGCAAGACCCCAGTCATCAAAAATTAGTAGTTTGGTTTTTGCATAGTCTTTAAGGATCTTCCCGTATCTCCCATCACCTTTAGCAATATGGAGTTCATGGAAGATCCTGGGTATCCGGATATATTGGACAGTATATCCTTACCTGCATGCTTTCTGAGCAATGGTACAGGCAATATAGGTTTTGCCGGTACCGGTTGGACCGGTGATAATCAGATTATTTGCATTTTTTATCCAGTCGCATGAAAACAGTTTGGACATTAGGGACTTATCCAGACCCCTTGGGTGACGGAAATCAATATCCTCTATACAGGCATTTTGTTTGAGCTTTGCCTTTTTGAGACGTGTTTTGAGCTTCCGGTTTTCTCTGTAGTTGGCCTACCTGTCTACCATAAGACCCAGGTGCTCTTCAAAGGAAAGAGATTCCATGTCAGGCATCTGCATCTGCTCTTCGAGGGTTATGACCATGCCGCTTAATCTTAAGGATTTAAGTTGATCAATAATCGGATGAATCAGCATAATTATTTTCTCCTTCATTAGTTTGATAATATTGAGGACCTCTGATATTAGAGTGGGTAATAAAAGAGGACTGTCGCGGTTCCTCTTTTAGGACGGGCAGCTTGTCGAGACCCTTTTTAAGGATGGCCTGGATGCTTTTATAGGGAGAAACATAGGGGTCTGACCCCGCAGTAGTTCTTGGCAGTGCAAATTTCGAAATTCGGGAACTTTACGAAGTTGGAAGAAAGCGCCATGATGAATATCGTGAAAGGCTGAAAGAACTGAAACAGGCCAAAACTATAGATGAAACTCTTATCTCAATAAAATGGCCAAAAACAATCACTTTTGGTTTTATATTTGCAGAATTAGAGTCCGCATTGAGGTCAAAAGCTGAACTTGAATACCCCATTCTGTAAGAGGAGATGAAAAGTTTCTTGCTGAGGGCAGAAGGAAATATGTTAGAATAAAGAAACCTGCAAAATCAGTTTGGATAAGAGGAAAAAAGGGAGATAAAAATGACTGTTGCCAGCCTAAATGTGGAGCTTATAGAAGTATCAAACAATGCCCTGTCGCTTATTTATTCAGCATGCAGGCAGTGTTATTCTGCTGCATTTGCCGGACAGATATTCAGTGATAAATCTCAATCTATATCCAGGCAGGAAGAATTTGTAAGGCAGGTAATTTCTTCCGGACATGAAAGCCCCCTCGAACATGTCAAGTTTACCTTTGCCATAGAGGGGGTATCCCGCGCACTGACGCACCAGCTGGTAAGGCATAGACTGGCTTCTTATTCCCAGCAGAGCCAGCGTTACGTGAAGGAATCGGATTTTGATTATATTATCCCGCCGTCCATAGAAGCGGACGAAGAAATGAAAGAAGAATATATAAATGCCATGCGGCAGATTCAGGAAAGCTATAACAGGCTTTTAAAAGCGTTTGACAGGAAGGGTAAAAAGGGAGAAAGTGCAAACCAGGATGCGCGGTTTGTCCTGCCCCAGGGAGCAGAGACAAAAATTGTAGTGACAATGAACTGCCGTGAATTGATACATTTTTTCAAAGAACGTTGTTGTTCCCGGGCGCAGTGGGAGATCAGGAGACTTGCTGAAGAGATGCTCAGGATATGCAGGCAGGAATTGCCGGCCGTGTTTAATAATTCCGGGGCAAAGTGTGTTGCTTTGGGCTATTGTCCGGAAGGAGCGAAATTCAGCTGCAGAAGATATCCGTTGAAGGAAGAGGTAATGAGGGATGTGAAAAATGGGGCGGCAGTTAATCCATTGAAAAAGCATTTACTAATATAAATTTCTTTGATAATCGCATAAATTCACTTTTCTTCTGTAATCTATTTTGCTAATAGTTGATTGGAAACGGCTTAAGTGCGTTTGTGGAGAGATGTCCGAGCTGGCCGAAGGAGCGCGACTGGAAATCGCGTGTGCTGCTA
>DAINAR010000103.1:0-5910 GCA_036733345.1 Deltaproteobacteria bacterium | reverse complement strand
GTTTGATTTCATTATAACATACTTAACATCGGCTGAGAATAGTTAGGAGCCATAATTATTTATAATGTCAAAATGAACTACCCCGCAGCCAGCTACGGGGTATCAACCGTCATTCCGGCCCCGAATCAAGTTCGGGATAAACTCCAGCCGGAATCCACTATGATTTCGAATGGATGCCCCCGGATCGGAGTCCGGGGCAGGCTTATCAAGTCCGGCATGACGATTGATGTTTTTAATCGCCGGAGTAATACTAAAGCAATACAATAGTGATTATCCGCCGATCGCTCCAGCCATCTTGAATATAGGCAGATACATGGCTACGACGAGTCCGCCGATCGAGCCTCCAAGAAAAACCATTAGCAAAGGTTCCAACATGGATGTCAGAGCCTCAACTGCAACATCTACTTCATCATCATAAAAATCAGCAATTTTATTAAGCATTGCATCAAGAGCCCCTGTTGCCTCTCCTACTGCAATCATCTGTGTTACCATGCCAGGAAAAATATCGCTTTCAGAAAGCGGCTCAGCTATTGTCTGTCCTTCGGCAATATTGGACCGAACCTCCAATACTACCTCTTCTATAATAACATTGCCGGACGTCCTTGCAACAATTTCCAGGGCATCCAGAATAGGAACTCCACTGCTTATCATTGTCCCCAAGGTCCTTGTAAACCTTGCTATAGCAACCTTTTTCAATAATGGTCCAAAGACTGGCAATTTCAATGCAATAGCATCTGTTGCCCTCCTTCCTCTCGTGGTATTTCTGAACTTTCTGAATGCAAAGATAAGCACTATAAGGGCACCTATCATATAATGGATATAATTCTTGAAAAAGTTACTAAGATTTACCACGAACTGTGTCGGCGCCGGAAGTGCCGACCCGAACCCTTCAAACATCTCCTGAAAAACAGGTATAACAAAAACCAAAATTACTGTAATAACTAAAACAGCAATGGCAACGACAATAATCGGATATGTCATCGCACCTTTTATCCTGGATTTTAGCTTTTCGGCCTTTTCAATATATACAGTAAGTCGCTGTAAAATTGTATCGAGGATACCTCCAACTTCACCGGCAGCAACAAGATTAACAAAAAGCTGGTCAAATATCTTTGGGTGTTTTCTCATCGCATCAGCCAGGGTAGAACCACCCTCAACATCCTTCGTAATTTCTCTAAGGGTATTTTTGAATGTCTTATTTTCTGTTTGTTCAGAAAGTATAGTCAACCCCTGAACAAGTGGCAGCCCTGCATCAATCATAGTGGAAAATTGCCTGGTAAAAATCACCAAATCCTTGGCCGTTACCTTTGGTTGCATAAAGGGCACATTCTCAAAAAGATCTTTCGGCTTTTGCTTTATCTTTCTGACCCTTAAATCCCTCCTCTTTAATTTCATCTCAACAATCTTCTCATTTCCAGCTTCCATCTCGCCTCTGAGAATCTTGCCCTTTTTTGTCTCTGCAACCCACTTGTAGTCCGGCATCGTTTACCCCACTAATCAAACACTGAAAGACAATCCACGGTCCATATCTTCTTTAATAATCAATAACTTTTTCTTTTTATAATTAATCTTATTTCTATAAGTGATTTGGCAATTCACCTTATTATCCCTTAATGTAATTCATGATAAACTTTAAACCACATTTTATACTTTGATCTATTATTATTTAATAATACTAAATAATTTGAAATGTTGTGTCAAGATATCTATATCATTCCATATTTTATTCTAATGTTATTATCAATCATCCTGGTATGAATTATATTTCATCCGGTTAATGAGTACTTCTTACTCTTCAAAGATCTACGAAGAAACGAATACATGCAACTTAGTTTGCTATGGATTCAGGCTTTCCAGCTTTTTTTATTTAAAAAAAGCCCCTGCCAGCCACAATGCATCATTTTTAACCTTATAATATTTTTATATTCATTAAGCGGATAAACTCAAATTATCAGCTTTATTAATAACATTTTTTACAATCTCATTAGTCAGATAATTTAAAATCTCCTGCTCAACACCAAATTCACCAAACATATTATCTGCAATTTGGCCTTTTTTGCAGATATTGTTCTTGACAAGTGCTCCTTAATAAATAATATAAAGCAACAGGAAATTTACTGCACCATCTTAATCAGTCTTCCTAGGCATATTCATATGGAGACGCGCATATTAGTTCGGGGGCTAATAACCCTTTTTTTTAAGGCCGTACTTAATTGGTCCGGTTAACAATATAATTCAATTATGAGGAGGTATCAACTGTGGGTACAATTACTGCTCCAATGGGGGGGAAAATTCTTGATGTGAAGGTTAACGTGGGGGATGCAATAAACGAAGGCGATGAAATCATCATCGTTGAGGCTATGAAAATGGAACTCCCTATAGCTGCCGCAGAATCCGGCACAGTCAAAGAGGTAAATTGCAAAAAGGGTGATACTATAGAGGCTGACGCTGTCCTGCTAGTTCTTGAGTGATAGCATTTAACAAATTACAATATAATTCGCTTTTCAACCAGTTTTTTTAATTAAAAAGCCTCTTCCCAAAAAGGGAAGAGGCTTTTTTTCATATTTAAACTATTTAACAAAATTATGCTGCAGCCTTTTTTGCCTCAGCCTTCTTAAAGATATTGGATATAATCTTTCCAGAAATAGACATAGCTATAAATAAAATAATAAGCACGACGAAAACGGCTATAAACCGGAGAATAAGCGTCCCTATAATCCATGTCCAGTTATCCTTAACTATTGTAACTGATGTGCTGCCATCCTTATAAATTTTGGAAATTGTAATTGAATGCCAGGACATAGCGCCATCGTCTTCAATATATGTGTCTTCCTTCCAATCACGAAAAGCAATATCTTCATAGTCCTTCAAAGCCTCTTTATAAAATGCCAGCACTTGGTCATGAGACAGTTTGCTTTTAAATTCAAACCTTGCTTTTGTTTTAACTATGGTTTCTGCATTAGGGATAACAGGGGCTCCCAGAAAATCCTCAGCACTTGCAAAAGAGGTAAAAACAAAAAACAAAACCAGAGAAAGAAGCATGTATTTTTTCATTTTTTAATCCTTTTCTTCTGATAAAATTTCAATTTCTGTACAATTTCTCCAGTGTTTTTAAAACAAAATAGTCTTAATTAAACATTGCAATAAACATTCCCGCCGCTGCAGCTGAACCGATAAGTCCTGCAAGGTTGGGAGCAATTGCATGCATCAGGAGATGATTGCTCTTGTCGTATTTCATGCCCTGCATCTGAGAAACCCTTGCTGCCATTGGCACTGCAGAAACCCCGGCCGAACCGATAAGAGGGTTGATCTTTTCTTTAAGAAACAAATTCATCACCTTTGCGGTCAAAACGCCACCCATTGTACATACTATGAAGTCAATAATGCCCAGACCGAAGATAAATAGCGGTTTCCAGCTTAGGAACTTGTCTGCATGCATGGTAGCTCCAACGGCCACACCAAGGAAGATTGTAACAATGTTCATGAGGGATCCTTGAGCCGTCTCGCTCAGTCTGCCTACAACACCGCTTTCCTTCATAAGGTTACCCAGCATAAACATACCCAGAAGAGGAATGACTGCAGGAACAAGAAGGGCAACAATTCCACAGCTGACCAGAGGAAATATTATCTTTTCCTGCCTTGAAACAGGACGCAGCTGGCGCATGCGAATCTTTCTTTCCTTCATGTTTGTAAAAAGCCGCATTATTGGAGGCTGAATAAGAGGAACCATCGCCATATAGGAATAGGCGGCCAATGCATTTGGCCCTAGGAGCTGAGGGGCAAGATGCTGTGTTAAATAGATTGTTGTTGGTCCGTCGGCACCGCCGATAATACTGACTGAGGCTGCTTCCTTCAATGTAAAACCGGCCAGTACAGTACCCGTAAATGTGACAAACACCCCAAGCTGTGCACCGGCACCTATCAGCAACATTTTTGGGTTGGCAATAAGAGGCCCAAAATCGGTCATAGCACCTAAACCCAGGAAAATCACACAGGGAATAACTTCCCATTCCAGTCCGTACTTATAAAATATCCTGATCAGCTGGCCATGTCCTTCATCTGTAAACCCCATGAGTGGAACAAGAGGGAAATTAACAACAAAAATACCAAAGCCTATGGGAAGAAGGAGAAGCGGTTCATACTTCTTGGCTATTGCCAGATAGATAAAAAGTGCTCCTACCAACCACATGATTATGATATTCCACTGGAAGTTAAATACGCCTGTTGTGTAGAGAATACCTCTCAACATATCCAATATTTCATTGATTGTCATACCAGGGTCCTTTCATAAAAGCCTTAATAAATCTGAACAGTTAGCAATAAATTAAATATTATCTTTAATCAAAGACAGCTATAGTAAAGCATTAAATGTTTGTCAAGCTCAAAAATATTTTTCACACAATCTTTTTGCAGAAGATTAATAAGAGAATTTTTGAAAAATCTGTCCCCGAAGGCTGTCTGCTTTCGGGGACCAGAAAACTAATTATTCATTCTTCCATTCCGGTTTTCTTTTGTCCAAAAAGGCCTGTAGTCCCTCCTGGGCATCTGCGGTATTCATCAGCTCATTCAAATAAATATCTTCAATGATCTTAAGGGAAGGCTCAAGCTCATCTCTTAACCCTTCCATTATTGCCTTTTTGGTTTTTCTTATTACCTCTGCACTAAGTTTCAGGTAGGGTTTTACAAATTCTGCAGTCGCAGATTCCAAATCATCATTAGCCACGACTTTGTTAACCAGACCAATTTCTTTTGCTTCCTGTGCTGAGATAATTTTCCCGCTCAGTATTAATTCCATTGCGGCCTTTCTGCCTATTATCCGGGGCATGATCTGGGCTGCAATTGGTGGAAATACACCAACCTGGATTTCCGGCTGGCCGAATTTGCCGCCTTCTGAAGATATTACAAAATCACAGAACACTGCAAGCTCACATCCGCCGCCCAAACAGGAACTGAATACTGAAGCAACCGTTGGAACTCCCAGTTTATCCATCAGACGAAACATACCATGAAAAACTTCAATCATTTCAGGTGCCATACCGCCCATATGTTCCCCCACATCCACTCCTGCTGAAAAACATTTTCCTTTGGCATTAAAGAGTACTATCTTCAGGTCCTTTTTTCCGATCCATGAGGTCAAAACATCATTTATTTCTCTCATCATAGCAATATTCAGGACATTTACCGGCGGCCTGTTAAGGGTTATTGTTCCCAGCCCGTCCTTGAATTCAGTCTCAATGTGCTCATAACTCATAATAGCATCCTCCATAATAAAAAATGGCAGGCGGGCCGCCATAAATAGCCCTGCCTGCCATTCTGGTCAGTAATAAATGTCTTGTTTAATTACTTCTGTGGTTTTCCCAAAACACCAGCAAATTCATCCATATCCCATGTCTTGCACTCGGCGATATCCTGTCGGAATTTTATGAAATCAATGGTATCTTTACCTGTGATTTTCTTTGTATTAAATGCGCCAAATCCAAGGAATGCCTCACCGCCCATGTTTGCGGCAAGCCAATGCCTGTGCTCATTCTTGGTTGTATCCCAGAAGAATTTTTTCTTCTGCCTTACGCTGTCTATTGATTTAATCAAACAGGCAGGGAAGAGATTTGCATATGTCCAGCAGATTTTTTCTACTTCTTTGTCAAGGAGTTCAAAATCAGCCTTTGGCTGGTATTCCTTCAGCAAAGCACGGCCTTCTTTAAGTTCTTCTCCAGTCTTTGACTCCCCGTAAACGATCTCGCCGTTTTCAATCCATTTGTCTGTAATGACAGTGGGGTTTCTCATCCATTTGCCGTCGACCTTTAAAACCGGAACAGCCTTGCTGATAAGGTTCTTTGCCTTCATCTTGTATGCGGTCCACATCTCGCAGGAGACGCAGTTCCACATGGCATCTTCAATGCTGAGATACCA
>DAINAR010000102.1:0-6097 GCA_036733345.1 Deltaproteobacteria bacterium | reverse complement strand
GCATATCTGGCGCGGAAGGCGGTAAACCCAATTGATGATGTCCGGGCAAGTGCCGAATATCGACGGCAGGTGTCAGGGAATCTGATCCTCCGTATTGAAGGATTATTGGACCGATCGGAGTAATTCAGCATGGTACGGCCTGAAAGACTTTTTACACGAGAATTCATAGTCTTAAATTCGATCATATTCCTGACCTTTTGTAATGTAGCTGTTTTTTTTCAGCTGCATCATTACCTTGCTACTGATCTGCATATTGAACACGAATGGATCGGTCTGCTGATTGGCCTGTTTTCATTCACAGGCCTGATAATTCGACCGATCATAAGCCCGATGCTGCATCCAGATAATTCCGGAAGATGGATTTTCTTTGGAACTATAGGCGTGATAATTTTTCTCCTCCTCTATTATCCTGCTCGAGGCGTCTTAAGTATGGCATTAGTTCGAATATTGCACGGTGGTGCCTACGTTGTCGTGGGTAGCGCGGTAATGGCAAGACTGGTTGGGTGTATTCCGCAGTCAAGGAGCGGTCAGGCTTTTGGAATGGTGTCAGTCATTACGCTTCTGCCTTTTGCTGTAATGCCGCCTTTACTGGACCCTCTGACAGAATTGCTGGGAGGTTATATCCCGGTACTCTGTCTTACAGCCCTTTTTATGCTGCCTGTTTTTGTCCTGCTTCGGCTGATAGAGCCTGTGATCAAGGGCAGGGAAGAGATAAAAGAAAAGAAGATTACTGCCAGGGAATTTATATCTAACCTTAAAGACGTCAGTGTGATTTCGCTTCTGATTATATCATTGCTTCTTTATTCGGCATTTTCTATGGCCTTTTATTTTATTACACTGTTTGCACATACCTTTAACATCACCAATCCAGGCTGGTTTTTTACCATATGCACTTTTACAGAGATCATGGTAAGAGTGCTGGGGGGCCATCTTTTTGACAGAGGCAGCAAGCCGCTCCTGCTGGCAGTGTCTTTTATCATCCTCTTTATTGCATACCTGGTTCTGGCCAACACAACAGGCACAGTTCTGTTTTATTCCCTGGGCCTGATCTTTGGATTGGCCTGGGGAGTTGCAATGCCACTTCTTAACGGCATTCTCTTTGACATTTCACCCCCTAAATACAGGGTGCTGAATGCCAACCTGGGCCTTGAGATGTTTCAGGGAGGGTTGTTTCTGGGCCCCATTGCAGGCGGCATTATTCTTGGAGGACTCAGTTACAGGGTACTGTATTATTTCTGCTGTGTACTCATTCTTATCTGCCTGTGTATGACGCCTTTTCTGAGGCGTGAAAAAAAGAATAACGAGATGCTTGAAGTGAACCAGCTGCCATCAGTATAAGGAACTTTATATGATTGAAAATAAGAAGAATAACCGTAATATAGAACCGGGACAGAATTGGGAGGTAGATCTTTTCCGGCCTGAGGACGCCGAAGGCGTTACTCAGCTTTTCCTGGAGGTATACGGAAAAGGGTACCCTATTGAGACATATATAAATCCAGGCAAACTGATTGAGGAAAATGCCAGAGGCAGGACAATCTCAAGCGTTACACGAACGGAACATGGTGACATCGTTGGCCATAACGCCATGTATAACAGCGTTCCGTACGAGGGAATATATGAATCCGGGGCCGGACTGGTTCATAAATATTACAGGGGCGGTAAAGGTATTTTTACGAAGATGGTTGCCCACGGTATGGAAATGGCATCAAGTAAATTCGGATTTGACGGGCTCTATGGAGAATCCGTATGCAATCATGTGTTTTCACAGCGTCTGGCAAGGGGGCTTGGCTGGATTACCCAGGCTATTGAAGTAGACCTGATGCCGGCGACTGCCTACACCAAGGAAAAAAGTGCTGCCGGGCGGGTTGCTTCCCTTCTGGAATTTTTAACTCTTAAGCCAAGACCCCACAGGATTTTTTTGCCGCGTGTTTATGAGGATAACCTTCGCTTTATTTATTCCGGTCTGGATGACAAACGTGAAATAATGATTTCTGATGAGTCATTATCCTCAAGTTCAAAGACTGAAATAAACAGACAGGTATTCAGTTTTGCTCAGGTAGCCAGGCTGGCTGTCATGGACACGGGAGATGATTTTGAGTCAGCCATTAAGAATGAAGAAATAGCCGTGAGGCAACAGGATGTTTTAGTCATTCAGGTATGGCTCAAGCTTTCTTCTCAATCCGTCGGTGAAGCAGTTGATATACTGCGTTCAAGGGGATATTTTATTGGCGGAGTCCTGCCCAGGTGGTTTGATGATGACGGTCTTCTCATGCAGAAGATTTTTATTACTCCCAGCTGGGAGGGGATGCAGATTGAGTATGAAAGGGCCAGGGAACTCCTTGATAGAGTACGTAGTGACTGGGCAGATTCTGATAAAAGGGTAGCAAAAGAAAAGAGAGGAGCGGGAGCGAATGGTCAGAGTCAAACCGATACACTATAAGATTCATCTGGGGCCTGATTTAAGGACCTTCAAATTTGCCGGATGGGTTGAGATTTTTATTGAAGCTGAAAAACCGGTGAAAAATATATCCATGAACATTCTCGACCTGGCCATCTGGAGCTGCCGGGTCAGGATGCCAGAGGCGTTTCCGGATTGTCATTTCAAGGTGAATCCTCAAAAGGAACAATTGACTGTTATTCTTCCAGAGCATATGTCAGGGGAGATTGTCCTGAGGATTGATTATGAAGGCCGAATTAATGACAGGATGGCCGGGTTTTACAGAAGCGGATATAAAACCGGAGGGGCAGACAAATATATCGCAGTCACACAATTTGAAGAGAGTGACGCAAGGAGAGCATTTCCATGTTTTGACCGGCCTGTTGACAAGGCTGTCTTTGAAATAGAAATGCTGATTGATGATGATCTCAAGGCAATATCCAATGAAGGAATAAAAGAGCAAAGTCCGGCTGGAAACGGAAAAAAACTTGTTAAATTCAAGCAGACACCGAAAATGTCAACATATCTTCTGTTTTTTGGCGTCGGTGAATTTGAATTCATTGAAGATAAGGGAAGGGTGCTGGTCCGTGTGGGAACAGTGCCCGAAATGACAGGATATGGTCAATTCGGGCTTGATTTCGGCAGGAAGGCCCTTGATTTTTGTGAGGATATCTTTGCTACTGATTATCCACTGCCCAAACTTGATCTGATAGCGATACCGGATTTCGCTTTCGGAGCAATGGAAAACTGGGGTGCAATCACCTTCCGGGAAAATCTCCTTTTACACTATCCAGGGATCACATCCAAGGCAGGAGAAGAAAGGATTTGTGAAATAATCGCTCACGAAATAGTCCATCAGTGGTTTGGTAATCTTGTTACTCCTTCCGACTGGAAGTATCTATGGCTTAATGAAAGCTTCGCCACGTTTTACGGGTATGCCGTTGTGGGTCACTATTACCCTGAATGGGGTGTGTGGGACCAGTTTCTGATCGGCGAAACCGGTATTGCCCTTAACAGGGATTCACTGCACGAGACAACTCCTATAGAGATACCCGGGGGTGAGCACATCGTTATTAACCCGAGCACTGCACCGATCATTTATAATAAGGGTGCAAGTGTAATGCGGCAGATCAGGGATTTTATCGGGGATGACAGCTTTATTAAAGGTCTCCGGCGTTATCTCTCAACATATAAATATGATTGTTCTTCAAGTAAAGATCTCTGGACGTCGTTTGATAACATTACAGAAAAACCGGTTTCCAGGATTATGAAAAGCTGGATTGAACAAAAGGGTTTTCCCCTCATTACAGTAGAAAGGCAGGGAAACCGGATAACACTTGCCCAGAAAAGGTTTACCTTTCTTCCAAACGAGTCAGGCCAGAAATGGATTGTTCCAATTACTGTGAGGATTTTTTATCGCGACGGCAAATCCATGGTTATGAGAACGCTGCTTCAGGATAGACAGGCAAGCCTTGACTTAGGAAGTGACGCTGCGGCTTATAAAGTTAATACCGGGCAAACCGGATTTTACAGGGTTAAGTACTGTGACAAGGATGTATTGAACAAGCTCGGGGAACTAGTGCTTGGAAAAAAGCTTTCTGCAGAGGACAGATGGGGCCTTCAAAATGATCTTTATGCATCAGTCAGAAGTTGTGATATTTCAATTGATGATTACCTGGAGTTTCTTGCAAATTATACTGATGAGGATGCATTTCTTCCGATAACAGGTATCAGCAACGATCTTTTTCATGCATATTCAGTAATGGAAGGTGAAAAACGGGCACGTATTGCATCACTTGGCAAATCGCTTTTTGAAGGTGTTTTATCAAAGATCGGGTATGATCCTGTCAAACAGGAAAACCATACAACGTCAATACTCAGGGACCAGATTTTATTACATGCCGTACTTTATGGCTCAAAGGAGGCCGTAGCATATGCAACTGACAAATTCAAATTGCTTATGAACGGGCAGACAGTTCATCCGGATATTATGAAGAGTATTATGCAGACCGGAGCATTGTGCAGCGGAGAAGATGCATACGAATTATTTACTGCAAGGTTGGCTTCATCTGACAGTGAGCATGAAAGAATGAATATACTGACAGCATTCGGCTGGTTCAGTGAAAGTCATTTAATAGAAAAAGCCGGAGAATATATCCTTAAAAAAGTTCCTCCCCGGAACAAATTTGTGTCAATAGTGGCCATGGCCAGCAATCCAAATTCAACAGCATATTTGTGGGATTGGTTTGTTCAGCATACATGTGAACTTGAAAAACTGCATCCCCTGCATTATGAAAGAGTTATAGAGGGAATTGTTCCTTTATGCGGCCTTGGAAAAGAGGAAGATGTTAAGGAATTTTTTGAAAATTATTTAATCCAGCATGGTAAGTCCGGAGAAGTTGTAAAACTGTCTCTGGAAAAGCTTGAGATAAACTCGAGAATGAGGCGTTATAATGTTTGATGACTTTTTTCAGGATTGTTATTCTTCAAACCTGAAGATATTTTTCCTGAACAGTTTGAGGCAAACATCAACAACTTCAGAATCGTAGAGTACGCCCCTGTTATTGGAAATTTCTTCAAGGGCATTGTCAATGCCAAGGGAAGCCCTGTATGGCCGGTGAGATGCCATGGCCTCGACAACGTCCGCCACGCCCAGTATTTTTGCCTCTAAAAGAATCTCACCATTTGAAATTCCTAACGGATAACCAGAGCCGTTTATTCTCTCGTGATGTTGGAACACTATTTTTGCTATTGGCCATGGAAATTCCATGCCTTTCAGGATATTGAAACCGACTTGAGGGTGAGTTTTAATAAGGCCGAATTCAATTTCACTTATTCTTCCGGGTTTGCTGAGGATCTCAGCAGGTACGCCAATCTTTCCCAGGTCATGGATTACTCCAGCCAGATGGAGACCGTCAACCTGGTCTTCTGAAAGTCCCATTTCTTTGGCAATTGCATCGGCAAGCGCGGCTACGCGCTGCTGGTGCCCCGCAGTGTAGGAGTCTCTTATTTCAACTGTAAGAGCTATGGCACTGATGCTTGACTCTAAAGCATTCCGTAGTTTTTTAACAGTGTTCTGAAGCTCAATGGTGCGCTCCTTAACCATTTTTTCCAGGCTTCCGCTGTATGCCCTGTTATCAATCTCAAGCTGACGTCTTCTAAGTGCACTGGCTGTGCTTATCAATATTTCATTCATCTCAAATGGTTTGATGATATAGTCGTATACCCCGATTCTCAATGCTTCTTCCGCTATTATCGGATCATCGACTCCGGACAGAATTACCGCTGCAGTCTCAGGGTATTGTGCGACAGAATATCTGATCAGATCCAGTCCGGATTCACCAGGCATATTTATATCGCAGAGGATCAATTCATAGCTGTTTTTATTTAAAAATTCTCGTGCTTCAGAGGCATTTGCTGCCATAGTGCATTCATAGCCATTGATTTCAAGCATTTCACTAACCATGCTTCTTACATTAAATTCATCATCCACTATCAATACATTAGTCATTTTTATCCTCTGAATGAAATTGTAATGTCAGTTCCTTTTTTTTAAACCTGTATATTTTCTGCCCCATCCTGCAGTTGAGGAGGCATCAAGGAAAGATGGCATTTCAGGGCCAGTGCAGTATTTAGTATGTTTTACGCCTTTAACTATAT
>DAINAR010000101.1:0-6218 GCA_036733345.1 Deltaproteobacteria bacterium | reverse complement strand
AAAACATAAAGCAAAAATTGGACTTTTTATTAAGCTGAAATAATTTATCTGAAAAATGACGACATATTTGAAAAACCTTTTTTGTTAAAGCGCTCCATCATCTTTTTTGTCTGAGTAAAATTTTTCAAGAGCCTATTTACGTCCTGCACTGTTGTGCCGCTTCCCAGAGCTATTCTCCGTCTCCTGCTTCCATTTATTATCTTATATGACCTTCTCTCCTTAATCGTCATTGAATTTATGATAGCCTCAACCCTTACAAGTTCCTTCTCATCAGGGTTTAATTGTTTTAACTTCTTTAATTGGCCCATTCCTGGCAGCATACCTAATATCTGATCCATAGACCCTATTTTTTTTACCTGTTGCAGCTGTGCCTTAAAATCCTCAAGGTTAAAATCATTTTTCCTGAGTTTTTTCTGAAGTTTAATAGCTTCATTTTCATCAAACTCAGACTGGGCCTTTTCAATCAGGGAAAGCACATCACCCATGCCGAGAATTTGAGATGCCATTCTTTCAGGATAAAATGGCTCAAGAGAGTCTATTTTCTCTCCTACACCAATAAACTTGATAGGTTTATCGGTTACTGCCTTTATGGATAAGGCAGCTCCACCTCTCGCGTCTCCTTCCATTTTTGAAAGGATAATACCGCTTATGTCAAGAATTTCATTGAAATGACTTGCTACATTCACTGCATCCTGTCCGGTCATGGCATCAGCCACTAAAAGGATTTCCGTAGGATTAATCCTTTTCTTGATCCTGACCAGCTCATCCATCATTGCATCATCTATATGAAGACGCCCTGCAGTATCAATAATTAATAAATCAGAACCTTCCTTTCCAGCCTTTGAAAGTGAATCCATGCAGATCTTTTCTGGCTTTTGAGAAGGATCTGTTGGATAAACAGGTACATTTATCTGTTTGCCCAATTTTATCAGCTGTTCAATAGCGGCCGGCCTGTATATATCCGCTGGCACAAGGTAGGGATTTCTTCCCTGCTTGCGCAGATGCATTGCCAGTTTGGCAGCTGTTGTTGTTTTGCCTGACCCCTGAAGACCTACGAGCATAAGGGAATGAGGCATTCTTCCTATAAGCTGAAGGCCCTGTTTAACATCACCCATAAGGCGGGTCAACTCTTCATTAACAATTTTAATAAATTGTTGACCCGGGCTTAAACTCTGAAGGACTTCTTTGCCTACGGCGCGCTGGCGAATCTCTTCGACAACCCTTTTTACCACTTTATAATTGACATCCGCCTCAAGAAGGGCTAAACGAACCTCTTTTAAGGCTTCCTGAATATTGGCGTCACTCAGTTTGCCTCGGCCGGTGACCTTCTTAAAGATACCGCTGAATTTCTCACTTAAACTCTCGAACATTTGAAAATCCTATTTTATGGCAAACGAAAATTATAAATCAATTTAAATAAATATGTCAATAATTTTTGATATCATGGAATATACATTATTGAAGCCTTTATCGCATACATAATCAATCCTGATACCCTGAACAGTCTCTTCAGTTCAGCACGGCTTCTATTCAAAGTTTCTTTAAAATGCATTAAACTTTAAATCTGAAGTCCAGCCTTACGGTAAAAGGATAAAATTCAAAGGGTAAGTTGAAGATTTCATGAAATCAAATTTATGTATAATTATACTATATCATAACTATTATTCCATAAAAATATCAAAAACATGCTTAAACACTTTTTATCCGCCATGATTCTTAAAATTAATCAGAAGAATTTATTTATTTTGAAGTTGCCAAAACATACTATTAATCTTAATATTCCACATAGTTAATAGGATATCAGATGTTTAATAAAAAAAATGATACCGGAATTATTTACCCTGTCAAAGGAAAAGCTGATCCCCGGATAGGCCCTGATGCCATAATGGTAATGATAAAGTCAGACCTTAATTACCTGGTAAAAATCTCTAATGCCGAAAAACTATCATTCTCTGAAATGGATCTTTATAACCTGTACTCTATATTTTCTGGTCATAGCAACAAGATTTCACTTGCCGGGCCATTCCTTGGGGCGCCCCATGCTGTTATTGCCCTTGAAAAAATGATCGTTTTAGGCGCAAAAAGGATTTGGGTATTAGGCTGGTGCGGATCCCTTCAGCCCGAAATTCATATCGGCCATATACTTATTCCAACAAGTGCTGTATCGGAAGAGGGCACATCACGGCATTATCCAGTCCGGAAATCCATTGAATCAAATCAGGAACTCAATAGGATTCTTGAAAATTCATTGACAGAAAAAGGGCTGTCATTTTCCAAGGGACCGATTTGGACGACAGATGCCGTTTACCGTGAAACACCTGAAAAGGTAAAAACATATCAGAATAAAGGTGTTATGGCCGTTGAAATGGAGATTTCCGCCCTGATGACGGTAGCTCTTTATCGATCGGTATCTCTCGCGGGGCTCCTTGTAGTTTCCGACGAGCTTTTTGACTGCAAATGGCGGAGAGGATTTTCAAATCAGGCACTAAAAAAGGCATCAAGAAGCGCTTGCGAGCTGGTATTGAATATTGCCGGTTCTTTTGCATAGCATCCCCGACAGTATCAGGAAAAATTGCCCCGGGCTTTTATTTCCAAAGTAGAACAGCGACGAGTAATCTAAATGGTTTCAAGCTTTATCACAAAGCATAACCTGAGTGTAAATACTAATAGTCCTTACCAGTTGACAAAGGCTTGCAAATAATTGTGCTCAAAAAATTAACGTAGAGTTGCGACACAGTCTCTTTGCCCGGCATGCTGGATTAGATTTATTATAATGTGAAATATATTATCAGAATTGATCAGGCCAATTATTTGAAAGACTTTCTAAGTATAAATCAGGGGTTGATTTTAGCTGTCAACACTTTTAGTATTGATTCACAGTCCGCGATGATTTTAAAATCAGACTTTTACTAAAGGTTAAGATCTTGGCAAAATGAAAAACATCCAGAATGAGATTGAAGATCTGCTTGATAAAATCAGGTTCCATAGCCATCGCTATTATACCCTGAATGACCCGGTGATATCTGACGCTGAATATGACAGGCTTTTCCTGCGTCTGGTAGATCTTGAACAAAAGTATCCGGAACTGGCGACTCCAGATTCACCCACACAGAGGATTGGAGCTAAACCACAGGAGTCTTTTCAGGAAGTTGCGCACCGGCTGCCCATGCTCAGCCTTGAAAATGCATTTAATGATAACGAGATCACCGAGTTCGATTCAAGGGTAAAATCTTTTCTTCGTGATAATTCTTTATTTGAATACACTGTTGAGCCAAAGATAGATGGTCTGGCCGTTGAGCTGGTATATGAAAACGGCTTATTTACAGTTGCATCTACAAGGGGAGACGGTTTTACAGGTGAAGATGTGACACACAATGTAAAAACAATTCCGACTGTACCTCTGAGGCTGACAAAGCTCCCCGAAAATCAGCCTGTTCCTGATTTGCTGGAAGTCAGGGGTGAAGTCTATATGGAGACAAATGCCTTTGAAAAGCTTAACCGCAGCAGGATCAATGAAGGTCTTCCTGCCTTTGCCAATCCCAGAAATGCTGCAGCCGGCTCTTTAAGGCAGCTCGATCCCATGGTAACGGCAAAGAGGCCGATGAATATTTTCTGTTACGGGGTTGGAGATGTAAGAGGAGCAAGCCTCAATACCCTGCAGAAACTCATGCTTTTACTGAAGCAGCTGGGTCTTCGAATTAACGATCTTTTCAGGGTCTGCAAAAGCATACATGAGGCAATAGAATACTGCCATTATCTTGAGGAGATAAGACATCAACTCCCCTATGAGATTGATGGGGCAGTGATAAAGATCAATCAAATCCTTCTGCAGGAAAGGCTGGGAAATAAATCCAGGAGCCCGAGATGGGCCCTGGCATCTAAATTCAGGCCAAATCAGGAAACCACAAAAATCATAAGGATAGATGTCCAGGTGGGCCGCACGGGTGCGCTGACACCTGTTGCTCACCTTGAACCGGTTGAAATAGGCGGGGTCCTGGTAAAAAGGGCAACCCTTCATAACCAGGATGAAATAAATAAAAAAGACATTCGCGAGCTGGATACGGTAGTTGTGCAGAGGGCGGGAGATGTAATACCTGAAGTTGTAAAAGCCATTAAAGAAAAAAGGTGTGGACAGGAAAAAATATTTACTATGCCCTCTCAATGCCCTGTTTGCGGTTCTGATGTAATAAAAAAGCAGGGGGAGGCTGTATTAAGGTGCCCCAATACCAACTGCCCGGCCCAGATAAGGGGGGCGTTCAGGCATTTTGTTTCAAAAGGGGCAATGAATATAGATGGGCTCGGAGACAAATTAATTGCTCAATTAATTGAAAAAGGAATTGTAAATGAACCTGCTGACCTTTACAGTCTAAGGGTTGAAGACTTTCTCAAGCTGGATAAAACAGCTGAAAAGTCGGCAAACAATCTTATAAACGCCATCAAAAAAAGCATGAAGACGACTTTGGCTAAATTTATCTATGCCCTGGGAATCAGACACGTCGGAGAATATACAGCGGGCATTCTGGCTGATAACTTCAGCACTATTCAGGAAGTTGAGAAAGCCACAGAAGAAGATTTGTTGAAAATTGAACAGATTGGGCCCCAGATTGCAGAAAGTATAGTTTCATGGTTCTCTGACGAATTTAATAAAAGACAGGTTAAACGCCTGATTTCTGCAGGTGTTGAATTTAAGAGAGCCCACCCGAATCAAAAAACGTCCTTAGAAGGAAAAGTTTTTGTCATAACGGGTACGTTAAACTCCATGCGACGTACAGAGGCCAGGGATTTGATCATAAGAAAAGGTGGAAGGCTTGCCTCGCAGATAAGTGGTTCCACTGACTATTTGATTGTTGGTGAATCTCCGGGTTCAAAACTGGAAAAGGCCAGGGCCTTGGACGTTTCTACCCTGAGCGAGGATGAATTTATTAAATTATTGAGAAAAGAACGTGAATAATATAAGGGTACATCTTATTATTGAAGGTCGAGTTCAGGGAGTGTGGTTCAGGGATAGCACCAGAACAGAGGCTATTTCATTAGGGGTATCCGGATGGGTCAGGAATCTTCCGGATAGATCCGTCGAAGTCCTTGCCGAAGGGCCGGAAGATCAGGTAGAAATCCTTGTTGCATGGTGTGGGCATGGACCGCCGAATGCAAAGGTAACACGAATTTATAAAACCCGTGAAGAATGGAAAGGAGAATACAACTCCTTTGAGATTGTTTTTTAGCCCACTGTTTTTCGGCAGTTAGCTGTTTATAATCTCATAAAAGATATAATTTTGTTATTTCAAGGAGTTAAGGTCCTTTATCACCCTGCAACATAAACATAAAATAAGGTAAGCGATGTGCAGACAATATTCAAAAAATTTATTTTTAGTATTACTTCTTTTTTTAATGGCAGCTTCTTTGAGCTGCAGCACCACAAAACATTTTGCGCAGAAGATAATTCCAGGCGGCACGTCTGAACTTAAAAAACGGATTCTGGTTCTGCCTTTCTCAACGATGGCTGCTCCGGAATGGGGGACCGGCGCTCAAATATCTGATGATTTTATCATGCTGCTGGAAAAAGATTCACATATTTTAATTTACAAACCTCCTGAAGAAGAATCATGGCTTTCAGGGAAAAACCCTGAACTTTTAAAAAAGGCAGAGTATTCGGGCATAAATGCATTTGTCACTGGAATCCTATACCATATTGAAACAAGGATCGCTAAGAAGGGCATCTGGCCTTTCCGTAAGCACCGCAAGATTTATGAAATTTCAATGGCTGTCAATATAGTGGACGTTACCACAAGGACTATGCTGTTAAGCAATCTTGAATCTCGGGAAGTTCCTGTATCCCTGGATGAATTACAATTGCAAAAGGAAAAAGAACTTGCAGATTCTATCCTGAAAAAAGCAATGGCCACCATCTTAAAAAAGCAGGCTAAGGCGGTTTCAAAAAAACTGTTGGAGTCACCCTTTACAGGAAAAATCCTGGCAGTCGAGAATAAGAGCTTAACAATAAATATTGGAAAAGAAACAGGCCTGAAACCTGGCCATTACTTTGATGTATTCAGCAGTGGCGAATCGATCAAGTGTGCAAATGGGCAGGCTATTAACCTCTTAGGAAACAAAATTGGAGAAATAAAAGTATCTCTGGTAATGGACAATCATTCTCTGGCTTTGCCGGTAAATGAAGGGCCTTTTATGCCGGGACTTATAATCAGATTCAAACCTTGACG
>DAINAR010000100.1:0-6262 GCA_036733345.1 Deltaproteobacteria bacterium | reverse complement strand
TTTCCTATTAATCCCGGAGGACTGGCAATGGAGGAAAAGAAGGCGACAGAGGAGAGGATGCCCCTTAAAGGTGCTTGTTTGCTGGTCTTGGTCTGTTTCCTGTGGGGTGCCAATATCGTCAGCATTCGAATCAGCAATCAGGGCATCCCGCCGCTTCTGGCCGCAACGCTGCGCTCTGTGCTGGCCGCCGGATTAGTTGCACTTTATGCAGGGGGCAAGGGCCAGTCCTTTTTAATGCCGGCAGGAGAAAAGGTCCATGGCATGGTCATTGGATTTCTTTTCGGTATGGATTTTCTGTTCCTTTACTGGGGAATAGCCTTTACCACTGCTTCAAGGTCCAATATTTTTCTATATACTCACCCTTTCTGGGTCGCCCTGGGAGCCCATTTCGTGTTACAGGGTGACCGTCTTACACCGGCCAAGGTCTTTGGTCTCTGCATGGCCTTTGCCGGTGTACTCGCTGTTTTTGGAGCCAGGTCCGCTGAATTGCCGGACGGATACTGGATAGGGGACCTCATGGAAGTAGTAGCCGCTATCTTCTGGGGAGCCACAACACTGTATATCAAGAAGACTGTTCAGCAGAAACCCATAACCCATTATCAAACACTTTTTGCCCAGCTCTTTTATTCCGCTCCGGTACTGGGAATTGGTTCTCTTATCTTCGAATGTGATAGGGGTTTGAACCTTTCGGGGCCGATACTGGCCGCCTTTGCCTTTCAGGTCTTTGTTGTAGCCTTTTTCAGCTATGTCCTCTGGTTCTGGATGATCATACAGTATCCTGTAAGCAAACTTACAGCATTCACATTTCTTGCACCCCTTTTCGGTGTAATATTGGGGTCGGTTCTTCTTTCCGAACCGGTTACTCCTCTGGTTTGGCTGGGAATGGCCCTGGTAGGCGGTGGAATTTATGTTATCAATCGCCCTGCAGGGAAAAACATATAATTAAATCAATCAAATAGATCCTGCACAGAAAAGAATTTTATTCCGCCTTGCATTAACGGATAAGAATAACTATATTAGTACTTAATAAAGAGTTTTTAATAAATTCAACTGAAGTTGCCATTTATTATTTAAACATTCTTTCAAATCTGTGTTTATTCAGCTACGAATATAAATAGATATTGTGTATTTAATCAGACAAACAGGAAGAAAGGAGAATAGATATGCCGGAATTCGGTTCGCCATTTTCAGGATTGGCAAACAATCGAAAACTAACAGATGAGGAACTCATCCGTGCAATCCGATTCATGATTGCTGCCGAATATGAAGCAATTCAACTGTACATGCAGCTTGCCGAATCAACAGACAATAAACTGGCAATAGAGGTGCTCAAGGACATTGCCGATGAAGAACGTGTCCATGCAGGTGAGTTTCTTCGCCTGCTCCACGAACTGGCCCCTGATGAAGAAAAATTTTATGCAGAAGGGGCAAAAGAAGTTGAAGAGGAAATCGAGAAATCCGGATAAAATACAGCTTAATACAATTACAACATAAAAGTAGTCCGGTAAGGACCATTCCATTCTTAACGGACAGAATGAAATATTCCATACTTTTCCGAAAGAATTCAACTTTCAATTACAGCAATAGTCAGTTTTTTATAAATGTTATTATTCCTATTTAAAAAATGCCGAGGATTGTAAACATGCCCATTTATGAATTTAAGTGCAAAAAATGTGGACATATTTTTGAATATTTGTGCCTTAAAAGCGATGACAAAGATCATACAAAATGCCCATCATGCGGCCATAGCGAAACGGAGGTATTACTTTCCTCCTTCTCCTCAGCAGGATCTATATCCAATTCAGCTTCCTGCTCAAGCTCCGGAGGTTTCTCTTGAGCATGAACAACTTAAACGCGGTTCGCGGTTAGATAAAGCTGACTATAATTAAGCTGAACCATTTCTTATTTGACGCCTTGCCTCAGGGGGGTGTCCGAAAATACTCATACCCTGTACCCTGTTTCATCCCGGCTTTCCTTTTTTTGGCTGATTTTTACAGTTCTCACGAATATTCTAACGAATATTAATTGCTAATTCCTAGTCATGCAGTTAAAATACGTTCATTGAAATAAATTCGGTGTTTACGGGGTAATTCATGGCCTATTGAAAGAAGCTGAATATTTAATTTAGTTTGCTACTCGAAAAAATGTATACTCTCAAATACAGTTACAAACAAAATCTCAGATGTTTGTGCATACCTTTTTCTTCATTTATTTATTCATATTTAAAAAACGCAATATTTTTGAGAGGCCTCGCACTTGTATAAAAAATCTTACAAACTAACTCTAATAAATATTAAAGGAGGAATAAAATGGAAGCTAGCACAATAATCCCAAGAATACAGGAGTTGGTTGCACTTTATGGAATTAAGATAATCACCGCCATAATCATTTTTATTATCGGTAGGTGGGTCGCAAAACTGCTCACAAATGTTCTCAAGAAAATTATGAGAAAAGGAAAAACAGATGAAACGCTCATTTCATTTGTCGGACATTTGAGCTATATTGTTCTCATTACCATTGTTGTCATTGCCGCTCTCAATCAGCTCGGTATTCAAACTACATCCTTCATAGCGATTATCGGTGCGGCCGGCCTTGCCGTCGGTCTGGCTCTTCAGGGATCGCTTGCAAATTTTGCCGCGGGTGTTTTAATGATAATATTCCGGCCATTCAAAGTGGGAGATTATGTTGAGGCCGCGGGAACTGCCGGCACGGTGAGTGAAATTACAATATTTACAACACAGATGACAACACCGGATAATCGAATAGTCATTATTCCCAATGCAAAAATAATGGGAGATAACATAACGAATTATTCGGCAAAAGATCAAAGGAGAATTGACCTGGTATTCGGTGTCAGTTACAGTGATAACCTGCAGAAAGTGAAGGACGTAATAAAGTCTGTACTCGATGCAGAAAGCCGTATTCTTAAGGATCCCGCACCGATGGTCGGTGTTCTGGAACTTGCAGACAGCAGTGTTAACTTTGCTGTTCGTCCCTGGGTTAAGACGGGCGATTACTGGCCTACGTTTTTTGATTTAAAAGAGGCAATAAAAAAACGCTTTGACGAAGAGGGTATTGCTATTCCATTTCCACAGCATGATGTTCATATATATGAGCTGAAAAATGATACAGTTCAATAAGGCATATAAACAGGCCCTTTTTTAAACAATGCCGGATTTCATTTATTGCGGGATAGATGCCTTAAGGATGGATATGGATTTGTATATCCTGGCGCATAAAAAATTGCAGTACCCTATAGAACCCACATCGCTTGTTTTTTAAGATGCTATTTATTAAAAGAAAAAATGGATAATTGTACAAATAATAAGAAACTTGTTGCTGCCATCAATGAAAGATTCAACGAAAAAATCCCATTTAATAAAGTCCTTGGACTTAAAGTTGATTCGATCAGCTATGAAAGCGTAAAAATTTCATTTCAAATGCGTCATGACCTGCTGGGACACTATAACCGGGGGATGCTGCACGGAGGGGCTATATCTTCTGTCATTGATGTTGCAGGCGGTCTGGCCGCATTAATGGGTGTTCAGCAAAAGATGTCAGGAGAATCGTTAGAAGCAAGACTTGCGAAATTTGGCAGTGTGAGTACTATAGATGTGCGCGTTGACTTTTTGCGCCCGGGCACAGGTAAATGGTTTGTTGCTACAGCCTATGTATTAAGGACCGGAAAGAAAATCGCTGTTACAAGGATTGAGCTTCATAACGATAAAAATCAGATGATTGCAGTTGGTACCGGATCATATGTTGTAGCATAATAAGAAAGAAAATACACATATTACAAAACACTAAAAGTCTGAAATATCTGATATAGAGTTCATATTTAAATGTATTTAAACGGGTATCACGATATCGCATAATAATTTTTTCGAATAAAGCAGGGTCTTATTAATTTTCAGGCTGTTACCCAGGAGAGTAAAAGTATGTGTCAAATACACAAAGTTCGCACGGTCAAAATATGCATGCTTGGTTTTCTATTGGTAACTGGACTCCTTCTTGGATCCGGATCACAGTCTGCCGGCCAGGATGTCAAAAAACTTGCCAGTGATGCCGGGAAAGCAATCAGTGCATCGCAACGCGCTATGTTCAGTCGCAAGTTTGATGATGCACAGAAGGAACTTAGTAAGGCAGCTGATATTATTGAGCAGATCAGGGCTGCTGATCAGGATTTCAGCCAGTTGAACAGCCTGCAAAGTAAATACGAAAAACAGAAAGCTGATCTTGAAAAACGACTTCCAAAAGAAATATCCAATCAACCGGTGGCAGTTAAAAAGGAAAAACGGCCTGAAAGCCAACCTGATAAACTGCCAAGTACAGTGACGCACTATCTGAAGGATGTTGACCGGATGATAGAAAAGGGAGAAAAAGACCTTTCCCGGGAAGTGATAGGTTCGCCTGAAGTCCGGATTGGCAACCTGGAACTAACGCTTAAGGAAGCCAATGGAACGATGGACAGGATTTTCAGCTCTTACGGTGATAAATTCAACCATGACCACCCCGATGTAAAACTGCGGCAGCATAATATTGCCTCATTTAAGGCCAAAATTGAGGGATTCAAAGCGAATTATGCAGCTCAAAAAACACAGCAGGCAAAATCAGAAGGACAGAAAAAAGCCCAGTCAGATGAATGGTTAAAAAAGATCAGGCCGTATGTAACCGGAACAGGACAATCAGGATACGACGAAAACAAATACCTGATCGGCAGCGGGACAGCGAATGTGGATGAACTGGTGCACCGCAAGAAAATATATGCACAAGCAAAAACTCTATTCGAGGAATATCAAAAGGCTGAATTTCCAAACGGGAAGACCCAGGAGCTCGAATTTGCAGAAGAAGAACTTGCCAGGTCCCTGAAAGGCTTTGAAGAAGGTTACAAACAGACGCTTGAAAACTTTGCCTCGGAGGCAGGCAAGGAGATTGATTATGCTGAGGAGTGGCTCACAAAACAGGAAGCGGAAAGCAAAGGCGAGAAAAAACCCCTCTATTTGCATGGTGATATAATTCAGAGGATTAAAAATAAAATATTTGCCCTTGAAGCTTCAGCATCAGGTGAAGATTCAAGGTTGCAGGCACTTAATTCCCGCCTGGCAGATGTCGAAAAGCGTGCTGAAAAACTTCGCAGTCTGGGTGTTGAACGTACAGTTATGACCCCTGATAAATTTAATGGCAAGGAGAACAGTTCGATTAAAACAAAGGCCTCTGAATTCCTGCACAAAAAACATCCGGATGCCAAAGTTCTTCGTACTACGATTATAAGCGAAGACTGGAGCGAAGAAAGGCTGTGGGAGTATACAGATACCACAAAAAGCGCTGTTCGTTTCCGTATCACACAGAGCGTCACAGCTCAAATCGCCGGAAAGAGTGGTAAAGATGTATCCCTCTATACGATTCATGTTGCCAGGGATAAGCGTTCAGACGGTTCCTGGGGACAGATTTACGGGCATGTAATGTTTACAGATCCGATGCTGGAAAAAAACGTGAAGAAATAAGCCGCGACATCTACTGCCGGAATTCAGATGGAGGAAAGCAAGCAATACAGTCTTGGAAAAATTATTGGAATCTGGGCACTGGCCACAGCACCCATGACCCTGCTCGCATTTTTTGTAACGCCGACTGTAATAAGATATTTTAATATTCCGGCAAACGTCCCGGAGTTTCTGGTTTTCTGGCCATTGATGATCTTCGGACTCGTGTGGCAGTTTATTCTTTCTCTCATTATTATTTTCAGGGAACATGGAAACCTTAAGTGGCAAACCGTTAAAAAACGAATGTGGTACAACCTGCCTCGAGAACCGGGGACTGGTTTATATCGCAAAAGGCTGTTTCTTTATGCTGTTCCTTTTATAGCATTAGCTTTGTTTTTACAGATCATTCCTTTACCTGACATTGCAGGGTCCATTTTTCCATTCATAAAAGCCCTGCCCCAATATAATCTGCAGCAGTTGATGATACCTGAATACAAAGGGGCATGGTGGTTATTGATAATGGTATTGATTACCATACCCTTCAACTACTTTCTCGGTGAAGAATTTCTTTTTCGTGGAATACTGCTGCCGAAAATGAATGGAGTCTTCGGAAAGTGGGATTGGTTTTTCAACGGCATATTTTTTGCCCTGTATCATCTTCATAAACCGCAGGGAGTTTTGTATCAGGCCCTGTTTTCAGGTTTACTGTTCAGTTATCCGTCCAAGCGTTTCCGCAGCAACTGGATGGCTGTAATAATCCATGGCATCGAGGCCCCAATTGC
>DAINAR010000099.1:0-6459 GCA_036733345.1 Deltaproteobacteria bacterium | reverse complement strand
TTGTCCGCCTTTTACCAGCCTTTTACCAGCCTTTGGCTGGTTGGCTGGTTGGCTGGGGCTGGATGGCTGGTTGGCTGGGGCTGGATGGCTGGTTGGCTGGGGCTGGATGGCAGATCCTGTCTGCCCCTGGCAGATTGAACTCATAGAGATTAACGCGTTTATAAAAAACGCACGAGCAACAAGCACATTGTAAGCAGTTTTGAATTGGTATTACACATGCCTAAAAAAGGCCCATTTGATAAATATAGCGACAGATATGACGAGTGGTTCGAGAAGAACAGAGATGTCTATCATGCCGAACTGGAGGCAATCCGCCAGCTTATTCCTTCTTCTCAGGCCAAAGGTCTTGAGGTCGGCGTCGGGTCAGGTAAATTCGCTGTGCCCCTGGGAATAAAGACTGGCGTTGAGCCATCGGAAATCATGGCGGCTAAAGCAGAAAAACAGGGAATCCGTGTTGTTAAAGGCGTTGCGGAAAACCTGCGGTTCCCTGATTCAAAGTTTGATTTTGTGCTGATGGTAACCACTATCTGTTTTGTTGACGATATTCTCAAATCCTTCAAGGAGGCATACCGGGTATTGAAGGCAGGAGGGGCCATAATTGTCGGATTTGTGGACAAGGAAAGCGATTTGGGCAGGGAATACAGCGACAGGCGCGATACAAGCGTCTTTTACAAAGAGGCCACCTTCTTCTCCACCAAGGAAGTCTGCAAACATCTAATGGATGCCGGCTTTGCGGATTTAAGTTTCAGGCAGACACTGATTCCCGGAGAAGAAAAAAGTGTGATTCAGGGGGGTTATGGTAAAGGCGCATTTGTTGCGGTTAAAGGTATAAAGAGAGGGGCAGTGTGAAAACAATTGGTCTTTTAGGTGGAATGAGCTGGGAAAGCACGGTCAGTTATTATCGTGCGATAAACGAGGGGGTAAAAAATGCACTTGGCGGTCTGCATTCGGCCAGTATCGCACTGTACAGTGTGGATTTCGATCCCATTGAGAAACTGCAGCATAGAGGCGACTGGGAAGAAACAGCTATAATACTAACAGAAGCAGCTTTGAATATACAATCCGCTGGTGCTGACTTTCTGGTTATCTGCACAAACACTATGCATAAGGTTGCTTCTGAAATAGAGAATTCTATTGATATCCCCTTGTTACATATCGCTGATGCAACAGCCGATGTTCTTTTACGCAACGGAATCAAAAAAGCGGGATTGCTGGGCACAGCTTTTACAATGGAACAGGATTTTTATAAGGGCCGCTTAATTAACAAATATGGGCTCAGCGTTCTGGTACCGGAAAAAAAGGACAGAGATGCTGTACACAGAATAATTTATCAGGAACTTTGTCTTGGCAGGATACAGCATGATTCAAAGACTGAATATCTTCGAATCATTGATTCACTTGCTGAACAGGGTGCCGAAGCAGTAATTCTTGGCTGTACTGAAATTGGAATGCTGGTAACACAGGCTGATACGAGAGTAAAGCTTTTTGATACCACAGTTATTCATGCGGAAAAGGCTGTTGAATATGCAGTACAGCAATCATATTGACCCGGATTCTTTATTCATTTTAAAAACTTATTAATCACTCCAAATGCTTATGTTCAGTCCAGCACCGCTCTGACACTCTGAGCAAGTTCCTTCAACTGAAAAGGCTTCTGGATAAAGCCTTTGCAGCCTCGATCCAATATTTCCTGTGCTTCTCCGTTGATGCTGTATCCGCTTGAAAGGAGAACCTTGACTTCGGGGTTAATCTCCATGAGACGATTAAAGGCCTCTCCTCCTGATATCCCCGGCATAATCATATCCAGTATGACAAGGTCAATGTCATCTTTCTTTTCTGCGTAAAGCTCCAGCGCTTCCTGAGCATTTTCTGTCTCATAAACCTGATATCCGAGCGTTATCAGCAGATCTCTGGTCACATCCAGCACCGCCTTTTCATCATCCACAAGCAGGATCGTCTCAGTGCCTTTTACAATTGTATCAGTCTTCACCTTTTCCTCTTCTACTTTTTCCTCCAAAGCGGGTATATAAATGGTAAATGTCGTGCCATGACCTGGCTCACTGTACACATTAATCATGCCCCCATGGCCCTTGATTATCCCGTAAACCATCGCAAGGCCTAATCCGACCCCCCGCCCCATTTCCTTTGTAGTAAAAAAAGGGTCGAAGATTCGCTCCTTTGTTTTCGCATCCATTCCCTGACCTGTATCTGTGACATTTACTTTCACATATTTACCCGACAGAATTTTATACTGATACGACCGCTCATCATCAATAAAAACATTCTCCGTTTTCAGGAAGATCTTACCACCCCCGGGCATGGCATGAAAGGCATTCAAAAATAAATTCATGAACACCTGTTCCATCTGACCGAGGTCAACTTTTACAGTCCGGAGATCACTGGCGTATTTTTGATGTATGGTGATCTCTTTTTTTGTTCTCCCGAAAATGGACACTGTTTTCTTGAGTATTTCGTTCATACTGGCAAGCCTGACTTCATATTTTCCCCCACGGGCAAAACCCAACAGCTGCCTGGTTAAATCAGATCCACTCTTCACCTGTTCCTCAATTTGCCTGATCATTTCATAATGAGGATGGAATGGCTCAAGCTCAAGCAGCATCAGAGATGCATAGCCCTGGATTCCCATAAGCAGATTATTGAAATCATGAGCAATTCCTCCTGCCAGTGTGCCGATTGACTCCATCTTCTGGGCCTGGCGAAGCTGCATTTCAACTTTTTTCTGTTTGGTTATATCTTCTAATGTCACAAGGTGATTACCTGAAATGAGCAATGAAGAAGTGATACTCACTATCTTCACTGAACCATCCTTGCACGTAACATCAAAAATTCTCGGTATTTTCTCACCAGGCGAGGCATTGCTGAAATCCTCCATCCATTTTGCTATAACCGAATGCCTGTATTCATCATCCGGAAATGCTTTTCTGAACCATTCCCTGCCATGTGAAATATCGGAAAGGTCATAACCGAACAGTTCTGTAAACTTGTTATTCATATAGAGAAAATTACCATCATTAATAAGCAACATCCCGAATGGAGCATTATCCGAAAGGGTTTTAAATTTCTCTCTTTCATTTAAAATCTCTTCCTCCGAACGCTTGCGGTCTGTGATATCTCTTACAATAGCCTGAATATATTTTTTTCCGATAGCACTCAGGGCATTAAGGCTTACCTCCGCATCAAAGGCAGTGCCATCATATCGACAGTGCTTCCATTCAAAAAACTGTGTTTCACCCTGCAATGCCCTGTTTATCTTCTCAAGGGCCTTTTCTGCAGATTCCCTTCCGTCAGGCTGAAGAACAGGCGAGAACCTGTAAGGAGGCTGCCTGATAATCTGCTCCCTGGTACAGCCAAACATCTTCAGAGTCTTTTCGTTGCAGTCAATAAAGATATTTTTATCCATCAGTAAAATAGCATCGTTGGCATGCTCGAAAATTGTCCGGAACCTGGTCTCACTCTCAAGCAATGCCTTCTCAGCATTTCTGCGTTCCGTAATATCACGAATAAAGTTTAAAGAGGCAGGTTTTCCCTTCCAGTCAATCAGGACAGCATTCAATTCCGCCCAGAGAACGCGGCCATCTTTATTTAAGATACGAAAAGAATAGACCCTGGGAATCTCCTCACCTTTCATACGCTCAATATGGCGATCCATGACCATTTTTCTGTCCTCAGGATGAATAAACTCAATAAAAGGTTTAGCCTGGAGTTCCTCCGGGTAATAGCCGGTTAAAGAAGACGTCATTGGATTTACAAAAACAAGCTTGCCACCCTGGGCTACAAAAATGGCTTCCATTGCATTATCGACAAGGCGACGGTACTGCTCCTCACTTTTTCTCAACGCATCTCTGGCCATTTCACCTTTGACTGATTCTTCCTGGAGCATTTTTATTTTTCGTTCCAGCTCTTTATAGGTGGGTTTTATGGGCATAGGGTTTCATCCTCCGATTACACAGAGATTGATCTTCAAGCAGGCATCTCCATTATATCCTTTATATCCTTAAAGAGGTTTTTCTTTTCCTTGTGCCATAGTGTCTTTTTGTAAAACAACATTATTACAGCTGTTATTTATTGGAATATTGCATATTTTTCAAATTTCAGTCAACTATGATACAGATTTTACTGATAATCAATCAACTTTGATGAATTCACAAAAAATCATAAATTCTTTTTTTCGTAAACCCGGCAGAAAATCCCTGATTTTGAAAAATGCTTAGAAATTCCTTGCTGACAGTAAACAAAAATAGTAACAATTTAACTTTAAAAAAAGCCTGTTTGACATTTCCTTTAGCGGCTGTTTTTCAATTCATCACGAAATCTTACTAACACGTTTGCTGCCGGAATGCATTTATGAAAAAACCGAAAATAATAACCTTAAAAGCATGGTTTCTTGCTGTGTTCGTAAACACTCTTGTTATGGGATGTGCGGCTGTGGGTCCGGATTATTCCCCTCCGGAGATTTCTGTTTCACCTGCCTGGCATACACAACTTAAAGACTGTTTCACTGAACATGAGGTGGATCCTGAAAGCCTGGCAGAGTGGTGGACCACGCTTAACGATCATAAACTCTCCGGACTGATAAAACGTGCTTCAGCAAACAATCTTGATCTAAAAAAGGCGCGGGCGAGAATCCGAGAGTCGCGGGCTCGACGCGGAATAACCAGGGCTGACTTTTTCCCTACCCTTGACGTCACCGGTTCTGCAAGCTGGAGCCGCACCAGTGAAGACAGGGGTGCTGGCAAGACCAGTGATCTTTATTCTGCGAGTTTTGATGCAGGATGGGAGCTGGATATTTTTGGCGGTGTTCGCCGCTCCGTAGAAGCAGCGGATGCTGATCTCCAGGCCACCCGGGAAAATCTGCGCGATGTGATGGTCTCTTTGCTCGCAGAGGTAGCCCTAAACTATATCGAGGTACGCACCTTTCAGACACGGCTTAATATGGCGGAAGCCAACCTTGAGGCACAGGCTGAAACCCATAAATTAATCCTGTGGCGGTACCAGGCGGGTCTTAGTGATGAACTCGCTTTGCAGCAGGCACGCTACAATCTTGAAAACACCAGATCGCAAATTCCAACCCTGCAGACTGGATTGCAGGAAGCCATGAACCGCGTTGCCGTGCTCCTGGGAGAACAGCCGGGAAAGGTTCATGATGACCTGGTAAAACGTGAGCCCATACCTGTGATTCCCTTAAAGGTAGCAATCGGCTTCCCTGCCGATGTCCTGAGACGCCGACCTGATGTGAGGCAGGCAGAGCGTGAACTGGCTGCCCAGACTGCAAGAATTGGAGTGGCTACGGCAGATTTATACCCCAGGTTCAGGTTGAAGGGATCTATCGGCCTGGAAACTCTTTCACTTAGTAACCCTTCATCGTCCGACAGCCGAACCATAAGCGGCGGGCCTGGGATCAGCTGGGCGATTTTCGACGCAGGTGCTATACGCAATAATATCGAGGTTCAGTCAGCACTTCAGGAGCAGGCTCTGATAAAATATGAGACCACCATACTCGATGCCCTGGAAGAAATTGAAAACAGTCTTGTTGCCTATGCAGGGGAGCAGCAAAGAAGAGACAGGCTGCTTAAGGCAACTCAGGCTGCGAAAAATGCGGCTGATCTGGCACAGCAGAAATATGAGGCTGGTTTGACCGATTTCAGCAATATCCTGGATGCCCAGCGCTCTCTCCTTTCATTTCAGGATCAGCTTGCACAAAGCGAAGGAACTGTAACGTCAAACCTTATACGTATTTACAAGGCTCTCGGCGGTGGATGGAGTACTATGGCTTTCGAGGAAAACACCAGCTTTTTAAGCGAGAAAACAAATGAAATCAAAAAATAATCCTGAATATGATGTTGCCGAAACTCTGGGCCTCAACCACAATCAAAGCCGAGGTAAACGGATAAAGCGATGGCTTGCTTTGGCTTTTCTGATTCTAATCGCTGGCATGGCCACGTTTATGATTTTTCGTTGGCGCATGGCTGAAAAGTCAAATAAAACACAATATAAATTCCAGGAAGTTCAGCGAGGAAACCTTACTATCATCGTAACTGCAACAGGCACACTGCAGCCGACCAACCAGGTTGATGTGGGAAGCGAGCTCTCCGGTATCGTAAAAAGCGTAGAGGCGGATTACAACGACCATGTAAAAGTAAGCCAGATCCTGGCCAGGCTGGACACATCCAAACTTGAGGCCCAGGTAACTCAATCCAAAGCCGCTCTTGAATCAGCCATGGCAAAAGTACAGCAGGCTAAGGCTACGGTAAGGGAAACCTTAACTAAACTCAGACAGCTTCAAAAGGTATGGGAACTGAGCAATAACAAAGTTCCCTCCCAGTCCGAGCTTGATGCTGCAGAGGCTTCGTTTGAACGGGCAAAGGCCGATGAGGCAAGCGCCAAAGCATCGGTCTCACAGGCCCAGGCAACTCTGGAAGCCATAAAAACAGATCTGTC
>DAINAR010000098.1:0-6586 GCA_036733345.1 Deltaproteobacteria bacterium | reverse complement strand
AGTCACCCTGCCTCTCAACTATTGCGTCAAATTCAATCCAGATATATGATCCGATTACTATCGCAAGAATGATAAGAAGACAGTCAAAGGCGAGATAGATATCAAATCGGTCTCTTGATGCTCCCTTTGTTGGGGGATTGAGTGCGAAGCCCAGGATCATAATTAAAACCAGATGTATTGACCGCTGGTACATGGCAGTAAGTGGTGCGATCCCTGCCGTATATAATTGAAACAGGGATAACCCTACGGCACATAAAGTGATAAAAACAGCTAATGCTCCTCTCAGATTACGCTTGTCGTCCTGGACGATTTCACTTGCTTCAAGATTATTATTGTTTGTATCAGCCATAAAAGTTTTCCCTCTTTTATTGTTTTTAAGAAAGGATCATGAGATATTCTGATCTGGTTCGAATATTAGAAACTCAGTTTTCCGACCAAGTAATTTCAACAAGACGGCCTGCAGCCATCCTTGAAAGGTTCCATTCATTTTCGTTGATAATTATTGTGTGATCTACACCAATGGATCCTACCCTCAGGAGAAACTTTCCCAAAGGGCAATTAATTTCCTTGATTTTGATCCACTCACCCTCCTGAACAACTGTGCCGTGGCCCTCCCAATGTCCCATGCCGGCTCCGAACATACGAAAATAGGTCTCATTCAAAATTATCCCTTTCTCTTTTTTAAAACTAAAGACTTCAAACACCGGGGAATGATCAACCGAGTGAATATATCTGATAGTAAAAGTCTGAGTGCTATTGAGAGGGATTTCAAATACAGTACTATCATTCCTGTAATCACGAATAAGGAGTGAAGGTTGTGCCTCTGCCGGGTTCAGCGGCAAAGCAGCAGCAGTAAAAAACCATATAGATATTAAAAGCAGGGTTTTATTCATATGCGTTATCAAATATCCAGGCCTGATTCCTAAAAAGGAATCAGACCCGTGGCAAGTAGTTATTAACTTGCCGAATTAATTTATTATTTGGGAATAAGATGGTCAGGTACAGTTATGCCTTTTTCCTTCAAGTATCTGATTGAACCCGGATGCAAAGGAATGGCAGCATGTTTTACTGCATTTTCAGGAGTCGTATACTTTGCAAAGGGATGTATCTTCATCATATAGTCCTGATGTTCAAATACAGCCTTTGTAAGCCTGTAGACCAGTTCTTCGTCAACATCTGCGTTACAGATAAAGGTATTCCATACTGAGGGATTTCGGACATCGTAATCCTGATTATTGTAAGTGCCGGCCGGGAGAGTGAATTCGGAATAAAAAGGAAATTTATCGACAATTTTTTTGATCTCTTCAGGTGTGAATGAGATCATCTTTATCTTATGGGTAGTTGCCAGATCCATTATGGAGGAGGTTGGTGCGGCAACATCCCAGATGCCTACTTCAATGGTTCCATCTTTCAGGGCATTTGCAGTTTCAGTGAATGAGAGGCGGAAGACATTAAAATCGCGATAGGGAATTCCGAGGGCCTCTTGAAGGATAAGATTAGTCTTGTATTCGGTTCCGCTTGCAGGGGCTCCGACTGAAACCTTTTTGCCTTTGATGTCATAAATGGAATTAACGTCTGATTTCATAAGGGTAACAATCTGAAAATGATGGGGGTACATTTCAAACATTCCCAGGATTTTTTGAGGCTTGTCTTTAAATTTCCCAATACCGTTATATGCCTGGTAAGCGACGTCGTTCATGATTTCGCCAAAAAGTGTCTCACCTCTATCGCATAGCTTGGTGTTTTCAACTGAGGCGCCCGTTACTTCTGCAACAGCACGCACGCCTTTAACATACTTGGTCCATATTTCAGCAACTCCGCCTCCATAGGGGTAATAAACACCACCTGTCCCTCCTGTTCCTATTGAGATGAATTCAGTACGGGCAAGCGATGATCCAGCTGTAAATGTGATTAAAAACAATGTAAAAATAAGACATAAAACACAAAGTGCAAATTTGACAGTAATTGATTTCATATTGTAGTCCTCCGAAGGTATTAGGGTTGGTTTAATAACAACATAAAACTCAATTTATATGCCTGGCTAAATTTCCATCGTTTTAATAACCACTAGGACTTTTTTGGGCATATCAGTTGTTTTTATAAAGGGTATTTTGACTGACTGGCTTTTTCCCGGTTCTAATACGGGAGGTTTTCCTTTTCGAGGCACAAGGTGACCTGCTGCCTTATCCATGTCCAGCAGGAAAATATTCACTCTGTAACGTAAGGGTTTATGTGAAATATTCTTAACACCTACAGTGAAAATGAGTGATGGTTCTTCGGCATGTGTTCCCGTCTCACAATTAAACTCGGTGACTTCAGCCTCCGGTGTAATCTGCCATTCGATATCGGCTTTACACGCTGTTTTTACAGGCTGGTTCGTTGTTGCACAACCGGCAATCCACAAGGCCCATGTCATAACCAAGGCAAGGGCGGCAATCAGTGATACTTTGTTTACTCGCATCATAAGGTATCCTCCTTTTTTGTTGATGTTAAACTAAGCACTATTGCTCAATCACCTGTTAGATTTCGGCGGGGTTTAAAACCGTGCCGTAGTACACAAAAATTTGCAATTGTTATGCCATGTTTGCATGATTTTAAGTTTGTCTGGTTAAAACCAGTAATTTCAATAAGATAAACGTTTTTTAGATCGTTAATAAATATCAAGATTAAGGATATGGAAATCAGCACAAAAACTGCAGTATTGCAGGGAAGATAATTCAACAAACTAATAACTTATTGAAAATAAGATTATAATCATATAAAACTACAGGACTGCAGGTTTGCACTTCAGCTCTGCAAATTTGCAGTTTTCAATCTTCTATAGATTGTGGTCGGATCTATTTCCAGGTGCCGGGCGGCCTCCTGGACGCCACCGTGTTTATTAATGGCCTTTTGCATGAGGCTTACTTCGAACTGACGAACAATCTCTTTTAATGGGCCCGCCTGGTTTATGGGAAAATTTAGAAAGTCGTAATGCTGCCTGTCCGGTAGATCATCCATAATTATCTCATCATGTGGAGTTACGACTACCAGCCTCTCAATAAGATTTCTCAATTCTCTTACGTTTCCCGGCCAGTCATAACTGACCAGATGATCAATTACCATGCGCGAAAAGTGAATTTCTTTCCCATATTTGAGATTGAATTCCCGCAAAAAAGAGTTAATCAAATGGATTATATCGTCACGTCGTTCCCTCAAAGGTGGGATGTAAATGGGAACCACCTTTAAACGAAAATAGAGGTCTTCTCTAAATGTGCCGTCTTTGACCATTTTTTTAAGATCACGGTTGGTAATTGATATCAGGCGAACATTTATCTTTTTTGGTTTTATACTTCCTACCCGTGTAATTTCAAGGTCCTGGATAGCCATCAATAATTTCACCTGGAGGCCCAGTGAAAGTTCCCCAATTTCATCCAGCATTATGGTTCCACCTTCAGCAGACTCAAAAAGCCCTGGCTTTCCCTTTGGACTCGCACCGGTAAAGGCGCCCCCTTCATAGCCGAACAGTTCAGTTTCAAGGAGGTTTTCCGGTATGGCCCCGCAATTAATTTTAAGAAAGAGTCCGCTGGAAGATCTCTTGCTGTTATTATGAATAAATTTGGCCACTACCTCTTTTCCAACCCCTGTTTCACCCGTTATAAGGACGTGTGTATCCACCCCGGCTATCCTGAGGGCAAGTTCCATCACATCTTTCATTGCCTTGGATTCTGTGATTATATTTCCATACTCCCCGAGCTGTATCCTTAGCTTCTCAAGCTTATTATAATACTGTTCAGATAACTTTTTGGACTGTACCAGTTGCTTTGATAATCTTCTTATATCGGTTAGATCGCGCACATTGGTTACCACCATGGAAATATTGCCATTATCATCAAATATAGGGCTGCCTGAAACCAGAACTTCTTTGCCGGTAACCACTCTGGCCTGTATAGTAAGCGGCCTTTTTTCCTCAAGCACCATAAGGGAAACTGATTTGGAAAAATATCCCTGGGTCTCGAGGTCTGCCATGTTCTTTCCGATAACATCTTTGGCTCTCAGGCCGGTAATCTTTTCCCATGAAGAGTTTACCCTCAGGGTGTTTGCCTGCCCATCGGTAATATATAATCCATCATATGATGATTCAATGATTGCATCCATTTCCTGGGCCATACAGCGGTATGTCGATAACTCTGAGGTAATTTTTTCAAGCTCTGATATATCCTGAAAAATACTCAAGACGCCGATAATTTTGTCATGGCTTCTGATGGGAGTTCTGTTTACAATCAATGTCTGGCCGTTGAACGCAAATTTCTTTCCCAATTGAGGTTTGCCAGTTATCAGAATTTCCTTGAAATCCTCCCATGCCTGAAGATTGATCGATGAAAAAGATTTTCCTTCCGGTTTTTCATCGTTCAGACATAAGATCTTTTTTGCTGCTGAATTAAAGAAGATGATAATACCTTCCAGATCGACAATAACAATACCATTATGTGAGGAGTCCAGGATGGTCCTGAAAAAAAGTTCATCATTTAAAAATAGATGTTTCATGGACTATTTTATTGTCAATCTTTAAAGCTTTTTTATCTTTATAATGCTTCTCTTCAAATATAAGGTATTCTTTATAGGAGCTAAAAAAACGGTTATGGATTTTATTTGATTTGTTTTTTATTTTTGATTTTAATTTTTCTGGTTATTTGATTTGGTCTTGAAAAGAAGTCCCTTTTTGAAAATAGAGTGTAGTGTGAATTCGTATTTTGAGTCAAGGGAAAAACAAATTGTTTATGAGATGTCAGTCAGAATAAAAGTTTTAAGTTTTTTCCTGAAAACACAAAATATCTACAGTCCAGTCGAGAGTATGATGATGGCAAAAATGTCAATAAAATAAACTATTGTGTTAATTTCATGAGCCTTGCCCGTAGCCAGTTTGATGGCCGTATATATCAAAAGCCCCCAGATAACACCCTGTGTGATGCTGAAAGTCAGCGGAATGAGCGCAAAGGAAAGGAACCCTGGGATAGCTTCCTCAAAATTATTCCATTCAATGTCTGCGAGAGGGCTCATCATTAAAATCCCTACAAGAACCAAAACAGGAGCCGTTGCCACTGCCGGAATAAATGAAAGCATGGGAGAGAGGAACATGAAAGGTAGGAAAAGGAGTCCTGAAATAACGGCTGTAAGGCCGGTTCTTCCCCCTTCCTGAATGCCTGTTGCTGATTCAACATAAACACTTCCGGAAGAAGTTCCGAAAAGCCCTGAAATGGTAGTGGAAAAAGCATCCACCATAAGGGCCCTGCCGATACGGAGAGGAATACCATTTCTATCAACGAGGTTAGCTTTCTGGGATACACCGACAAATGTTCCGACCGAGTCGAAAAGGTCTACTAGTAGGAGTGACAATATGGGAAGAATCATGCCGATAGACAATGCTCTTATTATGTCGAGCTTCAGAAAGACTTCAAAAGAGGGCAGGGCGAATATTTCTTTCGGCAGAGTTATAAGAGGCACTGAAAGCCATCCGGCAGTTGCTACGATGGAGGATACTGCCAGGGTTAGGATTGATGTGACCATAATACCGATGACCATTGCTCCCCTGATTCGCTTGATCGCGAGAACGGAGGTTATAATGAAGCCGGCAAGAAAGAGTATAGTTTTTAAATGCAGACCTCCGAATGACACAAGCGTGGCCTTTTCCGGTATTATGAAACCGACGTTAATGAAACCTATGAATGACAGGAAAACCCCGATGCCGGCAGCCATACCGTTTCGGATAGAGGAAGGAATCGCCTTGACGATTTCCTCCCGGATGCCAGTGGCGGACAGTATCATAAAAATGAGGCCTGATATAAATACTGCACCCAGAGCGGTTTCCCAGCGGATACCCTTTTCCACCACAAGGCTGAAGGTAAAAAAGGCATTGATGCCCATTCCCGGAGCAAGGCTGTAGGGAAGTTTGGCATATAATCCCATGGCAAGAGAGCTCAGGGAACAGACAAGGACAGTGGCAAAAAGAACTCCTGAGAAAGGCATCCCTGCATTTTTTAGAACGCCGGGGTTGACGACAATGATATAGGCCATGCTCAGAAAAGTGGTGACTCCGGCCAGAACTTCCGTTTTTAGATTAGTCCCGTTTTTTTTAAGATCAAATATTTTATCAAGAAGCTTTTCCATTGCTTTAGAGGTATTTTTCCATTTTAGACAAGTAATTTTTATTACGTGCCAGGCCATGCATCAGTACAACACCTTCGGAAACTTCGTTTGCTGGTCCTTTATGGCAGAGACTTAAAAATGAACTATACCCCGATTTGGTATTTTTTGATCATTTGTACATTATTTATACTCTCTGAAAAGCCAACCTTTCATCGCCCCATTGATTATATATCACACCGCAATACTGAAATCCTTTTTTAATCAGAATTCTTTTCATTGAAATATTATCTTTATGGGTATCTACTCTAATATTTTCACCGGTGTGAGTGGAACGCAAGCGGAACTCACATCCGAGTGAATTCGATTGTTGGCTGATTCTATTTCGCATGCAAAGCATCAAGAACCGCACTGGGATTCCTTGATGCGATTCGCAACAATGCCTTAGCCGGACCTTCCGGTT
>DAINAR010000097.1:0-6638 GCA_036733345.1 Deltaproteobacteria bacterium | reverse complement strand
GGGCCTTTACAGCGAATCTACGCATCTTTTTGAGGTAGATTTTTGGACACCGTTGGGTAATAGGTTAAGGGTCAAATCTACTGTTGACTCTTGTTGGCTTTTTATCGGCAATTTCCCGCTTAAATTCGTAATATAATGAACTGCCTGAGGGCCGCCTGATCTTCCTTACAGATAAATCTTGCCTGCAACATTTTAACCTCCTTAACACCCATAAAACAAAGGCCACATATGCCCATATTATATAATGCGTGACTATATGGATGTCTATCGGATATTGCAGTTATGAAATTTGGTCGTATCCCATTGATATTTAACAGATATCGCTCCAGGGTCGAATGCTTTCCCTTGAAAGGCGAGCTTCAGAGATAAAATTGATCATCAGTACGGCATAAAGGTCGGCTGAATAATCCTGAACAAAAACTCAGGTTATGGCTGCCCAATCCTCGACATTTAATTTTTCAACCCGCGCGAATGCCTTTACATTATGAGTTACAATGATAAGCCTGTTTGCTAAGGCTATGGAAGCAATCTGCGTGTCTCTTTCACTGATCACAAGCCCTTCTTTTTCAAGCTGTGCCCTTATAAAGGAATATTCACGCGCCGCTGCCTCATCAAATGGATAAAGACGCAACAACGACGAGATCTGCCTGATTTTGAATCTCCTTTCTACCTTTTTTATCGGAGATTTTTCTATCCCGTATAATATTTCGGCAAAGGTAATGGTTGATAGAGATAAATCTGATGGGGAGTGCTTTTTAATCTTACCGATTACCCTCTTGTCACCACACATCCAGTAACTAATAATATTGGTGTCAAGCAGATACATAATTACCCCGGTTAATCCAGACTGAATTCTTTTGCCGCCAAAGCATCAGGTGTTTTGAAATCCCGATCCACGGGGAAAGCATCCCAGAAACCCTCCGGCCAACTGCTTTTTTCAAGAGGTTCCAGAATCACCTTATCGCCTTTTTTGGTAATTTTTACTTCATTACATTTAAAACGAAACTCTTTAGGCAGCCGTACCGCCTGTGATCGGCCGTTTTGAAATACTTTTGCTATAGATTCCATAGTCTATCACCTCTCCAAGACAATGATATTACCAGTATATATCATTTATCTAAAAAATCAATCTATAAGAGCTGAAAGTTTATTTTGCGTGTTTATGGATAGCTCAAAGCTTAAAGGGGAAAGCATAACGCCATATTTGTGGAGGGTTGAGTATAATGAGTTAAGAGTTTATTTCTTCATTCCTGGAGTCGTCTGTGACAAACTGCTTTAAATCGCTCTCCTCTCTGCTTTCAAATACACTTCGAATTCCCTTCTCATCCCAACGGCAACAATAATTACCTCAATCGTATCTATATTTGGACGATAAACAATCCGAAGGCTTCCAGTTCGAAGCCGACGATATCCTGCCAGATTCCCGTGCAATGGTTTACCAATCTTATCCGGCTCTCCCAGCCTGATGCGGTCTTCAATCACACGCATTGCTCTGGCCGCTTCTGCCCTGCCAAGACCATCAAGGTCATCAGCTACTTCCGGGTGATATAATATTTCCCAGCTCACTCTTTATTACCACCCGCAAAACGTATCATCATCTCTTCGTGGCTGATTGCCTTTGCAGGGTCAAATGTCTGAATACGGTCCCGTGCAACAGCTTCAATGCGAAGGTCTTCGAGTTCGTCCATAATCGCCTCGTAAAAATCAACAGGCAACATCACAGCTGCAGGGGCATTATTTTTCATGACAATGTATCTATCCTGCTCGCCTTTTGCGAGTTTCTCAAAAATTGTCTTTGCAGAGCGGGATAATTCAGTAACTGAAATCGCCTGGTCCGATCTTTCCATTAAACTTCCCATACAAAACCTCCATGATTATTATCTGATAATTATTGCATAAAAAACAAATTTTATCAAACAAATTAAATACAGTATTGGATATAAGAGCCATTATAACGGATTTTTATGTTCATCAGCCAATTTTATTCTCACCTGGTGAATCAAGCCAGAGAACACATGCAAGTGATTCAGTTTCCTTGAATTCAGGATATCCTGTAGTGATTATGGCGGAATATTCCACAGCCGCAGCAATTACGAATGCATCTGCATAGGAAACGGCATAGTGAGCCTTGATACGGGCGGCTGCAAGGACACGTTCCTTTGTCAAATCAATTAATTCGACAGGCAGACTATATATATCTTCCAGATTTGCGTCAGCACTCTTTTTTTCCATTTTTCGTGCTATAATGTAGTAAATTTCGCCCAGGCTGATAACCAAAAGATAAGCTGTACCATGATTTGACAGGCAATCCTTCAGGATATCACGAACTTTCATCCCGGCAAGTTCTGCCTGAAAATATGCAAGCAGGGCATAGCTATCGATCCGGATGATCCAAAACATCGGAAAATTTCAACACCATTCTCCCTGCATGCAGGGGCGAAAAGCCTGATGGGTTCAAGGCCCAGAAAAGCAGCGTACCCCCACATGATACCACGATAACCGTTATTATACGATAAAGCGGATAGGTTATTCTACGATACAGCAATGAGGCAAACAGCAGGGCAAAACCATAAAAAAATGTGGACGGGTGGCTATGGCCAGGCCGCATAGAATACTGGATATAAAAATAAAAGACTTACGTTCTGCTCTCTGCACCCATGCACATGAAATAAGAAATGCCAGGCTGATTGCCAAAAGGTCTCCCCCGGTCATAATCTCACCCCCTGTAATCGTTGGAGAAGAAAGAAGCAGCAATAATGCGCCTGTGGCTGCCCAACCCCATCATCTGTTTCCTGTTTTAACCAAAGGAGAATTTACCTCTGATTGCATTCGCTGATCCATTCATCAAGCAGTTTTAATTCCTGCTTATCGACTAATCTCATGTCAACTAATCTTTCATAGCAAAGCCTTAGATTGTCATCAATATATTCGTCGCCTGATTTTAAATCCAGCATCTGTAACTGCTCATAAATCCTGTTGTTGTTGAGATAACCGGGAATTTCATCCTGAAAATCCTTTAAAAGATTATGCTCATTACGCTGCTGGTACATTGTCGGCGGCCCGAAAAATACGGGCCAGTTATTCTCATGCGCTATTCTTTGAGCTACAAAGCTCCTCCAAATATCTGTCATTCTGAATGAGCAGTAGCCAGGCAGATACATTAACTTGTACGCAGGCCTGAACCATACTGTATTCTGGCTGTTAAAGGGGCAAAAGGTTCCTTTGCCTGCTGCAACCTGCCGGTCTTTCCTGAATTTCTCAGGCAGATGAAAAAGCAGGCGGTATACTGCGTCAACATCAGGATTATCATCGGCAAGGTACTGCTGAATCGGGCATTTTAAAGTTGCCGGCCTGAGCAATTCATACTCACGAGGTCTCTGTTTCAGGAACTCAAGGGGAAATCCCCTCGGCCATATATTTGAATCGGTAAAATAACAATAGACATTCATCCACCCGGCATTTTCACACAGTACAGCCTGTTTCTTCATCCGGTGATTTGACCAGAAACCGGGATAGGGCAGGTTATCATCGTCTGTTTCAATTATCACGGACGCCCCGCCTGCCATTGCAAGAAGATAACCTGTGTTTTTTCTTGCATAGTGCCCAACCGGGCAGCTATGCGCAAATGAAGATGTCTCAAGCTGTCGTTTAAGGGAATAAAAATCGCATCCTTCAAGCTCAAAGTTCTCAGGGCCGGCTTTATCTCCGATGACAATAAACCTGTAACCCTTTTCAATACAGCCACTGGCCAGTTCTTTCATGGCCCTGTTTGGTCCGGAAATTGATGTTAAAACCAGGCAGGTTTTATCAGCCATTTTTAACAGACCCCTTTCATGCCCTCTTTATCCTGAACAGCCGGAAATTTGCATAAATTTTTATCCGAAAAATTACAGCCTGCCCGCAAGCCTCATGTAAAAAAGCCTGAGCAAATGCCTGAATGAATCAATCAAAACAAGAATGTTGACATTATTACTTGGCGCCCGGTAATCAATAGGTACTTCAGTGATTTTCATTTTCCTGCAGTATGTTTTGATTTCAGTCTGAAAAAAATGCCCTCTTGATTTTATGCCTCTTGCGAGCACTTTTTTCAAAGCCTCCCTGGTAAACAGCTCAAAACCGCTGGTCATGTCTTTGAGTTTTGTCCCAAGCAGAATATTGGCAGCCATACTTCCACCCCTGCTGATGAACTTCCTTCTGAAAGGGCTTTCTGAAAAGCTGCCTCCACGGCAGAACCTGCTGCCGAATACGCATTCATGCCCTTCAGCCATTTTATTAATAAACTTCGGTATTTCATCGGGCTGATGGCTGTAACCTGCATCAATCTCAAGAATCCAGTCACATCCTGAATTAATTGCTTCCTTGTATCCCCTTATGTATGCATCGACAACAAAGGTATTTTCACCAGCCCATATAATGTTAAGTTCCCCGGGTTTATTCTGCATACTATTAAGTAAATCGTAAGTACCATCTTTGCAGCTCCTGTCAAATATAACAAAAAATACAACCTCCCTGAATCCTCTGCAGATGGCGAGTATATCCCTGACAAAATCTTCAGCAGTATCTTTCTCATTTGCCATCGGACAGACTATTCCAAGTTTTATTTTGTCTATTTGAACTGGAGATTTACAGGGCTGTTCGTTAGTCATTTTCACTATTGAAGAAAAAGAGGGGTGATATAAGCAATTGACCTTTCAGAATCATTTTTCTCATAATTATAGAGAAAAAATGATCTTGAGCGCCTGATCTTCATTACAGACAAATCTTATCTGTAGTATTTCATACTCCTTAATGCCCAAAAAAATTGACCGCATTATTCAATCGCCAAAAAGGAGCAATTTCAGCCACGGCATTGCCTTGGGTTCGCGAGAAATGACAAGATAACAGACCTCGCAGGCAACCCTTGCCGAGGTGTATTTGATCCTCATGTAACCTTCTTCCCCCCAGCTTGTGCCCCAGCTGTTCCGCAGTATCCAGTATCCATCGTCTTTATCACCCCCATTGTCATCCCAGCCCACAAGCGCCACTGCATGATTGGTTGGCGTATAATAACATTCTGGGAAATCCGGAAGTTTACCGGGGCAGTCGATATTTGTATCCTTATATATACCTGAATCATAACCCTGAAAGGCTGAAACGACCTGGACTGCGGCATCAACCACTCCATAAGTCATTATGGCAGTCTTAATCCCATCTATATCATTACAGTCGACCCGGTACCAGGACTCAAAAACCTTTACTGGGTCTCCCCAGTGTGTACATGAACCCGGATTATATATTGTGTAGGGAAAATCGCTCTCGCTGCACACGCCCTCTGCAGTAAGAGCCTCAAGCTCATAATAGTCATAATCAGCCCCGTAGCACCCGAAAAAGTGTATGTTATATTCAGGCAATCTCCCAAGACACCATATTATGAAAGCCTCTGAAAAGTCGACACACCTTCCATCATACCTGCCATTCGCCCGGTTATATGTCCCCTCTGCCGCGGCGCATGCCGCGAATGCATAACAGGAGCCGCAGTTTCCCTGATCCCTTATTGCTCCTATATAGGAATGTCCGTTGTAATTTCTCCAGTCAAAGGAAGACGGCAATTCCATTCCCAGATACCGTGAAAGAAGGCCGGGGTCTTCCTTTGCAAGGGTTTTCCCTGTAGTGACCGGAGGGCGACGACTGAAAAACCTTTCTTTTTCCTCCGCGGGCATATCAAAAACCCAGTTGTGGCCCACCGTGAAATTATAGCCGTTGTGTTTTATTATAGCCCTTATGTCTTCAAGGGTATCAGCCTGCCCAAAAGGTATTAAATCTACCGGTGCGGCGGCAAAAGATTTGAACTGAAAGAAAACAAGATAAATACAGACTATAAACAGCGCAACCAGTGCCCTGCGACAGATTTTCATTGTATGACTCCTGAAAAATACTTCTTCTGCTTCTGCTCGGCATGCTATTGCATCTGCATGGATATGGCATAATCGGCTGCCAGAAAATATAATTAATATCCGGATAATCTGTCAATAATAACCTATAATTTATAAGATAAGGCCTGCTCAGGCGGGTAATTCTCATGCAAAGCCGGAAGACCTGCATCAAAAAGCATTATTGCATCTGTACCCGTAAAATTCAGAACTCTGACGGAAGAAATAAAAATTACAGTATTGCCTGTTCTTTAAAAGGCCGCTGTGACGCTGAATAAACGAATCCTCCTTTCATGATTGTATCTGCTGTGTTATGATTATCAGGATATTGGTTACAGATACCGAAGATCAATTCAGGACGGATCCGGATGAACAGTACGAACATTGACATGCCAGTTTCCAGAAAACGCACCTTTTATGACGAATTTCCCGATTTCACCGGTCCGGCTCTGGAAATTTCTTATACACAGAAGAAGCGAATCTTCGATAAATTGCAGTTTCTTTGCACTCAAGCATTTCGGGATTTAGGGCTGTTCAATTCATACTGGCCATGAGGACAGGACGACAACCGAAATCTATCTATATTGGATAGGTTATACGGAATTAAAGGTGATGAGTACTTAATCACATTGAATTAAGTTTTTGATTTTACTGGTGCGCCCAGCAGGATTCGAACCTGCGACCTACGGATTCGTAGTCCGTCACTCTATCCAGCTGAGCTATGGGCGC
>DAINAR010000096.1:0-7288 GCA_036733345.1 Deltaproteobacteria bacterium | reverse complement strand
ATTGAAACTCACCACTAATTGATCAGATTATATTAACCAGATACAGACAGTACAGTATACAAGTTCCTCTTGTCTACTCTTTATATGTGTGCTAATCTCCAGAATCCTTTAATGAAATTACATTTTTAACATTAACTTTTATTTAATAATATGAATCCGATAAATAATCAAGCGTTTGAACTTTCAAAAAGATCTCAAGACCTTATTGCAACACAGGAGGTTATCATTTGACTATTATGCAAGATACAATTGTTACCCGCTTCCCACCAAGTCCTACCGGCTACCTTCATATAGGCGGGGCCAGAACGGGACTGTTCAACTGGCTTTTATCAAGGCAAAAAGGCGGAAAATTCATACTTAGAATAGAAGATACTGATGAGCAGAGATCAACGGAAAAAGCTACAAAGGCTATTCTGGATTCCATGGAATGGCTGGGGCTCGATTGGGATGAAGGCCCTTATTTCCAATCACAGAGATATGATATTTATAACAACTTCATTGAACGTCTTATTGCCTCTGGACAGGCGTATCATTGCCATTGCTCACCGGAAGAACTTGAAAAGAAAAGAATTGCTGCAAGGGCAAAAAATTTAAAACCAAAATATGACGGAACATGCCGAGATTTGGGTCTGGGCCCTGTGCCCGGTTCTGTGGTCAGGCTCAAAACCCCGCAAAATGGAATAACTCAATTTGATGATAAGGTTAAGGGCATGATAACGTTTGATAACCAAGAGCTTGATGATCTTATTCTCAGGAGATCGAACGGGAGCCCGACTTACCATTTAGCTGTAGTTGCTGACGATATCAGCCTGGGCATCAATTACATAATAAGGGGAGATGATCACGTCAATAACACGCCACGGCAAATACTGATCTACAGGGCTTTAGGGGAAACAATTCCCAGATATGCCCATGTACCAATGATTCTTGGTCCTGATAAAACAAGGCTGAGTAAAAGGCATGGTGCCATGTCTGTACTTGCTTACAGAGATATGGGCTATTTACCTGATGCCTTATTGAACTCATTAGCAAGACTGGGATGGTCATATGGTGACCAGGAAAAATTTTCGAGAAAAGAATTAATTGAAAAATTCTCTCTTAAAAACGTAGGCAAATCAGCTGGAGTTTTCGACGGCGATAAACTTCTTGATGTAAATGCCTGGCATATTAGACAATCATCCAATGAATTCCTTTCAAGAGAATTGATTCCCTTCCTTAATAAGCTGAATCTCAAAGATCTTAATCCGAAAAGGCTTGAAAAGGCAGTGGCAACACTAAAGGCAAGAAGCAAAACACTTGTTGAAATGGCTGAAGGGGCGTCGTTCTTTTTTCAGGAAAATATAACCTTTGACAAAGAAGCAGACAGTAAATTTTTGACCCCCAATAGTCTTACCCTACTCCAAGGTTTATATAAAAAGCTTGAAAAACAAACTAATTTTAATCAGGAAACTCTTGAAAAATCCTTTACTGAATTTCTAAGTGAAAATCAGATTAAAATGAAAGAACTTGCCCAACCTCTCAGGGTGGCGCTTACTGGAAAAACCGTTAGTCCAGGAATTTTTGAGGTCATGGAAGTACTGGGTAAAGACATTATTTTAGAAAGAATTAATAAGGCAACAGACCACATTAGCAAAAAACGATAAGCAAGAGGAATATGCCCTGTTCAGTTGCTTTCAAAAGATTCTCACCTGCTTTTATTTCTGCGAATCTCTACGCAATACCTTGATATATTTGACAGATAAGGTTTTAAACGGCGGAATTAAAGTGCTGAGGCAATCTCTTCCGCCACTATTTTTGCAGCATCAGCTGGATTTTTAGCATCACGTATGGGACGTCCAATCACTACATAATCGCTGCCATTTAGAACTGCCTCTGAGGGAGTCACTATCCTTTTTTGATCATCCTGATTCACAACTGACCATTCCGGACGAATACCAGGAGTAACTGCAATCAATTCATTGCCCAGTTCTTTTTTTATCATTCCCACTTCATGTCCAGAACAGACTATTCCATGGCATCCTGCTTCTTTTGCGATACGAGCCTTTAAAAGAGCAAGAGCTGATATGTCTTCTGAAAAATGTTCATCATAGCCCAATTCTCTCAATTTTCTTTTATCAAGACTTGTCAAGACAGTTATAGCCAGTATCTTTGTATTTCCAGGGTTACTGTCTGCTACGCTTTTAAGGCTTTCTCCTCCTTCATCGCAATGAATGGTTACAAATTCGGGTGCGTGTTGAGAGGCAGCCAGAAATGCCCTTTTAACTGTAACTGGAATATCATGGAGTTTCAAATCAAGAAAAATCCCGGAATCTCCTGCATTTCGTATAGACGTTAATATCCCTGGCCCCTGACTGATAAATAGCTCCAAACCTACCTTAAAAATGCCAACATGCCCCTGTAATAGCTCAACATAACTCATAGCCTCATTATATGTGGGTAAATCCAGAGGGAAAATTATGTAATCTTTTGGCTCCTTCATGAAAAACCTCCTTAATGTTATTATACTAAAAAGCAGAATTCTTTTATGATAATCCCTGCAAAACATACACAGATGTTACAGTAAATTGAAATACGGATAAGCGCAACAAATTAAAATCAGACCTCTTAACATATAATCAGGTTTAAAAAAGCATGGACACAAATAAAAAAAAATTATACTATCCCTACTGCCTTTTAGCCACCGTAGCTCAGTTGGTAGAGCACCTCACTCGTAATGAGGATGTCTGCGGTTCGATTCCGCACGGTGGCTCCAAAAACATGGAATCTGCAGGCTGACTGGCATAGGTTTATTCTAATAGGTATAAGTTTAAACTCAAGCTCTCTTTACTGGAGAGCAAAGCACCCTATGTTTCATTAGGAGGAAGAGTGAATGGATTACATTCATGAGTATTTTTTATGTGACAACTGTTCCAACAAAGACTTCGTGCGAATATATAATTTTTCCATGCGTCTACATAGTGTCAATTTCTCCGAGGATTTAATTTATGATGAGATAGTCGAAGAATTGTACCGGTGTACCAAGTGCAATAAAATCTTTACTGAAACACAAATTAAAGAAAATTTGGCTGAATTCAAACGCAAGCATGAATAATTATATTACGAAGAATAGCAATGGTAAAATTAGCGATAAAGACTAAATCCTTATTTCAAATTGTTCCAAGTGAAATTCCCCATTAGAAGCAATAATAATTCGCCTGTTTATCCTTTTTTCCAGATCTATTATTGACTCCTGCTCTTCTTCCTTAAGGACGATTTCAATTTCGGGATTAACCGAGATGTAAACATGGTCATTATCGTTTGAGATTGCGCATTCTCTTTCCATTTCCCTGAATATCTCATAGCATATTGACTTCTTTGATTTCAATGATCCTCTTCCCTCACAGTAAAAGCATGATTCCGTCAGGAATCTGTTCAAATTTGTGCGAGTTCTCTCTCTGGTCATCTCAATTAATCCCAAATCCGACATCTGCAGGACATTGGTTTTTGCCTTGTCTTTACTTAAGGCCTCCTTGAGGGCCATAAACACACGTTCGCGATTTGAAATCTTTGCCATATCAATAAAATCTATGACAATAAGCCCCCCTATGTTTCTGAATCTCAACTGGTAGGCGATCTCTTTTACTGCCTCCAGGTTTGTTTTCAATATTGTCTCTTCCAGATTTCTTTGGCCAACATAACTCCCTGTATTGACATCTATGGATGTAAGGGCTTCGGTTAGTTCAATAACTATATAACCACCGGATTTCAACCAGACCTTATTTTTAAGTGCTCGAGAAATTTCCATCTCTATCCCAAAGGCATCAAAAATCGGGTCTGCTTCTTCATAGAGTTCAACCGAGTACTTAAATTTGGGGGCAAATGTACTGATAAATTCAATAATATTATTATATTCCTCACGTGAGTCTATAACAAGGCGATCTACCTCCATTGTAAGCAAGTCTCTAACGGCTCTTAATGATACTGATAGATCTCTATATAAAAGCACTGGCCTGGACCCTTTTTCCATTTTTGACTGAATGTCTGCCCATAGTTTTATTAGAAAATCCATCTCGGATTTCAATTTATCTTTCGTGGCACCTTCACTAACAGTCCTGACAATAATTCCGCCCTGGACAGGTTTGATTTCCTTAATAATACCTTTCAGCCTTTCTCTTTCATCTTTATCCTCTATTTTTCGTGATACTCCTATATGATCAACTGTGGGCATCAGGACAAGATGTCTTCCGGGTATAGAAATATTGGAAGTAAGCCTTGATCCCTTATTTCCGATAGGTTCCTTTGCCACTTGAACCATAATATTCTGGCCTTCGTGAAGCAGGTCTTCTATTTGAAAAGTGGTATCATGCTTTCGGCTATTATACGAATCGCCAGGATTAAGGTAAGATGATCCTTCTCCTGCTAAGTGGTTTCCAAGCATCATCCTTTCAAAGTCAACAAAATCCTTATGCACATCAGATACATAAAGAAACGCAGTTCTAATAAGGCCTATATCTACAAATGCTGCCTGCATGCCTGGGAGAACCCTCACAACTGTTCCTCTGTAAATATTACCTACCAATTCCTGGCCGGTCGCTCTTTCGATTTGCAGTTCAACGACTACGCCATTCTCAACTATTGCAACCCTTGTTTCATAGGGTCTGGCATTGATTATTAATTCGTTAGGCAAAAAAACTCCCCATTCATCATTCCTTTGAATCCTGCACTTTCTTATTCGAAAAATCACTCACAGTGAGATGAAGCATTAATGAAGAACTGGGCTTCAATTTAAGCGACAATACTCTTCTTCCCTGTTATGTATTTTCAATCACTTGTCTGGTTTTCAGGATACTGATATATTCTCCGTTTGAATTTTTTAAAGAAAATACTGCATTAATAATTTCACTGGGCTTTAACCCCGGTCCATCCAAATGCTCCATAACGAGTTTTATTGTATCCGGTGCAATAAGATCCATCGATTTTACCAGCGGCCTGGCATCAATTTCCCGAGACCCCTTTTTGCCGTTCTTTATAACAGGAAAACAATCTGATCTTAAAAATCTTTCTATAATATTATCATTTAATTTTACACCAACAACAGTTATTAGAAAATGGCTTTCTTTTATTTGGCATGCCTTTTTTGAAGAGACAAGTTCTTCGACATCGGTTATTTTAATTCCATCAGGCAATTGTCTATTAATATTTCTTTTTAAGAATGATACATCCAGAGCTTGACTGATCTTAATATCAACGGTCTCATGCAAACTCTCGGTGCCAACTGGCAAGGCATGAGCAAAGACTACTCTTGGCATAGGGTGAAAGCCTTTTGAAAAAACAAGATCAAGCCCGGCTCTTTTGAATGCACGCATAAAAACCTGAGCAACTTCAAGATGTCCAAGGTATTTTGAACGCTTTACCTTTATAAATGTAAGTCGATATTTTCTCTCTACTGCAGGATAGTCTTCAACGGCCTTATTTTCAGGACTACTCTCAGTGTTCCAGTTATTAAAAAGAACAGGGTCGATTGTTCTGTGGTCGCAGACACCGCATTCCATGCATTTTTTGCGGCAATCAGGTGTCAATTCTTCTTTTAAAGCCTTTTCTAACTCATTTTCCAGATACTTTCTTGACACACCTGATCTAATATGCTCCCAGGGTAAAATTTCTTCAAAAGATCTCTGCCGGTTAAGATAATATTCCGGATTAATTCCAGTTCGCCTGAAGGCCTCATTCCAGACTTCCAGGCCTTTTATTCGTTCTCCCCAGGCATCAAATCTGGAACCCAGCCTCCATGCTTCTATCAATGCCGGGCTAAGTCTCCTGTCACCCCTTGAGAATATACCCTCCAAGCAGCTCAATTCAGGTTCGTTCCATTTAACACGAACCCGGCTCCCCTTTAACCCTTCTTTTATCAATTGTATTCGCCTTCGTCCTTCCTCAACTTTAATCTGAGGCATCCACATAAATGGGGTGTGGGATTTGGGTACAAAAGTTGAAACACTAATATTTACTTTTATCTTCTTTGTTTTCTTTCCCGCCAGGTTTGCGACCTGCTTCGCCAGTGTGACAATATCATAGATATCGCTTTCCTGCTCTTGAGGGAGACCTACCATAAAGTATAGCTTGATCAAATTCCATCCTGCCCCGTAGACTGCACTCGCTGTATTAAGGATATCTTCCCTGGTTAATCCTTTATTAATTATGCGTCTGAGCCGGTCACTGCCTGCCTCTGGTGCTAATGTAAATCCTGTCTTTCTAACCCGCTTTATCTGTTCAATTAATGCCCTATTTAAGCTGTCTACCCTTAATGATGGAAGACTTAATGCAATACCTTCTTTTGACTGCCTGTCCATCAGCACTCTAATTAAAGGTTCAATACAGCTGTAATCACCTGAGCTTAAAGACAATAAGGTAAGCTCATCATAACCTGTTAATTTTAAAGCTTTTTCAGCTTTTTCAAGGATTGACTCAGGGCTTCTTTCTCTGACTGGACGATATATCATCCCGGCCTGACAAAACCGGCATCCTCGAGTACATCCCCTGGAAATCTCTAAAGAAACTCTGTCATGAATCAATTCAGTAAATGGGACAATTTGATGTACAGGATAAGGGAAATCATCTATATCGTTGACAATGGCTTTTTGCACTTTTTGGTAATCAGATACCAGTGGCTCAATGCTTTTTATATGCCCTTCCATATTGTATTGAATGTTGAAAAACGAAGGAATATAAACTCCCCTGATATGGCGCATTTCAAAAAGCAGGTCTTTTTTTAGCATTTTATCCCTTTTCGAATCACGCACCAACCTGCATATATCCAGAGCGGCCTCTTCACCATCCCCAATTAAAATAAGGTCAAAAAAATCAGCAACAGGCTCGGGATTAAAACATGCCGGGCCGCCAGCAATTATCAAAGGATACTCTTCGCCTCGCTTTTCAGCGAGAAAAGGGATGCAGGAAAGGTCGAGCATATTCAAAACATTTGTATATGAAAGCTCATGCTGAAGGCTGAAACCTATTATATCAAAACTCGACAGGGGTCGATCTGATTCAAGGGTCCTAAGCGGAATATTTCTCGATCTCAACTCTTTTTCAAGATCCAGCCATGGTGAAAAAACTCTTTCAGCCGCAAGCCAATCATAACTGTTGAGTATATTATAGAGTATCTTCAATCCTAGATGAGACATCCCAAGTTCATAAACATCTGGAAAAGCAAGGGCAATAGATACTTCAGTCATGACAGGATCTTTCTTTACAGAATTTATTTCATTTCCGATATACCGGCTTGGACGGCTTATCTTTGAAAACCAGG
>DAINAR010000095.1:0-7338 GCA_036733345.1 Deltaproteobacteria bacterium | reverse complement strand
CTGGTAGATGAAATTGTGGATATAGATCCTGATTTGCCGGAACCCCGGATCCTTGAAAAAGGCACCCGGTATATTGTTGAATTTCTGCACGCCCATTCTTCTTCTGTCAGGATATATGATCCACAAACAGAACAGATGCTTTCCTACGGTTCTTATCCTTCAGGGGAAGATAGCCGGAAGACTTACATCCCCCTGGAAGGCAGTGTTGCGGGTGAGGTTATAAGGACCCGCGAGCCGTATCTTGTGCCGGATATCCTTAATGAAAAATTATACCATAATAAGTCTGTAATTGATAAGGGAGTTAATTCTTTAATGGTTATTCCCCTTGAAATTACGCGCTTTTCACAGAACGAAAGGGATACGGTTGGCGTTATTCAGATCTATTTTCGGGAAAAAGGACGCAATTTTACGCCACTGGAGATTCAGGTCGCCAATGTAATGTCAAAGAGGTTGAGCTTTGTAATTGCAAGGAAAAAGATTCTCTCCATGCGAAGAGTAAATGAAAAAAAGGAAGCCATTGTAAGGCATATCTTTCGCAACCTGGGTACACGCGGTGGAATAAAGATGAAGGAAGTATTCAACCGAATGATCCCGGAGCTCGCCGACATAGTAAATCTCCAGAGTTGCTCTCTTTTTTCAGTTACAGATAACTACGCTAATTTTGTACTGGAGGCTGGTTATCCTGAGGAAAGAGGTTATCACGGAATTGGGAAGACATTCCCGGTTAACAGTGTGCCCTCCTTTGAGCTGCTTTTGAATCTGAGGGATTATTCCGGGGAATCTGCCTATGAAATTGTAACCTCATCCTATCTTCTGGTACTCGATATCCAGAGGAGTGAATTGATATCCAGTGGCCTTCGGGAATTTGCTGACCTGCATAATATCAATTCAATACTATATATTCCGCTAACTGTTGACGGGGAGGTAAGATATCTTCTGGTTTTTGACGCACTTGATCAGAAAAAGCGATATACTGATGACGAAATCGATATCTTCCTTTTTATGGGAAGGGAACTGATTAAGGCCCAGAAAATGGAAAGACTGGACGATGCTCTTCATGATTTTAAAAATCCTGCAATAGCAACTGCCGGTTTTGCTAAGAGGCTGAAAAAGCTGCTTGAAAAAAACAAAGTTTATGATGAAGAAGGAGAGATCCATAAATGCGCTGATATACTCCTTGAAGAGACAACTCGATTACAGCAGTTGTCCATGGGGTTGTATAAGATTGGAAAGGCCCAGGAGGTCAATTTCAGTAATTTGCTGAGAAGACGATTCGAAATAAATGAAGAGGCTATCAATGAACAGCTCAGGAAAAATGTTACTTTAAAAGAAGGGCCTTTTGATTACGGTCTCAAGGTCCGGTGTTTTCCAATTCACCTTGAACGCGTTTTTGATAATTTGCTCAACAACGCAACAAAGGCCATTCCGATTGATGGGGGAATACTTACAATTCGTACATATGCTGAGGGGGAATGGGCCTGTGCTGAGATCACAAATACAGGTCATATCTCAGAAGAAAATAGATTAAGAATTCTGGAGGGTGAAGGAGAGGGAAGAGGTATATATATTATCCATAGGATTATGCGGCTTCTTAAAGGCTCGATTGACATCCAGAGAGGGGAAGGAACGACTACATTTGTGGTTCGTCTTCCGATTTTATCAAAAGAAGAACAGGAAAATAATGTTTAAAAAAATTAAAACAAACGAACTGGCTTTTGACATTGATGGAGTGTTTGCTGATACATTTCGAAGCTTTATAGAAATTGCAAAAAATGAATATGGTTTTCAAATAGATTATGACGCAATTACCGAGTATGAATTCTGGAAGCACATGGATATTGATGAGGTGATGTTTCGGGAAATCATCCAAAGGATACTGGATTATCCTGTTGAGGAGGGAATAAGGCCAATCAGCGGAGCTACTGATGTCCTGATCAGGCTTGCAAACCTTGGACCGCTCCTTTTTGTAACGGCAAGGCCTGAAAGGGATGCGATTCTAAAATGGGTCAACTTCCATTTGAAAATATCTGATACAAATTCCGTTCGACTCGAATCCACAGGAACTCATGAGGAAAAACTTCCGATACTTCTTAAATACGGGGTCAAGTATTTTGTGGAAGACCGACTCGAAACCTGTTATTTGCTTGACCAGGCATCTGTTATTCCGATTGTTTTTGAACAACCCTGGAATAGAAAACCTCATCCATTTAAGACTGTAAAGGACTGGGGCGAGATGGCGGACATGATTGAATGGACAGTCACATGATGTGAATTAAATCCAACAGGTACTGTCCCTTCATATATTTCCTGACACTGGTTTATTCTTTGCTTTTTGTCTATTCTTAATTCAGCTTTGAGTTTTAAGCAGTAAAATGACTATTAACCCAGGATCAGCCTTTGAGGGTCGCATCGCTCGCGCAGAATACCGAGTTCCTCCTCAGATGGAGCCGACATTTCCTCCGCCCTTGATATGTCTACTTTAAACTGCATATTATCAAGCACTTCCTGAGGGGTAATTCCCGGATAATAGCCTTTCAAATACATTTCCTTTGTTTTTTCATCAAAGTGCATAACCGCCATGTTTGTTATTACAGCTGATGGCCCGCCTTCCGGCAGTCCTGCTTTTTTACGGCCGTCAGGCCCGTCAAGATATCCGGGGCTGGTGAGATAGTCCAGCTTATTTACAAACTTTCTTTCTTCCTGCTGCATGAAGATGATAGTCCTGTTCACGAATGAAGCGACATCACAGGCCCCTCCACTGCCTGAGAAACGGACATCCGGCCTGAAATAGTCTCCTATGGCGGTTGAATTAAGGTTGCCATATTTATCTATCTGAGCGGCGCCCAGTATTCCAACAACATGTTTGCCGGTAAACCTGTTCTGCATGGTAGCGAACGAATCGGCCAAGCCTCCGTTTACAGAAGTCCAGAACATCACCCGCGAATCTCCGACTGCAAGAGGAACCTCTTCAAGAAGTGAATCTATGGCCCCTGTCTCAAAAAAGATCACGCTATGGGGGGCGCTTATATGTTTCGCAGCCATGGCCGCAAGCATTGATATGCCTGTTCCGCAAAAGACAATATCACCGTCCATTATCTCTCTGGCGGCAGCTATTGTCATCATCTCTCTGAAGGTATAATTATTCATCTGTCTCTCCTTATTATCTCCTTTCAAGGTTAGATGCATATCCTGTTCTCGGATCAGCCTTGATTTTCCGAATTCTATCTTCACCAACAAGTTCAATCAGACCCTTATGATCCTCAACTCCGAAGACAAACTTATCAAGGTACTCCTTGAAAAGCTCATCGCTCTTTGCATATTCTCTATACTCATTAAGATAAACCGGATCATAGTCGTAATAGCGAAAGCATGCAGTGGGATAGGCGCCGTTAGGCATGTGCACCAGGGCGTCAACATTGAAAAAAGGTATCTGATTCTGATCAGGATCGTCCCTAAGTTCCATCTTTTCAACAAGATCTTCACAGGTGACAATTAGATGCTTTGCCGATTTTGCCTGTTCAACATCGGCAAATGTCAGGCCTTTTATCCTGAGTGTTCCCTGAATATCAGCCTTCTGGACATGAATTATTGTCACATCAGTATTTATTGCAGGAAGCAGTACGACTTTAGGTGTATCAGCCCAGGTCCCAAAGGGATTATCAATTACCTTCAATTTTTCGTTTGGGATTCTTGGATCTTTTTCTCTAACATCTTTTGAAAAGCCCCACTTTTCAATGATATCAGTCCCCAGAGAAGACCTTGTGGGAAGGAAAGGAACCCCCATTGCCCCGGCAAGAAATCGCAGGGTCATATGATAGTTTGAATAGTCTTCAAACTGTAATGAACCTTCCTGAATAGCCCTTTTGAAACATATACATGTTGGTGCGAATCTGCCTGTTCCGCCATAGGCAATTTCAATCCTGTCAACACAACCCGCTCCGATAAGTTCATCAACTGCCTGGCCGTTAGAATGCGCATATAAGTGAAGGTTTTTTATGCCTTGTCTTATAATCTCATATACGGCTGCCATTGGGTTTCTATTCAGTGTAAATCCTCCAAAAGATATATGACAGCCGTCAGTAACAAACCTTTTTATGGCTTCCTTGAGACTCATTATTTTATCTTGAGTAATCTCCATGTTTCCTCCTTAAAAATATTTGGTCTGAAAAATTTTTCATTGAGGTAATTTATAACTGCAACATCTTTTCCCTTGACCGCTTTTTGCTCATTCAATATATTCAGCCGATATGTAACAATTTTCGATTCTCTTCTCTTTCTATACAACCCTGTTCGCATTTCTCAATATTAGACGGATCATAAAAAAGGACTTGTAACAAACAACTGAGCAATAATAAAGAGAAGGTATATGTCGCGTCGATGGTTAATATTTATAGTAACTTCGTCTAATTTTTTCCTTTCTCAGTTTTACAGAGTATCAAACGCTGTCATTGCCCAGGATCTCCTTGTGGATTTTTCAATTGACACCAAAGGGCTGGGGCTGATCTCAGCATCATTTTTCTATGCCTTTGCCGTCACTCAGATACCCATAAGTATATTACTGGACAGAATCGGGCCAAGGCGGATGATTACCGCACTTTCACTGGTCGGGGTTGCCGGCGCTTTTGTATTTGCCGGGGCCGGCTCTCTATATTCAGGAATAGCCGGGCGTATTCTCCTGGGCATCGGAATGGCCTGCAATCTCATGGGGACACTGAAACTTCTAACTATGTGGTTTGATCCCCTAAGATTTGCCACCCTCACAGGGATAGTATTTTCCATCGGGACTTCAGGAAACATGGCGGCTACGACTCCTTTCGTACTTCTTGTTCAACTTATGGGATGGCGCTGGTCCTACTGTCTGATTGCAGTTATAAATCTTATTATAGTGGTCATCATTTATATTGTAGTGCGTGACAGACCTCAACTGGAATATACTGCTTCTTCATTTAACGAACCGGATGCCGGTCTGCGCCGTTCTTTTTCTGATCTGAAGTCTATATTGAAAAAAAGGGACTTCTGGATCATTTCATTCGGGACTTTTGTAAGTTATGGTGTTTTCTCCTCCTTGCAGGGCCTCTGGGCTGGTCCCTATCTTATTGAAGTTATGGGACTTTCAGCAATAAATACAGGAAATATCATATTTCTTATGAATATAGGTATGGTTGCTGGCGGTCCAGCATGGGGCCTGCTGTCAGACAGGCTTTTTAACAGGCGTAAGACATCAATTTTTCTGGGCCTGATCGTTATGACTATTATTCTGCTGTGCCTTGCATTAGTTCCCATAGGGATCAGTCTTTTAATACTCGCATCCCTTTTTCTCTCTTTGGGTATTTTCAGGGCGAGTGGCCTGTTAATGTATACTCATATTAAAGAACTGGCCCCCCTGGAAATGTCAGGAACTGCAATGACAGGCATCAATTTTTTCACAATGATGGGCTCTGCTGTCTTTCTACATGGATTGGGGATATTCATGCAGTATCTATATCCTGAAGCCTCTCGAGGCCCTGATGCTTTCTGGGCAGCATTCCTAATATGTTCTCTGTGTCTGGCATGTGCTTCGATTCTCTATTTTTTTACAGGTGATAGTGAAAATAAATCAGAGAAATAAAACAGTACCCACAGAGAAGGGCATTTTTATTACTTAAAAGTTCCAGCATTTAATCCTAAAAACGCTTTAATGATTATGTCGTCAGATCATTCCTCCTCCCTCAAACCAGATATTTTTTCCCGCTTCCATTCAAGCCACTGAATCACAAGGATGGCAAGAAATACAACTGCACCTGCAATGCTTAACCAGTAAATCGGCCAGAACATTGCTAAAGATGTTGCTCCTACGATTACAGTCTCATATATTGTCAGTTTCCGAATAAGGAAGCTTTCCATACTGCTTGTAAAGGCTATCAGTCCGAGGGCTGTAAGCAGCATTGTAAGAACAACCAGAGATGCGGGCCCGTTTCCAAGGAGTGGCCGGTATGCCATTACAATTGGAATGATGTAGAGTCCTTTTGCTATTTTCCATGATGTAAAGCCTGTCCTCATAGGAGATGCACCTGCTACACCAGCCCCTGCGAAGGATGCAAGTGCTACCGGGGGGGTTACGTTGGCATCCTGGCTGTACCAGAACACAACCATATGTGCAACGAGGATAGGCAGACCGAGTTCCATCAAGGCTGGACCTGCAAGGATAACCAGGACTATGTATGATGCCGTAACGGGCAGACCCATGCCGAGAACAAGAGATGCCGCGCCGATAAGCATAATTGCAAGAAATGGGCTTCCTGCTGAAAGTGAAACAACCATGCTGGAAAATTTCAGGCCCAGCCCTGTAAGGCTTACACATCCAACAATAATACCGGCGCATCCGCATGCGGTTGATACCATGATTGCCTTTTTGGCGCCTGATTCCAGTGCATAAAAAATTGCTTTGAGGCTGAGACGGGTTCGTTTTCTGAACATTGCCGCAAAGACAGTTGATACTACTGCCACAAAGCCGGCCATATTAGGACTGTAATTATTGACAAGCACATAGATGAGCACAGCTACGGGAAAAAGAAAGTGAAGTCCGTCTTTCAGAGTTGCTCCTATCTTTGGAAGATCTGATTTTAATGCAGGGATAAAACCTTCCTTTTTTGCCTCAAAATGCACGAAAAAGAGTACTGACATGTAATAAAGTATTGCAGGAACAATAGCAAGCTTGATGATATGCAGGTATGATGTGTTTGTAAATTCTGCCATGAGAAAGGCCCCTGCACCCATTATCGGCGGCATGAGCTGTCCACCTGTAGATGCGGAAGCCTCAATTGCTCCGGCTACATGTGGTTTATAACCAACCCTTTTCATCATTGGAATTGTAAAAGCGCCTGTTGTGACAACGTTAGCCACTGCCGATCCTGAAACAGATCCCATGAAACCACTGGCAAGCACCGCTGTCTTGGCAGGTCCGCCCGTCATCCGGCCTGTCAGGCTGTAGGCCATATCTATAAAAAAATCTCCGCCGCCCGAACTCTCCAGAAAGGCCCCGAACAGGACAAAGACAAAAACAAATGTGGCGGCAACTCCTATCGGCAGTCCCCAGATGCCTTCGGTAGTCAGATAAAGGGTTGTGGCTATACGCTCGATGCTGTACCCCCTGTGGGCCAGAAGGTCAGGCATATATGGGCCAAAATAAGCGTATACCAGAAAAATAACGGCAATGACAGACATGAACAGCCCGATGGCCCGGCGTGTTGCTTCCATGACAAGTATCAGGGCGATGATCCCCATGATCACGTCAGTTCGGGTCCAGTCACCCTGCCTCTCAACTATTGCGTCAAATTCAATCCAGATATATGATCCGAT
>DAINAR010000094.1:0-7490 GCA_036733345.1 Deltaproteobacteria bacterium | reverse complement strand
ATAAATTCTAAATCATCTTTCGCGTAAATCAGACCTGTTATCAGATTTAAAAAACAGAGATCAACAGCGGATAAAATTCCAAGCATACCGGGTCTTCCTGAATAGAAATGTGAGATTATACAGGCTAAAAGGAGCAGGCTCTATCACCGGCAGAATAAAACCGGCAATAAAAATGGAAGCAATAACATGAAAGCAGTTTCCTGAAAGACCTCAATATTCTTTTTAATTTCCGGCCCATTTTATTCATATACTGTTTTTAGATCACGAACAGCAAAAAAAATAGTATCAGGATAATTCATTTTGCCCTTCTTATCTGAGCCTGCTCTTGTAATCGCTAATGGCCGCCTTGAGTGTGTTTGCAGCAAGAAGTGCACAGTGCTTGTCTTCCTCGGGCAAACCGCCCAGCACATCAAGAATAGTTTCATCAGTAATATCAAGGACTTCATCTGCCTTTTTTCCAAGAGAAAGTTCAGCAGCAAATGAACCGCACACCATGCTGGCCCCGCAGCCATCGGTTTGAAATTTTGCTTCTTTAACCCTGTCATTTTCCAGGCCTAAATATATTGTCATGGTATCACCGCATGGTCCGGTAATACGACCGTAACCATTGGGGTTTTCAATTACTCCCATATACTTTGGATTCATCCACCTTTCAAAACCAACCTCACCATATTCAGCCCTGGTTTCATCGTATATTTGATTCTGAAGGCCCTCAACAAATTCATCGAGATTCTTGCTCATCAGACCGCCCCCTCTACTTCATTATACTTGATAATCTGAAATTAATACCCAAACGCCTTCCTGCCTGTTCCTGAGATGATGGCTTTGCTGATAGGATTCTGTCACGGGACGGCAAAAATCAGCTTAATGCCAGGCCATCAATCCAGACTCTCTCAGGAAGGCCATTTTACATTATTTAAATTATTGCAAAACAGAGCTGCCGGCCTTCTCTGTTAACGATATAACCTTGTCTGTTATCTTGCTGAATTCCTGAGCGAATAAAAGGCTTTTATCGTCCAGAAAATCCATATTTCCAATATCACCTTTTGATACCACCTCAGGCTCCATCGGAAGGCTCCCTAACATATTCAGGCCTTCCCTTTGCGCAGTCAGTATTCCGCCTTGAGACTTGAATATATCAATCATTTTCCCACAATGAGGGCACTTCAAGCCGCTCATGTTCTCCACAAGACCAAGCATTTTCATATTAACTTTTCGGCAGAAATTTATAGACTTTCTTACATCGGCCAGTGATATCTCCTGGGGTGTAGTTACGATAAGCGCACTTGCATCCGGTATGGTCTGAGCAACGGTTAATGGCTCATCACCGGTACCAGGGGGTGAATCAATCACCAGGTAATCTGGATTAGACCACTCAATATCCGAAATAAACTGCCTGATGACACCTATCTTGAGAGGCCCCCTCCAGATGGTTGCAGCGTCCTTGTCATCACCCATCAGGGTTTCAATAGAAATAACCTCCATATTAGGCATAAATTTGACAGGATGAGCCTTGCCCTCTATGGCTCCAGGCCCTATGCTTCCTTTAAGTCCAAGCATTCGCGGAATACTGGGACCATGAAGGTCAACATCCATGAGCCCCACCTTATAACCACGCTTTGCCAGTGATACCGCCAAATAAGCCGCCACACTGCTCTTTCCGACTCCACCCTTGCCGCTCATAACCAGAATCTTGTTTTTGATCTGGCTCAATATTTCCTTGATCTCTATATCCTGCTTTTGATGCTGTTCCTCTCGACTAACATAGCCGGAGTTTTGATTTTCATCTGTCATTAACCAACAACCTCCGTTTATTCCTAAGAAATATTTTTATATATTTTTTCGTTATTTTAAAATTATAAACGCTTTTTATATTCAGCTTTAACAGCTTTTGAAAAATACACAATTATTTTTCAAGATAAAGCACTTCCTGTAATAGTGCGGTTACACAAAACCTTCAGCTCAACTCTCTATTGACGGCCAAAACCGCCGCCGCCTCTGCCGCCGCCGCCCATGCCACGGCCGCCACCCATGCCTCTGCCTCCGCCGCCCATACCTCTGCCTCCGCCCATACCTCCTCCCATGCCGAAATGACTCTGGACGTTAGCTTCGGAAGAATCAGACAGCTTCCCGGATTTAAATTGATTTACAGCATCTCTTACCTGGCCGCTAACCCCGGTTTTTACCTGAATGCCTGCCGTACTGAAAACCTGAAAGGCATTAGGACCGCAGTTTCCGGTCAAAACAACCGACACACCCTTGCTGGCAATAAACTGAGCGGATTGTATACCTGCACCACCGCCCGCAGCAACATTGGAGTTTGGAAATGCTTCAAATTCAAGAGTATCAGTATCTATAACCAGAAAATACGCGCACCGACCAAAACGTGGATCTACTGAATCATCAAGCGTCGGGCCTGTTGAACTGACTGCTATCTTCATTTTTTACCTCCTAATAAAGTTCAAACCTGTTTAAAAAATCCAGATTTGAATCCCTCATAAATTTTCTATTATTTTTCTATATCTTACCCTGAGTTAGCAGTTTTAATGATAAAAAAGCACTATAGAACAAATCTAGCAGTCAAACTGACTGCCTTTTCTATCCTCAGGATGCCCCCATAAATGTCAGGGTATCACCGTTATTCAGGATTTTTTCCATTCGATCTTCAATAAGATAGTCCTTTTCATTCAGCACTACCCTTATTTCCATATCAATGTTGCCTTTATTGTCCAGCAATGCATTTTTCATTGCAGTTCCGAATCTCTTGACCAGCTCTCTTATTAAATCCCCCAGCGTCTTCCCGGGAAATTCCATGACAAATTCTTTCTTTTTCTTCAGCGTCTTATAGAGGATCGGCATACCATTGAACTTGAGATGAACATTCATTTACAGACCTCCATTTTTTTTACTTTTAGTGATCGCAAATATTCCCACCCACCTCGAGTGTATCAGAAAGAAAGCTTGATACGAGGCTTTCGGGTGTCCCTCCGGGTGCACCCACAAGAACCCTTATGCCGTTCTCAGCAAAAAGGTTCTGGGCCCTTGATCCCATGCCCCCGGCAATAATAACATTTGCCCCTCGCTCTGCAAGCCAGCGTGGCAGTAAACCCGGTTGATGATCTGGTGCTGTCACATTTTCTTTTTTAATTATGGAATTGCTTTCCGGGTCAACATCTATCAAGGCAAAAGCCTCACAATGTCCGAAATGCATGGCCAACTGTCCGTTTGCAACGGGTATTGCTATTCTCATGTATTATCTCCTTTTACTATTTAGTCTTTATATTGCTAATCTGAACGCAATTATTTTTAAATACTTATAAAATAAACAGCCTCCTGTAAAAAATATATTATTAATGTATTCATCTTTGCAGATATGTCAAAAAAAAAGCTACCTGAATGCCTGTATTTACTCACCAGTGCCCTTCAACATTAGCAGTTTCAGCAGGTTTAAGCTCACCTCTCCTGAATTGCTCTATTGCCTGGACAACACTTCCTTCAGCTTCTATGACAACCTTTATGCCTGCAGCCGTCAGAGTCTTATACGCCTTTGGTCCGCAATTTCCGGTAATTACCACCTCAGCTCCAAGTCTTGAAACGTTCTGAGCTGCCTGAATACCAGCGCCTTGCGGCGCATTAAGGTTCTGAACATTATCTATCAATTCAAATTTACCGGAATCAGTATCATACAGAAGGAATTTCTTCGCCCTTCCAAAACGCGGGTCCAGTGGTGCATCCAGTGATTCTCCGCTTGTAGTAACAGCAATCTTCATTATTCATCCTTTCTCGACGCCATCAGCACTAAATTGTTACTGGAAAAATGTCTTTAATATTATTTAAAGAGATTTGCCTGGTTACATTTCTTTTTAATAATTTTTCTCTTGTTAATGCTTTCTATGTACCTAATGAAATTATTTTTCTATCAAATTTCCGTATTTCTACTGTTTTTCCGTTTCTTTTTCCGTCTTCCATCTTTAATAATGTTTACGGGCTGACTTTTTGTGGATATTAAAGCCTTCTCTAAACAAAAACGAGTCTTTTTCCCACAACAACCAGGCATTGACAATGAAGGAGCAGGCAACAGACCTGAAATGAAGGCTTTTAAAACTTCCTCTACATCTCCCGCAACAAATGGAATTATAGTAATGCCGTAGGCACTGATAATTCCTGCTAATGGCCGCGAAATAGCACCGCAAATGAGATGGTCAATCTCCATTAAGGCCAGTTTTTTCGCCTTTCGGATGGGTTCTTCCTCATCAAATAATTCTTCTCTCCGGTCTACTATCACACCGTCCTTGATATTTACTACCAGTATATGGCGTGACACATCAAATACCGGTGAGACTCTGCCTTTCCACTCTGCAAGCGCTAAATTCATTCAGGAGTTCCTCCGCCCGTTTCTTATTTTCAGCATAAAATATGCCATTATCTTTATTCATTTCAATATCAATTTATCCTATTGAATTTGCTTATTAATTTAAGCAATATATTAGAATACAAAACAGTATTCGATTGCAATCATGCAACTATTTAGAAATATAACTTTGCAAACAAGCCACCTTTTGAAAATTCAAGTCTTGACATAATATGAAGGTTTAAATATCAAACATTAAGCCTTTGTATAAAGATAGTGTCATGTCAACGATACTTTGTCATTTCGAATTAGTATTCACGACTGAGATATTTTAGATTTCTCCCGGAGTTTATCCCGATGAAAATCGGGGGTCGAAATGGCATTCCTTGATTAAGGCGACAATGGATTTGAGGCAATGCAAATGTCCATATTTTAAAAATTCCAAAATTAAAATGTAGAGAATTGGGGCAAACATGGATAAACGTTTTTCGGGTACGGCAGTCTTAATTGCCGCCTGTATAGCCATATTCTGGCCAGGGGCTTTTATTTTTAGTTTTCCCGGTATAATGGGAGAGCATTGGCAAACGGCCTTCACAGTCGGCAGAGGAGCAATTGGCCAGATTCTTTTTTTTGTACTTGCCGCAGTAGGTACATTTATGTTTCTCAGCGGCAGATGGCAGGAAAATATTGGGCCGGCATGGTTAACGGCGATAGGGGGCATACTCTGCGGAACCAGCACTATCATTGTTGGCTATGCTTCAAGCATATTTCACGTCTATATATGGGCATTTCTTGTCGGAGCCTCTTCTTCGTTCATCTATATACCTGCTATGACAGTAGTCCAGCAATGGTATCCGGGCAGACGAGGACTGGTTTCAGGTCTCGTTAGCATGGTATTCGGCCTTTCAGCAGCTATTATGTCTCCTGTTTTCAATTTGATGCATAACTGCATGGATTATAAAACCATGACCCTTATTCTGGGAATTGCTGCCTTGATCTCAGGCTTAACAGCGGCCAGATTTATTCAATCTCCGGAAATACAGCCACCCCCAAAGGATAAACCCCCGACTGATGTCCGGGCTGCCGGACCTTCTTTAACTGTGTTTGAAAGTCTGAAAACCAGATCTTTCTGGTTTTTCTGGCTGACATGGGCGCTGGGCGGGGCAGCAGGCATAGCAATGGTAAGTCTTTCAAAACCTTTCGGAACTTCAACAGGCCTGACCATACAGGAGGCGGTGCTGATATTGACAGCATTCAATCTCACAAACGGAATGAGCAGATTAATAAGCGGGCATCTTTCAGACATATTCGGTCGCAATATTACCATAACACTCACATTTCTTGCCGCCGGTTGTGCATATTTACTTATGCCCTGTTTAAAGGGAATTATCCTGCTTGCCATACTGGCGGCGGTTATTGGTTTTGCCTTTGGGACTTTATTTGCGGTCTCAGCCCCGCTTGCAGTTGACTGTTTTGGAATGAAGCATTTCGGTGCCATATTTGGAATGGTATTCACGGCCTACGGGTTTTTTGCCGGCGCCCTCGGGCCATGGTTAAGCGGACATGTGCTTGATGCAACCAATGGAAATTTCAAGATTGTGTTTATATATCTGGGTATCTTTTGCTTTGTCTCAGCCTTGCTGATAAGATATACAAAACCGCAAAGGCTTCAATAAAATTTTGTCATTCTAATCAGATTCTCTAAAATTTCAAACTTAAAACCTGCAATACTCACTAATAAAAAAGCAATTCTTACCAATGAAATCCATATTACTTTTAAAATATCTCAAATTCTAAGATATTTTAACGATTTTGATTTATTAGAGAATATTTTTTACAGCCATCTCGTTAAACTCTTTAGTTTAATTTATCCGCTTCATTTTCTCAAAAAAGATTACCTTTCATTATTAATCAAAATATGGTAATATCTTAAAGTAATAAACCTGATTTGGAGTCATAAAGATATCATGCAATATAACACAGCCTTAAGGAGTTACGGAGCAAAGCGGATTGAAGAAATTGAAAGCGCAGATATACTGATTGGTATTCCCTGTTACAATAATGAGAAAACCATTGAACATGTCATACAAATGGTTTCACATGGACTTGCCAATTATTACAATGACCGGAGATGCGTGATTTTTATTGCTGATGGGGGTTCCACTGACGATACCCGCGAGGTTGTCAGGGATTTTCAATTGAAACCCTGGCAGGAAAAAATAGTTACAATATACCGTGGGCCTGGTGGAAAAGGAACAGCCCTGCGATCCATACTGGAATCAGCCAATAAACTTAAAGTAAGAGCATGTGCTGTCGTGGACTCTGATCTTCGCAGCATCACACCTGACTGGATTAATTACCTGCTTGATCCTGTACTCGGAAAAGGATATCAATTCGTTGCACCGGTTTATGTCAGGCACAAATACGACGGAACCATTACCAACAATGTCGTTTATAATCTCACCAGGTCTCTTTATGGAAAACGCATACGCCAGCCCATAGGTGGAGACTTTGCATTTTCCCGGGACCTTATCAGTTTCTACATTGATCAGGAGGTATGGGAAACAGATGTAGCCCGCTTTGGTATTGATATCTGGCTGACCACAACTGCGATCACTCATAAATTTAAAATATGTCAGTCGAATCTGGGCGTCAAAGTACACGATGCCAAAGACCCTGCACAGCACCTCGGCCCCATGTTCCGTCAGGTGATCTGGACTATCTTTTTTCTCATGGAAAAATATGAAAAAGCATGGAAAGATGTCAGCGGAAGCGAAACCATAGAAACCTTCGGTTATGAAGGTGAAATGGAGCCGGAACCGGTCAGCGTTAACCTTGCAGGTGCAATTGAAAACTTCAAGATTGGATTCGGACAGTTTTCGGTCCTGTGGCAGGAAATATTCTGTGAAGATAGTTTTGAACACATTGAGAAAGCCTCAAAACTCGACACATCGAATTTCTATTTTTCTACTGATGCATGGGTCCAGATTCTTTATGAACTGGCCGCAACCTTTCATTCCTGGAAGATCAACCGCTACAAGCTTATTGATCTTATGACCCCTCTTTATTATGCCCGCGTGGCCTCTTTTGTTAAACAAAGCTGGGAAATGTCTTCTATTGAAGCTGAAAAACTGGTTGA
>DAINAR010000093.1:5798-7528 GCA_036733345.1 Deltaproteobacteria bacterium | reverse complement strand
GACAAGCACGAGTTTTACAGGAATTATATTGCACCCTACAAAGGAAAGCTTGAGTTGTGGTATCAGGAGCATATTTCGTTCCGGACTGACTTCATGCTGGTTTTCCTGACAGCGTGGGTGATCTTTTTTCCGGAGTCAGAACTTTTTTTTAAAATTTTCAAAGATTTGCCTGCGCGCCCGGAATATTTAGCTTAATTTTGAACCGGATCTACAGATTGTTGTTTGTAAGGCTAAGTGTCGAATGCGGATGGGGAAGACTGCTTCAAGAAATTGAAATGGAACATAAACTTAGAGTAAATTTGTTTTTACCACCGCTATGCCAGAGTTAGAAATTACAGGTTTGCCAGCTATTTTGATAGCTTTTGCGAGTGCGCTACTTATTACCTGGTACTATATACCAAAAGTAATCAGAGTGGTTCGTGAGCGTCATCTTGAAGATAAGCCCGGATTTCACAAGATCCACAAAGCCAATGTGCCCACACTTGGGGGTATAGGAATCTTCGGTGGATTCATCTTCGGTTTCCTGATAGGAGTCAATGGCTATATGCAGGGTCTTTCATATTTCACTGCTGCTATTGTCATGCTCCTTTTTGTGGGAATCAAGGATGACCTCATCTGGCTTAATCCTGCGAAAAAGTTTTGGGGTGAACTGGGAGCAGCCATTCTCGTATCACTCTTCACCAGTATTAATATAACACATTTGCACGGTTTTCTGGGGTTTGAGGAAATTCCGGTCGCTGCTTCGTATATACTGACAGTAATCCTGATAGTATTTATTATCAATGCCGTAAACCTAATCGATGGGATTGACGGCCTGGCCGCGTCAGTGGGAGCCATCGCTTCTGTGGCCTTTGGAGTATTCTTTTTCCTGTCGGGCGACTACGGTTACACTGTTATGGCCGCGGCTTTATTGGGAGCGCTTTTAGCTTTCCTTCGTTATAATATGACGGAAGGCCCCGGTAAAATTTTCATGGGCGACTCCGGCTCACTTGTGATAGGTTTTACACTGGCGGTTCTTGCAATACGCTTCAACGAGATTGTTGCTGCCGGTAATGCAATTCTTGACCTAAGGTCGGCGCCGGCAATATCTATTGGCATTCTTGTAGTACCACTCTATGATACCATCCGGGTGATGTTGCTCAGGCTTAGCGACGGCAAAAGTATGTTTATAGGCGATAAGAGGCACATTCATCATATGATGCTTCGTGCCGGTTTCAGCCACAGGCAGGCCACACTTTATATTTCCCTGTTCAATATCTTTATCATCTGTGTGGCTTTCCTTCTGGATAGCCTGGGGATTCTTCTTCTGAGCTCTGTACTTATGTTTTTATGCATAGCAGCCACGTACATACTTTCGATGTACATCAGAAAGAAAAGCAATTCAGTGAAGAATATCATTGATGTGGCAAGCGTTCCCGAGATGAACAAAGTGGGTTAGATTGCGCCATTCTTTTAATGTCCGGAATAACTGATTTTTCTCCTACGGTTTTACGGGAAAGGCATGGTCTTTCCACGTATCAGATTGATAAACTTACAGGCAGAAAGGAGTCTGCGGGGAGGTTTGAAGACAAAATAGTTGCCCTGGAAAAAGTTGCAGAGTTTATCAGGATCACTGATGCACTCAACTCTGAAAGCATTGAATTCATTCCGCTTAAGGGGCCTGTGCTTTCGTACAGTCTTTATGGAGATGCTACTGTTCGTGAGTATTGCGATCTGGATCTGCTTGTAGA
>DAINAR010000093.1:0-5698 GCA_036733345.1 Deltaproteobacteria bacterium | reverse complement strand
ATGTTGATTATCAATTAATTGTTTTTCCGTAGGTGAGGTTTCCGTTAAAAGATGTCACGGTCAGACGTGTTGGAAGGGTTAGGCAAGTTGCATCTCCCCTTTATGCCGACAGTTTCTGGCAGATGAACCAGGATGAGTTTGCGATGCAGGTTGAAGGGGTCGGGACCTTTTATGCCAGGGACGGCAAAGAGGTGGAGTATTCTCCTGCGCACGAGGCGACCACAGAATCTCTTGAGCTTTATCTGAACGGCTCGGTATACGGGGCGATACTTCATCAGAGAAAGATTCTGCCGTTGCATGGGAGCAGTTTCCGTTACAATGGCCTTGGAATAATGATTTGTGGCGAGGCTGGTGCAGGGAAGTCGTCCTTGACGGCTTCTTTTTGTATTAACGGGGCGGAGTTCCTTACTGATGATGTTTCCCCAATGACAATTATTGGTGGCAAGCCTTATATTAAGGCCATTTCAGACCGCATCAAACTGTGGGATGACACCCTGAAACAGCTCGAGCTTAAAAAGGATGGGCTCAAGAAGATTGCGCCTGATATTGAAAAATTTTATTATCCCGTTATTAAGAGTGATATAGAGTATTACCCCCTGAATATTGTTTTTATAATTTCTGCCGGGCATGATGATGGAATATCTTTGCAGGAGATAACCGGGGCGGAAAAGTTTGTTGCTCTGAGGAATGAGATATACCGATGGGAGTACCTCGAGGGAATGAAGGATAATGAGAAAACCTATTTCCGTACCTTAGAGGTCATTGCCTCGTTTGTGAGAGTTTACCATGTCAAGAGAGCAGGAACCTCCGGCATTAGTGAGTTAAGGAGAATGCTTGAAAAAAGGATTTGAGCGCCGTTAGTTTTAAGGAATTTGGTTTATTAAAACTTACAAGGCGTTCGACAATCAGTCTCCAGCAACTGAAGAAGCGAGCGGTATAGAGAATGAGTTTAAATCTTATTAGAAAGTATCTGAAGCTAAGCCGAAGACGGAAGTGTTTACTGATTGAAGCTGTTGTGATGCTCTATATGGCAAAGGGGTTTCTGATTTTGATACCATTAAAGAAGGTCTTGAACATCAAATTTCGTAAGTGGCATAAGGCTCCGGAACCCTTCGATGAGTTTCTTACTGACGTGAAGTTTGCATTATATCATACTGACCGGTTGGCGCTCTGGAAAAACAGGTGTCTTGTGCAATGTATCTCCGGAAAGTGGATGCTGCAAAAAAGAGGTTTTGAACCGCTAATATCTTTTGGCGTAAAGAAGAGGCCATCGGGAAAATTAATAGCACATGCATGGATGGTAGTTGACTTTGTCGAGATTATTCCGTCAGGTGATTCGTTTATTGAACTAAAATAGTTGGGTGGCTTTTCAATGGATTATAGGTCACTCATACAGAATTTACGGTTGATATGAAGAAAATTAAGATTTAATTTGTATCTTTACAATTGATTAAAGCTCACTTTTAACATTAAAGAGTTAAATTCCAATATAATGGAAGCTTTACACTACAATAAGAAGGCTTGGTCATCACCCAAGATTAAGAGTTTTGAGATTAAAAAAACCACTTACAGTGGGCCGAGCCCCAAACATGCAGAAAATAATAATTTTTATACAAAGTCTGCAGCAAGTTAGTTGCACTGAAATATTATTTCTGCCTTAATCTTAATTCATTTCGAATTTAAGTGACATTAGGTATATCTAATGATTTACGGTGGTTTTGTCACAGGCAATCCAGTGGATTTTTTTTCTGATTTAGACGCCCTTAGGCAAAGCATTTTCTGGCCTGGTTGTCAACATTATGAGGTTTCCTTCAGTACCTTCAAGGGGGGCTTCTTTATGGACCCAAGGTTACCATACGTGGCAGAAGACCACTTCTATATAGACAAAAACCTTAATTTGCTGGTTCTGTTTTCGGGAGCTATATTCAATACTCATGCTCTACTGGAGAGTGTTAAGATCAAAAAAGAAGAAATACGTGTTCCCGAGCTAGTCTCTATCTTATACCAGGAATATGGTGAGAATTTTGTTTCTGGAATTAATGGCGACTTTTCAATCTTCATTTACGATCAGGGAAGAGCATTAACTTACATTTACAGAGATCATTTGGGTATCAGACCTATTTCGTACTGCTCAGAATCTGATTCTCTTTACTTTTCATCTGACAACCTGAGTCTTAGCAAGGCGTTATATGGGGATGAGGAAATTAACAAAGAGTTCTTTGATAAATTGATGATTAGTCACACAATCTCAGCATCAGGTCTTACAGAAGAATTCGGAATTACACCAAACAAAAAGGTAAAAAAGATACCCCCTGGCTGTTATATTAAATTTGAAAAAGGAGGAGTTGCTTTAAAAAAATATTGGATACCTGAGAAAATCAAGGAAAACAGGAATCTGACGTTCTATGATGCTGTAAATGACCTGAGGATCCTTATTGAAGATTCAGTCAGGATACGCTCCGACGCTAAATTCAAAGCCTCTGCTCATCTTAGTGGAGGGCTGGATTCATATTTAGTAGCTTCAATTTCAAGAAAAGCATACATCAAACAGAGTGAATTTTTTGGATATTGCTGGTCACCACAATCATATGATCCTCAGACAAAATCACACGATGAAAGAGAGTTAGTCGGAGAATCTGCAGCAAGTCTTAAAATTGAACCTGTTTATACAAAACTGGATTCATCAGATATCATTAAACACCTGATGAATTGGAAGAATCTTACGGATCTCTTCTATGAAGTAAAGGTTTTGGAACATGCGAACGCAAATGCTATAAATTTAATATTCAGCGGGTGGGGAGGAGATGAATTTATTAGTTCAGGTGAAATAGGAGTAGATTCTGATCTTTTCTTTGGCCTTCACTGGAGATCTTTTTTGAAAAGAAACCCATTAACAAGACCTCATCAGCTATTGAGAGTTCTAATTCAGGGTGTGATCTTACCAGCCCTTTCATTGAGGTTTTATTCTCTTTCGAAATTCCCTGCAGGAGATATTAAGTATTTGAACAAAGAATATTCTGTTAGTAGTAAAACCTTAAATGACTTTTATTCATGGAGGTCGAGAAGAGAAATACTATTGAAATTCATTTACCAGTTCCATATTGCGGAGCGGGCTGAAAATTGGTATTATGCCGGAATATCTAACGGGGTTGAGTATAGATATCCTTTGCTTGACAAAAGGATTATCGAATATGTATTGAGCATCCCATCCACAGCATTAACCACGGGGTTGCAAAATCGAAAATTAATCAGAGAGATACTAAGGGGAGTTGCACCTGAAAGAGTCAGAACCAATCCTTCAAAGAATGATCCCGTAAGGTTAGATTATTTTTATGTTTTGATTAATAAGGCATGCAAGGAAATTGCAAAAGAACTAGACAGCCTGGAACAGGATCAGGTTCTTAAGATGATAGATTTCGGAAAATTAAGGAAGTCAATTGATAATTTCAATTCCGCTGAATCCAAAGTAAGTTTTGCAGAAGAGTTTTCAATCCTGATTTTTGCTAAAAAGGCCCATGAGTTTGCAAGGATTTATCAAGGTCTTCGAAAGTGAACTCTTATATTGATGAAATTCCCTTTAGTTAAGGTTTATGCTTCAGGGTTTGTAATTCTGCCTGCAGCTTTTCTTCCAATACTGATTTAAAGAATAAGATAGCACTTTGAAAAGTTTCGTTCAGCTGCCAGAATTCCAAATCCCATGAAATATTCCCTTCCAGTATTACCGGACCTTCACGACAAAGTGCGACATCCCAGCCGATGAAATGAAGATCAGAGAACATTGAATGTGCCATAATACAACTTTCTTTTACTTCTTCCCAAAATGGCAGATTCTTTCCTTTTATCACTCCTCCCCCCTGTGGGTGCTTGTCAATAAGTTCTTTCTGGTACATATCGCTCGGGGCCTCAAGAATACCAGTTTCAGAATCTATTGCTGACCAGATTGCGCCAGTGTTGCTTGAGATGCTATCCCCAACAGGCATCATAAACAGAGAAAACAGAAATTTAGGAACTTGGTTGTCCTCAAGGTAAGTTACAATTCTGCATGTGCACAAATGCCCGTTACTGATGTCATTTAAGTCTGGGTGGTTAAGATACCTTGGTTGGAGTATATAATTTTGTCTGAACGCCTTGTGACGCAGATATTTTTTTAGATTGGTTTCGTTGAAATGAAATTCCGAATGCTCAGGGTTATAAATGCCATTTCCTCCATACATTAAAAGGGTACAATCATAACCCCTGGACCCCGTGACAGGTTTAAGGAACAGGTCAGATTCAGGGAAAGACTGACCCTCTTTGAGCAAGCTTATACCGTTTTTACTTATAATAGCCAATGTTTCAGGGATTCTTATAGTGTTGTCCTTTAATTTCTTCCAAAATTCAAATTTGTCATTTATCGCCAGAACAGATCCCGATCTTGAAATAAACCTGAGAATAGGTGTCAGATGTGAGTTTGACATGAAAGGCTCATTTCTAGAAAAATTCTTCTTAAAGAGCCTCAGCGTATAGTACCTTTCCGGATTTATATTGAAGATAAATGTAAAGAATAGTAAGTTTTTAAGCTGTTTCAGGTTGCTTACATTATAATTGCACCTTGTATCATTTGAATTATGATAAAAATTACGAATGACCAGGTAGGCTCCCTTAATTAGCCACATTACATATAATACAGGATATAAAATAACCCTTAATAAGAGGGGCATTTTATAGGTCGAGCAGAAATAGACTTTTGAATACAACAGCCGGTGTTGTTTATCGACACAAGAAAGAAAAGGGCCAAAAAAAGGCAGTGAATTGTACAGTCTGATTAATTTTTTTAGCAGCATTAGTTAATGCTTATAAAAATATTGTTGAGATAAAAATAATAGATTCAAGTTGATAAAACATCATGCACATAGATTTGACAGGTTTATATCATTTATGATACCGTATATTCTTCAGGGCAGCACATTATTATTCTTTGAAGACCTAAAATCTTCAAATTTTAAGTTTTCAAATTTTCTGCTGGAGTACAAAGCTTTCCCATCTCCAATCTTGTTTAATAATTTGAGAAATCTGATTTTTACAGATTACTTTTACAGATCAGTGATATTTTAAATTAATTCAAATCAAAATGGCTCCAGAAAAAATTGACTTCAAGACTACTTACGTACGAAATGAAAATACCATCTCCGGTCGTTTGCAGGATGAAGTGGTGATGATGGATATTGATAAGGGCAAATACTTCTCACTTAATCCTGTAGCAACCCGGATCTGGGATCTTATTGAGGTGCCTCTGACTATTGATGAACTGTGTAGTAGGCTGATGGAAGAGTACGAAGTAGATGCCGAACAATGCCAGTCCGAGGTCACCGAGGTGATCGATGAGATGGTGAAACTTGGGGTCGTTCTTAAACATGAATGAACAAAGTTGGCTTTATAGTTAAAACTTTCTCCCTTCTTCGCGGGCACCAGCCCTGGAAACTCCTGCTGATCCTCATGCTGACATTATTGCAGGGGGTGACCGGGGGTTTTTCTATTGTATTGCTTATCCCTCTGCTGCAGCTGCTGAGCATAGGCACGGAAGGAGAGCCTGACGGCATCGCGCTTGCCATACGCAACTTCGCCGAAGGCGCCGGCATAGAGATCACCATCGGCAGCATACTTGTGGTGTACATGGTACTGCTTACCTTTAGTGCTCTGATTCAGTACTTGAAGGCGC
>DAINAR010000092.1:0-7555 GCA_036733345.1 Deltaproteobacteria bacterium | reverse complement strand
TGGATGCCAGCCAAGGCGCTGTATTGCAAGAGTTATGTCAGGCTGACGCTGGAGCGGGTCATCAACAGGCAATGATTTAAAGACTATACCTGATTTGCTGTCAGCGAGGCTTATAATGAGCTTTGCCAGATCCAACATGCTGAACTCAACAGGGTTCCCAAGATTAACAGGCCCTGTGAATTCATCAGGGCTGTTCATCATTCTGATCATCCCATCTATCAAATCATCCACATAACAGAAAGAGCGGGTTTGAGTTCCATCCCCAAAAACAGTAATATCCTGATTTTTTATAGCCTGGACAATAAAATTGCTTACAACTCTTCCGTCATCAGGATGCATATTTGGGCCGTATGTATTAAAAATACGTGCTACTTTAATTTTTACATTGTTCTGCCTGTGATAATCAAAAAAAAGGGTTTCCGCACAGCGTTTGCCTTCATCATAGCAGGACCTTGGCCCTATTGTGTTGACATTGCCCCAGTAATCTTCCTTTTGAGGATGAACAATCGGATTGCCGTATATCTCACTTGTTGAAGCCTGCAATATCCTGGCCTTTACTCTTTTGGCAAGACCAAGCATATTTATGGCTCCCATGACGCTTGTCTTGATTGTCTTGACAGGATTGTACTGATAGTGGATAGGAGAGGCAGGACAGGCAAGGTTATAAATCTCATCAACTTCAAGAAAAATGGGCTGTACCAGATCATGACGAAGAAGCTCAAAATTGGGTTTGCCAAGAAGATGGGTAATATTCCTTTTTTCCCCTGTAAAAAAATTATCAAGGCATATGACGTCGTGGCCCTCGGCGACCAAACGATCACAGAGATGAGAGCCAAGAAATCCCGCACCACCGGTAACCAGTATTCGTTTCTGATTAGAAGAGTACATCAAAACTTCCTCTTTGTAATGCTGTTTCATCAGGTCAAAAATGCTTCAAGGATGATTTACCTGTTGGAAATACATTAAAACCTGTTTTAAAGAGCCTTTCATGATCAAGTATATTTCTTCCGTCAAAAACAAAACACGGCTTGTTCATTGAACTGTAAATCCTTTCAAAATCAAGCCCGGCGTATAAATCCCATTCGGTCATAACTGCAATGGCATCACATCCCTCTGCGGCTTTATACGGATCTTCAATAAAAGATATTTTATCTTTGATATCACTCAGATCTATTTCTGCATTAGTCAATGCCTTGGGGTCTGAAATTACCAGTTCCGCTTTCTCTTCTACCAGTCTCCTTGCAACATATATTGCAGGGCTTTCTCTGGTATCGCCAGTATTAGCCTTAAATGCGAATCCGAATAGACAGATTTTTTTGCCTGCCAGAGTATTGAACATTGTGTTCAACATGTTAAGCACAAAGCGTTCCTTCTGATATTCATTTATTCTGACCACGCCTTCCCAGTAATCAGCTACCTCGTTAAGGCCGTAATAGCGACAAAGATAGACAAGGTTCAGGATATCCTTCTTAAAGCAGGAACCTCCGAAGCCGATACTTGCATTTAAAAAACTACTGCCTAAACGACTATCTGTTCCTACGGCCCTTGCAACCTGTACAACATCAGCCTCTGTCTTCTCGCAAAGAGCCGAAATAGAGTTTATTGATGAGATTCTTTGCGCTAGAAAGGCATTCGAAACAAGCTTGGAAAGTTCCGTACTCCATATGTCTGATGTTATAATCCGTTCCCCTGGAACCCAATGGGTATATATTTCAACCAGTGCCTCCCTTGCCTTCAACCCGCCCGGTGTCTCGCGAGATCCGATCAGCACACGATCAGGATTTTCCAGGTCATTGACGGCGTTTCCTTCGGCCAGAAATTCAGGGTTTGAAAGGATGTCAAAGGCAATGCCGGTGTCGGTCGATGTCAGGATTCTTTCCATTGCCAGGGCAGTTTTGACCGGAAGCGTACTTTTTTCGACAATTATTTTGGGAGATTCAGCGCTGTTTCTTATCTGCCTGGCTGTCTTTTCCCAATATTGAAGATCGGCGGCCATGCCTGCTCCGGCACCGAATGTCTTGGTAGGCGTATTTACGCTGACGAAAATAATTTCGGATTCCCTTATTCCCTTATCTATGTCTGCGCTGAAAAACAGGTTTTTACCTCTTACAGCTTTTACAATTTCTAAAAGCCCAGGTTCATAGATGGGTATATCATCGGAATTCCACTGGACAATTTTTGAAGGATTTATATCTACTACTGTTACCTTGTAGTGCGGACATTTCCATGCAATCATTGCCATGGTAGGGCCGCCGACATACCCTGCACCGATACATAGGATATTTTTCTTAAATTTCATCTTTCGTATTTCTCCAGGGTTGAATTAGAAATTCTAAAATGAAGCAGATAATTATTGTGATAAATAATTTTCATACTGCAGACCGGAGATCCATTCAAATAATCAGCCGAAGCCCCAGAATATAAAGAATGGCATCCCACTCACAAAAATACTGTTTAGAAGTTGACATTAATTTTATAGTACGAATTACGCAAGGATAAACAATTCCTTGTTCAACAGCTATGCATCATCTGTCTTTCGACAGTTTCAAGGCTATTTTTAAAAACAGGTTAGCAACATTTATACCAGCAGAATGGAATTGTAATTTAAAATTATTTATATTAACTTATCCGTGGTATTTTTTAAAGATCTAATTATCTTTGTAGCTGATGAAAGCAGAAAATGACAATGAATATATTTTACCGGCTGTATGTATTCCTTTCCTTTGGCCTTTTTTTAATTCTTTTTCCGGCAGCCTGGGCCTATACTCGAATAGCTGGTCTATACAGACCTCATTTAAATGAACGGTTAGGATTTATTCCGCCAGTCATTACTCGAAGACTTTCAGGTTTTCCACGAATCTGGATCCATGCGGCATCTATTGGGGAGGTAAGAGTTGCTGCCTCCGTAGTCAAGGCTATAAGAAGCATGATTTCCGGATGCTCTTTTATTCTCTCAACAAATACACCTCATGGACGTAAAATTGCAGAAGAACTTTTCAGTGAAAACATTCCAGTTATCTTTGCACCCATTGATTTTGTTCTAATAATACGCAAGGTTCTTAAAGACGTAAAACCCGATGTCATTATTTTTCTTGAAACGGAGATTTGGCCTGCATGGTTATTTGAGGCACGCAGAATGGGTATCAAAACTGCTTTGATAAATGGGCGAATATCTCCCAGATCCATTGGAAACTACATCAGGATGCGCCGGTTTTTTTGTGAAGTGCTGAAAAATATTGATATCTTCAGCATGATAAGTGAAATAGATGCTGAACGCATAAAAGCTATAGGTGCTGATCCTTTGAAAGTTGAAATAAATGGTAATGCCAAATATGATCTTTTGGGAACAGATACAGACCATCTATTTGAGAAAGAAATTAGAAAGTCATTGAATATTGATGAGTCACAATGTGTTTTTGTAGCCGGGAGCACTCGTACTGGCGAGGAAGAGCTAATCCTGGAAGCGTATGAGATAATACTTGAGAGTTTTAAGGATACAATTCTGATAATTGCTCCAAGGCATATTGAGAGGACGCCTGACATTGGATCTCTTATAAAATCAAGAGGATATAACTTCCAAATGCGAACCTCCTTACAGGATGGCAGAGAAAGACGTAAAGAGAATATTCTTATAATTGACACCTTCGGAGAGCTTTTTAAAATTTACAGCATCGGCACAATAATATTTTGCGGCGCCAGCCTGGTGCCGCTTGGAGGCCAAAATCCTCTTGAGCCTGCAGTATGGGGAAAAATGGTTTTCTACGGGCCTTCAATGGAGGATTTTTCAGAGGCCAGGCTTCTTTTGGAGAGGGCAGGAGCAGGAGTTCTTGTAACAAGTCCGGAAATGCTGGCTGAAAAGGCTCTCTGGTTTCTTGATCATCCGGAAGAGTTAAAGGCCAGGGGCAGGCAGGCACGTGAGGAGATCCTTATAAATATCGGGGCAGCAGAAAGGCATGCCAAGGCAGTAAAAAAATTGATTGTTTAACCTTATTTTAAAGAAAGGGCGATTTTATGAGTATCGACAGGAAGGCAATTGACAGCATTTCCAACAGCTTGATGCCAAAAGTTAAAAACAGGGTAAAGCAGGCTGTAAGACTAATCGTTGATGCGAAAGAGAGAGGGAAGAAAGTTGTCGCCGTTGTCGGCAGTGGTCCAAATATCCATGAGGGCGTTTCAACGCTAATCGCGGAATTGATGCGAAAGGACGTTATTGACGGCGTTTCAACCAGTTCAGCAGTTATCAACCACGAGATGGGCGGCACACTGGAAAAGGTGAAAAGAATTGATGGTGTTGCCTTTGGAATGGATCCGCAAAAGCTCCCGATGGATGGGCAATTTGAGGTAAGTATACTTTCTGAGGATTTACTAAGGCAATATCAGAAAGAAGCCCGTATAGATCTTAGCCTTTACCGGAGGATGAAACGGGCAAAAGGAAACATAATAATCAAAGTCGCCGGAAATATGGCCTACCCTACAGGTCTTCGTACTGAAAAGCTGGCTCTTGATGCTCTTGATCTGGCAAGACGATGTGGGGTTCCATTTGAAAAAATGGTCGGTTATGGCGCTGACCCATATACTATGATAGGAGCAGGGGCTGAATATGATAAGCCAGTTATAGTGACCGTGCCACAGCTGGTCGGAGGTGGTCAGGTTGGCTTAAGCATTGGAGATTCTCTCCCGATTTCCGAGCGCTGCCGGCAGATTGCAGATCTAATTGACAGTGCGGATGTAATTATTGAATCAGCGCTTGCATTGTCTCAGGAGATCCACGACGGTCCTTTTGAACTATTCACCGGACATGGCATATGGAACGATTGGGAAGGAGGCTGGACATATTCTCTTGCGGAAAAGAAGATAGTCAGAATTGACCTGGATCCTAATCTGGAAAGGGCCTGGTTAAGGGAACGTAAATCCGGGATAGTTACAGATGCGGTTGCAAAGGGTTTGCCAAAGACAAAATTAATGCATATTCCCTTTCGAATGGAGATGTCCGGTTTTGCCAGGCTCCCTGGAAGCCTTCCCATTGTTGGAGATATAGGCGAGATATGGCCTGTTATTGCAGCTCAAGTTGCGGATGCATTGGATATTAAACTTGATTTTATGAGCTACAAACAATCCTTGCCGGCTGGGAAAAAAATGCGCGAATGGATTATCAAAAATATCAAACCTGTAGACAGGGAGCGCATGATTGCTGCTGCAAACCAGATGCATGAACCAAAGGATTCTTTGATTTACGGGATTGGTACTGTTATCTGATTATGCTGTTTCCAGGTTCAACTGATCTCCAAATCTTTCGAGAAGCTCATCGTTCAATTTTCCATAGTCACCTTCATTTTCGACCTCTACAACAAGATCCCTTTCATCCAGAACCTTGAGATGGCCGTATTTTTTTATTGTCTCAATTACCTCTTTTACATCTACTGTGACCCATCCCTGCATTCTTAAGACTAATTCATCCCCCTTGAATGCACGTTCAATTGTGAGCTCAACATCTCTTTTTTTTGCATCCCAGCTTATCACCGCCGGTTTAACAATGACAGGTGTAACAGGATCGTGCATAGCGGCACACCGAAACCATAATTTTGCTCTTATCATTCCAAGTAAACCTCCTTTTTTATTTACCTAATATCAAAACATCATGTGTCACGGTATTATTTTCCTCCCACAAATATTGACGGATAAACTACAGGTCCTCTTTACCGTGTATTGCTCTATACACCTACCTCGTTCCTTTCTGCTTCTCCCTAAACAATTTTTTCACAGTGGCAATAGCAGTTGAATTTGTTTCCTCTGGTAAATCCCACCAGGGTTATGCCGGCCTTTTCGGCCATCTCTACACCCCCGGACGTTGCGGCTGAGACAGAAGCAACTAAAGGTATGCCTGAAATAGCCGCCTTGAAAACCATGTCGGAAGGCAGGCGTCCTGATACGGCTATCCAGCATTTTCCAAAATCTGCATTCCCTTTTAAACCACCACCGATGCATTTGTCCACTGCATTATGCCTGCCAATGTCTTCAGCTGAAACAATGGGATCACCGTCAGAGGACATTAGAATAGCACAGTGTGTGCCTCCGGTCTTTCTGTATACAGGCATTTCTGAAAGCAGGTTGACGCCTCGAAACAAGACCTTAGACTTTATTTTAAAATCTGATTCTAGATAACCTGGAACGAGGTTGAATAATTCTTTTGTGTCAATATTGCTGCTGCCCGTTGATTCGATAAGGGATGAAACAGGAAGCGACTTGTCCGATGGCTGTTTTCTTTTAATAGAGACAAGGCCATTGCCGATCTCCAATGTGTTTATATCATCATATTTATTTATCATGCCTCGAGTAAATAAAAAGCCCAGTACAAATTCTTCGAGAAGTGAAGAAGATACAATTACATCAGCATATTCCTCATCATCAATATGAATATGAAGTTTTAATTCTTCAACAAGTTCGTCTTCAAATTGCTCAACTTTGCCATTATTGAAGAAAAGCCTGATTGTTTTTTTTGTAGTCAAGGAATCCATATTTTCAAACCCGCAATAATTTGATATCGTTATTTAATACATCTTGAGGACCTTTGCTCCCCGTATTTTTCTTTCTTTCAGTTCAATAAGTGCTTTGTTGGCATCTGCGAGGCTGAATTCTTCGATTTCAGGTCTGATGGCAATCTTCGATGCAAGAATTAGAAATTCGCTGATATCTTTTCTCGTCACATTGGCGACACTTTTTATCTCTTTTTCAAGCCAGAGATGGGAAGGGTAATCCATTTTTAAAAGATAGTTCTTATCGATGTCTTCTTTGCGTATTGCATTTATTACCAGTCTTCCTCCTCCTTCCAGATTTTTTAGACCCTCAAGGATAGGTTTCCACACTGGCGTTGTATCAATTATACAGTGAAGTTTTTCAGGAGATTCTTCTTCTGTGTCTCCTGCCCATACAGCACCGAGCTCTACAGCAAAATCTCTTTCCTTTTTGCTTCTTGCAAAGACGAATATCCTTGAATCCGGATATTTATGCCGGGCCATCTTCAATACAAGATGAGCTGATGCCCCGAATCCTGTAAGTCCCAGATTTTGGCCATTCTTCATCTGAGTCAGACTCAATGACCTATAGCCAATCGATCCGGCACACAAAAGAGGAGCTGCCTCGGGATCCGAAAATTCTTCAGGTATTATGAAGGCGGAATCCTCAGGCACTGTAATATATTCAGCATAACCTCCATTTGCGTCCCTGCCTGTGGCAGCGAAGTTTTCACAGAGGTTTTCATTCCCTCTAAGACAGAATTTGCATTCTCCGCAAGCAGAATGAATCCAGCCGATACCAACCCGGTCACCTTTCTTAAACTTCTTTGCGTGTTTGCCGGCATCTTCCACTATCCCAACAACTTCATGGCCAGGCACAACAGGAAGACTGGGTGGTGGAGTTCTGCCCTCAATCTCATCCAGCTCGGTGTGGCAAACCCCGCATGCAGAAACCTTCACAAGCACTTCATTTTCTTCAGGTTCGGGATCTGGAAGATCCATTAATTCAAGAGGGTTTTTATTTTCCTGCAGGCTGCAGATTG
>DAINAR010000091.1:0-7720 GCA_036733345.1 Deltaproteobacteria bacterium | reverse complement strand
CCAGTGTTTGTGGAGGGTTTACCCGCCAGTGTTTGTGGAGGGTTTACCCGCCAGTCTTTGTGGCGGGGTTACCAGCCCCTGGCTGGGACAAAAAATGAATTACTATAAAACCTCTCCAGCCGGAATCCACAATGCATTCGTCTGGGTGCCCCCGGATCGTGGCCTGGGGCAGGCTTATCAAGTCCGGCATGACGATTGATGCTTTTAATCACCGGAGTAATATTATAGCGAAACAGACCATTAATGAATTGTTTAATTAAGGTATCATGTGTTTTAATTAGGAATATTTTAGCTATAAAGTAGCTACATAATAGCTGAACGTCAATAGAAAAATATGAGGTTAAATGCTAATAGAACTTTTGATAATCTTATAAGCCCATCAATTTGCATTATACAAATAGATGGAACAGGAATTATTCAGTGGCCTAAAGTCTTAGGCGCCGAATAAAATATAACATGTGCTAAATACTAAACAAAGCAATCGGAGGAAAATCAGACTATTTGTGGAAATGATTATAAGGCAAAATTAAAGATACAAGTGCATAAATGGCAAGCTAATTCATGAAAGAACAGTTTCATGATTTCAGTTTTAACCTTAAAAGAAACTTAAACATGCAAATACACTTTTCAGACAGGCTAAGTTAACACTTGTATTTTATTCTTTATTATCCAGACTGCTCCTGACGCATGCTACCAAAGTCTGAAGATCCTCCTCTGACAATTGTACCAGAAAATTTAATTCGGTATCCGTCTGAAGAAGTTTTTTAAGGATTTCTATCAGTTTGTGCTTAGTCATAATAAAATATCTCAATAATCGTTCAAATTTTCATCAATAATCGATGCGGAATTATATCAAATTCGTAAACCAGATTCTACTTACAGGTTTATAAAGGACTCCATTCTTATATCATATTATAAATGCTAATAAGTTAGTGGCATTCCCTGCTTAATCAAAAAAAGGCACGCCGTATAAACAGTCTCGTTGCCGATTGCTTGAAAGCATGCCCCTCTATTTTTCTTTTCAACAAACCATTAAAAATTTAATGAAAGAATACTAAAATTTTTATCTCTTAAAAACCAAAAAAGAGCACTTGGCCCGGCCGGCTTTATTATGGGATATATACAGCTATGATCTGCCTGGTGCCGAAGGGGGGACTTGAACCCCCACAGGCATACACCTACTAGACCCTGAACCTAGCGCGTCTACCAGTTCCGCCACTTCGGCTTTAAAATAGGCTTGAAAATTTTTTTTTGATATTATAGCATACCAAGATTCATGTCAAAGGCTTTTTAATTTCACACAGAAATTGATTCACCGGATACCTTTTCGGTTTTTTATTTTGAGGAATAAATATTTTAAATGACAATAACATCAGACTTGGAAGAGCTTAAAAGTCCTTTAATAAAAAGTGTGGTAACTATAGGCAACTTCGATGGCGTCCACAAGGGCCACTTGGCTCTATTTGATAAGGTAAAAGAAAGAGCAAGCTTAATAAGCGGCAAATCAGTCGTTATTACCTTCGATCCCCATCCTGTTAAAATTATGAAGACAGGTAACGGGCCACCCCTGATTACCCCCACTCAGCAAAAATTGAGGTTGATTGATGAAGCTGGAATTGATATTACAGTATGCATCCCTTTTACAAAGGAATTCGCTGAAATATCAGCCCATGATTTCGTCCGTAATATACTGGTTGACAAAATTGGTATGAAAGTGGCAGTAGTCGGATATGATTATACCTTTGGGCATAATCGCGAAGGCAATATCAGCCTTCTAAAGAAAATGGGCAAGCAATTAGGTTTTTCTGTCGAGGTAGTTGAACCTGTGCTTAAAGGGAATACCATAATATCAAGCACAACAATTCGAGAACTGGTTCAGAAAGGAAGTTTGTCCGAGGCAAAAAATCTTTTAGGTAGAAATTACCAGATATGCGGAACAGTTGTTTCAGGCAAAAACAGGGGTGGGAGGTTATTAGGTTTTCCAACCGCCAATCTGCAGCTCGTTGATGAATTGACACCAAAGGTCGGTGTATATGCAGTAAGAGTCTTGATAGATGATCAAATATACAACGGACTGACCAATATCGGATATGATCCAACGTTCGGTGATGGTCCGTTTTCAGTTGAAACACATATTCTGGATTTTTCCCAAAGCCTGCTTGGAAAGACTATCAGGATAAATTTTATTGAACGGCTCAGGGATGAAAAAACCTTTAAAACGGTAAAAGAACTTTCAGATCAAATCGGTAAAGATATTATTAAAGCAAGACAGCTATTTAAGCAAATTGAAACAGCGTAACTTGTTGCAACCCGGTTACAAATATTTAGTGATCAGGAGATAAAATACAATGGTTAAAAACACCTTAGAAAATCAGGAAAAATGGAGTATGGATCGTCGGTCGTTTTTAAAGATCTCAGGACTGCTCGGTCTTGGTCTGACCTCTGTCGGTATCCTCCCCCCTCTAGCCGAGGCAGTCAAATTTAATAAAGATACTTATAAAGTTTCCAAAACCAGATTGGCAATGGGAACATTTGTTTCCATGACACTTATCTGCCCTTCAAAAGCAAAAGGCGAAGAAGCAATAGGACATGCCTTCGAGGAAATAGAACGGCTAACGCTGTTGATGAATCGTTTTGACAGCGCTACTGCCATAGCCCAGCTCAACAAAGAAGGTCTTCTTGCCGACGCTCCCCCTGATATTTCCAATGTCGTCAGCGGAGCATTACAATTTTACAGACTTAGCAGGGGATCATTTGACATATCCGTAAAACCGGTTGTTGATCTTTTCAGGGAAAATTTTAACAATGGAAAATTTATGCCTCCACCTCACAGGAGATTAGAAGAGGCGATTGCACTTATTGGTTCCGATAAAATAGAAATCAAAAACCATATGATCCGCTTTAAAATGCCCGGCATGGGAATAACACTTGATGGTATTGCAAAGGGCTATATTGTAGACAGGGCATCAGAAGTCCTTTCCAAACATGGAATTAAAAATCACCTTATAAATGCTGGAGGTGATATCAGGGCGATGGGCTCCGGAAAAGATAGAAAACCCTGGACAATAGCTATACAGGACCCTCAGAAAAAAGCAAAATATCCAGGAATTATTCATCTGACAGACGGGGCAGTTGCAACATCAGGAAATTATGAGGTCTTTTTCGACAGAGAAAAGATGTTTCACCATATCGTAAACCCCGAAACAGGGCTTTCATCAAATCTGAACTCTAGCGTATCAGTATTGGCCAAAACAACCATGGCTGCCGATGCACTTTCAACGAGTCTGTTTGTTATGGATCCTCCCAGTTCGACCAGTTTTATAAATTCCCTTTCTGATACCGAATGTCTTGTAATCTCAAGAGAAGGCAGAAAATTCAGATCAGCCGGCTGGGATAAAAAAAGCATTACATAGCATTTTCTCGGATTTGCGTAAGGGATGCCCTTTAATTTTAAAGGAGCATCCCTTACTTTTAATTAAGCTGTTCTCCTCTCTAACTCTTCACCAATTATCATTATTTTATTATTTAAATTTCCATTATACTTAAATTGTACCTATTTTATATTACCTTTTCTCAGCATATCAATTTGTATTTCAAGGGGACGCAGACATAATGACAATCCTACTCCGATCAGCGCTACGATAGCCAGAACCCATGGAGCAATCCCCCAGTCCCCGCTGTGGGAAACTGCTGCAGCCACTATGGGCGGTCCAGTGAGAAGTCCGAATTGTGCACCCTGGATCAGGATTCCATTACTTGTAGCCACCAGTTCCCTTGACGGCGCATGTGCAACAGCGCCAAAAATAACTGCTGTCGGGAGCATTCCGCTGATTCCCATGAATACAATACTGGCCATATACCGAATTAAGATATTAACGCTTCCTGAAAAAATGCCAAAGGAACAAATACCCATTGTCACGCTTGCAACAGCTATCAGTATCCACCTCTTTATTCCACGCTGCAGCAGCCATCCACCCAGCAGGTTGCCCGGGACGCTGACGGACAAAGCAATCGCAGTCAATACAGATGCAACCCCCTGATTCATACCCTGCTGCTCGATGAGCAAGGTTGGCAGAAATCCCATAACAACAAGCAACTGGAATCCATATGTTCCGAAACAGAGGGCAAGCAAAATTGGTCCTGGCGTCTTTACGGTAAGCCAGATATTAATTAAAAGTCTTTGAAGAGAAAACCTGTCTTTATTTTTCCTAACGCTCAGATCCCGTGTGGCATATGCAACCCAAATTATAAATGCAAACAAAAGGACTCCATTAATCAGCCACATACCGCGCCATCCGAAAACAGAAATTAAAAGGGGGGCGAGAATCATCATCATTGCCCCTCCTGCAGGCATAAAACTGCCCCAGAAACCAAATGCTACTCTCGAATCCCTCTGGTTAACAACTCTAAGAATCAAACCTGGAACGGATACAACCATAAAGGTGTACCCCAGACCTTCAAAAAAACGTGTTACAAGAAGCAGAGAAGGGCCTTGAGAAAACGATCCGATGGCACTGCTGACTGCCATACACCCAAGCCCGAAAATGACCAGGAGTCTATGTCCAAGCCAATCAGCAATAGCTCCTGCTACGGGAGCAATAAGAGTACCCATGATATTAAATGCTGAAAGCACCCAACCGGCCAGAACAAGGGTCAAACCGAGCTCTTTTCTCAGCATTGAAAGTACCGGAGGTGCCTTGCCAATCTGAAAAGCAGCTACAATTCCGACCCCTACCAGTAGAAAAAGTCGACCCCATTGAGTTCGTCTTTCAATTCCAAAATCATCCATTTCCTTACCCATATAGCACGTACATCAAAATTGTTATTTACTTGCCTCCTCACTCCCATCGTGTGTCTTAATTGGTTGTTTGTCCAGAGATCTCCTTACCCTGATAGTCAGAATTTTAATGGTAAAAGCAAATATTTCTGACCTGTTCATTGTCTTCCACGAGCAGTATCGTTTCCCTGCCTTCCAAATCAACGGGTGACTGAAATCTTTTTCGTCTCAGGAGACATTTTCCTTGCAGATATGCATCAAACTCGGCCAGATAATGCAATCTGTCCCCTGGATGCAGCCGATTCACCCATTCGTCATAAATGACTGGATTGGCATGGTCTTCATAGCCGATCCGGCCTTTCCATTCAGGAGAAAACCAGACTTTTCCAGTTTGATTATTCAAGTCCCATAAACCGATATTTGAGGATGAAAGGGCCAGTTGCAGCTTTGTATTGCTTAACTTAAGGGTTTCTTCAGCCTCTTTCCTGGCCTTGACTTCCTCTTCCAATTGCAGCATTTTCTGCTCAAGTTTTCTCACCAGCCTCTCGTTATAAAGCTTGAGGATTTCTTCTTCCTGCGGATGATCTTCTGTTGATAATGTTTTACGGTCACCGGCAGTTGAGGTAACTTCCTTAACCGCCTCCATAAAATCATCCGGCTCGCAGGGCTTAAGAATAAACCTGTCTGCCCCTATTTTGATGGCAAGCTCCTTATCCTTTTGGCCTGTGTAGGTAGCGGTGTAAATAATGAATGGGATATGTTTCAATGCCTCGTCTGCCCTAACTTTCTGACATAACTGAAAGCCGTCCATAACCGGCATGAGGATATCGCTTATTATTAGATCAAATCCTCCGGTTTTGACCCTTTCAAGTCCCGTTGCTCTGTTTGTAACCGCTTCGACCTCGTACCCGTTTCCCTTGAGAAGGGTTGTTAACATATAACGGTTTTCTTCTTTATCATCAACGACGAGAATCTTTATCGTGCTTCCAATCCTTTCTCACACATGTAATTCCGGATCTCCTCAACAAAGGTTTCCGGGTTTATGGGTTTTTCGATATAACCTGTTGCACCAGCCGCCAGTATCCGTTCCCGGTCCCCGACCATGGCATAAGAGGTAACTGCAATTATCGGTACACCCTCAAGGGCATTGTGTTTTTTTAATTCCGCAGCAACTGCATAACCGTCCATTTCAGGAAGCTGAATATCGAGAAGTATGGCCCGAGGCCTTTGCTCTAATGCCAGTTTGATACCATCTTTTCCATTTTCCGCCCCTATGACCTTGAAACCGTTCTTTTCAAGCATAAAACGCATCAGATAAAAATTCTGCTGGTTGTCTTCAATGATCAACAGAGTATTGCTTACGGCACTCATAAATAACCTCCTGTCTATCTCGAAAAGCGTATGGTGAAGGTACTGCCCAGTCCCCACTGGCTTTGAACTTCGATATTTCCTCCCATCATGTCCAGCAGTTTTTTACATATGGACAGTCCCAGGCCTGTACCTTCGTGTTTGCGTGTAAGTCCGCTGTCTATCTGATGAAACGGCTGGAACAGACCCGGTATTTCCTCCGATTTTATGCCAATACCGGTGTCTGCAACCGACAGGACATACTGTTCGTTTTCAACTCTACATGAAATATGAATATGCCCTTTTTCCGTGAATTTTACGGCATTATTGATCAGGTTAAGGACAACCTGTTCCAGACGACGTTGATCGGCAGTCGCTTCTTTGACATCATCCGCAATATCAAGTTTTATATCCAGCCCCTTCTTTTCGGCCAATGGCGAAACAATTTTGACCATTTTCTCGATGGATGTCTTCAAATCAAAAGATTCAATGGAAAGTGACAACTCACCTGCCTCGATCTTTGAAATATCCAGCACATCATTGATAAGGGCAAGAAGATGTCGTGCGCTGCCTTGAACCATGGTCATCTGTTTGTTCTGCTCTTCGTTAAGTGGGCCTGCCAGCCCCTGGAGTATTATGCCAGTAAATCCGATGATAGAGTTGAGGGGAGTACGCAATTCGTGAGACATGGTGGCAAGAAAGGCTGATTTGATTTGATCCGCTGCCTTGGCCTCTTCAGTTGCCGCAGCCAGTTCAGCAGTCCGCTCAACTATACGCTGTTCCATATCATTATTGATTTCCCTTAATTGTCTGGTACGCACATTCACTTGATGCTTCAAAATTAATGTTCCAGCCAGGCTCATAAGCAGAACAACCCCTGAAATTAATCCGAGAGTCACAACCCATGTCGGCAATTTGAAACGGACATCTCCGGAAATCCATCGTTTCAAGGACGCATAGTAGGCCGATTGAGGATCATTTTTTAAATCAAGGAGATGTTTGTCAATGGTGTCCAATAATTGTTTGGACGCATTTTTGAATGAGGCGAAAAACAGGTTGCTCGGATGAAAAATCACTGAAGTATCTTCAAGGCCAAACATTTTTGCATGCATTATTCCGTAAAATCGGTTGGTGATGGCGGCATCTGCTTCTCCGCTTGCTACCATTTCGAAAATCTTTTTGTAATCCTGCAAGGCAATTAGGGTCGCGTTCAATTCAAAGCCTGCTGCAAGCTTTAAAAAGGCTTCCTCTTGAACAGAACGTTCCAGAACGGCAATCCGCTTACCGGCTAAATCCAATATTGATCTTATTCCGCTGCCTTTTTGGGCATACACCTGAAACCAGGAAGAAAGAACCGGAACCTTATGATAAGAGAATATCTTTCCGCGCTCAGCAGTATATGCCACATCAGGCATGAGATCGATTTCTCCTTTTGCCAGCCTGTCCAGACCTTCTCTCCAGGAACCTGGCACATAGCGCAAAAGCCATCCCTCTCTTTCAGCAATATTCTCTATGATATCGATAAAAATGCCCGCAGGTTTGCCTGATTCCGAAATGAAAATTTTTGGTGCGTTCTCATAGACGCCGATACGAAGT
>DAINAR010000090.1:0-7734 GCA_036733345.1 Deltaproteobacteria bacterium | reverse complement strand
TTTTCTATTGAAAGAATGGGTAAAGAATTTGTTGATCTTTACAAAACTGTTTAAACAGAACATGAGTTTATAAGCCTTGCAAGTAGTGCCAATATGATCGAGCATTCAATGTATAATCAAAGAATAGTATTCATCACAGAAGATTTGTCATTTCCCATTGATGAAGGAATGAAAAAATTCAACTATGCATTTGTCGACTTCATTGAAAATCATTTTTCGGATTTCAAATTTTATGCAAGTAAGGCAGATAATCAATTAGTTACTTCAAAACATGTATCGCGAAGGTCTTTTAAATCACTGAAGTTTTATGGCGAGATTAGAAATTATGCTCCTCAATTGATAGTCTATTCACCACTTGCTTCAGGCACTTTGGCTAGTTTTATCAGATTGTACCTATTAAAGTTAACTGCAAAGCAGGAAAGAGCGATATTAATAAACCTTCAACGCAGAAAGCATGGATTTTTTGGGAAAGTTCTAATAAAACTGCTCAGACCATCTCGGGTTGTTGTCTTCTCTCGACGTGATTTCAATTACTTTAAATTACTTAGAATAGATCCAGTTTTCTGCAAGACTGGGGTAGATCTGGACCGGTTTAAACCTGTATCAGCAGAGATTAAGGTAAAGTTGAGAAGCAAATATGGAATTAATCTGAATGACAGAGTCTTTTTGCACATAGGTCATCTGAATAAGGGAAGAAATATAGAATCAATGAAAGCCCTTGTTGAGAACCATAACTATGTTCTAATTGTCGGAAGTACCAGCACTAACGTGGAAGTTACATTAAGGGATGATTTAATAAAAAGTGGGATTGATATACGGGATACCTATATTGAAAATATCGAAGAACTGTATCAATTATCTGATGTTTATATTTTTCCTGTTAAGAATGATCACTCAGCCATTGAATTTCCACTTTCTGTCCTTGAAGCAATGGCCTGCAACCTTCCTGTAATCACAACTCCTTTTGGTAGTTTGCCAGATCATTTTAAGCAGACCGGTTGTTTTGTCTATTTAAACGATTTTCGTGATTTGAAGATTCATTCAGACAAAATATTGAAAACTCCCTGTACCAATCGGGGAATCGCATCTCAATTTTCCTGGAATAGCGTCTTAAAGGATCTGGTTACTAATCTTGAAGCCAATGATTATTTATCTGACAGGTATTGATGGATCCGGGAAAACTGCTCTGATTACCCAGATCGAAGAACATCTGGCGGAATTAAATATTGATTCTGAAAGAATATGGGCGCGATATTCTCCGAAATTAGCAAGATTCCTGGTCAGAGGGTTTAAAAAGAGAACTATTTCACATGATGGTGATTATAACAAGATTTCTGCTTCTGAATACAATGAATGGCAGATGAGAAAAAAGAAATTGTCAGGAAACAAAATTGTGAAATTCACTTTGCTGACACTTTTTTCCATAGATTATCTATTCCAGATTCTCCCAGTATTAAGGAAGATAAGAGCCATCGATAAACATACGGTTATTATTGACAGGTTTGTGATTGATTTTATAGCTGATCAGACTGTTAATTTCGGCGACCTGTCGGATACATTGATCTACAAAAAGTTTATCCGTATCTGCAATCAATTTGATGCAGTCTTTTTTATTTCCGTCAGGCCTGAAGTAGCTTTAAGCCGGAAAAATGATATACCTGGTTTAACTTACCTGAAAGAAAGGGATAAAGTATACAGGGATATAATAAAAGAGCTGGGGAGCGGTTATATTATCGATAACAATGGCCCTTTCAATAACGCAATTAAGACGATATTAAAAATATTGAACGTAGATGGTCACGATAATAGGGATTGATGGCCTTGATAAGAATATAATCGACCGACATATCGATTCTTTGCCAAATTTTAGAAAGATTGGGGCAGAAGGAATTTTATGTTCAATTGAGTCCGTTTTTCCTGCAGATTCGGTTCCTGCATGGACGACCATATTTACGGGTCTGAATCCTGCTGAGCATGGAATTATAAGAGGAAAGGATTATGTTGAGAGTGTTGACGATTTTGGATCAACACATGGATTTGTATTAAAAGGAAAAACATTCTGGGACCATTATTCAGATCGCGGCCTCAAGTGTCTTGTTATTAATCCATTTTTGGCTTATCCCGCCTGGCAGATTAACGGAATAATGGAAAGCGGGCCTGCCTTTATTGAAGGTGATCATTCGATATTTCCCGAGAATACCGATTCATTGTATCCGGATGTTTTGGGAGGATACAGTGCAATCTCCAATTTAGTTAGTTTAAAGGCTGAAATGGAGAAAATTTTCACTGACACTGATAGGTTGTGGAAAGAATTTGATTATCAGTTGGCAAAAGATCAATTTGATCTTGCGTTTGTGACTTTCACCACACTTGACAGATTGCAGCATTATACATGGAGGTATTATGACCGAAGTGACCCTCTGTACGAAGAAGATGATTATTTTTCGAACTGTATCCCGAGGCTGCTTAGGGACTTTGATGATAGAATTGGTTCTCTGATAAAGAGACTGAAAGGCGAAGATATTGTGCTCTTAATAAGTGACCATGGTTTCAGTCAAAGACCTTTCAACTTGATTAACCTTAATGAGTACCTTAGAAAAGCCGGGCTATTGATTTTTAAGAAAGAGTATGAGACAGCCTCTTCCAGGCGTATTCAAATACTGAAAACTATAGTAATTTCAATCCTGTCACGGCTCAAGTTATTAGATAAAATAGCCGCATCTCTTAAAAGGGTTAAAGGGATTGGAAAACTGAAGAAATCAGATTATATGATCGATAAAATTAATTCAGTCTGCTACACTGATGATTTATTTTCGGGTAAAAAACCTTATGTAGGACTAAATTTTGGCGAAAAAGTCAAAAAAGCTGATAAACCAACAAAAGAAGCTGCGTTCCGCGAACTTGTATCCACATTAAACTCCGGTGAAATTCCAAAACCTATTATGATAGAGAAGTCTGAAGACTTTTACCATGGAGAGTTTCAAGACAGGTTACCTGATGTCTTGGTGGAATTACCTCCCGATAATGGGATTGAGTTCAGTTTTTTTGGACAATTAATGGAAAAAAGCAAAACACATTTTAGAATCTCTGGTGGACATTTTGGTTCGGGAACATTCGGATATTTCCATAAAGAGAACAAGACTGATATACAACCACCATCCACAATCCTTGGATTTAGTGATTTTATAAAAAAACTTCTGTATGAAAATTCTTCTGGCAAATAAATTCTACTATCCCAGGGGAGGTGATTGTATCTATACAATCGAACTTGAGCAACTTCTTAAGGATAACGGTCATGAGGTGGCGGTGTTTTCAATGCAGCACCCATCAAATCTGACTTCTGAATATTCTGATTATTTCCCAAGTCATGTTGATTTTAACAGACGAAATCTAAAAAGTCTTGTTAACCTCCTGATCCGGCCTTTTGGGTCATTCGAGGTCAGGAAGCGCTTCAATCAACTAGTGGATGATTTTAAACCGGATATAATACATCTTAATAACATACATTCTCAATTATCCCCCATTATTGCCAGTCTGGGTTACAGGAAGAAGATTCCTGTAGTTTGGACTCTTCACGATTATAAATTGGTCTGCCCGGCATATCTGTTAATGAGTGAGGGGAGACCGTGTGAAGCATGCTATAAAAAAAAATGGAGCGTAGTAAGCAAGAAATGTATTAAGCGTAATCTAATGGCCAGTCTGGTTGCATACTTTGAGGCGCGATTCTGGCACCCTGACAAGTTAACCAAGATAGCAGACCTTTTTATTTCGCCCAGTGTTTTCTTAAAAACAAAAATGATTAAGGGAGGCTTTACTGAAGATAAGATAGTAGTCCTGAACAATTTTGTTAATTCGAAAAACCTGACAGTTGATCCCGGCACAAAAGAGGAATATTACTGTTATGTCGGAAGATTAAGCCCGGAAAAGGGGGTTGATCTATTGTTAAAAGCTGCCGCAGAATTACCAGATTACAAACTTAAAATAATTGGTGCAGGTCCTCTTGAACATAAATTGATCGCTGTCGGGAAAAACAGTAATGTTGAATTTTTGGGATATAAAACCGGCAAAGAATTAAGAACAATAATTTCAGGTTCAAAATTTATGATAGTTCCATCAAACTGGTTTGAAAATAATCCTTTGATTATCCTGGAATCATTATGTTTGGGCACTCCAGTTATAGGTTCAGACATTGGCGGAATCCCGGAGTTGATCAAGCCTGGCTTCAATGGGATTCTGTTTACGGCGGAGAATGCAGATGAATTAAGGCTAAAGATTAAATCTATATGGGAGGATCATAGTAGCTTTGACAGAAGCAAAATTTCAGCTGATGCACTAAATAAATATTCTTCAAACCGCTATTACCAGTCTTTGATTAATCTTTATGGGAATTTGTTAAAATCAGAAAGACATAAAATGGAGTGATTCGTTATGAAAACGTTATCAGAAAATAGTTTTTTATGTTGTCACAACTTTTTCTTTCCAGAATACATTGGCTATGAGGGTGTTGCTTGTAAATAAGTTTTATTACCCACGTGGGGGCGATTGCATCTATACGATTGAACTTGAGAAACTGCTTGCTTCCAAGGGCAATGATGTGGCTTTATTCTCAATGCATCATCCATCCAACCTGACTTCGAAATATGAAAGCTATTTTCCAAGTCATATTGATTTTAACAGGAGAAGCCTTAAAGGCCTGATATCTTTATTGGTTAGACCCTTTGGCGCATCAGAGGTTAGGGGAAAGTTCACACAGTTACTAGATGATTTTAGACCTGATGTGGTTCACTTAAACAATATACACTCCCAACTATCACCAGTAATCGCATTTATCTGTCAAAAAAAGAAAATTCCTGTAGTGTGGACCTTGCATGACTATAAGCTAGTATGCCCAGCTTATTTGTTTTTAAGCAACGGCAAGCCTTGTGAGGCTTGCCTTGAGAAGAAGTGGAGTGTCATCAGGAAACGATGTATTAAAAATAATCTTTATGCCAGCCTTGTTGCGTATTTTGAGGCCAGACACTGGAATTCTTCGAAACTTGATGACTTGACTGCCAGGTTTATCTCACCCAGTAAATTTTTAAAGGACAAGATGGTCCAAGGTGGCTTTAATTCGGACAAAATTACTGTTCTCCACAATTTTGTTAACGCTCCGGGCCAGGCTGAAATCCAAGAAACAAATCAATCATATTATTGTTATGTTGGTAGGTTAAGTTCAGAGAAGGGCATCAAGACACTTCTAGAGGCTGCATCTGCTTTAGGAGTATACAACCTGAAGATAATAGGAACTGGCCCTATGGAGGAAGAACTGATTGCAGGAAACAGAATGAAGCATGTTGAATTTATGGGACACAGGACAGGAGTTGAGTTGAGAAATCTTATCGCAGGATCGAAATTCCTGGTGCTGCCTTCTGAAGTCTATGAAAACAATCCGTTAACTATTTTGGAAGCTTTATGGATGGGAGTTCCTGTCCTCGGATCGAATATGGGAGGAATTCCCGAATTAATAATGCCGGGCTTGAATGGTTTATTATTTGAAGCAGGCAATGTCCAGGATATGAGGTCAAAAATTGAGAATTTATGGCAAAATAACAATCAATTCCTCCGTAATGAAATTTCACATGATACACAGCTGAACTTTAGTTCAGAGCGCTACTATGAAAAATTATCAGACATTTATAAAAGTGCTGTTCACTTACACAGAGGGATATAATAACTGAGAAAAATTGATGAAACAAGAAAAACTTTCACTACCCAGTGATGCCTCAATTATAACAACATACCGGTGTCAGATGCGGTGTAAAATGTGCAATATCTGGAAATTTCCTACTGATGAGAGGAAAGAGATCACAGCTAAGGATCTAGAGAAACTATCTCCACTTAAGTTTGCCAATGTAACAGGAGGCGAACCTTTTCAGCGACGTGATCTGGAGGATATTGTCTCAGTACTGTTTACAAAAGCTCCTCGGGTTGTTATTTCCACATCTGGTTGGCATTATGATAGAATAATTAAGCTGGCAAAGAAATTCCCCAAAATTGGGATCAGGGTGAGCATTGAAGGTTTGTCCCAGGCAAATGATGATCTTAGAGGACGTCCGGGAGGCTTTGATAATGGCCTTAAGGTTCTGCTCAAGCTTCGCGAAATGGGAGTCAAGGATATTGGTTTTGGAATTACTGTGTCCAATAAGAATTCTGAAGATATGCTTTGGTTGTACCGATTGTCAAAGAAACTCAAGATGGAATTCGCGACAGCTACCTTTCACAATTCATACTACTTTCATAAGGATGATAACAAGGTGACCAACCAAGATGTTGTTGTTAGCCATTTTGAGGAGCTAATTGAAGAATTGCTAAAAGAAAACAATCCCAAGAGCTGGGCACGCGCGTTTTTTAATCTGGGTCTGATTAATTACATAAGAGGAGGTAAACGGATGCTTCCATGCGAAGCAGGAATGGAAAACTATTTCATAGAACCCTATGGTGAAGTGTACCCTTGTAATGGTTTGGAAGACAGGATATGGAAAGAGAGTATGGGGAATATAAGGGATTTTGATACTTTCGAGGAACTGTGGTTCAGTGAACAAGCGGTAAAAGTCCGGAACCTGGTAAAAATCTGTCCGAAAAATTGTTGGATGGTGGGGACTGCTGCTCCTGTGATGAAGAAGTACATAAGGCATCCTGCACAATGGATTGTTGAAAACAAAACCAAGAGCCTCTTAGGTAAAGTTCCAGATTTCGATAAAATACCATATTACAATGTTGGTCAGAATCCTCTTCAGGGTGACCTGAATTATGCACGTATGAAGCCATTTACAGATAATAAGGGAGTAAAACCTGATCCTGACCTCCCATTGGTTGAGGAGTAATACGTATAACCCTTATTGTATCTCGATAATTTTACACGTAATGCGCTTTCACAAGATAATTAGCAGACGTGAATTTAATGGATCTGCCTACATACTTCGTTTCGAAAGAAAAGACCTGATATTTACCCCCGGGCAGCACATAAATGTTGGCATAAAGGACGATGATGACCGTCCATATTCAATCTATAGCGGTATTAATGATGACTATATTGAAATTCTGGTGAAGGAAGTAAAGAACGGAAATATCTCGAATAAATTGAAGCTCCTCAAGTCTGGTGATGTAGTATCAGTGGGATCACCGCATGGTTCCTTCACAATCGATACTGATGCAATTCTATCAGCAAGACACTGGTTCATAGCTACTGGTACTGGCATCTCTCCGTATCATAGCTTTATATTGTCATATCCTGAGTTGAACTATAGAATTATTCATGGCATAAGGTATTACAATGAAGCGTACGACAAAGACCACTACCTGAATAAATATTCCTGCTGTACAACTGGTGACGCCATGGGAGATTATTATGGCAGAGTAACAAATTACATTAGAGATGAGTTGATCGACATATCTGCATTTTATTTCCTATGTGGCAATTATAGCATGATTGATGATGTATACGATATCCTGTTAGAAAAAGGCATCGATGAAACCAGAATCAAAACAGAGGGATATTTCTAGATTGAAGGTTGTTGTCACAGGAACAAGAGGAATCCCTGCCATTCAGGGTGGTGTGGAAACCCATTGTGAGGAACTATTTCCCAGGCTGGCCCGTTATGGTATGGATATAGTGTTGATCAGAAGATCGTGCTATGTGTCACCGGATAACCGTATTAATGAATTTAAAGGCGTCAGGCTTGTAGATCTTTATGC
>DAINAR010000089.1:0-7774 GCA_036733345.1 Deltaproteobacteria bacterium | reverse complement strand
ACATCGCATCTATCATAAGTAAAGCAATCATTAATATTTTAAAACAAATCAAACGACCTTATATTTGACTGCAATTAAGTTTTAATTACGCATAATTACAGAAATATAACCAATCTATGATTGAAAAGATATGAAACCGAGAGAATCTCTAAATTGAGTTTAATAAAATATAAAGTTTTAAAGCACTATTAAAGCGAGTTGTCAAATGGAATTTGGGGTTATTATCTGTTTTTTGCTTTCAGTTAATGACTCAGTCCCTCCATAATGGAGGAATGCGGCAGTCTGTTTGTTCCTAAGGCAGTTTCCTTCTACCACCCCAACCTAATCTTGATGTCCCAAATTGCGATTTCAAGTCTCCAAATTCTTCCTTCGAAAACAAAATTTAAACTCCTTTGAAATAAATAGTGATCCAATCGAATTTTAAAAGAGCGTTGCCAGAAAGAGTCAATGGCCGATTTGACCCCATTCTGTTATGATACTTTAAAAAATCGACGTTAGGACAGCAGTTGACCCCTATTTCATGTTAACATACAATATTTATAATCTGTTTTCTAAAGCAGAAAAAGACAAAATCAATCCTTGACAAAATAGAAATATTATCATATTCTTTTATCGATTAAGTTAGTATTAATTAATCCAATCACTTCTTTATTAATAAGTTTAGCTTAAACTGATAATGTAATAACCTATTTAGATTGATTGCCAGATATTTTATGGCCTTCAGTCCTTTTTAGTATGATATAATTATTGTGCCTTTAATTTAAATAATACTAATCAAAGGGAGGTGCTAATATGTTAATGCCTTTGACAGCAGAAGACATAGTTGTTGGTATTTTTTACTTTATGAAGAAAAATGCAACAATGAAAAGAGTGACTGCTGATCGGGAAAAACTGCATCGTGCTTTTCATGTAGCAAAAATCGACTACCCTGAGGTTTTATCAATTTTTTCTTTCAGAAAAAGGGAAATATTTTCTGAAAGTGCCCAGCTTGACCAAGCACTTTCCAATTTGGATGCCACAGGATTAATATCCCGCCAAAATTTGACACCAAGGTACTATTGTTTTGAGGATTCTTTAGACAGAGGTTATACGAATTTTTCTAAACGTATTATCGAATCTGCCGGTATTAAGGAAGAGGATATTCAAAAGGTAGCAGATTACCTTTCCAAACAAGAGTTGAATAACTAATGACGGCGCAGAATAATTCTCTGCTCAATAATTTTAGGAAAGGAATTGAAGACTTCGCACAGGAATTTGTTGGTAACAGCTTATATCGTAGAAAATTTCCTGAGGGACCAAAAATTATTCATGACCCGCTTTGGGGGACATTCAAACTTGAAGCATGGGAGGTAGCATTACTTGATTTACCTCTGTTTCAGCGCCTTCGCCAAATACACCAGACATCCTTAGTCTCCTATGTCTTCCCCGGTTGCAGTCATACTAGATTTGAACATACACTTGGTGTAATCCAACAAGCCCAAAAATTGATTGATGCGGTAAATAAACAAGATACCCCTGATAAACACCGCTTTGAACCGAGCTCAATAAGGAACATACGCCTAGCCGCACTTTTTCATGATTGTGGCCATTCATGTTTCAGCCATATCAGTGAAGACCTATATGAATCTTGCCCTGACATGACAGCCTTCTTTAAAACCAATGAACTCCCCAAATGCCATCCACATGAAGCATTCAGCGCACTTATTCTTAAATCCAAAGTTGTAAGGGACTATATCGGAGAGATTGAAGATCATTATGATATAGAATTGGACATTGAAAAGGCCGCAAATGCGATTGTAGGGCCTACTTCTGAAAGTGAAAAGAGGAAGCATTATGAAATTCAGGTTATTAACGGGCCTTTTGACGCTGATAAGCTTGATTATATTTTTCGCGATGCACACTTCAGTGGAATTCCAGTAGGCTTAGATCTTGACAGATTATGGTCCTCTTGTAAAGTTCATAAATCAGAAACAGGAGAGCACCTTTTAACACTTCACCAAGCAAGTGTAGCACCTCTTGAACAAATTCTCTTTAGTAAAATAAATCTGTTTTCCATTGTTTATCAACATCCAAAGGTACGAGCCGCAGAAAAAATGTTTCAGGCCATCATTGAAGACGCAAAAGAAAAACCTAGTGAAATTTTCTTTGAAATATCAGGACGAAAACTGGATCTTAACAGAGCTACGGATTATCTTTGGCTAACTGATGAAATATTTTTCTCAGAGGCATTACGACGCAATAAAGAAGACTATTTACATAGAAAAATTCATGACATAAGATATCGGCGCCTTTTGGTCAGAGCACTGACTATAAACAATGATACAATAGCCGATGATAGTGGTGGGGGCTTTTTACAATTGAGAAAACTGAACCAACGGGGATATGATACATACAAAACTAGACGTGATATTGCCTTTGAAATTTTGAAAACAGCAGCGCTTGAAGATAAGCTCAGCATTCGTGATATATGGGTCGATTTTCCCTCCGATCCTTCTTTTGGGGAAGCGGATAGAACATATGTGAGAACTGCATCAGGTAAATTGAGAAAAGTAAGTGATCTTTTTCCAATTCATTACTGGACAGAGCTTTATCAAAAATACAAATGGCGAGGCCATGTTTTTTGCCCCTTAAAATATCAGCAAGAGATATATGAAGCTTCATTAGAATTTTTTAAGGGAGATCCATTTAAATTACGATTTAAAAAATCAGCAGGGGAAACCTGCCACGTCAAAAGCCCAAAAAGTACAATTTAATAAAGCACACAAAGGTTTTCACTTGAATCAAGATCATAAAATTAATTATTTCATGCAGCTTATCATCTTTTAAATGGCTTTTGGGGCGGCTTGATTTCGATGAATTACCTTGCTTATCTGTTAAGCATTTTTGACACAGCAGATGTAGAAATGCCATTGAAGGCATAGGTGTCAGGCCTACACAGTTAACAGGTTGAAATCTAAAACAGTTTTATTGCTCTTTTTTTAAAAAGAAAGACACCTCTTACATCCCACAATTACTATAAAATGGTTTTGAAAATATTTGGATTATTGTTGCAAATATCGATCCTATTATCTGAATCCACTCTGTCATCCTGCGTTTTTAAGTAAATTCAGAGAATATAATAGGTACCAGTATGGGATCAATTACCTTATATTTTTACTTTATGTTTATTCGATGCAGCTTTGTTACAATAATTTATTGGCCATCTGTTTAAGCTGCCAGTTCTTCTCTAACCTCTTCGCGTCTGCTCCAAAGAATAGGGTTGACGTCGTAATTTTTTAAGGCATCTATTACTGATACAGACGGAATATGTTCCGAATCATTCAACAAGGCATAGGCGCGTGAGTTTTCCGGTCTGACTTCTTTTGTGTCAATCCACGAAAAGGCCACACTTTGAGCTGTTTCACGGCTAGGTCGGTTAATGGCCTGAAGAACTCGCTCCGGCTGTTTCCTTGAGGCTGGAATGACAAAATCAAATAAATGGTCATACCCGCTCTTGCCTGTAAATTTTACTTTTGGGGTATAACGGATATCGCTCAAATTAAGCCAGGATGTAACATCTTCAAGAAAGAGGCTGGCAACCATTGGTACGGCCAAATAAAAAAGATCGTTTACCGCCAGTATTGCCTGCACTAAATTATGTTTCTTAAGCGGAAAATTATCAGAAGAAGCATGCATAACCAGGGCATTTTGAACAAGCTTAACCCCAAAACCATTCAAGGTGAGAGTTAAAAGGTCGCTCCTTTTTTTGCTTTCCAATTCGCAACCGGATCGTTTTAAATCTTCTATCGTGTAACTGTCATCAGTAAGTATATAACCGCCGTTCTCGCGTTTAACATAAATTTGTAGATAATCATTGTGTCTGTCCAGATAAGGCGTAGTAATCTCAATCCAGTCTTCAACCTGGCGAAGAGCTGTCTTATCCTTCAACCATCTAACATATTGATCTAATAGGTTTTGTATTTCGTTGATCATGAAAACAACCCTCTTTCGATAATTGGTGGCTCAATAATATGACAGAATCGTAAAAAATCCTGCAACGTATGCCATAGGTTGTTGATATCAGGAAATTTATCAAGAGGTAAAGACATGGCCCATTTGTCGCCATATCCTTCACGATAAATGTGCAAGTGAGGTGAAGATATTTCATTACCATCAGGATTGCGATGGGGCTGCCCTCCGAAATCCAATCTTACAAGCACAACCACCTGTCGAGAGCGATTTTGATATGTTCCTTTTAAAAGGTCAATTTTTCCCCTGCTTATATCAAGGAGAAAATTTTCTCGTTTATCTTTTGATAATAAAGGAATAATTATTGAACCCCCAAGCCCTGGATAATTCCATAACGTGTCATCAACCCGATACTTTTCCATCGAAATAAGAGAATCGGCTTCGGACTGCGTAAGATTTATTTCTGCCATTAAAATATCTCCATATCCCGCCCAGATAGGTTAATTTCCATAAGTTACGACATATCAGCTTGGCGCTATATGTTGAAGTATATGACTTAAATAGATTTAAATGGTTTTGATATTATTTGGATTATTACAGCAAATATCTATTCTATTAAGTAAATCAATTTAAGATACCTAATTTTTCAATAAACTCCAAGAAAAAACCAAACAGGAATACAACAGAACAAGTAAATGAATCGATACGTGGTCTTTTGAATTGGGAAGTCAACATTCTGATATTTAAAAAGTCTTAGATTCAATAAACCAACAAAATAAAGAATAATCAAAAACCTGATTTTAATGCTGATCTATTAGGAAAGGAAATTTGACTAACCATACCAAAAAACTGGAAATTAACAAGGGAAAAATTAATTGTAATTGGCAGAACAGTTAGGCCCTAATAGTATTAGGGGGTATTGCTTTAATACCGCGGAGGCTTGCAAGGATTTCATTTGCCTGCGGCAGAGTAGTTCATTTTATGAACGACTCCATAAGACCGCCTATATCTCTATTTTTGACAAGTTCTTTCAAGGCAGTGACGTTCTTTTCGTATTGATCAAGGATACTGTTAAGGTATGGATTAAGAGTAAGGATCTCCGCATACAGCCGTGAGTTGCTGTTGAAGATCTTTTCTATGATATCGAGCTTTGTCTTGAAAAGCGGCGTTGAAAAACTTTTAAGTTTCAAGATATCCACTCCCGACTCTTTGATCGCAATCCCCATTGCAATCGTATCAAAATGATTCAGTCCCTGAACAACGGCCATCATCTTGTCGTGTTCTTCCGGACTTGCTTCAATTATCCGCGCGCCTTTGTTTTTAAAAAGCCCCATGGGCCAGTCAGACCACTCTGATATCCTGCCCGGACAGAAAACGATGTTCTGCCCTGCGATTGATTCAATGTCCGGGCCGAACAGCGGATGGCACCCCATGACCTCTGATCGGGAATACCGGAGCATCGATTTGACAGGCTTTTCCTTGAGTGAGGTGAAATCCATTAAAAGGGATTCCTCCGGCATAAAGGGGCCTATCTGTTCAATCACCTCGCATGTAATGCCGATGGGCACGCTGACTATTACAGCACGGCATTTTATAGCCATTTCCTTCATGCCCATTCCGGTCTGCCTGCCGGATATATGAACCGCATATCCCTCTTTTTCGAAAAACGAGGCAAACCATTTGCCGATGCCTCCTGTTCCGCCTATGATACCTATCTCAACATCTTTTAACATATATTTCCGACCCTGTTCATTTATTGTCTTTTCGCCCAATCTCTGTGTTATGCTCAAAAAATAATCCTCGGAATATCAAATTGATGGCTTCGTAAAAAGTCGTCACTCCGGTCCCGCGTCAAGCTCGGGATAAATTGCAGCCGGAGTCCAGATGCTGCGTAACTACTTAAAAACGCTGGATTCCGACTTTCGTCGGAATGACGGAAAATGCTACTTTTCTACTTTTTACTAGTTCATCAATTATGGCCTTTTTTCAAAGCCGGCCTCTTTCACAAACACCTTTTTATATCTTTAGCATAAGAAGCCACGATATTCACCAGGTTATTGTCCGGAGAGTGCTCCTCGATCAATCTTACAAATGCGCTGCCGATAACTATTCCGTCTGCATAAGGTGATATTTCGGCGGCCTGCTGAGGTGTTGATATGCCGAACCCCACAACAACCGGCATCCGGGTCTTCTCCCTTATCCTCTCCATGTCCCTTTTAAAGGGGTCAAATCTCCGATTAGCTTTTGATATAATTATCAACGCTACTGTTGACTGTTACTAAGCGGAAAAAGGACACCTCCCTCACTAATACAAAAAGAACGCACTGATGCTACTTTTCCCAAACCTCGCTATTGATCTGATTTTAAACAAACTCAGAAGGCACAAAATCATTTCATAGATAAAGAATTCACCTATATTATTGTAACAAATCAAATGCTCTTATATTTGACTGTAATTAAGCGGTAACTACACTTTATTACATGAAAACAACCAATCTATGATTGAAAAGATATGAATCTCCAAGAATCTCTAAATTGAGTTTAATAAAATATAAAGTCTTAAAACACGATTAAACGGAGTTGTCAAATGGAATTTGGAGTTGTTATCAGTTATCGGCGTTCGGTTAATAGTTTAGTTCCGCTATGAGGGATGTGCAGGGCAGAATGTTTGGGCAAAAGGTATGATTTTTTGACAGGATTACGGGATTGACTGGAACTTTACCCGCCGATCTTTCTGGCGGGTTTACCAGCCCGTTATTTTGGCTGGTTAATCAACCTGTTTCTGGGACGGAAAGAGGGGCATGGGTATAAGGCCTGATAAGGTCTAACGTAATTGAATACAGATTGCTTTATTGTCAAATCGCAGTCCTGATACCCATTCATGTCGCAGTTTATTGATGTGATGCCATGTATTCAGTAACCGCCTGAGTTAAAAGGCCTGAGCGTGTTTCTCCATGCTTTTTTGCAAAATAATCTACTGAATTCAATAGCCTTTCCGGCATGGTAATATTAATTCTTTTTGATTTAATAGACAATTTAGTCAGATCTACTTCAATTATTGCCCATAAGCCATTTTTGAAGTCAGGATTATCTTTATGCTTTTCAATATCTGTTGCTACGGGAATAGGTTCAGAATCCAGTAAAATGCCCTCAATATGGCATTCTGCTGCCTCCTGGGCATTGGCTAAAGCCTCTTCAATTGTTTCTCCTGCAGAAAAACAACCAGGTAAATCCGGAAATGTAACACCATAATCTGAATTTTCATCCTTATGGATTACCACTGGATATTTCATATCTTTACCTCCATTGCCAACCAGCCTGCCGGTAAATATTTCGAAGAGTACCAACAGGGATATCTTTACTGGGATGGGGAACAGTTACTTTACCAGGCCTTTCCGGATGTTTGAATTGAAGATGGTCTCCTTTTGAATGATGGAGAACCCAGCCATCCCTTTTAAGCCTCTGTATTATTTCCCCGCTTTTCATGGTGTGTATTATACACACGCAAATTAATGGCTGTCAATAGCCTGGATGATGGATTTGGGAATTGTTTATTGATTCAGTTCCGCCGCGATGAATGTGTAGAGCAGAATGTTTGGGCAAAAGGTATGATTTTTTGACAGGATTACGTATACATCTTCACTTGTACGGCGGGAGGACCTGGATTCCGGTTTTCACCGGAATGACGTGGCGGGGCACGTTTCGAAATATTTCCCGCCCGTCTTTTTGGAGGGCTTACCCGCCAATGTTTGTGGCGGACTTGCCAGCCGATGGCTGGGACAAAAGAAAGATTTATCTCCCGCCTATATTTGGCGGGATTCCAAAA
>DAINAR010000088.1:0-8187 GCA_036733345.1 Deltaproteobacteria bacterium | reverse complement strand
CGGACTTCCTTATACAGCCTAAAAGAGCTACACAGAGGTCAGTAAAATTTATTCGCTGGTTACGAAACCACTTGTTCCTGAACACTTCGTGGCGAGAGGCTTTGGGGCCTCTACAGCGAATCTACGCAGCTTTTTGAGGTAGATTTTTGGACACCGTTGTTCAATTAAGCAGTAATAAATTCAGCCAGGGCATGGCCTTGATTACGAACTCGTATGCACCCATATCTACAGTGCCACCAATAATACGTTGACGGCCGTCCTTATCGGTTTTAGGAATATTTGCTGCATTGTTGTTACCTGCATTTATGCAGGGGGATGATGCAGTCAGGTGAAAATTGGCATTGTTCGGGTCAACAAAGAGTGGGTCGGCGTCTATATTTCCTTCCCCTGTATACCCGCCCTGGATATCAGAATAGGTAATAGTGGGGGTACCACCACAAATCTCTTGAGGGGAGTCACTCCAGAAGATGCAGTTGGTGATAGTCGGGGAGGTGTATCTGCAATAGATTCCACCGCCGCAGCCATCACCAATATCATCGCCCGGTGCCCTATTCCCAGAGATTGTACAGTTGGTGATAGTCGGGGAGGTGTCTCTACAATAGATTCCACCACCGCCGTACGTAGTACTATTCCCAGAGATGGTACAATTGGTGATAGTCGGAGAGCCGTCACGACAATAGATTCCACCGCCATCCCCTACAGGCTCCCAAGTGCTCCCTCCTCCGGCTGTATTCCCGGAGACAGTGCAGTTGGAGATAGTCGTGGCGCCGCCTCTGCAATAAATTCCGCCCCCGTAGTAACCTGCGGAATTCCCGGAGATGGTACAATTGATGATAATCGGAGAGCCTTCATTAGAATCGATTCCACCACCCTCCCCGTAGTCATAAGCGCTATTTCCAGAGATGGTACAATTTGTAATAGTCGGGGAGCTACCGCTACAACAGATTCCGCCGCCAATGCCACCAAAGCCACTGGCTATGTTACCGGAGATAATACAACTGTTGATAATAGGGGCGCCGCCACTGCAATAGATTCCACCGCCATATCCGTTATCGGCCGAGACCCAATTTCCAGAGACAGTACAGTTGTTGATAGTCGGGGATGTTCCGTTCATATAGATGGCACCGCCGTGCCCTTCTGATGACATGCCGTTTGTGACAGTAAACCCTGATACCACGGAGTCTCCTTCCTCCCCTTTATCAAAAAGAAAGCCTCTTGCGCTGTTGCCGCCGTCGATAATGCAGGTCTCAGGGCCGTTTTCCGAAGAGACCTTTATGGCCTTGCCGTTAAAATCAAGGTTTGTGTTCCAGAATCCCGAGTATGTCCCATCGGCAACAAGGACTGTATCGCCGTCAGAGGCCGCATTGATGGCCGCCTGGATAGTCGTATGGTCAGCCAGGACACGGATCGTATTTCCTTCAGGGAGTTTCGTGTAAGCGCCTGTTGTTTCGGTAACCTGATCTTCGTTTATGGTAACAGGAATGTCTGCAGGACGGGTCCATCCGAATATTCCTTTAAAGATGACCGTCTGGTCGCCTACAGCCAGGCCGGATACGGTATCACCGCTGTCATGCCATGGCCCTTCGCTCGCAACCCTCCATCTGGCGCCCTCATCAATCGCCCCTTGCGGGTTGATGAATACCCTCAATGACCCGAACTGCTGTGTGTATGTTCCTGTTTTCTCAGTAACCAAACCGCCTGTTATGGAGACGGTTTCCGAAGGAGGTGAAGTCCAGCCTGCAACGGCCTTGTAATCTACAGTATGGTCTCCGGGGGCCAGGTCTTGAACCGTTGCTCCGCTGTTCTGCCATTCTCCATCGTCAACATTCCACTGAGCGCCTGCATCAACAGCGCCCTGAGGCCCTATGTTTATCTTCAAGGAACCTGTCTCCTTTGAATAGGTCCCGGTTATTTCCGTTATCTGGTCTTCGATGATATCAACAGCATCATCAGGAGGAGTGAGCCAGCCCGGAATAGCCTTGTAGTTGACCGTGTGGCTTCCCGCCTCAAGCCCGAAATATATATCGCTGTTTCGCCAGACACCTCCGTCCACTCTCCACTGGGCGCCTTCATCAACAGCCTGCTGCGGGGTGATGACCACATGCAGAGTCCCTACCTCCTGAGCCCTGGCTTTGGTCACTCCGAGAAAGGATGCCGGTTTCAGAAGTGTTCCAGGCCCGGGCAGGACATTGATAATAATAAATGCGCAGATTACAAAGAGACCTGTGATATTGATTGTCTTTTTCATGCTTTTCTCAATGTTTTGAATCAGTCCCGGTTTTTAATATAACGGAGTAATCCGGTTAATATAAAAATCCACCTTAATTTCACTTCTAATTTATAAAATCCCGCCAGTGGATAGTAATCATTCTTAAATCAATACTAACTAATGAAACACTGATACCGGAAGGCAATATACTGGAATTGAATAATCCCGCCGATATTAAGCGGGAACAAGTTCACTGTTAGTTTTAGCCATATATGCTGGCAAGCAAGGAGGAATCTCTTGCCATTAATAGAGTCTCCAATCCTCTTCAGGCGGCCGAACGATACCGGCCCGAAGGCCCGTGTTGAATTTTTCAATGACCTCACCACAACAGCCCGCCTGACGCTTTTTTCATGGGCGGGGAGATAAACCCAAAGCAAAACAAAAAAATGAAAAAGACTCGCTGTGACCGCCTCCGACAGCAGCCAGTGCTTATAGCTATTTCTTTAGCTTTCAGGCAATAACCCAATCAACCATGTTGGTACCGAAATTGGCAAAACAGAAAAATATCTTTCTGCTAGTATATAATTTGCCATGTTTATTACACTCTCTCTCCTGGTAGGGAAAAATTCATTTTCATTATATGGTACTATTAATACCGCTAAAGAGAGTAAACCATTTTGTAAACCGTATTGGAATTTATAGAAATCACGATATAATGTTGATGAGTTACCAAATTGCACTTCAACAAATACTAAATTTTTCCTGAAGTCGCCGATTAATTTTGGTGATTCATTCAATTTAGGTTGAAGCTCCCAGCCTCTTGCATTAAATTCCTGTTCAAATGCTTTATTATATGCTCGTTGATTGGTAAATTCATGGTTATCGATTTTTATAGAAAATTCCGAATTCCATTCAATATTATTTAAAATGGATTTTATTTCACTTATTGCAACATGTAGTGTTTCGATTAAAAAATCACCACAATGCATATATTTATCTGAATATTTCATAAGCTATAACGGTGCAAATCAGCGGGCGCATCAGCGATCCGCTGCATTTGCCTTGTTCGAACTGTTTTTTGATTTGACTTCATCAAGGACTTCCTTAACCAAATCTCTGAACTGATCTCGAAGCGAAAAATTATCTTTTTCCCATTGGTAATTCGGATACTCATACGCTACGACTTGTCTGAGAAAGTCGTTTTTTTTCATACCTAGCTGTGAAGACATTGTTGTTAGGTGGTATCCAACCTTTGATGCATCAAGATTTGGATCGTATTCGAGTAATTCCGTCTTGAGTTGCTCTCTAGTAAGAGTTTTTCGCTTAAAGAGAGCAGGAAGAAGAACATCCCGGAGGCGCTGATTTGTTACCCGTTGGCGGGCAAGATACTCCATAAGAAGTTTTCGCAGTATTCCAGGATCGTATTCACCTGGATCATCTGACATTGGTATCTGGAACTTTTTCGGCTTTTTAACTCGTTCCTGCTCAATTTCTTCGGATATAATCGAGGTCTTCGTAAGGAGTTCATCACCACTCGCAGTCTTAATGTAGTTTAGTACAACAGCGTTGATATTAACACTGAAATTATCGGACAGCCACTCAATCATCCTTTCAAGGGAGGACTCGACAGAGAACCCCACAAGAATGATCCTCTGGGTATCGTTAATATTGAGGTTCTCGACGTCAATCTCCGGAAAAGCCTCAACAAGAGCCTCCTCGAGGCTCTTACCGGCATACGCTAAGCAAATTTCCCCTAATTTATCGATAGACCATCCTGCAGCGTCTGATGCATAATCAATTGCCTGCGTCAATGCTTCGCGAGGTAATTTGTCCCTCTTGATCTCAACAATGACAATGTTGCCGGTTTTGTCTATCCCAAGGAGATCAATTGGGCCGGACCTAGACATTGTTTGGCGACCGATTATTATGATGTCAGGGCCGAGAATCGCAGGGTTGGATTCAAGCCAAGGTTCAAGGTCATAGGGTTCCGTGCGCCCTTCGTTTTTCAGGTTGGTAGCGATTGACTCAAGCTTGCCGTTGGTGATCTGCCATGTTTTAATCTCTGTTCCCATAGGATATCCTTTATGTTCGAACATTAGATATTGATTCGCTGCGAAAGAATTTCAGATTTTAGGAAAAATGAATATAAGCAAGATCTGTGCAGCGATTAATGAACTACCCCTCCGCAAGCATTGGGCTATCTTAAAAAGCATTGAACACCCTAAGCATCGGGAATTCAAACCCTCGTCCGCCTTTTATCAGCCTTTTACCAGCCTTTTACCAGCCTTTGGCTGGTTGGCTGGTTGGCTGGCTGGCGGATTCAAACCACATATTGCCTAATTGTTTCTAATAACACATCCATTTCAATATTCAACAAAAATATTATTGAATAGCGTATAATTTACTTCTTTGATATAAGCTTTCCCAAACTGAAAATGCGAATCTTTGTGCTGTTACGACGTATTGGTTCGCTGCGAAAGAATTATCACTTTAAATCAGGAGGATTCTTATGAAGGATTTCGAAATATATCTCGTATCAAAGAATATTGTGCCAAAAAAAAGATTAATTATTTTTTGAATCGGGTTGCTCAGCTATATTCTTTTTGCCAGTCAGATATTGTAACTGCTGTTGAATCCGAACAAATCACTCAATATCTTAGACAGTTATCCAAGAACCGTGAGGATTGGCAAGTCCAACAAGCCAGTGACGCAATAAAAGAGACGTACCGCACCTTCGACACAAAATCAGGTAAACAATCAAGAATATTTCAAGCCTTAAGCAATGTCCTCAGAGATTAGGGCATTATATCATATGGGTTTGACAGATCCGGTCAAAGAAGTTTAAATGTTTTGAGATATTGGTGGAGCGGATAGATTGCAAAAAGTGAAAATAAGGCAGGATTTAAAATGATAATAACTGCCCCCTGAGAATGCACCCGAAAAAGACAGGTGATGGATTATAATAAAGGCAAAGGAATCATGGGAAAAAGCGGCTTTCTGTATCGGATTCTATTTAATTTGAAGTTAATTTTTCCTTTGATAAAGGACTATTATACAGGGAAGTATCGCAAAATCCCTTTTCTTTCGATCTTGGGAATTTCCCTCACAATTCTCTATGTCATCAACCCCTTTGATCTCATTCCTGATTATTTAGTGGGAATTGGTCAAATTGATGATGGTGCGGTTATAGCCCTTTGCCTGTTTTTAGTGGACAAGGATTTGGAAGCATACAGGAAATGGAAGATGAGTGAGGCGTCTCAGGAAGAGAAGGGATTCTGGAAAGTGTGACATGGATATTGAAAAAGGATTGAGGGAATTCAGGATTTCAGGGATTAATTTTTTGGAATGCCCTGCGATTGGTCTACAGGGGAGGAGACCATCGATTAGTATAACCGTCGTATGACCAGCAATCTCTGAGGGCCTTCCTGGAAGTGTACTGCGGGTTCTCCGTCCACAAAAGCATAAGCTGATGGGCTTCATTTAACTTTTTGAATTTCTCCGCATCACCTCCCATGTCAGGGTGGTAAAGCTTTGCCATTCTCTTATATGCAGACTTGATCCTTGTAATATTAGATCCGGATGACAAATCCTTTCTATCGAGTTTGAGGATTTTAAGGCAGTTTTTTTCATCCTTTGAAAGCCTTGGCATGGAATTCTTATTCGGCATTATACTTTCGGGATCAATATTCTTTTTGTGGCTTTTCTCAAGCAGGGACAAAGAGGCATAACTTTTTGATGTATTGTTGTATACAAGGCGATACCACTCACTTCCTGATTGAAGGATAAGCCTTTTCAGATCAACAGCAGGCTTGTTACCCTGCTCCCGTATGCAAACGAACCTTGAAATCCCCTTTGACCAGACAGGAAGCATATCAAGCACTACGTGGTCATGCGTAAAATAGAATGCCGCATACCTGGTATTAAAGGTCTTAAGCAGGCCTTTTGAAAGTGAAAGGACCCAGTTGATCTGTTGGCGGCATTCCTTTGAACAATAACGCCTTCCGGGTTTTATATTATTGGTTCCACAGGAAAGGCACCTTCTTTGTTTGTCAGGTATAGCAGGTTTTTTAGTTATTTCGCCACTCATGTAATACTACATGCACTCCGTGTTCAAGGTCTCGGATATAGTCATATTCCTGATTTGAAGTATAAACAATATACAATTAAACACCCTGATAATCAAGAAAAGCCTGTATTTCATGTCATGTAAAAAGTTTCATTTTTAATGGCGCTATAAAAAATGCCAGGTTTATGTCAAAAACAATCATAATTAAATGAACCTTAATCAGACGAGGTATTTTCCGGCAAGACATCATAATTCTTCAGGTGTAAAAGATACCACATCGTCAATCTTTGTTTTGTCTGCAAATATCATAACGAGCCTGTCAACGCCCAGAGCAATTCCCGAAGCATCCGGCATATATTCAAGAGCTCTTAAAAAACTTTCAGAAACAGGATATCTCTTTTTGCCCAGCAAATCCCTCTGTTTGTTATCTCTTTCGAATCGTGCCCTCTGTTCTCCGACATCATTCAGCTCGGAAAAACCATTTGCCAGCTCTAAACCTGCCAGATAAATTTCAAATCTTTCAGCCAGGTTATTATCATAATTTAATCTTGCCAGGGAAGACATTGAAGGAGGGTAATCATACAGAAAAGTGGGTTTGGTAACTCCCAGACGGGGCTCGATATCATTAACCAGTGTCTCATCAAATAAATCTTTATCAAGAGCAGTGGTCAGGGATATAGATGCATGGCGTTCAAAGGCCTCACTGACAGAAAGCCTTTCCCAGGGCGCTGATATATCAAATTCCTGTCCATTATATTTTATCCTTTTTCCAAGACCAATACTGTTTGAGATCCAGGTAAAAAGTGCCTCACATTCCTCCATCAGTGTACTATAGTCAATCCCGGCCCTGTACCATTCAAGAATCGTAAATTCGGGCATATGCAGATTCCCACGTTCTCCATTTCGGAAACATTTGGAGATTTGAAATATCTTTGAATAACCCGCGGCAAGCAGACGCTTCATGCATAATTCAGGTGAGGTGTGAAGAAACAGATCCCCTGAGCTGATAGCATCGACATGGACCTCAGGGGCTGGTGCAGGGATTAGCAAGGGTGTTTCAACTTCCAGATAATCCTTTCGTGAAAAAAACTCTCTGATGGATTTGATGATCCTTGATCTAAGCCTAAGATCACTTTTTTTCCTTTCGAGCCTCCTTCGCTCATACTCAAAAAAACTATTATTTGACTCGGGTGACATATTCCCCGGTTCTTGTATCGATTGTTATTTTGTCTTCCTCCTGAACAAAAGGAGGGACTCGGAGCTCATAGCCGGTTTCTACTGTAACAGGCTTCGAATCTCCTGATACAGAGTCTCCCTTCACCCAGGGATCAGCCTTCACAACAGCCAAATCAACAAAATTTGGCAGGGTTATGCCAATAGCTTTATCTCCGAAAAAAAGGATATCAACTTCGAGGTTGTCTTTAAGATAGTTCCTTGCATCAGAGACCTGTTCAGTACTCAGAAATACCTGTTCGTAATTTTCCAGATCCATGAAGCAATATTCACCTTCCTGTTCATAAAGGTATTGCATCCTCCGTTCTTCAAGGGATGCAGGTTGAAAAACATCTCCTGACCTGTAGGTCCTGTCGAGGATTACACCTGTAATCATGTTCTTTAATTTACACCGATACAACGACTGACCTTTTCCTGGTTTTGTGAACTGGAAGTCAGTTATAACATAGGGTTCATTATCAATCTCAATTTTCAAATTTTTTCTTAGATCACTTGCAGTATACATTTTTTCATCCTTGCTTTTGATTGGATATCATGCCGTATATACTTCTTAATCATGGCAAAGAACTCTTCGCGTGTTCTCAGGCCGTGAGCCAGTTCAAAGGCATATAATGCAACTATGTTGAACTGTTTTATACAGCCAATAAGATGAGCACAATGATCTCATATTTAAAAAACA
>DAINAR010000087.1:0-8219 GCA_036733345.1 Deltaproteobacteria bacterium | reverse complement strand
GCGAATACTCAAATCTGATTTCTTTCACAGGCCAGATTACGTCGCCAGACTGCCGGCAAATATAACGGCTCAGACATATGCGGAGTTGAAAAAAGTGCCTGCCATAGGCCATCTGTCTATATCATTATTTAGTGATTTACCATCAAATTATCATCTTCAAATATGGGGTTAATCTGGCATCCCCTTTCGACCATTCCGTTCAAAGTGCTGATGTGCCTGGTACATAAAGGTTCTGATTGCGCCCTCCCTCCCGGGCTGGAAGCTCGAATCATATGCTAAATCCAGATATGGGACCCTCAGTTTATTCATAAGGGGTTTTATAATTGCAGAAGTAATCGTGCTGGGCATACAGGTAAAGGGATATATATTTACAACTCCATTATATCCCCCTCTGACATATTCAAGGATACCTGGAATGCTCAGGCATGCCTCCGTACCCACATCAAAGGAAAAGAGATCTTCTTCTTCAAGTATGTTCTCAAGATCCTCCACCTTATGGTCCTCGGCCAGATCTATCATTGTCTTAACACGTTTGTATACCCTCTTCTGCACAAGCTCCTGATAAGAAAGCTCCACTTTAAAACCCAGCATCTTCTTAAGAGAATCTTTCATTGGCCCTAATCTAAACAGTTTACGATTCAAACCAAATTCTATCCTTGAATCCCTTAATCTGTCATAGGATATATAATTCACCCATTCTGTAATGGAGGCATTCACTACCTCGGCACCGTATCTTTCCAGCATCCTTATCGTATCCTGGTTGGCGTGTACATGCGTCCTGAGATAGATTTCTCCGACAACTCCGATAAGAGGTTTGCGAGGGATTTTATGATCAATAATATCCTTTGCCTGCCCGATAATTTCTTCTATTTTGTCAATTATTTTATCAAAATCCTTTGCTTTACCGTACCTCTCAAATGCTTCCTCCGTAACCCGCATGGATTTTTCAATAAAGCCGTCCGCCATTCCGGGTTCCTTTTCATAGGGCCTGATTCTCCAGAGCAGCCTGTCCAGGATATCGCCTATCACAACAGAAAAAAAGGCGACCTTCTTAAGATCCCTTACACTCTTATTATCAACAACACCTGCAAGTGAATATCCATCCTCCGTAGTGACTGAACCTATTTTCAGTTTATCCAGCCCGGGAATAGAATCCATGACAATTCGCTGAAACTTGTTGTACATCCCGAAGCGGCAGGGCCCATCGGCTTCGGGCATAAAATATACATAATCCTCAGGATTAAAACCTGCCCCTGCCTTTTCCTTCTCTTTTTCAGTAAAATAGAGGATGTCCCCCATCGTAATCTGGCATGGATAACATTCTTTTCCGGAAGTGTACTCCTTTCCCAGATCAAGGCCGTGGCATGTATTCATAACCTTTGCATTCACACCAAATCCCCTGAAGGTTGCCGCTAAAAGATGGCTTCCTATCCTGTTCATCTCGGGAATAAGTACAGATTTACCCTTAAGGTTAAACCGGCCCACATTGCTGGTTAGGGATTTAAAACTTAAAACATTGCCTGATTCCATATTCTCTCTGTTCTGTTTGGTTATTGGTTATAGGTTATTGGTTATCAGTTATTGGTTCATTCTCGCCCACGGCCTGGTAAATTCTTTCGAAATGACAAAACTATTTTTTTCCTATTATCTAAAAACACAGCCGGACTTATGCGGGCTCTTTCGTAAGTCTGCATCGAAAAAACTCTGAAGGGCATTTGCGATCCCTTATTTCTTTAGCCCCACTAACAGGCAGGGATTGACCTAATGCTGAACGATCACTCATACGAGGGGGCTTGCTACTACAGGATTACGTTGCCAACCTGCCGTCTTTTGTGAATGACTCAGACATATGCAGACTTACTAAAGAGCCCGCATAAGCCTGGTTATTCTAATCTTACGCTTCTATCCGACATCTCGGGGCTGAACCCTCAAGAAACCCTGACGGGCAATCCTTGAGCATTCAGTTATTCATCAACTATTATGAGCTACCTATAACCTGTCAGCTTTACTCAATTAGCCATCTTCAAATCGATATCCATGTCTGTTCTACCCTTTTGCATGGTATTGTCTATAACATTCTTATATGCCTCAAGCCTTGTCATAACACCTGCTACGGCACTGTGCTCATCCAGCTCAAGTATCAAATATGCCTTATCATCCATAATGTGCTTATAAAAATGTTCCAGAAAAGAATCAGCCCCGCACTCAAAATTCGTCAAATGAAGACCATAACAATTATCATTCTCTTTAATAAACCTGGCTGTCCTTAATATCCTTGCACCAAGCCCCCAGTACATGGACGGAAAATCCGAAAGATCCACGGATGACACATCGATAAAATCCATCGGCAATGCCGTAACACCGATCCGGGACAAATTCTGGCCCAACCTCAGATTCAGCCGTTCATCATAAAGATTGTATGGCCGCCCCGTGACAACAACAAAGGGTTCGTCCTGACTGTGAGCCTCCAAAATATCACTTCCCTCTTTATAAAGCTCCGCTTCAAACTGTCTCTGCCTCTCCATTGCATATAGAAGTGCCTTTCTAACATCGGACTTTCTTACTCCGAGCTTTGATTGAATCTGCTGCCATATTTCAAGGGCAAGCTTTTCCGGATCATGTTTCAAATGAATTGCAGGACTCAATATCGATGAAGGATCAATGTTAAGAGCCGAACGTACCATATATGAATTACTCTGGAGCATGGGACAGTATAGCGATGCTTCCGAAAGTTCAGGCCCTGACATATTGATAATCGTGGGGATAAAAAGGTATTTTGTCCTGCCTATCAGCTCCCTGATGTGCCCGTGGGATACCATTACCGGATAGCAGGTTTCAGCCACCATTGACTCAATCCCTTTTCTGGATATTTCCATATTGGTAGGCGGGGTCATAATTAGCCTGAAACCCAGCTGATCAAAGAAATGTGCCCACAGCACGGCTGTCTGAATACCGTAAAGCGCCCTCTGCATTCCTACGGTCGGACGGGCATCAATTTCCATCAACGCTTCATCAGACAATTCTTCGCATACACCGGCCAGATAGTTCTGCAGTATTTTCTGCCTCATTTCAAAAAGATTCTCTTTTTTTGCTCCTCCGGTTCTTACCACTTCATATCGCCCGCACTCGCCACCCCATACACTGCGTCGACCATCAAAATCATAGATTTTCAGTTTGCACTGGTTATGACAGTTTTTATCTGCATGACATACCTTTTCCGTATAATCCAAACGGTCTTTTATTATGCTGTCAAGCTCTCGTAATGTGCTTTTATCCCTTTTATCAAGCATCATTTTTTCTTTAACACTGAGAGCGGCCCCGTATGCCCCCAGAACCTCTCTGTGTTGCGGTACTGTAAGGCCTCGACCCAGGACATTTTCAAATGCAGCCACAACACCTTTATTCAATGAAGGACCTCCCAGGAACATAACTCCTTGTCCTATCTTTCTCTTTCCAACCACGCGATTCAGATAATTGTGGACAATTGCATAACACAGTCCTGCCATCAGATCATTATGGTCTACTCCTTTCTGATGATAGGATACGAGGTCTGATTCCATGAATACAGTGCATCTCTCAGCAAGCTTTACCGGAGAATCTGACGAAAGTGCTATCTCTTCAAATTCTCCTACTATATTGATTCCATACTTATTGGCCAGTTCATGCAGGAAACTTCCCGTACCGGCAGCGCATACCTTGTTCATATCAAAGTCCAGAGGATAGGAATTTGAAAGATAGATATACTTCGAATCCTGTCCTCCGATTTCAAAGATCGTATCCACATCCGGATCGATTTTAACTGCACCGGTTGCATGTGCCGTAATTTCATCAATAATCAGATCAACATTAAGAAAATCTCCGACAACGTTTCTGCCTGAACCTGTTGTGGCCGCACCAGCAATCTCAATCTTCCTGCCCAGATCATCCCTCATTTCGCCGAGGAGTCGCTGGGTAACCTCTATCGGCTTTCCCTGGGTAAGAACATAGTTTTTCTTGATAATCTCATCGTATTCATTTATCAGTACATACTTTGTAGTCGTGGACCCTATATCTATACCGAGAAATACCCTTGTCTTTCCGGAAAAAGACCTTTTTTCGATTTCATGAGTCCTGGAAAACAGGGTGTGTTTTAATTCAAGCCTGGGTGCAAATGGAACGGAAATACCGTCTTCAGATCCGGCACGCTCCAGTATCTCAAGATCAGGAACATTTTTTATATCAGACTCAAGGGCCTGTAAGGCAACACCGAGAGCGCCTATTGATGAATTGTGCGGAGGTACGATAAGCTCCGGGAAATATGTCCTGAAGGCATTAACCTGAAGACTGTTCAATGAAAGCCCGCCAATAAAAATGATCGGTTCTTCCAGAACCCGATTGGACACTATAGTGCTGATATAGTTTCTGGCATTTCCAACATGCAGACCATTGATAATATCCTCAAGTCTCTCTCCCTTGTTTTGAAGATGTATCATATCGGATTTTGTGAATACAGTGCAGCGGCAAGCTACATTGGCAGGCTTTTTACTTGTTAAGCCAAGCTTGATGAACTCGGAAAGTATACTGTCGATATGCCCCCTGGCTAAATCCGATTCCTCGCTGTAAATGGATGTTGCCAGTCTTTCGGCCTGCTGTTCGATAAAAGATCCTGTCCCTGAGGCACACGGTCCATTTGTTTTGAAATATTCCAATTCCCAGCCGGAGTTATCTGACATGCCATCAGATACAAAATGATTTATTTGAAACAGGGCTGTTTCCTGTCCTCCCATGCTGATTATTGACCTAACATCAGGCTGGACAGAAAGGGCACCAAGGACCTGGCTTATTGTTTCAAATTCATAAAATGTGCCGAGTTTTTCACTGATACTTTTTGCATGGTTTCCGGTAAAAGATACTGCCTGTATCTTTTTCTCTCCGTATTTTGCATAAAGTTCCTTGACAATCTCAAAAACCAGTTCTTTCACCTTACCATAATGGCGAGTGTAAGGGGCCTCATATAAAATTTCCTTTTTTTCATCTATTGCAACACAGTTGATGCTTACAGATCCGGCATCAATTCCAATATATACCTGACTGCTTTCATTATCCTCTGTTTTTTTTCTTGCAAGCATATCGTTCACACCTGATTTATCTGCCATAGCGGCTGAAATTTCTACCTTTTTCCCTGATATTCGAAATGAGAAGAGTTGTTTTTATTCGGTTTTTATCAGGCCCCTGAAAGCGTTAAGGCCTCTAATGAGCCTCATCCCAGTTCAGCCCTTTGTTAATATCCACAGTTAACGGGACACGCAGTGAATAAACGCCTTCCATTTCTTCCCTGATCATGGGAATCAATTTATCGGCCTCATCTTCGGGAGTCTCAAAAACAAGCTCGTCATGAACCTGCAGAATCATCTTGGCCTTGAATCCCTCCTTTCCAAGACGATCATAGATATTAATCATGGCCTTTTTTATCAAATCCGCCGCTGTTCCCTGAATAGGGGTATTAACTGCCATGCGCTCGGCTTCAGCCCTGATAACCCTGTTGTTATGATTAATATCGGGCAGGTATCTTATCCTGTTAAAAAGAGTTGAAACATAGCCTTTCTTGCGCGCCGTCTCAACCATCTCTTCCTTGTACCTCATCACACCCTTATACCTTTCATAGTAGGTCTTTATATAATCCTTTGCGGTTTTCAGATCAATCCCTAATTCATCACTGAGCTTTTGCGGTCCCATGCCATAAATTATGCCGAAATTAATCGCCTTCGCAATTCTTCTCATTTCAGGTGTTACAGACTCACGATCGACGCCCAGGATCTCTGAGGCAGTTATGCCATGGATATCCTCTTCCTGTCTATATGCATCAATAAACGCCTTATCCTGTGAATAATGGGCAAAGACTCTTAACTCAACCTGGCTGTAGTCAGCTGAGACCAGACAATACCCGTCCTCAGCCACAAAACCCTTTCTGATCTCCCGGCCCTCATCTCCTCTAATGGGAATATTCTGCAAATTCGGATTGCTGCTGCTTAGGCGTCCTGTTGCTGTAACAGTTTGATTATAGGAGGTATGGATCCTGCCGGTACTTTTGTCCACCATTTCAACAAGTGAATCAAGATAAGTCGATTTAAGCTTTGATAAAGTCCTGTACCGCAGCATCAGTCTGGGAGTTTTATTAGGAAAAGCGCATAATTTTTTAAGCACCTTGACATCTGTTGAGTATTTCTTTGTCTTGACTGTCTTTTTCTGAGTGGGCAGATTAAGTTTTTCAAAAAGCACGTATCCAAGCTGCTGGGGAGAGTTGATATTAAATTCCATACCCGCCTCTTTATAGATTTTCCTCTCCAGCGTCTTAAGCTGCTCGGAAAACTCCCTGGACATCCTTTTGAAATAATCACCGTCAATCCTGATGCCTGTCATCTCCATATCCATTAAAACCGGAAGGAGTTTCATCTCCATATCATAGAAGAGTTCTTCATTTCCATCTTCTTTAAGTTTCTTATCCAGGATCATCATCAATCTGAATGTAATATCAGCATCCTCACAGGAATAGTCCCTGGCCTTTTCAAGTTCCACCTCTGAAAAATTAATCGCATTTTTGCCTTTTCCTGTAACCTCCTCATAGGTAATCATCTTATGATTAAGGTAATGCTGGGCCAGATAATCAAGGTTGTGCTGCCTTAGACCCGGATTAATGACATAGGAGGCAATCATTGTATCGAAATTGATTCCTTTCAGTTCCATTCCGTGACGCTTCAGGACCTCTGCATCATATTTTATATTCTGACCGATTTTTAAGATATGCTCATCTTCAATTATATCTTCCAGGATATCTCTGGCATCCTGAAGCTTGAGCTGAGGAGGGGCGCCCAGATACAGATGACCGAGAGGCAGATACCATGAGCTTTTTTCTTCAAAGGAAAATGAAATGCCCACAAGTTCAGCTTTCATAGGATCCTGGCTGGTAGTTTCTGTATCAATAGAAACAATACCTCTCTCCTTTATCTGCCCGGCCAGTGACCGCAAATCATCTTTTGAAAGACACAGCCTGTAGTCCGCAGAACCTTCCTGTCTGGAAGCAAACTGTTCCCATAATCCCCTGAACTCCATTTCTCTGAATATTTTAGCGAGCTCTTCTCCGTCAGGCGTTCCCATCTTAAACTGTTCCATATCCTCATCAACCGGAACATTCAGATCTATTGTGGCCAGCTCTTTGCTTAAGGCTGCCTGCTCCATAAAATTCTGCAGATTCTCTTTCAGTTTCTTTTTATTAACCTTATCAAGGTTTTCAAAGACGCCTTCAAATGATCCGAATTCAGTTATAAGACCCACCGCCGTCTTTTCACCAACGCCGGGAACGCCGGGGATATTATCCACACTATCGCCCGAAAGCCCCATGACATCTACAAATTTTTCCGGCTCAAACCCGTATTCATCTTTCAGTTTTTCATAATCCGTAACCGTATCCTTCATCGTGTCCAGCATTGATATATGAGGGGTAACAAGCTGCCTGAAATCCTTGTCACCTGTCACCATTACAACACTGAATCCATTTTTTTCACAAACCCTGGCCAGCGTTCCAATAATATCGTCAGCTTCATAACCCTGTTTTTCAATAGAACTTATCTTCATTTTTGAAATTATTGACTTGATGAAAGGGATTTGCACAGCCATGTCTTCAGGCATCGGAGGACGGTTTGCCTTATAGTCCTGATACAGCTCATGCCTGAAAGTCGGTCCTTTTGAATCAAAAACTATTGCAATATACGTGGGGTTCCTGTCGGCAAGGAGCTTCAGGATCATTTTTGTAAAGCCGAATATTACATTCGTGGGGAAGCCGCTTGAATTTGCAAGGTTCCTTATCGCATGATAGGCCCTGTGAATATATGAACTTCCGTCTATCAGATATACTGCTTCTCTTTCCTGGGTCATAAGAAATTAATTTTTGTACGGATAAAGATATGGATTGAAATACAAGAAAACTTTTTCACTAAAAAAACAAGAATATCGTAATATTATAAAACCTTTACGAGCATAATGCTAACCTTTTATGCATTCAAGATACTTGATAAACTCATAAAAGTCATCAAATGCCTTTTTAGCCAATATAGAACCATGTGTCAAATAATGATATCATATTATGATAATTCATCTTTCCACCGTCTTTTATCTTTTCCATGTTTCCCGCATCTGCTTCTCTCCTGCCTGCTACTTTAGCTTCAAAAACCGTCAATACTCTC
>DAINAR010000086.1:3916-8434 GCA_036733345.1 Deltaproteobacteria bacterium | reverse complement strand
GGATGCCGGATCAAGTCCGGCATGACGATTGATGTTTTTAATCGCCGGAGTAATACATTGATCTTTCATTTCAAGCAACAGAGTTCGAGTCCTAGCCTGCCCCAGAACCCTGTTTATTTCAAAAAGATTCGGATATTCATCCTGCATAACAACTACAGGGCTGAGATCCAAATTCTGTTGAACAGATAATTGACGGCGCAAAGATTGTACTTCTGAATATTGATCTTTAAAAATTTTATCAGTATGCATCTCTATTTTTCCTGACCTGTCAATCAGAAATAGTAGCTCTCGAGGCGGACTAATCTCAATTGATTTCATTTCTTCAGGTAATTCAACCACAATTCTGACAGAATTTCTGTTAAACTTCTCACGGTAAAGAGGATTTTCCCTTTCGCCTGTGTTAACCCCTTCAATTCCTTTAATGAGTCCGGGAATTTTAAAGTAAAGAAAGTTCCCTTGACGAATTGCATAATCAGGTGACAAAACCGAAAATTCTTCAATACCTGGATATACGTCATAGTCCGTTATATATTCACTGCCGGGTCTGGCACTTAAGCTGATCGATGATACCATTTCCAGATGGTGGCGCCTCCTCTCCTCCGGTCTCATTTCGGATAATTTTCTGCGAAAAAGCGCATAATCGTTGCCATAAAAGGTTGTTTTCTTCCTGATATCAGCCTTACCATCTGCATTAAGACGTATTTCAATAGCAACTTCCTTCTTATCCCTTAATTCGGAGTCAGCCGCATTTATGGTCATTATTTCTCCTGATTTCAAAAAGAGACCAGGCCTGAAATCACTCATGGTGCTTCCAAGTTCGGCATACTGGTCTGTATCATTCAGGTAGACATATCCTTCTTCAATATTTACTCCAACAAGAACCTTGTCAAACCATTCCGGGGAAGGATAAAGCTCAAAAGGAAGTTGAAGATCTTTTACCGGCGACACCCATGACGAAAGAATGAATTCAGGCTTAAATCCGACTGCGCTTAACATTGTGTAAAGCAGTACTGCCCTGTCGGCGGAATTTCCATAACCATCTGAAAGAACTCTGTCTGCCGAAGTTATCAAATCAAGAGGAAACTCGTTGAAAGGGATATCAATATATTTTATATTCCTGGCCACAAAATCACGGATCGCAACGATACGAGCTTTTTGAGATATAATATCCTTAACAAGCCTTTTCGCTTCCCGTTCCGCAGAAAATTGTGACGAAACAGCACCTTGAAATGCCTCCCTCGCCTGAATAGCATACTGAGACCAGGTTCCGGATGCTGCAAAAAGAACAGGATTGAAACTGTACCATGGAGGCAGACCAGATTCATATTTTACCGGCTTGACCCTGGATGCTGTATACTCATAGACCTTTTTACCTGCATCATAATAAAAACTATCTTTTATTATCTGTTTTTCCTTACTCCTCCATTCATGCTCCAGACCAAGTCCGCTGTCACTCTTGATCATTTTAAGCTGTATGTTCTTGGGAACCTTCAACCTGATCGTCTTTTGCTCAACAGGATCAAAATAGCGAAACACACTGTTTATGGAAAAAAACGGCATTCCACCTGTTCCTGATTCCTCCCTTGACAGCATTTCCTGATAGAAGAATGGTATGCCAATAGAAAAAAATGGCCGGTTTTTCTTAACCCTCATTATTGTATATTCAATTGTACTGCCAGTCCGGACACCGGGAAGATTTACAACAAGCACCCTGGACGGAGGGTAGCGCGGCGCATCTCCTGCCCATTCGGCATCCATTATATTGATTTCATCTGTATTTACTTCCTGAATGACTCCGTTTTCCGATGTAACAACAGCCTTTAAGACATCCACAGATTCCCAGAAAGGATTATAAGAAATACGAATATCACTTGTTTTCTTTATGCCTGCATATGTTATGACCTTCATTTTCATATGCCTTGTTTCAGCCCACTCTGTTGACTCAGTTAAATCAATCTCAACATCTTCATTCAGGACTACAACATCGGGATCAAACTGCCTGTACCATTCCTTCTCATCGCTTTGCTGGGTTAAGGAGGAAACCTCAAAAACAGGCATTTTCCGGTTATTGGATTCAATTGTTCCAAGAGTATTTTTAAGTGCAGTATATTGATCAGGTGAATACTCAGGGAGTTTCATCTTAAAAACATTCTCTGCCTTTAAAATATTATCTTTACAGGTCAGTTTCCTGGACCATTCAGTTCCTTCATTGTTTACAGTTTCAAATTCAGGTAGACTTAATGGATTTCCCACTGACTGCTTTAGATCTAAATTAATGGTTTCCGCTATTCCACAGGCAAATTTTGTAAACAGAGGATATTTACGTTTATTGAGTCCTATTTTATTAATAAGATGATGAATTACCCCAACATTTTCACCAATACTAGGTATCGGCAACATAACAGCGTCATTTCCTGCAATACGGATATCGCCTGTTTCATAGACAAGATGTGCTTTCAATTGCTGTGATGTATCAAGCATATTCTCTGGCTGAAGACTGTAACTGACCAACCTTGCGCCGGTAAAAAATTTTTGTCCCAGCTTTTCGAAATATGCCCTCTGCTCTTCAGGCGAACATCTTGAAAAATAACCACGGTATGCATTATCATTTATTCCCTCAAAAAAAAGTACGCATTCTGCCCTCATTTCCCCATCATTATTAAGGCCCGCATCCGTCCATATGCGCATCATGTTTTTTTCAGCCGTCTCAATAGGACTGGTACGAAGTGTTTCACCTTCAGGTGTAGCAATAATATAACTTTGATTATTAAGGTAGGCAGGAAAAAGCTCTTTCGTATTTTCATCCGTAGGATCCATTAATGTATGAGAGCCATCCTTATTAATCACACAGACAACCGCATGATTAAACCATGGCTGAGGGACTTCAGGATCTTTTTTTGGCCCGTTCATAATCAGGGCGGGATAGGCATCAAAATGTGCCAGCCTCAACATGGAAACTAAAAGGGCTGCCTTGTCTCTGCATACACCGGCGCGCCTTTGAAAAGTCATGTCAACAGGATGAGGTTCATATCCAGGCGAATTTTTTTCAAGAGTCAGGCCAAGATAGCGTATCTCCTGAGACACCCAGTAAAATACCGATCCTATCTTTTCAGCTGGATCATCGATACCATTAATCAACTCCAGAACCTTTTCTTTCATTTCGGGAGTAGTCTTTTCAATATTAGGCCTGCATAAAGACCAGTACCATCGTGAAACCTCCTCCCAGTTCTTTAGAGTACTGACCAGGAGTCTCTGTATCTGACCATATAAAGGGGGCATTTCAGGTTCAATAAAAAGACGGGGGATATCCCTTGCAGTCCATTTATAGACGATTAAATCATCCTTAATGTATTTCTCATGTTTTACAGTACCAGGAATTTCCGATTTAATTGCAATGCTTGCAAGAGGTTTCTCCTTTGGCGCAATGACAATATATTCATAATATTTAATGGGATTAACATCTTCAAATCCAACATAATCACTCCATGTTCCGGGCATTCGTACTTTTGAAAAATCATCGAAGGAGATACAATGGACAGTGTCTCCCGGAAAAATTTCAGGGATAGTAACCTGCAATACCTTACTGTCTGGATTATAGATATTTGAGTCCATCTGGCCATGCTCAATCATGACACTGCTGTTCTTTTCTATATCAACCGGAACTACCGAACCGCCCTTTCGGATCACTTCGCATAATGTAAACTTTGTGGTGTTATATGGGATGGTAAAATACGAAGATACCGTTTTTAGTCTGCGTTTACCTTTTTCAGTAATAACCTTTGCATAAAACTCATACCATTCCACATACGTGCCATCCTTTTGATACATGACCCACTGTTTTTGAGCAACCTTCACCAGATCGGCATTGGGGTAATTACAGCTTTTGACTTCCCTGATATCTTTAAATACCTCGTCCCGATCAAGCGGTACAAAAACCGTCTCATTTTCCTCTGCAAAAGAAACAGAAGCAGATATCAGGATTTGAGCAATAATAAGAAAAATAAATGGGATAATACGGTGGCAGGCTGGTCGAGTTATTTTCATCTTAAACTCATTTATAAACTTGTATTTTGTGAGAATTTGGTCTTTATGAGGATATATATACCATAATAAAGAATAAATTCAAAATTAAAGCGGCAAAAGACTTCCCCTGAATATTCGGAAATAATAAAATAGAAATGGCCTTATGAAAAGGTAAATTAAAATAAAAATTCAACTTTTCATCAGGCCATCAGTATAAAAAACGAAATTATTCAACAATTATTTTCTCGGCCATTCCTCTCCCAATAGCCAGCCTGCTGTCCCTTACAGCAATTATAACCGGACCGGCACTGTTTTGGTTTATCACCTTTAGAATTACCCCTGGAATAAGTCCCATACTGTAAAGTTTTGACCTCAGTCCTCTTCCGCCGTCAATATTTTTTACTGTTACTTCTTTTCCGTTACCAACTTTGCTGAGCACCATCTATCTACATCCTCCGGTTTATTTGCATGCTCAATACTTTCAATAAGCTTATT
>DAINAR010000086.1:0-3816 GCA_036733345.1 Deltaproteobacteria bacterium | reverse complement strand
TAATCATCGAAATTTTCAAGCAAAGACGAGCCTGCCACAGAACAATTCTGGATGTATTCCAGAAATTTAATCAATCTCTCAAGTGTAAAACTGCTTATTCCGTGTTCCATTTTACATGCCTCTTCATCAGACCGTTCCATATTGATTTTTAAAATATCTGTCAGGAAATCACGGAGCACTCTGTGCCTCTTGTTTATTTCTCTGCCGATACTGAGGCCTCTGTCGGTAAGCTCAAAATATTCATATTTTTCATATTCGATTAGCCCCCTGTCATTCAACACTTTAAGCATAGAAGTCACAGTGGGCATTTTAACACCAAGTTTTTTAGCAATATCTTTAACGCGTACTACCCTTTTTTCTCTGCCGAGGGTAAATATGCTCTCCAGATAGTCCTCCATGGCAGCAGTCAAAGGTTTTTCATGCTTTTTATTCAATTTCTTATCTTTCAATAAAGCCAAATGTTAGAAACCCCTAACTTTATTTTGCAGCACTAATTCAATATAAGCCAACCCGGTAACATGTCAAGCATTTTCTATTCAATATCTGGTTCATCATATTTTTGGATATTTATAGTTGTGAAAGGATTAACAATAAGCAAATGCAGCCGTTTGTTCCATGATCAAGGCCAATCCATAATCCTGCCGAAGCTTGTCCCGGAGTCCGGTACAGGGCCTTAATGATGAATTAGACAACAATCAGGCTGAAATGGATTGTAATCCCTTTTTTTGAAATGCATTCTGATGGATATAATATTTTTTAAACCGGAGAGATATTTCAGGTATCATCGAATAAATGAATTTCCGACAAATGGTTCAGCTATTGTTTTCAGATGAGAGATTTCTGATTCATTATATTCTAACTCTCTGTCGTTAAAAAAATCCGGACAGAGGACTTCTGTATAATGAAAAAACTGTAATACATACAGCATTGCACCCTCAATAATCCTTGAGATATCCAGGATAGCCTCTTCATCTACTATAGATTTAACGCATGTAGTTCTAAACTCATATGCCAACCCGGACTCCATTATAATATTTATGCTTGAGAGTATATTGTCCGGGTTACAGTTGGCTGTAATATGAGGCGAATATCGATGCGGCTCAGTTTTTATATCCATTGCAATATAGTCAACAAGCCCCCGGTCAACAAGTTCCTTTACAGCCTCTGGTCTGCTTCCATTCGTATCCAGTTTTACCGGATACCCCATGTTCTTTATCCTTTCACAAAAAAACGAGAGATCTCTTTGGAGCGTTGGCTCTCCGCCTGAAATCACTACACCGTCCAGCAGCCCTTTTCGATTCTCCAAAAAATCAACCGCCCTGTCCTCAGTTAACAGATCTGAAGATACAGGCTGACCCTTGACCAGGCCGGGATTATGGCAGTATGGACATTTAAAGTTGCATCCCGACACAAAGAGAACGCAACTTATCTTTCCTGGATAATCAATAAATGAATTTTTTTGAATACCACCAAAAAGCATATGTTTTAATCACAAATTGACTTATAAAATTATCTCGTTAAGCCACTTTAAATGTCTTTCTCATGGCGAATTCAGTCTTTTTTCCCTTGTTCCACTGCTTTACAGGTCTTAAATATCCCACAACCCTGGAATAAATCTCGGTTATACCATCGCAGATCTCGCACTTTTCCTGTTCACCGCTAAGGTATCCATGTGATGGACATATACTGAATGTAGGGCTGAGTGTAAAATAGGGAAGTCGATAATTGCTTGCTATCTTCCTGATCACTGCCTTAACGACATTCAAATCAGCAACCTGCTCTCCAAGGAATACATGAAGTACAGTGCCCCCGGTATACCTGGTCTGCAGGTCATCCTGCAATGTAAGGGCCTCAAAAACATCATCAGTATAATTCACAGGAAGCTGGGTGGAATTAGTATAAAAGGGTTCAGACCCCTGCGTATATTCGAACTCATTGGCGCATATGATTTCAGGATATCTCTCCTTGTCTATTATGGCAAGACGGTATGAGGTCCCTTCTGCCGGGGTGGCTTCCAGGTTGAAAATATCTCCTGTATCATCTTGAATTTCAGCAATCATGTCACGGATAAAATCCATAACCTTTATTGAGAACTGCCTGCCTTCTTCCCTCCCAATATCCTCTCCCATGAAATTGAGGCATGCTTCATTCATGCCCAGAATTCCAATTGTTGAAAAATGATTCTTCCAGTAAAGGCCCGTATTCTGCTTGATTTCTCTTAGATAAAACTGTGAGTACGGATAGAGATTCTTATCGGTAAACCTCTCAAGGACCTTCCTTTTTATTAAGAGACTTTCTACTGCAAGGAGAATCATCTGCCTCAGACGCTCATAAAAATCCTCCTCATCCTGCGCAAGGTACCCTATCCTTGGAAGGTTAATAGTGACTACTCCGATTGAACCTGTCAGCGGATTTGCACCAAAAAGCCCCCCTCCCCTTTTCAATAACTCCCTGTTATCGAGCCTTAGCCTGCAACACATGGATCGCGTATCTTCAGGCGACATGTCAGAATTGATAAAATTGGAAAAATAGGGAATTCCATATTTGCCGGTCATCTTCCAGATCATATCAAAATTAGGATTATCCCAGTCAAAATCAGATGTTATGTTATATGTTGGTATTGGAAAGGTGAATACCCTTCCCTTGGCATCCCCTTCGATCATGACTTCGGCAAATGCCTTGTTAATCATATCCATTTCCGGCTGAAATTCAGAATAAGTCTCACTGCGTTCGATACCGCCTACGATCACAGGGAGGTCTTTCAGGATCGGAGATACATAAAGATCCAGAGTTATATTTGTAAAGGGTGTCTGAAAACCAACTCGAGTGGGGATATTTATATTGAAAATAAATTCCTGGATGGCCTGTTTCACTTCCTTATAATTCAGGTTATCATAACGTACAAAGGGTGCCAGAAGTGTATCAAAGCTTGATATTGCCTGGGCGCCGGCTGCTTCTCCCTGCAGGGTATAGAAAAAATTAACGATCTGACCCAAAGCTGATCTGAGATGATTCGGTGGTGCACTTTCCACCTTTCCTTCCACACCCCTGAAACCCTGTTTCAGCAAATCCTTCAAGTCCCATCCGACACAATAAACCGAAAGCAGGCTGAGATCATGTATATGAAAATCTCCATTTTTATGTGCATCCCTGATCTCCGGAGGATAGATACGGTTCAACCAGTATTCCGAGGTAACATCCGATGAAATATAATTATTAAGACCCTGCAGCGAATAGCACATATTGCTGTTTTCATTAATTTTCCAATCCAGATTTCTTATATATTTCTCAACCAGGTCTCCGCTTGCCTTGGCTGCAATATTCCTTATCTGTGCATGCTGTTCCCTGTATAGAATATATGCCTTTGCAGACCTGTAAAACGGGGAATCAAGAAGCACCCTCTCAACAATATCCTGAATTTCTTCAACTTCTACACGTGGACCAAGACGCAATTCGTGGGCCAGCGTCAAAACCTTGAGAGTAAGTTTTTTTGCCTCTCTTTCTTCAAATTCACCTGTTGCTTTTCCAGCCTCTGAAATTGCGGAAACAATCTTTGAAGAATCAAATTCAACTATTCTGCCATCACGTTTTTTGATCTCCTCCAGCATTTATGACACCCCGATATTTGAATTTAGATTAAGAACAAAAAAGAAAACATATAAATGAAAGGACCACTCCAGTTTTTCTTCTGGCAGAAGACCTTAAAAAAGACGAGCTTAAGCCCTGTTGCTGACTGGTAGAACATTGTTGTCAATGGCAACAAGATATAACACTATATTGAGGTATGTCAACTACAAAATACAATATATTGATTTT
>DAINAR010000085.1:0-8705 GCA_036733345.1 Deltaproteobacteria bacterium | reverse complement strand
GGGGTAAATAATATGTAAAAAACGGACTATATCCACCCACCCAGAACGGTGATACCCGTTCACTTGATGATAGCGCTGTATGGGTACCGACTATAGCGCTTTAAAGGATTCCGGCATTGAAAATCGAAGTGATTTCATTGTAATAGATTGATATTGAAGATGATGATTGTCGTTTTGGGTGCTATTGTAAAAAGAGATATATATTTTATACAATACAATTTTTATTTTTCACCACCTCTGCCAGTGTGATTACTAACGGATGCTTGTTCACATCAAACTTTAATTTTGAAAACTTCACAGAGATGTTTTTTAGTTCTGGTTCGGTTACTTCTTGTAGCTGAAATACCAGATAGCTGTGGTGTGTGGGGGTGGGATAGTTAAGATCCAGGAGATCTTGCCGGGAATAGGTTTCGGCGTGGTTTTGTTTGATTTTCCAAAGATGGAGTGAAGTGTCTTGTTCCAGTGAGAATAGAAGGAGAAATCTGGAGTTCATTTCTTTGGTTATGGGTATTGGATTGTTCCTAGATCCTTGCAGATTCCTGTCTCCGTGGATCAGATATACCAGCGATCCGGCTGTTGAATCAGAATCCCGCCGTTTTGCAAACAATTGTCTTTATGCCATAAACGGTGAACATAAATGGGTATTACGGAACATAGTTGGCCATTGCCACAGAAACAGAGACAGGCAGGCGGAGGTTTGAATTGCAAAGCTATCTCACAGGAAGACGGTGCTTATTATCAAATAGCATTCATAATCAATCGAAAATTACAAGAAATACTTTTTATCAGAAAGGCCTTTTCCAAGAATTTGACTAAATTCGCTTTTTAAAGCTAATTTTTAAGGGAGTTGGAACAAAAGTTAAACTGCACATCGGCTTTAAAAGATTTGAGAGAGCTTGTAGCTTTTTCCGTCGCAATTTATAATGAGGAATTCATCTGGCAAGATATTAAACTCACAGATGAATTCAAGTTATTTTTTAAATCTGTAATGGATAATTCGAATGCGGATGTGTCATTCTTTGTAAATACTGCTGTTGTCACGACAAGCAAGAATAGGCAAATATTCGTGCCTAATCAATGGTTCGTGATTGCATCATATGTTATCGACCTATGCAATGAACTTAAGGCATACCAGTCATTGTATTTTAAAGTTGCTGATTCATTACATAAAGAATACGAAGAATTTGCAAAAGAATTGAGAAACAGCAGTACTTCATATCTATATCATGACGATTTTTTAGAAAAGGCAGAAGAAATTCTTACAGACGAATATTCTATTCCCTCGCAAGAAATCAAAATGTCAGTGATTAACCTCTGGCGCTTTTGTACAGATTACACTTGGTGGGCTGGACAAAAGACTATCGACAGAGGAGATTTCATGAACTCAACGATTTTGTCTATTCTGAATCTTGTTGCTGCAAGTCAGGGATTCGTTGCAGATATCGTTTCGTACTATCTTGGTAACGAAAAGCTTTTAGATCTGGTGAAATCTCCTGAAAATTTCACTGAGGACATGGCACTAAATCCTCACACTCCGATTTCGGCACTTGTTGATGGATGCAAAGATTTAACTGAAGTGGGAAATAGAACACTGCAAGATTCAAACAGGGTGCAAAACGAAGATAAAATTGCTGATGAAAAAAGCACATCTCAGCACAAAATAACCATAAGCAGGTCAAGCCTTGATAAGTTCTGCAAAAATTGATGATTGGTCACTGGGTAATTGAAGGAAATTGCATCGGCATCGAATGCAACGGCAACAGGATTTATCCTGATGCTCGTTTCGTCTATTCAGTGTTCAAATCAGACGATGACACTTTTAATTATTCCGACGTCATTATTCCAAACATCAAAGCATCTATACCAACAATCAGTTATTCGAGATTTGGATCTCAGATCCGATGCCGTTTTTCATCTTCTGGCGGTAAAATTATTTGCGACGTATATGTCCAACGTGATGGACAAAATGTACCATTGAAATTCTCAGCTGGTAAAATCACAGATCACGGCATTCTAAACGGCGAATGGTTCTTCGTATCAGGCGATGTGAAAGAACTGCAGTCATCATTATCAGATGCAGGAATTTCGTCATCGGGCCAGGTTCAGATGTCATGTTACCTGCGAGTTGTTAAAGCAAATATCTTCGCAGAGTTCGCATTTATCGAAAACGAAGTCGACATAAATTCAATAAAGGATGCTGCAGAAGATTGTTCTGTCCCCCAAAATTTAAATGCTTCCTTATATCCATACCAGGAACAAGGCTTCAAATGGATGAGGTATATGCTTGCAGAGAGCTATGGATGTCTTCTTGGAGACGAGATGGGACTTGGAAAAACGCTTCAGGTAATTGCAGTAATACTTAGCTTGGTACAAAACGGGAAAGGTCCCGTTCTTGTCGTTGCTCCAGTTTCTCTATTAGCCAATTGGTTCAATGAATGTAAAAAATTCGCAGCTTCGCTAAAAGTCCTGATACATCATGGACCAGACAGAACAGGAAGCTGCAAAAGTTTCAGGGATTGTGACGTTATCGTTACTGCGTACAGTACAGCATGTAGCGATATTTCATTATTGAACATGATAAACTGGGACCTCGTCGTCCTCGATGAGGCTCAGAACATAAAGAATCCTGAAGGAAAGAGGGGTAAGTTTATTAAGAAGATAAACCGCGAAGCAAGCATCGCAATAACGGGCACTCCTTTTGAAAATCACATTACTGACGTCTGGTCATTGATGGATTTCATTATTCCCGGTATGCTTGGAACAGTCGGACAATTTTCACGTAAAATACCTGACACAACGGAAGGAGGAGCTATGATTGAACCGATAGTATCTCCGATTATACTCCGTCGACTTGTGAAGGATGTTGCGAAAGATTTGCCGGAAAAGGTAATCATTCCTCAGCCAATAGCTATGTCCGAACCGGAAATCCGACAATACAATGAACTGAGGCAGGTCATTTCTGATACATTGACTGATGGTGGAGTGAATATTATGACTATTCAACGTCTCCGTATGTTCTGCACGCATCCGGATGTCGCATCCGAAATAAATATGTCTGACCCGTTCGCTACATCAATTAAGTATCAGAGATTAACGGAGTTGGTTGAAGAAATAATTTCTTGTGGAGATAAAATCATCATTTTTACATCATTCACAAAGATGATTGACATTTTTGTATCCGACCTTGCATCTAGGTTCTTGGTAAAAACAATGTGTATTTACGGAGAAACTCCAATTCCTGACAGACAAAACATTGTCAACCAATTCAATGAGTATCCTCGGCCAGCAGTCCTTGTCTTGAATCCAAGAGCGGCAGGTGTCGGACTCAACATCACGGGTGCTAACCATGTAATCCACTATAACCTAGAATGGAATCCTGCTGTCGAAGACCAGGCATCAGCCCGTGCGTACAGAAGGGGACAAAAAAAGACGGTATTTATTTACAGGCTCTTCTATGAACACACAGTCGAAGAAATTATCAACAAGAGATTAAATAGGAAACGAGATATTGCTTCTACGACAATTGTAGGAACAGATGGTTCTGAACAAGATAGACAAGATATTATAAACGCACTCAACCTAATACCAGAGATTATTTAATAACATGGAAAAGATTAAATCAATGGTCCTTCCTCCCGATCCTGAACGGGCTATAATGGGACTTCGTGACACTGGGTACACATTTAATACTGCGATAGCCGATATCGTTGATAATTCGATAGCCGCCAACGCAAAACAGGTCGATATCAGGATTGAAATTGATCCGGATAATGAAATAACCGTTTTCATTGCCGATAATGGTTCAGGAATGGATGAGAACGATTTAATCAATGCAATGAAATATGGCTCGAAGAGGCGTGATGACCCTAACAGTCTCGGAAAATTCGGACTCGGCCTCAAGACGGCTTCAACATCTTTCTGCCGCAAATTATCCTTGACATCAAGAACGAAGGGCGATCCAACTGTAAGGAAAGTGCAATGGGACTTGATGCACGTTGCCAGACAAAATGCCTGGGAATTGCTCTTCCCGAGTGCTGCCGAAGATGAAATCAAACTTCTTGACGCAACTGCATGTGGCGGTTCAGGTACACTTGTTATATGGGAAGATATCGATAGATTATTAAACCGAGAATATAGTTCAAGTACAGGTGAGGCAAAGGCTCTCAGACGGAAAATAGAAAAGCTTAACCAGCACCTCGCAATGGTTTTCCAGAGGTTTCTTGACCCTAATCACACGGAGGTACCTAACGTTTCTATTACTCTTAATGGAGAAATAATTAAACCATGGGACCCATTCTGCCTTGATGAACCATCTACTGAAATGGTGGCTGATTACCCAATTAGCATTAAATTTGAAGGAAAGGACAAGGAACTCGTAATCAATCTGAAAGCATACGTTTTACCTCGTAAGGAAGACTTCTCCTCTGCAGAAAAAATGAAATCTGCTAATATCAGCAATGACAAACAAGGCTTTTATGTTTATAGGGAAAATCGATTGATTCATTTCGGAGACTGGATGGGTATGATGATAAATGAGCCTCACTTCTCACTTTTGAGAATTGATTTCTCATTCAACCATGACTTTGATGAACTATTAAATGTAGATATCAAAAAATCAGGTATCCAGTTGATATCTGATATTTATGATGAAATCAGGGATAACTTCCTGACCGCACCAAGACGAGAGGCTGAAAACAGGTACAGAAAAGCTGTTCAGCAGCGGATTGTCACAAGAACGTCCGATGCCCATGAAAGCTCAAATATGAGCATTGATACAAAAGCTGCATCCTGCGAAGAGTCTCAAATTCAACAAACAGGCAAAGATGAAGCCATAATTAAAAACAGCTTTGGCGAGTTCAAGCACAGAATATCAATCTTGTCAGCGGCTAAAACCGGAGAGGTCCGAGTCGTACCTGTTGAATACTTGGATTCAGGCCAACTGTGGGAACCTGCAATAGTTGATAGCCATCACGCTATAAAACTGAACAAGAGCCATGATTTCTATAAGAAAGTTTATTTTCCTGTAATAGATAATGGATATACTCTGATAGGAATGGATTCGTTACTATGGGCACTCGGAGAAGCAGAACTTTCTACAATTAACAGAGAAGTGGCCGAGAATTATGAAACATTGAGATTCAGGACATCTGATTTCTTGAGAAAACTTTTACGAGATTTGCCTGATCCGGAACTGGATTCTGAATAATGCTCAAAGACATTAAAATATCATTGGAGTCTGCCTTTGACATTCCGTTTCATATTGAAAAGGTCTATTCTCGCGGTGTGCCTTGTGTCAGAATATATCCTGACAATGACGAAGAGTCTTTGTTCTACCTTGATGTATTTTTTAAGGAAAACTTAAGAATCATTATTGAAGCATATCCTCAAAGATTTGCCGCCGGAACACTTGCTGACATCTCTTCATCAAATGACGGAAAGAGGATAATTGCGTCTTTATATGCGTCTGAACTATTAAAAAAGAACGCAAAGGTTGATTTCAGAATCAATGACCTTCCAGTCACTCCAAACAACTATTCTACTTGGCCGCTGGAATGGCAAAATTTCAATCTACGCGTCACGAAGATGCCTGTCGAGGTATCTGGCTCAATAGAGGAAAATCAGAACGTGATTATTAAGTGGTCAAAGCCAGTGATCGGAATCTTTCTATCTCTTCTATACGTGGAACCCGTGTCTGAACAATTTGAAGAAGAAGGCTCGAAGACTAACATAAACGTAAACAGATACGAAAGAAGTAAGATAAACAGAGAACTATGCCTTATTGCGAATGGTTACTCCTGTAAGATATGTGGTTTTAATTTCGAATCAAAGTATGGCTTGTTTGGACGTGGTTATATTCACGTTCACCACAAAATACCAGTCTCAAAAATGGACAAATCGTATATGGTTAATCCTATTACGGATTTGATACCAGTATGTCCGAATTGCCACGCTATGCTGCATAGAAATGACCCTCCAATAGAGCCGGAAGTTTTAATAGAAATTATCAGAAAAAATGCAAAAATATAATCCTCAGAAACTTATTGCCAAAAGAAAAGCATTAGGTCTGTCAACAAAACAATTAAGCGATGCTTTGGGCTTCGGCAAAGACGGTGACAAAATTATACGAGGCTGGGAGTCCGGCGAGATGGTACCAGATGATGGCCAGTATAATATGGTCATGTCCTTTGCGTCCGATATTTCATTCAAAACCACAGATAATCCTGAATTCTCGTTCATTGATTTGTTCGCAGGAATAGGTGGAATCCGTATTCCATTTATGGAACTTGGCGGAAATTGCATTTTCTCTTCAGAGTGGGACAAACATGCCCAAACTACATATCGAATCAATTTTGGAGAGACACCTGCTGGCAATATCAGGGAAATTAAAACGTCAGACATTCCCGATTTTGATATTCTTCTTGGAGGGTTCCCTTGCCAACCATTTTCACAAGCTGGTCTTCATAAAGGTTTCTCCGATACCAGGGGCACTTTGTTCTTTGAAATTGAGAGGATAATAGATGAGAAAAAAAAGTCTGGACACGCACCAAAAGCTTTTCTTCTGGAAAACGTCAAGCGACTTAAGGGTCATGACGGCGGAAATACATTCAAAGTAATTATGGAGCATCTTCATGCCCTAAACTACTATGCTACTGCGAAAATACTTAGGGCAGGAGACTTTGGCGTTCCTCAGAACAGGGAAAGAATATACATAATCGGATTTGACAAAGATTATTACAATATTCCTGACGAGTATGAATTTGAATATCCTATTCCTCCTCATACGAAGACTTGTTTCGGCAATATTCTTGAGCAGAATGTAGATCCCAAATATTCTATTAGTGAAAAACTTTATATGGGTCATTTTGAAAGAAAGGAGCGTAATAAAACGGAGGGAAAAGGTTTTGGATTTTCTGTTTTTAAGCCAGAAAGTGAATATGTAAACACCATCAGTGCTCGTTATTATAAGGATGGTAGTGAAATCCTTGTCTTCCAGGGAGATAATATTCCACCTAGAAAATTGACACCAAGAGAATGTGCACGCCTTCAGGGATTCCCTGAAGAATTCATTATTCCGGTTTCAAATATTCAGGCATATAAACAATTCGGAAATTCTGTTGCTGTCCCCGTAATCAGAGCAATAGCTAATAGGATGATTGAAGAAATGCAAAATTTTAGTATTAAATAGATATGGTCCCCGAATTCTTTAATTTCATGCTCCCATTACTCAAGTCTCTTGCCGACGGGAAAACATACTCTTCAGATGAATGTGCACAGAAGGTTAGTGAACTACTTAACCTTTCTGAAGCAGATAAAAATGAGCTTACAAGGAATGGGAGTAGAACGAAGGTCATTGATAGAACTCAATGGTCAAAAACGTATCTTCAGTGGGCTGGATTAGTGAAGACTGTCAGAAGAGGCTATTATGCTATAACAGATAAGGGACTCGATCTTCTTCAAAAAGACTTATCTATTATTACGCGAAATTATTTGGCTGAGAATTATCCTGAATTTAAAGAAAATAGTAAACGGGAGAAACCACAAAAGATAAAAAAGAAGACTGAAATTAAAGTTGCGGACAAACATGAGGTGAAGGATTTCAATCCTGCAAATGAACAAAACGAACCGGCCTCATTATCCTCCGCATTCGCTAACGCGTCTCCAGATGTGATAAAGACGTTAATATCCAAAGCATTAACGGCTCTCGGATATTATTCTGATTCAGAATTTTTTTCTGCAGAGAAGGAGAACGTCAGCGGATGCGCTTTCATTGACAAACTTCATATTTCACCGTTCTTTGTATATGTATCTCTTGCCAACAGTGTAGTATCTAGAAACGATATAGGAAAGATCTTACCATTGATGTACGAAAAATCATGTAATAATGGATTGTACATTACAATGGGAACATTTTCTTCAGAGGCAAAAAGATTTATGGCAGCATCTACCAATATAAAGAAAATGGACATTAAGGAATTCTCCCAGATTCTATATGAAAATAAGATTGGTGTAAGAAATATCTACACGACCGTAATTGACGAGGAATTTTTCAAGTAAATCTTTACTATGGCTGATATCTTGTCACGTTCCCAAAGACATTATAATATGTCGATGATTAAGGGCAAAGATACCAAGCCTGAAATTATACTTCGACATTACCTTCATTCAAAAGGTTTCAGATACAGGAAGAATGTCAAATCTCTTCCTGGTAAGCCAGACATAGTTCTGGCCAAATATCGGACAGCAATATTTGTTAATGGATGTTTTTGGCATGGACATAAAGATTGCGAAAAATACGTGATTCCCAAAACGCATACTGATTTTTGGGAGAATAAAATCAACGCGAATCGCGAAAGAGACCTGATGGCAGTCCAAAAACTTGAATCGCTGGGTTGGAATGTAATAATTGTATGGGAATGTCAATTATCACATACAAATAGAGAAGCCACGTTTTCGGCAATAATTTCAAAGCTTGAACATAATAACCGCGTCTGGGAAGAATATATTGAGCAGCGTAAGTGGAATCGAAAGTAGTTGTAACTAAATAATTATTGTTTCACCTACTCTAAAAAGTTTTCGGTTATTCTTGTATTATCAAAAAAGTAAATACCAGGTCAGCCAATCCATATCGCAGTGTCGAATTTTCTTAGGCTTTCAGGGGAGGGTCTTTTTGTGGTTGATCAGGGTGATGAAGTCGGGGAGGGAGG
>DAINAR010000084.1:0-8824 GCA_036733345.1 Deltaproteobacteria bacterium | reverse complement strand
ATTGAAATACAAAAGGAAGACCTGATAGTCAATTAATTTTAAAGGCTCCGCTGTTTATCAGGGATGACTTCAACTGATAACAGGGGTGTGTTCAGTGGGATCAATATAATTATGGCTTGTCTTTTTTAATGAGGTTGGTATACTTCAAAACAATAATTAGCGTTTACCTCAGCCCTGTAACATGGGGGCAAAAATTGTTTTTGCTGTGCATTTTCAGATTTAGAAGAGGATGACATTCAGTCATGAAGACAGAGATTGGGATTATCTCTGATACACACCTGCATCAGGTGACGGACAAATTCAGGGATATATATGATAAATATCTCTCAGATAAGGATTTAATATTTCATGCTGGAGATATGGTTTCAATAGATATTGCAGAATTTCTGAAGAACAATAACTTTCACGGTGTCCACGGGAATATGGATCCTTTTGAATTAAAAATGCTTCTTCCCGGCAAAAAAATTATAAAAATTGGAAAGTTTCGAATAGGGCTTATTCACGGATGGGGATCTGCTGAAGGACTTGAGGAAAGAATCCGGGGTAAATTCAAAGAGGTCGATGTCATTGTTTATGGCCATTCTCATAAAGCTGCTAAATTCTATAAAGACGGTATTCTTTTTTTTAACCCGGGCACAGCTACAGGGTTTAGTTCCTCCCGGGCCAATACAATAGGTTTAATGGAGATAAGCGATACTGTTCACTGCAATATTATTGAGGTCTGAGGGCGTTTTATGGAAGTGATCTGGGCACCATGGCGGATGGAATATATAGTTTCAGATCAAAAAGCTGACAAATGTATTTTTTGTCCTGGAGAAAGCAGGGATAACGATGAGGAAAGACTAATACTTTTTGTCGGTCAATATACTATGATTATGATGAATCGTTTTCCATATATTAACGGGCATCTTCTGGTTTCACCCGTTAGACATGTTTCTGATCTATCTGCGCTTTCCCGTAAAGAAACCTTTGATCTTCTTGATATGGTCAGCAAATCTGTTAAAGTTCTGAAAAAGGTAATGAGTCCGGAAGGTTTTAATATAGGTTTAAACCTTGGCAGGGTTGCCGGCGCAGGAATTGATTCACACATCCATTTTCACATAGTGCCTCGTTGGGGAGGTGATACTAACTATATGAGTGTCCTGGCAGAAGTCAGAGTTATTCCTGAGCATATTAAAAATACTTATAATAAGCTCATGCCGCATTTTAAAGAATTTAACAATATTTCTGGAGGTGACGCATGAAACATTTAAAAGTGATATTGATTATTCTATTTATTTTGCTTGTTGTTATCATTGCTGTTCAGAACTATGCACCCATGTCAACTACAGTCAAATTCAGGATAAACCTGGTTTTCTTCAATTATGAAACTCCTCAAATGTCTTTATATCTTGTCTCCATTATTTCTTTTCTTATAGGTGTCCTGTTTGCAGGATTAGCCGGAATTGCCGAGCGATTTCAGCTTAAAAGACAGATCAAACTTCTGACAAAGGATACGAAAGAAAAAGACAAGGAGTTAAACTCGTTAAGAAATCTGCCTGTAACTTCTGAAGATCTTACTCCTAACCATTTTTCTGATGTTTAGGTGCCTGCAGGGATATAAGACTAAACGCGGGCGCCGGGATATCCCGGTATGATTTTCGGCAAACCCTGAACAAAGGAGATATTTCATGTGGGAACCGCTCTGGCAGTTATTCCTCGAGCCAAATAACCAGCGGCTTTTATTTGCCGTTATCTTTTCCTTTGTCCTTGGTTTTATATTCGGATGGTTTTTATGGCGTAAAAAAAGAGGGGATAATAAAGACATTACAAATAAAAAGGATAAATCATTTTTCAAAGGTATCCAATATATACTTTCAAATGATCATGATCATGCAATAGAAGAGCTTACCAAATCCATCCAGATCGACTCCGAAACAATAGAAACCTATGTGGCCCTTGGCAACCTGTATCGCTCAAAGGGTGATATAGAAAGAGCCATTCGGATACGCCAGAGTGTTATTCTCCGGCCAAGTCTTGATGAGCAGATAAAGGTCCGGGCACTTTTCGACCTTGCACTTGACTACCGAAAAGGAGGTTTCCTGGATAGGGCACTTGATACATTTCTCAAGGTGGCCGAGCAGCAGCCTTCAAATGTGGAAAATCTGAAGGAAATTGAAAAGATTTACGAAGAGTTGAAGGATTGGGAACACGCCTTTCAAACACGGCAGAGGATTGCGCGATTAATTAAGGACGATCACAGTCATATACTTGCTCATCATCTGGTAGAGCTGGGAAAAGTATTTCAGCAGGAAGGAGAGACTGGCAGGGCAATATCTCTTTTTAATAAAGCCATATCGACGCATAAAGAATGTGTTGATGCCTACCTGCACCTGGGAGATGCTTACTTCAGTAAAAAACAATATGCCAAGGCTGTTTCGACATGGGAAAATATTTCAAAGGTATCTCCCCGGTTCACCTTTCTTGCCTACGGGCGGCTTGAAGGGGCTTATGCAAGCATGGATAATTTGAAGCCGGTTGAGGATTTCCTTAAATCATGTGCCGGGACGACATCAGATGCCTTTACTCATGTGGCATTGGCACGCTATCTCAAAAATAAAAATGATATTGAAGGTGCACTTGGAGAAATACAAAGCGCCCTTGAAATTGCCCCTCTTTTTTGGGAAGCAAGGAAACTTAAAGGAGAGATTATCCTTGAATATGGCATGGATAAGGAAGCCCTGGATGATTATGCAGACCTTATTAGGCAGTTGAACATGCCATACCTGAGATTCCAGTGCTCAGAATGCGGTTTTGAACCAAAGGAGCTTCAATGGCAATGCAGGCAGTGTAAAAAGTGGGATACGATACATCTGCTGGATTCAAGTGTGCCTCATAATTAATATGACCTTATTAACTCCAATGCTCAAGCAATATTTAAGTATCAAAAATCAGTATCCTGACTCCATCCTGTTTTTCCGCATGGGCGATTTTTATGAGATGTTTTTTGAGGATGCCCGTGTGGGTTCCAGAATCCTCGGTATTACCTTGACCTCCAGGGGCACATATCAGGGTAAAAAAATCCCAATGTGCGGAATACCTCATCATGCTTCCAAGTCATATATAGGCAAGCTCGTTAACAGTGGAAAAAAGGTTGCAATATGCGAACAAACCGAAGATCCGAAATCAAGCAAGGGGATTGTAAAAAGAGAAGTGATGAGAGTAGTTACCCCGGGCTCGATAATCGACGAAGGAGATGTGGACGACAGGAGCAATCTATATGTTGCAGCAGTTTTCGGAAGATCCGGCGATAATGTTTCTCAAAATGAACCAGATGGTGGTGATAAATTTGGCATCGCTCATGCGGATTTATCTACAGGCGAGTTCAGACTTACAGAAGTGGCTTCATGGAATGAACTTCTGGATGAATTGGGAAGAATAAATCCGGCTGAACTCCTGATTCCTGAAGGCAGCCATTTATCCGGACGGGATGATTTATCCAGATATAATCCGGAATTTATTACAAAGGTTTCATTTGATCCTTCATGTGCTGAAGTCATTTTAAAAAGTCAATTCGGCGTAAAGTCCCTGGCTGGATTCGGGTGTCAGGATATGCAGCAGGGAATCGTAGCTGCTGCTGCCGTTGTCCAGTATCTGCAGGATACCCAGAAAGGTTTCCCCGCGCATATAAAGGAGGTACTCAGTTATCATACCGGAGATTACATGTTTCTGGATGAGTCAACCTGTTCACATCTCGAACTGTTGAAAACCATGCGCCGGCAATCCATACAGGGGTCATTGCTGCAAATCATAGACAGGACTGTGACTCCAATGGGCGGCCGTCTAATGAAAAAGCGAATCAGCTATCCGCTTATCAATCTTGATATTATTAAAAAACGTTTGGCCGCAGTAGCCTGTTTAAAAGATGGTATCATAATTCGTGAAAAAATAAGGGGCTCACTTAAGGAAATATATGACCTTGAGCGGCTGAACGGCCGCATTGCTCTCAATAGAGCAAATGCAAGAGACCTTCTGGCTCTCAAGTATTCAATACTTAAACTGCCTTCGATTAAAGACTGTCTGGATGGTCTGCCAAGTATGCTTTTATCTGAAATTGGTGCAAGTCTGGATACACTCACGGACATTGCTGATTTGATAAACAATGCCATTCATGAAGAACCTCCGGTGTCTGTCAGGGAGGGTGGTATCATTAAGCAGGGATATAATGATGATTTAGACAGGCTTGTCAGTCTTAGCCGCGACGGTAAGAGCTGGATCACCAAATTTGCTGCTTCCGAACAACAAAGAACTGGAATATCAAGCCTAAAGGTCGGATTTAACAGGGTTTTTGGGTATTATATTGAAATTTCCAAGGCCAATCTGCATCTTACACCGTCAGATTATATCAGGAAGCAGACAATGGTTAATGCTGAGCGTTTTATCACTGAATCATTGAAGGATATGGAAGAGCAAATTCTCAGTGCTGAAGAAAGGCGTATTGAACTGGAATTCAAGATTTTCGATGAGATAAGATCGGAAATTGCACTAAAAAATCAACGAATTAAAGCGACAGCAGAACTTATAGCAGAAATTGATCTCCTTTCCGGTCTTGCAGAGACTGCTGAAATTAATAATTATGTATGCCCTGAGGTTAATGACGGGACGAACATTGATATTATTGATGGGCGTCATCCGGTTATAGAACAGACCGTCAAAGAAGAAGAGTTTGTTCCGAATGATATTCACCTGGACTCAACAGATCAGCAGGTTTTAATTATTACCGGTCCCAATATGGCCGGAAAATCCACTATTCTCAGGCAATGCGCCCTGACTATTCTAATGGCACAGATGGGAAGCTTTGTCCCCGCTTCAAAAGCGGTAATTGGCATTGTGGATCGTATTTTTACCAGGGTTGGAGCATCAGATGACCTGGGTAAAGGTCATAGTACCTTTATGGTGGAAATGAATGAAACAGCAAATATTCTTAGATATGCCACGCCCAGAAGCCTGGTGATTCTGGATGAAATAGGAAGAGGCACCAGTACATATGATGGTTTAAGTATCGCCTGGGCCGTTGCAGAGGCATTGCACGACAGGGATAATCTTGGCGTGCGGACGCTTTTTGCTACTCATTATCATGAATTGACGGAGCTGGTTACTACAAAACAAAGGGTAAAAAATTTTAATATTGCGGTCAGAGAATGGAATGATAGTATTATTTTTTTAAGAAATTTAATACCAGGGGGAACCAGTCGCAGTTATGGAATTCAGGTTGCCCGGATCGCCGGCCTGCCGGAAAATGTTTTAAAAAGGGCTGATGAAATACTTAATAATCTTCAGGGTTCCGAACTGGATAACGGCGGGATTCCAAGACTGGCGCATTCATGTGAAACAGAGAATGAAAGTGATATCCTTCAGCTTAACCTGTTTGGTTCACATGATCATGAACTGAGAGAACGGATTTTGGGGCTTAATATTGCTGAAATGACTCCTTTGGAGGCATTGATTGAAATTGATAAGTTAAAAGAATATGTATCTAATAAGAAATGATTGCGGGGATGCCAAGGCGCTTGAAACAAAGGTATGAGTTTCTTTAAAATTGTGCCTTGATCCGCCAGCCAGCCAACCAGCCAACCAGCCAACCAGCCAACCAGCCAAAGGCTGGTAAAAGGCTGGTAAAAGGCTGGTAAAAGGCTGGTAAAAGGCAGACAAGTCTTCCCGTCCCCTGGGGTTATCAATGCTTTTCAAGATACCCGGTTGTACGTGGCGGGATAGTTTATTATAAAATGGGCTTTACAGTGATCTGTAACCCTTAACTTGTAGTAATATCATAAAAAAGTTGAAAATGAATCTCAAATTTCATCAAGTTTTACTGTTTATTCTGCTGGCATTCTTGTTTACGAATAATTTTGAAGCTATTGCAAAAACCCCTGAGAGCCCCTCCCTAATGCTTCAGAAGGCTGACCAGTGCCGCAGGTCCCTCTATAGTTCAGCCAAGAAAAAAAAATATCGTCACAACTGGCTAAAATGCATAAACAGGTATGAAAGGCTTATAAATGCTTTTCCAGGCAGTGACCAGGCGGTTTGGGGCATATACCACAGCGCCCGACTTTACACAGGTCTTTATACCTATTCCGGCAGGTCAAAAGACCTTGATGAAGCAATCTCTCTTTACAGCAGTATAATCAATGGATACAAGGAACATCGTCTGGCGGATGATGCCCAGTATTGCATCGGTGAAATCTACTATGAATACAAGAAAGACCCAATGCACGCCTATGTAGAATTTCTAAAGGTGGATATAAAATTCCCTTCAGGAGATATGAGACAAAAGTCAAAAGAAATGCTTGACAAAATAGCCGTTTCTCTCAGTAAACAGGATGATCCATCAGGCCCAACCCAATCTGGTAATTCAAATTCTGGCAGATCTGCAGTGGAGGAGATCCGCTATTGGTCAACACCCAGTTACACGAGGGTAGTAGTTGATCTGCAGGGCCCGGTCAAGTATGAACATCATCTTCTCAAGGCAGATCCGGATTTGAAAAAACCCCGAAGGCTCTATCTTGATCTTAAAAATGCTATTGTCAATTCAAAATCCAGGGAGCCAATAATTATTAAAGATGGTCTGCTGCAAAGGGCAAGGGCCGGTCAGTACACAAAGGACACGGTACGCGTGGTTCTGGATATAGAAGGCATTGAAGGATATAAGGTTTTCCATCTTTACGATCCCTTCAGGATAGTTGTGGATGTGATGAAGGTGGAAAAAGAAGATACACCAGAAAAGGACGTTGCCATTTCGAGGCCCAGGGGGATTAGAAAGGGAATAAGGAAGGCCGACATTCCTGATGACAAGGTCTCACTTGCCAGACAACTTGGTTTGAATGTTAAAAAAGTTGTTATTGATCCTGGTCATGGAGGAAAAGACCCGGGCTGTAATGCCGTTAAAGGTCTTAAAGAAAAGGATATTGTCCTCAGCATAGCAAAACTTCTTGCAAAAGAGATAGAGGAACAGATCGGTTGTGACGTTGAGTTAACAAGAGATAAGGATATATTTATACCTCTGGAAAGAAGGACAGCAATTGCCAATATGGAAAAGGCCGACCTGTTTATATCTTTGCATGTCAACGGACACAGGAGCAAGTCAATCCATGGCCTGGAGACCTATTTCCTAAATATAGCAACGGACAAAAATTCCGTAATGGTTGCTGCAAGGGAAAATGCAACCTCGGAAAAAAACATAAGTGACCTGCAGACAATATTAAACGATCTCATGTTGAACACAAAGATAAATGAATCAAGCCGACTGGCTCATCAGGTTCAGATTGGCATGACCTCAGAAGTTAAGTCAAAATACAGAAATGTCAAAGACTTAGGGGTAAAACAGGCTCCTTTCTATGTGCTGATAGGGGCTCAGATGCCGGCAGTACTGGTGGAGGTTGGTTTTCTAACCAACTACACGGAGCGTAAAAGACTGGTCAGCAACACTTACCAGAAGACCGTGGCTGAAGGTATCTGTTCAGGAATCAAGAAATACATAGAGAGTATTGATCAGGCCTTTAAAGGAGGCTGATTTCAGGCAGAGAACAATATTAATCAGCTCCTGAAAAAGGCTCAACTTTAATGCCTGGCCTTAGTCCGTTGTCTTAAATATGCATCTATGAATATGTCAATACCCCCGTCCATGACCCTGTCAACATTGCCAGCCTCTGTATTTGTTCTGTGGTCCTTTACCATTCTGTAGGGATTAAATACATACGACCTTATCTGTCTTCCCCATGCTATTTCATCCTGAGAATCATGCATTTCCTGTTTTTTTTGATCCAGCTTACCTTTTTCAAGTTCATACAGTTTGGACTTGAGGACCTTCATCGCCATATCCTTATTGCGATGCTGAGATTTTTCATTCTGACACTGAACAACGATCCCGGTTGGGAAATGGGTAATTCTAATGGCCGAGCTTGTTTTATTCACATGCTGACCTCCTGGCCCGCTGGCCCTGAAAGTGTCTATACGAAGGTCCTTTTCATCAATTTCTATCTGAATATCCGTATCCACTTCAGGAAGTACGGAGACAGAAGCAAAAGAAGTATGTCTTCTTCCTGTCGCATCAAAAGGAGATATTCTGACCATCCGGTGCACGCCATGTTCTGATTTCAGGTATCCGTAGGCATATTGTCCAATGACATTAAAAGTGACATTTTTTATGCCAGCCTCGTCTCCGGGGAGGTAATCAATAACCTGAACCTCCATCCCCTTTTCTTCGCTCCACCGTGTAAACATCCTGAAGAGCATTTCAACCCAATCCTGAGCTTCTGTTCCTCCTGCCCCTGCATTTATTGCTATAATAGCATTTCGTCTGTCATCAGGTCCACCGAGCAAAGACAACAGCTCAAGTTCATCAATTTTAACCTGAAGATGAGCTATGTCATCCCTGACCTGTTTCAAAGTGGAATCATCATTCTCCTCAATGGCCATCTCATACAATAGTCTTGCATCTTCGTATTGCTGGTAAAATGACCTCCATTTATCCAGATTTTCCTGCATCAGGGCCCTTTGCTGGCTTAATTGAGATATTTCTTCCTGATCCTTTTTCCAGAACTCGGCAGATGACATTATTTTTTCAATATTTTCGACCTCTACCTGCTGTTTATCCAAGTCAAAGATGACCTCTTAATTCCTGCAGCTGAATCTTAATACCTTCAATGTTCTCAATTAATTCTTCGTACATTTTGACCCTCCTGTTAATCTATTTTACCAGCAGATTCAAATAATCTCTAATTCAAATATGTGTAGTTACATTTTTTCAAGATTTTTTTCAATCATTATAAAAAAGCCCATACGGGCT
>DAINAR010000083.1:0-8902 GCA_036733345.1 Deltaproteobacteria bacterium | reverse complement strand
ATGGGAGGCAATGGCTGTTTGTTCGTGGACATTCTGGGAATGGGGCAAAACACATTATTCTATAAAAGAAAAAATGAGCCTTCTGAATGAATTCAAACAGTTAAAGATGTCTTTAACAGACAGTATAAAGTTTGAATTAAAACAAGCTATGCTGGACCTGTAAGCAGCGGAAAAAAATATCCCGGCCATACGTATAGCTGTTGAGCAGGCGGAAGAAAATTTACGGGTCAGCATATAACGTTATAATGCCAATGTAAGCACATCAACCGAAGTGCTTGATGCTCAGACAATTTTGACCCGTGCGAGTATGAATTTTTATAAAGCACTTTATGCACATAACCTGGCTAAAGCCAAAATGAGGAGAGCAATAGGGCTTGAATAGTATTTTGAATTTAGCGAAAAGCGCCAAAAACGATTTCATTAACCGGACTAATTAAACTTATTTCTGTGATTCAATTATTTCATATATATAGAAATTTTGGCTCTAATATTGCTTTGAACGATATAAATTTCAGAGCCAGTGAAGGAGAGTTTATATTTTTAACAGGCCCCAGCGGTGCTGGGAAAACAACGCTCCTCAGATTAATATTCGGGTCTGAAAAACCCTCCAGCGGGCATATAGTGATTAATGGAGTCAATCTGAGCAGGATTAGCAGAAGAAAACTTGATCTTCTGCGCCGAAAAATGGGCTTTATTTTCCAGGATTTCAAATTACTGCCCAGAAAAACCGTCTTTGAAAACGTTGCCCTCGCCTTGGAAATAAAGGGTGAGACTCGAAGATTTATAAGGAAAAAAACCCATCAGTCTCTGAGGATGGTAGGTTTGGCTGATAAAGAAAAGGCATATCCACTCTCTTTGTCAGGAGGTGAACAGCAACGGGTCGCAATTGCAAGAGCGATTGTCAATGATCCTTTAATTCTTCTTGCTGATGAACCAACAGGTAATCTGGACCCTGATCTTACAAAAGAAATTATAATGCTTTTCAGAAGAGTGCATGCAAAGGGGACTACAATATTGGTCGCGACTCACAGCCAGGAACTCTTAAGAACGCCAGCAGAAAGGACAATCGTCCTTAACCATGGGAAGATCGTTACCGAAAAATGAAATTTGGACAGTTGCCATATTTACTTAGACAAGGTCTTTTAAATATAATAAACAATAGAGTTGTCCATTTAATCGGCATTGTTACTATGGTCGTTTCAATGCTTATCTTTGGAACATTTCTTATCCTGTTTGTGAACCTGAACACCTGGCTTCATGGGATAGGTTCTTCTCTTTCGATGTCGGTATATCTGCAGGACGAAATAAGCGAACAGAATAAGAATAACATTAAGGATTTTCTGAGTGAATTGCCTAATGTTGAAATCAAACGATTTATTTCAAAAGAAACGGCGCTGAAGGAGCTAAAGAGGTCATTGCGAACTCACTCCGATCTTCTTGGGGGCCTCTCAAGCAACCCGCTCCCGGCTTCTTTTGAATTAGTTTTTAAAAAAATAAAGGACCAGAAAATACAACCTCAAAAGATTAAGGAAGAGATCCTGAAAATGGAAGGGGTGGAGGATGTTCAATACAGTGACGAATGGCTGAAACGCTTGGAAGTTATTATGAATACTGTTGAATTGATTGGATTTATTATCGCTGGATTGCTTTGCATGGGTATTCTCTTGATTGTAACTAACACGATAAAACTGACTATATATTCACGTAAAGAGGAAATTGAAATTATGAAACTGGTAGGAGCTACGGACTGGTTTATTAAGATACCTTTTCTGATTGAAGGAACTTTACAGGGTATATTGAGCGGAATCCTTGCTCTTGCGATCCTATTCTCAGGCTATATCCTAATTTCTTCAAAAAATATGGGCATACTGGCATTTGCCCTTCTTGATTTTACCTTCCTCCCTCAGGAATATCTATTTTTGATCTTTTTTATAAGCACTGCTCTGGGATTTATTGGCAGCTTTATAGCCACAGGCCGCTTTATTTCAATTGAGCGCTTTTTTTCTGTATGAAAATGAAATATATTTTCTCACTAAAAGATATCGTCATTTCATCCTTAGTGGTATTTTTTTTCCTGTCAGGTTTCTTAAATGGCATCTCCTATTCTGCTCAGCATAATAAACACGAACAAATAGAAGACATCGAAAACAGGCTCTTGAGTGAAAAATCCAAATTTGAAGCATATAATATCCAGGAGAAAGACCTTCTCATGCAATTAGCTGCCCTTGAAAAAGAAGTCTCTGAAAAAAAACAGCGCATAAAGGAATTGAGAAAAAAAATCTCACAGTCCAATCATTCAAGTGAAAAACTGAAGCAAGAAGCATTAAATCTGGAAAAACAAAAAAAACATACTGAGGAAAGGGCTGCTGAGAGACTGGTGGCATTATATAAATACGCAAAAAGAAAACAGTATATAACAATATTGATCAATTCTCAAAGCTTAGACCAATTTTTTAACAGAGTAAAATATATAAAATCTATTATGAATGAAGACAGAGAATTTCTTGAAAAACTGGCTAATGAATGGCAAGAGTATAAAACTGGAATTCTAAAAATAAATGAAGAAATTGCCGGACAAGAAGCTATTGTAATTAAAGAAACAGCGCGCATGAAGACCCTGGAAAAAGACCTTGAAAAAAAAGTAATTCATCTTGTCAAAATCCACAAAGAGAAAGAATTCTATGAGACGGCCGTGAAAGAACTGCAGCTTGCCGCACAGGACCTTAGGCAGACTATATTGGATATTGGAAAAAATGAAACGATGGAAATTCCCCAGCCCTCTCATTTTATTGACTCAAAGGGGCAATTGCCTTTTCCTTTGGCTGGAAGGATAGTCAAAGATGATAGAATTTCAAAATCAGTGAGGCCGATTTTTGAAAGAGGTATTTTTGTCGAAGGCGCATCCGATAACAGGGTTAAGGCCGTTTTCTCAGGAAAGGTAGTTTTTTCCGGACGTATTAAGGGTTATGGTGATATTGTTATAATAAATCACGGTTCAAGGTTTTTTACGATCTCAGCAAATCTTTCCGAGAGAAAAACCGAAGAGGGAGATCTGGTAGCAGTCGGCGATACAATCGGATTGTTGGCTGGAAATGGATCTTCGGAGAATCAAAAGCTGTATTTTGAGATTAGAAGAGGAGGAGAAAATCTTGATCCTCTAAAATGGTTAAAGCCTCGCTGATATCAAAATATTTTTGGCATATTATTTTTTTATTGTCATTAATGCCCGAATCAATTAAAGGTGACTTTAAGGCTAGCAGAGTATGTTTGTCATATTATTTTTTATCGATTTGTAGTAATATAAAAGGCTAACTGGAAGGAAAAATACAGTTATATGTATCAAGCCATAGGCCTGCTTCGGGAGTAAAAATATGTCAGTTTCAAAAACGAAATTTTCCATCAGTATTATTCTGATTTCTTTGATTGTTTGCGGTGCACTCTTTCTGAAGGGTAATAATTACGAGGTAAACGCAGACACTAAAGATGTTTATAAAAATATCGAACTCTTTACAGAGGTATTAAGGCAGATAGAGAATAATTATGTCGAAACACAGGAACCCAAGGATCTGATCTATGGAGCCATTAAAGGCATGATCCGAGACCTTGATCCCCATTCCTCTTTTATGACAAAAGAAGAATACAGCGAATTTATGCTTGAAACAAAAGGATCTTTTACCGGCATTGGTATTGAGATAACAATTAAAGATAATATCCTTACGGTGGTATCCCCTATTGAAGATACTCCGGCCTATAAGGCCGGAATCAAGGCTGGTGACAAAATATTCAAGGTTGAAAATGAACCAACCAAGGATATGACGATGCTGGAGGCAGTAAAAAAAATCAGAGGTCCAAAAGGGACCAAAGTCAACCTTACCATTTTACGTGAAGGATCTGATAAGCCTCTTGAGTTCTCGATAACACGAGATGTAATTCCATTAAAAAGCGTAAGGCACAACCTTTTGAGTCCTGATATTGCATATATCAGAATATCCAATTTCCAAAGCAAAACTGCAGAGGACCTTTCATCTGTAATTAAAGAACTGAAAAATGAGAGAAAAATCAAAGGTCTGATCCTGGATTTAAGAAACAACCCTGGAGGACTTTTATCTCAGGCTATTGAAGTATCAGACATCTTTCTTGATTCCGGTATTATCGTCAGCACAAAAGGGAGAAATAATGCCCATAATATCACGGCTTCCGCTCATGAAAACAGCACTAAAATTGATTACACTATTATTGTCCTTGTAAACGGTGGAAGTGCAAGCGCAGCGGAAATTGTCAGTGGCGCTTTGCAGGATAATAAAAAGGCCCTGATATTAGGCACAAGAACTTTTGGGAAAGGTTCCGTTCAGACAATACTGCCCCTTTCAGATGGTTCAGGGCTGCGCCTGACTACTGCCCGATATTACACACCAAGTGGTAAATCCATTCAGTCCAGCGGAATTACACCAGACATTGAGATAGCTTTTATGCCGCAGGAAGAAAAAAAGGAAAAGAAAGAAACTCATTTCTTCAGAGAAGAAGATTTAGAAGGCAATGTGCTCGATAATGACTCTGATACCAGGGAATCGGAAAAATCGCGACAGGATAGTGACAGAGACGAGTTTGCCAAAAATTTGCTCGAAAAAGATAATCAGATCCGTCAGGCCTTTCAGTTGTTGCAGAGCTGGACAATTTTTTCCCAAATCAAAGGTACACCTTGAAGGCTTCAAAATAGGGTCTCATGCCCTTCAGGCACAATGAATGGGGAAATCTATTTCTCTTTTCGCAGCAGGATTTTCAATTAATGCTGCATATCAAATTTGGGGCGGGAATCCATAAATCCTTAATCGGTATTAAAGCCCACATTCTCTAAAGGGGGTAAATGAGAGGCTCAAGGGAATAACTAAACTTACTTTATTTTTATTTACTACAAGGCTCCCAATTAGCTGATAAATTGAAATAAATGGTCTATGAATGAAAATCAGAAAGACTCACTCTGCTGTCATAATTACATTTATTGTTTGCGCCTCCTTTTTTAGCCTGTATTTATTATTCTTTAATAATCAATTGAAGTCCTCGGCTCCGGTTTATGAAGAAATATATACAACTGGGGGAAATTTTCACAAAAGCGTGAGAAAAATTGATTACGCTATATATGAATCCCTCTATATAAATGGTACCAAACAAAGTGATGTATTGTTTTTGGATATTCAACCAAGACATCTGAATGGAAACTTCTGGGAATTTACAGAGATTCTGGTTAAATTTCCAGATTCCAAATCGGCGCATTATTTTCAGAGTGCTCTTAATTCTGAAATAAAAAAAGCTGGCCAGTTGATAAAGCTTTTAAAGGCAGACAAATCAGAAAATGAAATAATTCTACATATCTTTATGGGAGAGTTTTTAACCCATAAAATAATTATTAAAATTAACGAGAAGGAACAACCTTCTAAATATTTTCGACCAAAAATAGCTATCATTATTGACGATTTGGGCTACGAATCAGATTTGGCCTTTGAATTTTTAGATTTTGATTTTCCAATTACTTTTTCGATTCTGCCTTATGGTCCCTTTACAGAAATTATCTCACAAAAGGCAATTATAAATGGACATGAGGTACTATTACACCTGCCAATGGAGCCAAAGAACTACCCTTCTATAGATCCGGGGCCAGGAGCTCTTTTATTATCAATGAAGGAAAAGGAAATATGCTCAACCCTTGAGCAGGCTTTATTGGAGGCCAATGGAATTAGTGGCATAAGCAATCATATGGGATCATCATTTACGGAGAATCGAGAAAAAATGGGGATTGTCTTGAAAGAGCTTAAGAAAAAAGGTCTTTTCTTCATTGACAGCAGAACAACCAGCGGCACAGTTGGTTTTCAGGAAGCAAATAAAATTGGCGTTCCCGCTGCATCGAGGAATGTATTCCTTGACAATGATCTTGATATAAAGGCAATAGAGATGCAAATGAAACGACTGCTTAATATAGCCAGGCATTCAGGTTCAGCAATAGCAATAGGTCATCCTCACAAGGAAACCCTTGAGGTTTTAAAAGAATATTTTCCGCAGATAAAAAATGATTTCGAATTAGTACCTGTTTCAGAGTTGACAGGTTGATAACATTAATTCTATGAATTGATTAGCTTCGTAAAACAGCCTTAGCCTTCTGCGGATACTTGGTTATTTTTAAATACTTATAGCTAATCCTTCCGGAAGTTAATATTGATAGTCTCTGGTAATTAAAACTCCTGATGGATCTGTAATTTGTAAAAAACTATATTTTTAAGGCAGTGTAAACTGATAACCCGCCTGAAGCGAGGTGAATCCAGATTAAACGCTGATAATTCATTTTTATATTTAAGAGGAATAAAGAGATAAATTTTAACGGGTTAAGGTCTAAGAGAAATTAATGACTCCTTAACTGGCATATTGCAACCTGCTTCTTTTACTTATCATTGTAATGACAAAAAGATGGAGTTTAACTCAGATCCTGAAATCACGTCCATGAAGGAGAATTGAACTTTTTTATGAATTAATAAACATTAACCAGGAGGAATATAATAAAAAATGAGAGTTCCATTGCTGGATTTAAAAAAGCAGTATGAAAAAATTAAAGATGAAATAGCAATTGCAGTTGAGGAAGTTTTTAATTCTCAGCAATTTATCCTTGGACCCAATGTCGAAAAGTTTGAAAAGGAGGTAGCTGATTATTGCGGCTGCAACCATGCCGTGGGAGTCTCTTCCGGTACTGATGCCCTGTTAATATCTCTTATGGCTTCAGGCTTAGGACCTGAAGATATTGTCATTACAACTCCATATACATTTTTCGCCACAGTTGGCGCCATAGCAAGGATAGGTTCTAAGATAATATTTGTGGATATCGATGAAAGGACATATAATATGGATCCGCTGAAACTTGAGGCTACTCTTGATTCAATGAATAAAGAGCAAATCTCAAAGCTGAAGGCCATTATACCCATTCATCTCTTTGGTCAATGTTCAGACATGGAACCTATTCTAAAGATAGCGGATGACTTTGGTTTGACTGTAATTGAAGATGCTGCACAGGCTATCGGATCTGAATATCAATTCCTTGACGGAACAATAAAAAGGGCCGGTTCTATGGGCACATATGGTTGTTTTTCCTTTTTTCCATCAAAAAACCTGGGTGCATTTGGCGATGGCGGAATGGTAACAACAAACGATGAACAACTGTATAATTACTTAAAAATTTTGCGTGTCCATGGATCACGGCCTAAATATTATCACAGTGTGATTGGGGGAAACTTCAGATTGGATGCACTCCAGGCTGCTATTTTACTGGTTAAAATAAAATATCTTGATGAATGGACACAAAGGAGACGTGAAAACGCGAAGCTGTATCGAAATCTTTTTCAAGAAAAGAATCTAACTGAAATTTTATTGCCTGTTGATGTCTCAAAAAGACATATTTATAATCAGTTCGTTGTTGAAGTAAAGGACCAGAGAGATGCTCTCAGGAAACATTTAAATGAAAATGGAATAGGATGCGAAATTTATTATCCTGTACCACTTCACATGCAACAGTGTTTTAGCTACCTCGGTTATAAAACTGAAGACTTTCCAATATCAGTAAAAGCAGCAGAAAAAACTCTTGCGCTGCCAATTTTTCCGGAGCTGACGGAAGAGCAAATCATTTATACTGTTGATATGATATCGTTTTTTTTCAAAAGATAATTTTCGTATTTTATTTGTAAAAATAATCAATAAAATATGTTGACAACTACAAAGTTCAATTATATAAGATTCTTTTTTGAGTTGAGCGAATTGAACAGCAAATATCTTGACATTCAATTTAATTTTGATTATATTACTACTCAACTTTTGTTCTTTGAAAACTAAATAGTGATGCCGTTTTAGGCCCCTAAGAAAAAAAATAAGGAATTAAATCTTTTCATAAATATAAGTGGAGAGTTTGATCCTGGCTCAGAATGAACGCTGGCGGCGTGCCTAACACATGCAAGTCGAACGAGAAATTTCCCGCTTGCGGGAAAGAGTAAAGTGGCGCACGGGTGAGTAACGCGTGGGTAACCTGCCCTTGAATCGGGGATAACCTTGCGAAAGCGTTGTTAATACCGGATATTGTCACAGGGACTATGGTTTTTGTGATGAAAGGTGACCTCTTCATGAAAGTTGCCGTTTAAGGATGGGCCCGCGTACCATTAGCTTGTTGGTAGGGTAATGGCCTACCAAGGCTACGATGGTTAGCTGGTCTGAGAGGATGATCAGCCACACTGGAACTGAAACACGGTCCAGACTCCTACGGGAGGCAGCAGTGAGGAATTTTGCGCAATGGGGGAAACCCTGACGCAGCAACGCCGCGTGAGTGAAGAAGGCCTTCGGGTTGTAAAGCTCTGTCAAGTGGGAAAAAATTCTTTCGGTTAATAGCCGTTAGAACTGATGGTACCGCTGGAGGAAGCACCGGCTAACTCCGTGCCAGCAGCCGCGGTAATACGGAGGGTGCAAGCGTTGTTCGGAATTATTGGGCGTAAAGAGCGTGTAGGCGGATTGGTAAGTCAGATGTGAAAGCCCTGGGCTCAACCCAGGAAGTGCATTTGAAACTGCCTTCCTTGAGTATGGGAGAGGAGAGTGGAATTCCCAGTGTAGAGGTGAAATTCGTAGATATTGGGAGGAACACCCGTGGCGAAGGCGACTCTCTGGACCAATACTGACGCTGAGACGCGAAAGCGTGGGTAGCAAACAGGATTAGATACCCTGGTAGTCCACGCCGTAAACGATGAGAACTAGGTGTAGCGGGTATTGACCCCTGCTGTGCCGAAGTTAACGCATTAAGTTCTCCGCCTGGGGAGTACGGCCGCAAGGCTAAAACTCAAAGGAATTGACGGGGGCCCGCACAAGCGGTGGAGCATGTGGTTTA
>DAINAR010000082.1:0-9042 GCA_036733345.1 Deltaproteobacteria bacterium | reverse complement strand
TCATGCTTTCAAGTTTTTAAATAACCTTTCTACCCACAAATTCGTATGAGGAGCCTACATTTAATATATATTATTCAGGGATAATGCCGCCTGGCTCAAAGACTAGTATGTCATATCCTTTCTCAAGGCTTCAGACAGATGGTTTCTGGCATCGAGTCACCAAACCCGGGTATGATCCTAAAATAGAATACAACGTCAAATCAATGCCACGTCTTCGTGAAATTTTTGAAGGTGTTAATTTGGATGATGAGCTTTTTCATCTATTGTGTGAATTGGGTCAAATCTCCTATTAGCTCTTTTAATGATAACACCCTGGTTTATTAAACAATTTCCTTCTCTTTGCCAAAAACCAACAGCAGTTCCTTTCGGCATTTCATATTGAAAAGTACAGCTCAACAAGCAGCATCATTGAGAGATTGAAACAGCGGATGAAAACTGACAAAAATTTGGCCAAAAGGGTATCAACGCTTCTTGAGAATGCCGAAAAGAGCTAAGGGCAGATCCCATTTGGGAGGATATCATGAAACATTTGGCATTTTATCCCATCATAATTCTGGTTTTTTATCTCTGCGTGCCAGTCTGTTCAGGATACACAACATTCACGATTGTAAGCGGTGCAGGCACAGAATCAGTAAATGGCTTTTATTACAATATGGGAACCGACCCAACAGATTCCGATGGCGTGGATTATTATCAGAAGGGCGACCTCTATTTATATCGTGCGTTTGATCCCGATGATGGTAAGGCCTGGATAATCGGAGATGAACTCGGAAGTACGCATCTAGATTATATGTACTACACAGTGATCAGCAGTAATGATACACCCGATGGTCTCACAATGACTGAATGTATCAAAGGAGTTGAGACTGGTCCCAGCCTCAATGTCGAAAAACATACTCCTTCAAATACTATATCAGTGATAAATGCAGGCACAGAATCAGTAAATGGATATTATTTCAACATGGGAACCGACCCAACATATTCCGATGGGGTGGATTATTATCAGAAGGGCGACCTCTATTTATATCGTGCTGATTCCGACGAAGGTAAGGCCTGGATAATCGGAGATGAACTCGGAAGTACCCATGGGGATTATTGGTACTATAGTGTGATCAGCAGTAATAATACTCCCATTGGTCTCACAATGACTTATAATACAAGTAAAGGAGAACTCCCTTTTCCCACCATAAGAAGATATGGATCGGCCGTTAGCATAATAAATTTATTGCTTGATTGATTACCTCGGAGATAACTTTGACACCACTTTCATTTAATATAGTTTTCCGGTACGTTGTTGATTTTGATGAATTATTACGATAGTGTGAATATTATGAATAGGGTCAAATCTCCTATTAGCTCTTTTAATAATAAACCATTGATTTATTAAATAATTTCCTTCGCATTGCCAAAAACCAATAGCAGTTTCTTTCGGCATTTAACACTTAGATTAAAAATACTGAACAAATCCTGCAAATCCTGGTCGGACCGGGGCAACTGTTTAATATGACACCAATATTAACTTAAATTGCCTTGTTTTTTTGCTTAAACCAATGTTTTTAATATCCCAGGCGCTACCTGGCACCATCCTTCGAGAAGTGTTTGATTTTAAGGAACCAAACTAATGGAAATTGATCCGGAAAAATCATATAATGATCTACCCTGTTGCCACCGTAAGTGGAAATCAAGACCAGGGCGAATTTCAAGAGTGCAATATTGTCAGACAGCGCCCTGGTAAACAGAGATCAAACCGGATTAACCGGCATCATGATTTATTATTAAAAGCCATTGTTTTTAGAGAATCAGTATATCCATTATAAACTGAGGATAAAAATGGAACAGAATAAAATTGTTGTCTTTGAAAGCAAAAAAATCAGACGCATCTGGCATAATGAGGAATGGTTTTTTTCTGTGGTGGATGTCTGCCGGGCGTTAACAGATAGCCCGGATGCGGGTGCCTACTGGAGGAAATTAAAACAGCGACTGAAAAAAGAAGGAAGTGAGGTCGTGACATTTTGTCACGAACTGAAATTAGAGGCTTCTGATGGGAAAAAGTACAAAACTGACTGTGCCAATACCAAAAGCATGTTTCGTATTATCCAGTCTATTCCTTTACTTAAAGCTGAACCTTTCAAGCAATGGCTGGCTCAAGTTGGTTATGACCGCATACAGGAAATTGAAAATCCTGAACTTGCCCAGGAACGAATGAAGGAGTTATATGAACTTAAAGGGTATCCAAAAGACTGGATAGATAAGAGATTGCGGGGGATTGCAATACGTCAGAATCTTACAGATGAATGGAAGGAACGGGGAATAGAAACCAAACGTGAATATTCCATCTTAACCGCTGAAATTTCAAAGGCTGCCTTTGGAGTAACACCCTCAGAATATAAAAAGCTGAAAGGACTGAGAGAAAAATCAGAATCTTCGTGACCACATGACAGATCTGGAACTTATTTTTACTATGCTTGGAGAAAGGGTCACAACTGAGATTTCACAGAAGGAAAAGCCTGAAACCTTTAAAAAAAGCAAAAAAGTCGCCAAACGGGGCGGAGGAGTTGCCGGAACAGCACGAAAAGAAACTGAAAAAGAACTGGGAAGGAGTGTTGTTACCAGTGATAATTTTCTTACTCCTGTAAAAAAGAAACGTCTGCAAGTCCGGCATGACGATTGATACTTTTAATTGCCAGGTTAATAGATAGAATCCAGATCCACGTAAGCCTCTTTCTTACCTCTTTCACGCTCCCTTCGGGCCTCGCGGAGTTGATGAAGGACTTCATCATCAAGGTCCCATCCCAGAAGTTCTTCAATCTTTCTAAAATCCTCAACAGGGATGATCACCTCTTTGGGATTGCCATGTTCATCCACTATATATCTTTTATTGACACCCATGTTGAAATCCTTTTTCAAAGGGAAAGTCTATCGTATTCTAAGCATGGAAAACCGGCTGTATTTTTATAAGACTGGAACCGATAGATCTTTCGGCGATTTTAAGGTCATAAGCAGCCTGAAGATTAAGCCAGTATTGTGGTGTTTGCCCAAAAGCCTTTCCAAAAATCAAGGCCATTTCAGCGGTAACGGGCCGTTTTCCCCTGATAACAAGAGAAATTCTCATGGTCGAAAGTCCTGTACCGCGTGCGAAATCCGCCTGTGAAATGCAAAGTTCGTCAAGGATTTCTTTCAGGTACTTACCTGGGTGAATTGGTGGCAAACCTTTTTGAATCATAATATTATCTCCTCAATGATAATCAAGAACTTCAACGTCGTAAGCATTGGCATTTTCGAACCGAAAACACAGTCTCCATTGGTCGTTAATGCGGATGCTGTATCGGCCTGTTCTATCACCCCTCAAAGGTTCCAAACGATTCGATGGTGGCATGCGAAGGTCGTCGAGAACAGTAGCTGCATCGAGTTGGTTCAGACGCATCGCCGCTCGCTTGTGTATGTCTGGCGGAAATCGTCTGGATTTTCCAGTAGTATAAAAATGTTCGGTTTCACTATCCGCAAATGTTTTAATCATTACAATATGTATAAACAAATTGTTTACAAATGTCAATCGAAGACAGATTCTAATTTCCTAAGATTATGACCTGTCAACGGGTCACCATTAAAGGATGAGGCAAGAGAAAAAATTCCTCTAAAAATGTAATTGGTTTTCCATCTCGTAGCAGTCACTTCTGTACACCTGCTAGCTCCTGTGTATTCATACTGAAGCACTCCGGGCATCTGTCGTAGATTTCGCCCCTGAACCTGTGCCCGCAGGAAAGGCACTTCATATTTTTCCCTTCACTCCTGCTGATTTCATCCCGGGCATCATCACTGAGTAAAAAGTATGAACTGACCGGATTGTTGATGTCCGTCGGATCAAGACATTCTTCACCGTTCTCATCATGCACTGGTTTTTGTAAAATTAGTGCATATTTAAAAAATATGCACTGGAACAGTGCATATCAAAAAATAATAAAAACGTGTCCATAAAATGAGAAAATATCGACACGTTTTTTTGACATGTCCAAAACATGGACACGTTTTAAGAGAAGACAGCCCAAATCCTGGTCGTACCGGGGCAAGTGTTTAATATGACACCGATATTATCTCAAATTGCCCGGGCTTTCCTTAGCCGCCTGAAATTAAACCAACCTATGGGGCAGCACCTTTCTCAATCCGTATTGTACCGGACATCCCCTGTATATACTCACTCCCCGATATGGCATGTCCGAGTTCATACAACCCCGGGGCGGACCCGAAACTGCGGTAGAACATCACTACGTCCCCCCAGGGCGCATAGTAGGCAAGGGTCCCAGCCCGGGCATCCGCCTGAGGGGTATCGGTGGTGTCCAGTTTCTCCGGCGGATAGAAGATTTTTTCGTTGTTGTTGTAATTCTCCACCGTGATGCTTAGTGGCAACTGGTCATACAAATCCCTGGCTGCCGGACTGTTATTGAGTTCGAACACTGTCGTGTTTCCATTTGCCTTTACGTTTATTTTCATGGCCTTCTGGTCCTCCGATGCATTCGGTTCATTCTTTTCAATTCTTGCGCTGCCTGACATTCCGGCAATTTCGTCTATTCCCGCAAGACCGATTCCCAGACGGTGCATTTTGTCACCGGCATGGAAATCCCTGTACAGCATGAACACATCCCCCCAGGGCGCATAGTAACTAATCTCACCCTTTTTCCCGTCATGATACGCCTCACGCACTGTCACGTTCAGCTTTTCGGGTGGATAGAACATCCACTGGGCATCACGAAAATTGGTCAAGTCCAGTTTCAGCGGCAACTGGTTGTAAAATTCCTTTGCGGCTACCGTGTCATACAGCCGGAAGGTTGCCGTGTGCCCCTGAGAGGTGATTTTGACCTGCATATCGGACAAGGCAAGTCCCTGCCCTTCACTCTTTTTCCGGTCCTCTGAATTGATTTCTTCAATGGCCGGATTATCTTCCCCTGAGCTGATTACCAAAAAGGGTACCAGCAGGGAGAACAGGATTAAAATCGAAAATACAGTCGCTTTCATGATTCGCTCCTTATTTTCTCGGATATTATTCCCCGCCCGCTTTATTTCAGGTGTTCGGTAAAAAAAGCGGTGAGCCTGTCAAACGGGATCATGTCAGTCCTGTCGTACAGATCAATATGTCTTGCTCCCGGAACAATATAGAGTTCTTTGGGTTCGGAAGCCATTTCCCAGGCATCTTCAGTGAAATATCTTGAGTGAGCATTCTCACCAATGATGAACAGAACCGGTCTTGGCGAAATTGTATCAATATAGTTCATCAAAGGAAAATTCATAAAAGCCATGTCGCTTGTCTTCGTAAACGGGCCGTGTGATCTCGGATGGTGGCCGCGCTCCATTGCATAATATTCAAAAAACTCAGCTGTAACAGGATCCAATCCTTCCGGAATTGAATCAGCTGGTTCACCAGGGAATCCCGGCGGTAACAATGGACTGCCTTTTTCGAAATCCTTCCAGCGCTGATCTCCAAGCTGGTCGAGAGTTTTGTTGCGCTGTTTATCAGACATCCCGTCTTTCCACCCGTTACGTATTACACGGCTCATATCGTACATACTTGCAGTGGCAATGGCTTTGATCCGTCGATCAACCTGTGCTGCTTTAAGGGCAAATCCACCACTGCCGCATATGCCGATGACCCCGATTTTATTCCGGTCAACAAACGGCCGGGTTCCAGTATAATCTACTGCCGCACTGAAATCCTCAACAAAAATATCAGGCGAAGAAATGTGCCTCGGCTCACCACTGCTTTCTCCGTTAAAGGATTCATCGAATGCAATGGCAACAAATCCGCGTTCTGCCATGGTTTGCGCGTAGATCCCTGCTCCCTGCTCTTTAACTCCGCCATAGGGTGTACCGACAATAATGGCTGCATATTTTTTAGATTTATCAATGCATTTGGGTAAATACATGTCTGCTGCAATGGTAATTCCGTATCTGTTGGGGTATGACACTTTTTCGTGAATCACCCTGTCGCTTGGAGGAAAGGTCTTGTCCCATGCCGGGTTGTCTGCCGCAAATGCAACGCCGGAAGTAAATAAAAACACAACCAGTACCACCGCTGTGAGCAATTGGAGGGCACGAGTGAAAGCTGAATTTTTCTCCATTTTTAACTCCTTTGAAAATACAGGTTTTCCTGCTGGTTTCGGAAAGACCAGGGGTATATTTTTCATGATGATTCTCCTTTTTTCCTGTTATTCCTTGACTTGCCGTACTGTTCTTTGCTTACCTTTTCAAACCATTCGGCAGTAGTGCCATCGAGTTCTTCCTGAATCGCGATATGCGTCATGGATGTAGTGGGTGAGGCCCCGTGCCAGTGCTTCTCGCCCGGCGCAAACCACACCACATCACCGGGACGGATTTCCTCGATCGGTCCGCCTTCCTTCTGCACTAAGCCGCATCCTGCGGTTACAATCAGGGTCTGTCCCAGGGGGTGGGTATGCCAGGCAGTCCGGGCGCCTGGCTCAAAGGTGACACTGGCTCCGGTAGCTCGGGCCGGATCGTCTGCATTGAGAAATAAAGGATCAATACGCACGGTCCCGGTAAACCAGTCAGCCGGTCCTTTTACAGATGCCTGTGTTCCGTTTCGTTTAATTTCCATTTTTTACCTCCTTTCTACAGCGCTGACCGCAGCACCTCGACAATATCCGCTTCGGTCATTGCAGGACGTGCGGGAAGGTTGCCATTCTCGTCGTGGATAATACGCAGGGTATCTTTGGCATATTTCGATATCAGGGTATCATCGATATTCAATTCGGACAGGCGCGTAGGACAGCCGATACCTTTGAGAAAGTCCTCAAAACGATCGATACCCTGAAGAGCACAATCCAGGGCCCCGGCACCTTTGGCCTTGAAACCGAAGATGCGTTCTGCAAACTGCACGAACTTTTCCGGTCTGCGTCTGGCGGCAAAACGCATCCATGAAGGATTGATTGCAGACAGGCCAGCCGCATGGGTGATGTCGTGACAGGCGGAAAGAGTATGCTCGATCATGTGCACGGGATAGCCTCCGTTTGTGCCCACGTTTACAAAGCCGTTGAGGGCGACAATGGATGCCCACTGGACCTGGGCCCGTGCCTCCAGGTCTTTTCCGTCAGCAATGGCCCTTGATCCCCATTCCATGGCGGTTAGGATGACACCTTCGGCAAAACGGTCCTGGATTGGCGTGCCGTCATCGCCGTTGAAGTAAGATTCGGTCACATGTGTGATAATGTCGCAGACTCCGTAGGCGGTCTGATCTTTGGGCACGGTCAGGGTCAGTTCAGGGTCCACAAGGGCGACTTCTGGATACAGGCATTCGCTCTGGGTAAAAGACTTTTCACTGGTCTCCTCGTTTGAAATAACCGCACTCATATTCATCTCTGATCCGGTGGCCGCCAGGGTCGGTACAGTGATGACAGGCAGTGCACGGATGGGGATATGTGGATCGGGCTGGCCGTGAAAAATCATGTCCCAGGGGTCGCCATCGTAATAAAACGCGGCTGCCATGACCTTGGATGCATCCATGGTACTGCCGCCTCCCAGGGCGATGACCACATCGCAATCTTCATCTCTGGCGATCTGCGCTCCGCGCCTTACGGACGTGATTCTCGGATTGGGTTCTACACCAGAGCATTCCGCATAAGCAACGCCGGCGGCGTTCAGGCTTTCAACTGCGCGGTCAAATACACCGCTGCGCTTGACACTGCCGCCGCCTGTGACAATCAGGGCCTTTTTGCCATGCTTGCCCGCCACTTCACCGAGTCGCGAGAGTGTACCTGTCCCGAAGATAAGATGGGTTGGATTGTAAAATTCAAAGTTCATGGAAAAACCTCCTCTGTTCGATGTGCTGATTGTTTATAAATGATAATAATGCCTGGCAGGTTGATTTGGAATACATGATCCTCTCAATATATTGCCTGTTTCTGCTTACCTCTTTATTTTTAGTTGTTTTATTGTTATAAATGATATCTAAAACTGGCATACAGAACAGGAGGTCTATTAAATGTCACGGATGGTTGAACTATTACAAAGCTTCCCGTTACCCGATGGTGGCTTTTCCGAATCGCGGCTCAAAGGGGTGCGTTTTTTCAAATCAACACGCCCTGCCCCCCGAATGCCTCTTATATATGACCCAGGTATTTGCATCGTTGCCCAGGGCCACAAGATCGGCTACCTGGGCGGCCAGAAATTCCGATATGATGCCAACCATTACCTGGTGACCACGGTGACCATGCCTTTCGAATGCGAGACCTTTGCAAGCCCTGAAGAACCCCTGCTCGGTCTCTACATCGATGTCGACATGGCCCTGTTACATGACCTGATCGGCCGACTGGATCTTCACATGGAAATCAGAAATGGCGGCGAAAAAGGCCTGCCGAGGGGAATCGGCCCGGCCGTCATGGATGAGGATATGGCAGATGCTACGACGCGGCTGGTAAAGTGCCTGCAGTCAGAGACAGAATCTCAAATCCTGGGCCCGGGCCTGGTGCGGGAAATTATTTATCGGGCCCTTTGCGGAGCCCAGGCACCGGTACTCTACTCGCTGGCGATGCATAGCGGTACTTTCTCCCAGGTGGCCCGTGCACTGATGCACGTGCAGACCAACTATGCAGAAAAGCTCGATGTAGAACAATTAGCCAGCAAGGCCCGCATGAGTGTGTCGGCGTTTCACAGGGCTTTCAAGGAGATCACATCGGATTCACCCATGCAGTATCTGAAAAAACTCAGGCTGACCAGGGCAAGGGACTTTATGGTTCAGGACAACATGAGAGCCTACATCGCTGCCGACCAGGTGGGATATGAAAGCTCCTCCCAGTTCAGCCGGGAATTCAAGCGCTACTTTGGGCAAAGCCCTGCAGAGATGATGAGAGAGCTGCGAGTCGCATAAAACGAATTGGAAAGTGGAAAGGGAGTCGGATCGGGGCAAGTGTTTAATATGACGCCGATATTATCTTAAATTACCTTGATATTTTGGCTGAAACCATTATTTTTAACATCAAAAATAGACTAAAATTTCATCAGCCCACAAAGTTTTCCCCTCACAAAATAAATTCCTGC
>DAINAR010000081.1:0-9477 GCA_036733345.1 Deltaproteobacteria bacterium | reverse complement strand
TATCAAATATAGAACTGATCTCATTCCATATCTTTCTTATTTTTTAGTATATCAGTCAACTCTGACATAAATTCATTAATATCCTTAAATTGTCTGTAAACTGAAGCAAATCTAACATAAGCAACTTCATTCCACTCCTTCAGCTTATTTATGACCATCTCACCAATATCTGAACTTTCAATTTCCTTTTTTCCAAGTTCCTGAAAATGAATTTCTAACGAATCCACAAACTCTTCTATCTTTGTCATACTGATTGGCAATTTCTGGCAGGCATTGCGTATTCCTGAGATTATCTTATCTCTGTTAAAAGGCTCACGCCTTCCGTCCTTCTTAATGACGAGAGGAAGAACATCTTCCAGTTTTTCATAAGTGGTGAACCGCCTTTCGCATCCGAGGCACTCCCTTCTCCTCCTGATTGTTCTGCCGTCCTTGCTCAACCTGGAATCAATAACTTTATTTTCTATTTTCGAACAAAATGGACATCTCATTTTTCAAATTTTACAACCTCTATATTTCCTTCCTGTAAAATTCTATCCGCCAGAGGGTCATCATAACCATCCAAAAAAACAACTTTTTCAATACCTGCATTGATAATCATTTTTGAACAGATTACGCATGGTTTATTTGTACAATAAAGAGTTGAACCTGCGATTGAAATCCCATGGTAAGCTGCCTGAATAATTGCATTTTGTTCGGCATGAAGCCCACGGCAAAGCTCATGCCTTTCTCCAGAAGGAATAGAGGAATTCAGTCTCATGCAACCCACATCCTCACAATGACTTAACCCTGCAGGAGCGCCGTTATAACCAGTAGCCAGTATCCTTTTATCTTTTACCAATATGGCGCCGACCTGCCTTCGCAGGCATGTAGATCTTTTGGCCACCATACTTGCAATATCCATGAAGTATTGAGGCCATGATGGCCTTGTCAAGGTTTATTCCTCATTAAGATACTGGTATATTGGGAAATTTCTGCACAGCTCATTAACTGATTTTCTGATCTTACTGAGCTGGCTCTCCGAATCTATATTATCAAGTGCCTCCACTATAAAGCCGGCTATCTGTTGCATCTCAGGTTCTTTCATGCCTCTTGTGGTGAGTGAAGGGGTCCCCAATCTAAGTCCGCTTGTAACCCTTGGGCCTCTCGTATCAAATGGAATAGTGTTTTTATTTACAACAATTCCGGCCTTGCCTAAAGCTGTTTCCGCATCCTGGCCGGTCATACCTTTCTGTGTCAAATTCACTAACACCAGATGATTATCGGTTCCTCCTGATACCAGATCAACACCAGATTTAAGCAATTCTTCTGCGAGTACCTTTGCATTTTTGATAATTTGATCCTGGTAAACAGCAAACTCCGGCTTTAATGCCTCCCCAAAGGCAACTGCTTTTGCGGCTATAACATGCATTAGAGGGCCGCCCTGTATTCCCGGAAATATGCTCTTGTCAATTTTTTTAGCATAATCGCCCTGGGATAATACAAGCCCCCCTCTGGGTCCTCTAAGTGTTTTGTGTGTTGTTGTTGATGTAAAATCAGCCACACCAATTGAAGAAGGATGCTTGCCAACAGCGACCAGCCCGGCAATGTGAGCTATATCAGCCATGAGGTAGGCGCCATTTTCATGTGCAATATCTCTGAAAAGTTGAAAATCAATAATCCTTGGGTAGGCACTTGATCCGGCAACGATTATTTTAGGCTTATGTTTTTGAGCAAGATCCCTGACTTGATCATAGTCTATTCGCTGCGTCTGCTGATCAACGCCATAGAATACCGATTTATATATCTTACCTGAAAAACTCACTGAACTGCCGTGAGTTAAATGACCCCCGTGGGAAAGGCTCATACCCATTATTAGATCGCCTGGCTCTAAAAAGCTCATATAAATTGCCATGTTGGCCTGAGATCCTGAATGTGGCTGAACATTTGCATGGTCAGCATTAAAGAGCCTCTTCGCTCGTTCAACAGCCAGGGTTTCAACTTGGTCAACATAATCGCATCCGCCGTAATACCTGGCACCAGGATATCCTTCAGCGTATTTATTGGTCATAACATTAGCCTGAGCCTCTATTACTGCTCGACTGGCATAATTCTCTGATGCAATCATTACAAGATTGTTTTTTTCTCTTTCAATCTCTGCCCGTATAGCCTTATACACTTCGGGATCAGTCTGTAGTAAGTTTTTTTCCTCCAAAATATGCCTCGCTATCAATTTGATTTAATCTAACGTTATGCCGCCCACCCTCAAAAGGCACTGTGAGAAAAATATCCACCATTTCAAGGGCAAGGGCCACTCCTATGACCCTGCCTCCCATAACCAGAATATTTGCATCATTATGTAACCTGCCCATTCGGGCGGTGTAAAGGTTATGACAGAGTGCCGCTCTTACACCTTTGTAACGATTAGCCACAATACTCATTCCTAATCCAGTACCACACACCAGGATTCCTCTTGCATATTCACCGGCAGCAATTGCTTTAGCTACTTGATGTGCGATTTCCGGATAATTCGATGACTCGTGACTGAATACTCCCGCATCCTTAATCTTATAACCGGAAAGCTTCTCCAAATAAGACTTGCAGGCTTCTTTTAAATCAAATCCGCCATGATCCGAACCTAAAATAATTTCCATACTTCTAACCTTACAGGAGTCTTTTCTTTTCAATGGCGAAATCATTATTTTTCATGGTTCAAACGCCTTGAAAATTAAAGAGGCGTTTGTACCGCCAAATCCGAAGGAATTTGACATTGCCGTTACAACTTTTGAATGCCTTGCTACATTAGGAACATAGTCTAAATCACACTTTGGATCCAGAGTTTCATAGTTGATTGTCGGCGGAATAATACCTCGATTTATCGTAAGCACTGAAAAAACAGCTTCAACACCACCTGCACCACCAAGCAAATGCCCTGTCATGGATTTTGTTGAGCTTACGGCAAGCTTATAGGCATGATCTCCGAATACAGCCTTAATTGCCTTTGTTTCAGATAGATCATTTAATTCAGTGGATGTGCCGTGTGCGTTAATGTAATCAATTTCCTCGGGTTTCAGGCCTGCACAATTAAGTGCCATTTCCATGCAGTTAATTGCTCCTTCTCCTTCAGGGTGAGGAGCTGATACATGATAAGCATCTGCACTTAAGCCATATCCTGCTATCTCCGCATAGATATTGGCTCCACGATTAACCGCATGCTCCATTTCCTCAATAATCATTATTCCTGAACCTTCACCTACCACAAAACCGTCCCGATTCAGATCAAAAGGCCGGGATGCCTTTTGCGGGTCATCATTCCTCGTTGAAAGTGCCCGCATTGAACAGAATCCTCCAATAGCCAGAGGTGTAACGACCGCCTCCGCTCCTCCTGTTATCATGGCGTCAGTAATGCCCTCGCGTATAAACCTGAAAGCCTCGCCAACTGCATGAGAGCTGGCTGCACAGGCCGTTTCTATTGAAAAATTAGGCCCCTTGGCTCCAAACTCGATAGCGATCTGGCCAGGAGCCATATTCGCAATCATGCCAGGGATAAAAAACGGGCTGATCCTGCGAGGTCCTTTTTCCTGCATTACCAGATGATAATGCTCCAGCATGGTCAAACCACCGAGGCCTGATCCTGTTATACAACCGATACGCTGGCAATTGGAGCTGTTGATTTTTAAACCTGAATCCTCCATAGCCATCTTAGCGGAAGCAACAGCGTAATGTATAAAAATATCAAACCTTCTGACCTGCTGTTTGTCCAAAAAATCCTCGGAACAGAAGTCTTTAACCTCACCTGCAATCTGAGATGATAAGCCAGATGCATCAAACTTTGATATACGTCCAATTCCCGATACGCCAGAACAAACCGCTTCCCAATTTTTCTTAACACCGGTACCCAGGGGAGTGACCATTCCCAGGCCTGTCACAACAACCCTTCTGGCCATGTAGATGCTCCTTTTCTTGTTCAGAATTGATTTCTATTTAAGGTAAGCCGAATCAATCCCCCTTGGCATTTTTGATATAATCAACCGCATTTTGTACGGTGACTATTTTCTCAGCATCTTCATCAGGGATAGAAATATCAAACTCTTCTTCCATCGCCATTATCAGCTCAACCTGATCAAGTGAATCTGCACCTAAATCATCAACAAAAGAAGCCTCAAGAACCACATCTGCTTCAGCAACATCCAGTTGTTCGCAAATAATCTTTATGATTTTCTCTTCAACACTTGCCATGCAACTTTACCTCCAAAATTAGTTTGTCCAGCATCTTGAACTTATTAAGTTTTTGTTTTTTATTTCAGTTGCACAAAAACTCAACTTAAAAATATTTAAATACAACAAATCTAAATAAATCTGCTTACATATATAAGCCGCCATTCACATTAATAATCTGTCCCGTAATATAAGCTGACGCATCTGAACAGAGCCAGTAAACCGCCTCTGCAACATCTTCCGGCCTGCCTAACTTACCTAAAGGTATCTGTTGCAGGAATGCTTCCCGCACCTTTTCAGGAAGCCCAGCGGTCATCCCTGTATCAATAAAACCAGGTGCTACAGCATTAACATTAATACCCCTGCCTGCCACCTCTCTTGCAATGCTCTTTGTAAAACCCATAATACCAGCCTTGGAGGCACAATAATTCGCCTGACCGGCATTGCCAATCAAACCAACAACTGAGGCTATATTCACGACATGTCCTTTCTTTTGCCTGATCATCGATCCGACTGCCGCCCTGGTACAATTAAACACCCCCTGAAGGTTAACCCTGAGAACCCTGTCCCAGTCCTCTTCGCTCATGCGAATAAATAGCTTGTCCCTTGTAATACCGGCGTTATTGATAAGGACATCAATCTTTTTGAACCTTGAAATAATATCGCCAAATAATGCCTTAACAGACTCGAAAGACGATACGTCAATCCTGTGACTGACCGCTTCTATTCCCCTCAATGACAATTCATTTAGTGTATCTTCCGAATCCATATCATCTGGATCAAAATGCATGATTATAATTCGAGGATTTTCTTCTGAGAACTTCAAGGCAATGGAACGGCCAATATCTTTCGACCCGCCTGTAATAACCACAACCCTTGAATCATAATCACTCATTATTTACTTCCTCTCCACACAATTTTCAACACGCTGTTTTAGCGATAATAAATTGAGGTATAATAATAAACTTATAACTTCTGATCTTCCTGGCAGATGATTTCATCCATGCCATCCCAATACAGCTCGTATACTTTACATATATAGACCGCCGTTCACATGAATTACCTGTCCGGTAATATAAGCTGCTGCATCGGAACAAAGCCAGTAAACTGTCTCCGCAATGTCTTCCGGCCTGCCAAACTTACCTAATGGTATCTGCTGCAAAAATATATGCTTTACCCTTTCAGGAAGCACAGCAGTCATCCCTGTATCAATAAAACCAGGTGCTACAGCATTAACATTAATACCTCTGCCTGCTACCTCTCTGGCAATGCTCTTGGTAAAACCCATGATGCCAGCCTTTGAAGCACAATAATTCGCCTGACCGATATTTCCTATCTGGCCAACAACTGAAGATATATTTACTATATGGCCTTTCTTCTGTCTGATCATCGATCTGACTGCCGCCCTGGTACAATTAAACACCCCCTGAAGGTTAACCCTGAGAACCCTGTCCCAGTCCTCTTCGCTCATGCGAATAAATAGCTTGTCCCTTGTAATACCGGCGTTATTGATAAGGACATCAATCTTTTTGAACCTTGAAATAATATCGCCGAATAATGTATCCATAGCCTCAAAAGATGATACATCAATTCTGTGACTGACCGCTTCTATTCCCCTCAATGACAATTCATGCAGTGTATTTTCCGAATCCACCCCATCCGGATCAAGATGTATAATTATGATCTTCGGATTCTCTTCTGAAAACTTCAAGGCAATTGAACGACCTATTCCCCTGGAGCCTCCCGTAATCACTACAACCCTCGAAACAGGCCCGGACATAATCCTTATCTCCAGCTATGCAGTATCAGCATGGCTCATAGAGCCAGATACAGTATTTAAGGATACAACCATCTTTTCAAGGACTCTATTTTCCACGTAAACAGCTGCCAGTTTAATGGCATTTTTGATAGCCCTGGCCGAGGAACCTCCATGGCATACGATACCGACACCATTTATTCCAAGCAGAGGAGCCCCTCCATATTCCTCATAATCAAATTTCTTTCTAAATCTTTCAAAAGGGCCGCGGCCAAGAAGAAGCAGTGTCCTGCCCAAAACTGATTTCATAAGTTCCATTGTCAACAGTTTTGTCATAATCTTTACCATTCCTTCACTGAGCTTTAACGCTACATTACCGACAAAGCCATCGCATACAATAATCTCCACATCACCGGAAAAGATATCACGACCCTCAACATTTCCGAAAAAATTCAATTTGCTTTTCTCAAACAATTCATACGCCAGCCTCACTTGTTCATTGCCCTTGCATTCTTCCTCGCCAACACTCAATAACCCAATCTTAGGATTTTCTATACCTAAACATGAAGATGCAAAGGCATTGGCCATTACTCCAAATTGAAAGAGATGAGCCGGACGGCAATTTACATTAGCTCCGACATCTATTAAAACAACAGGACCATTTTCCCCTGGAAGAAGACTTGCAATTGCAGGTCTTTCTACTCCTGAAATCCGGCCTAACGTCATAATGCCAGCAGCTAAAGTTGCTCCCGAATTGCCTGCACTCACAACAGCATCTACAGTCCCTTTCTTTGCAAGTTCAAAGGCTACTCTTATAGACGAATCTGTTTTTTGACGTATAGCCTTTAGCGGAGGCTCACCCATTTGAACTGCTTCTTTGCAGTGATGGAGAGTAATATGACCTGAGGACACTTTGGAGTCAATTTCTTTTGAAAGAATTTTATTATCTCCAACAAGAGTAATATCAATACCCAGCTCAATAACAGCCTGCAACGCACCCTGAACAACAACCGCTGGGGCGTGATCACCACCCATGGCGTCCACAGCTATGTTCATATTAGCTCTCTTTGGTCTTAATTATGCTCCGGCCTTTATACGTCCCGCATTCTTGGCATACATGATGAGGTAATACTGGTTCATTACACTTTGGGCAGATAGACACATTGGGCATTTTGACCCTATCATGAGACCTGCGCATATCGCGTTTCGATTTTGATGTTTTCTTTTTTGGTACTGCCATAAGTAATATTTATACTCCTTTAAGTATAAGGTTTTTCAATTTAGAAAAACCAGGATGACCAGTTTTTTGCTGGCAATCACATACAATCTTATTTAAGTCTGCACCACAGATAGGACACAATCCTGAACAATCTTCGCGGCAAAGAAATTTAATGGGCAATGATAAATAAACCTGTTCTCTAACAATATCATACAGGTTGATTTCATCGTCACCTGTAGTAAAATCAACAGACATATCGCCTTCCCCAAGTTCAATCTCACCAGGAGTATCCGAAGGAGGAGATATCAAATACAGACTAAAGTCTGCCTTTAAATTATACACATAGGGCTCAAGGCACCTTGCACATCTAAGACGAGCCCATCCTGATAAATGACCATTGACCACATACTTGCTTCCAACCCTCGAAATAGTTATTTGAACCTTTAAAGGGCCTTCGAGTCCCAGTATCTGAACATCTGTTTTCTCATTGCCCCACCAACCTTCTTCAAGAGTAAATTTATAGTTTTGAGGACTATCTAAAATGGTTCGCAGATCAATTATCATTGTGCAGAAACCTTATTAAAGAACAATATAATAAGTTTATCCTAAAGATAAAATAAAATGATAAGTATATAAAACACCTACTTTTTGTCAAGAAAATTAATTATTTTCTTACTCATTTAAAGACTTTCCACAAACTCATGCTGCGATTCTCATATCACTGGGATCGGGATATGGATTATAATAGAATTCTTTCCCATTAATGCTTTTATATAGCCATTAACTATAGCTATTTTTTCTGATTCATCGAATCAAAATATTGGAAATATTCATTTTTTATTGACAGTTATATGCATTTTCCATTATCTTTTTCTAAAATATAGAATTAACTAACAGTCTATCTATTACAATCTTAAATTAATTCTATTCATATAAAACTATCATTTTATAAGCTATCAGACACTATAACTTTACTCTTTTAAAATGATTATTGCAGTTTGACTATGTGGAAATTCAGAGAACGACTTAATTACTACAAGAAACTAAGACGATCGCTTTACGAAATTCTTAGAGATGCCTTAGAACGCCGTTTAATGAAAATATCCCTCATAGAATCTTATTATAATTATCAAAAAAACGGCATAGAATATGCTTTTCCTGATAAACGAGAAGTAAAACCAAAATCAAAGAAAATAGAAAGAGAATCGGAATTATTTAATACATTTTTTGTAATATTCTGCGAAGATACCGTTAGCCCGGAATTAAGAAACTATATCCGATTCTTCCCCGAAAACAGCGTGATAAAAAAGAATCTGGAGTATTTGCCTAATTTTCCCTTATTTAAGCGTTTCCATAAAAATATTAGGTATTTTGACGACCCGGGTTTCTTAGACTTCATTGAAAATCTATTAAACGTTGACTATGCATTACTCATACAACAAGACTCAGCAATCAAAAAGAAAAATAGATATTCGCTGACTAATTTTCATGTAAAAATCGACTGGCCAATTGCTGATGCAGCAGAAGATTTGGCAAAAAGCCTTAGATATATTCAAAACAATTTATATGAGAATGGTGACAAGGAGGCGCATATCATTCAAAACAAACTCTTTGAATATTATGGATGCCATCATAGTGCAGGGGGGAGACGTACTGCAGGTCTCATTGCTGCACAGCTTTTAAGGAAACTTGATTCAATATCGACTGTATATGTCTCCAGCTCAGAATCACGTATTATGTATAAATACTATGAACGAGGGGTCTCAAAATCATTTCTTATACAGGTGCCCGAAAAACAAATCGAGGCAATAGCTGAACGAGAGGATATGACTTCTGATGCCTTCAAATCCAATTATCTCTACCAGGGAGAAAAAACATATTTTGCTGTTCTGGAGGCGTTTTTTGATCATACTGTTCACTCCAAGCCACCTGAAGACGGCAAACTTCGAAAACTCAAACCGGCATACAACTGGCTGAAGCTTAATGAGGAACTCCTGCACCCAAAAATGAATATCCTTGATGCAAGCCCTATAAGCTATAATTGGACATACAGTACAACAGAGTGATATATTTCAGACTCCCAATATGATATACCATAAATCCTGTATGCTGTTCCATTTAAGTTTATATGTGCACTGATCATCGGCCACTATCTTAAAATAATAACCATCTTCTTCATACCACCGTTCTAAAATTTCAGTCACAATATATTTGCGTCCATCCAGAATAAAAAAAATTGGCCTCTCGTTGGCTTTGTATCCTGAATATGCAGAAACTTTGATATTTTTTAATTCCGCAGTATGCAATT
>DAINAR010000080.1:0-9743 GCA_036733345.1 Deltaproteobacteria bacterium | reverse complement strand
TAACATACAGACTTAATGACCGCTTATCACTTTTTAATTGACTTTCAGTTTTATTTACAGTATAAGTTAAATTGTAAATTTATTGACATGAATGGCATTGATAAACCCGTAAAAAATAAATTTCCTGAATTATTACATTCAGTTTAACCAGGAGATATGTATGAAATTAACAGATAAGCAGAAAACATTTCTGGATTATGTCTCCCGTTATATAGATGAATGGGGGGCATCACCAAGTTTCGGGGAGATATGTTCTGCATTAGGCTTTCATTCTTACAATACGGTCACCAATTATCTCAAAATTTTAGAACGAAAAGGTTATATACGTCTTCCTGCCAAAAAGAATCAGAAACGAGCAATCGAAGTGATCAGCCCCGTAGAAACCAGACGATTCGAATTCCCACTCCTGGGAAGGGTAGCGGCCGGGAAACCTATTGAGGCAATAATAGATGTCGATACCATCGAGCTTCCTCCGTCCATGATAAGCTCCGGGAATCATTTTGTTCTCCGGGTGAAAGGCGACTCTATGCAGGAAGATGGGATCATAGACCAGGATTTCATCGTTGTTAAAAAACAGCCCACTGCCGAAAACGGCGATACTGTTGTCGCATTGATCAACAACGAAGCAACGGTTAAAAGATATTACAAGAGGAAAGATCACATAGAATTACGGCCGGCTCACACGGGAATGGAACCCATAATAGTCAGGCAGGGGGATCTGCATATCGAAGGCAAGGTTGTTGGAGTTATTAGATACTATAAATAGGTTGTTAACAAAATTGATGAACCTGAAACAAACCATCAATATTATCTTTTTAGTAATCACTTGTACCGTTATATTATACATATTCACATACCTGCCTTTTCCATCGCCCTGGCGAGGGTTTTGCAGCCCAAGCTCAGGAATCGTCCCGTGGTTGTCGCTCCACCTCTATCAGAACGCGCAGTTATAATATCCGTCTCTCCGGAAGCTCGCAGAGAAGGAGTCTTCAAGGGTATGCCACTTTGCAGGGCCATAAAATTATACCCGGATTTAAATGTTCTGCCTCCTGACCCCGGGCTTACACAAAGGGCCTGCAAGGCACTTGATAAAATGGTTGCCCGATATACACCCATCTGGGAGCCATCAAGGCCCGGACACATATATCTGGATCTTACAGGCACCGAACGCCTGTGGGGAAAGGTCAAAGATACGGCCTCTCGTATCAGGGAAGAAATCAGAAGGGACCTTTGCCTGGCCGGCACTGTTGGAATAGCAGGCAACAAGATGGTCTCCAGCATAGCATCCCGGATTACCCTGCCCTCATTAGGCTTGCTGGATGTAGATCATGGGAGGGAAGCGTCCTTCATTGCCCCGTTGAAGGTGGATATCCTGCCTGGCATAGGACATTTTCGCCAAAAGATCCTTCTGGAAGAACTGAACATAGTAAGAATCAGGGAACTTGCCGAACTGGATATGAACAGCCTGAAACTGGTCTTCGGACCACAGTCATATTTGATTCATCAAAGGGCAATAGGCATCGACCCTACCCCTGTCTATCCATATTCTGAAAGGCCCATATTGAGCGAAGAAATAGCACTTTCACAGGATGAAAATGACGACCGAAATCTCCTGAAAGCCCTTTACAGTATGGTGGAAAAATGCTCTCGCCAACTTCGGAACAGGGGGCTTTTTCCGGGAAAGGCAGGCCTGATAATCAGGTATTCGGACCAGATACAGGTCAAACGGCAAATAAAACTTACCAGTCCGAGCAACTGTGATTTCGATCTATACCAATTATTTAATAAGATATTTTTAAGGGCCTGCAGCAGACGAGTACGGGTTCGATTTATGAGAATCTGGTTTGAAGATTTTGCACATTCCAATATTCAGTTATCGCTTTTTAATTCCCCGCCGGACCATGCCGGTAAAAAAGCCATAATTATACAGGCCATGGATCAAATAAGGGATCATTATGGCGAGGAGATAATAAGTTATGGAAGGACGGCCCCGAATCAAGTGAGGGATAAATCCGCCACAAAAACTGGCGGATAAACCCGCCACAAACATTGGCGGGTAAACCCTCCACAAAAACTGGCGGGTAAACCCTCCACAAACATTGGCGGGTAAACCCTCCACAAACATTGGCGGGTAAACCCTCCACAAACATTGGCGGGTAAACTCCAGCCTGTCCCGGATTCCTGTTCGGGACCGGAATCTAGTCTTTTCAAGGGCTTATAAAACCCCTGGACCCCGGTTGGAACTTGTCCCGCGCTTGATTCGGGGCCGGGGTGATGACTTTTTAGGAAACCGTCAAATTCTTGATTACAAAAAATGGACTTCATTCATCTCAATATACATTCGCATTATTCCCGGGGCTGGGGCATCGGCACTATCAGCGATATCTGCCTGGCTGCCAGGGAACACGGCATGAAAAGGATAGCATTGACTGATACCAACGGGCTCTATGGACTGCTGCCTTTTATCCAGACAGCAAAAGAAATGGATATTGAACCGATTGCAGGGAGTGAAATAATATCAAACAGGCAACGCGCCGTACTGCTGGTCAAAAACAAGCCGGGATATGCCAATCTTTGCAACATTATCTCTGCCTGCCACTGCAATCATGATTTTGATCTTGTCCGACACTTAAGAACAAACCGCAATGGCCTCATCATACTTTCAGATGACTTCAGGCTGCTAAAAATTCTGAAGCAGGATATGAAAGAGGACCTGTTTGTAGAAATGTCTCCCGGGTACCGGATGGCTCAGTGTTATGCTTTTTCCCGCAAAACCGGCATACCGCCGGTGGCGACCAACAGGGTATTTCTTGTAAAAAAAGACCAGTTCCGACTTCATTGTATCCTCAGGGCAATATCCCTGAATACAAAGCTTTCCCGTCTGACTCGTGATGATACCTGCAGGGAACATAATTTTCTTAATCCACCTCAAGCCATGATAGATCAGTTTCCCCATGTACCAGCGGCAATATCAAACACACTGAAAATTGCCGAATCCTGTATCCTGGACTGGGATTTTGACCGTATCATATTCCCGCGCTTTGAGAACATGAATGATGCTGAAGCCTTTGAACGCCTTTATAAAGATACCATGGAGGGGTGCAGACAACGCTACGGAAAAATCACGCCTGTTATCAATGACAGGGTAGACCATGAAATGCGGATTATCCGTGAAAAAAACTTTGCCCACTATTTCCTGGTGGTAGCCGACATCACAAAAAATGCCCGGCGATCATGCGGCCGGGGAAGTGCAGCCGCATCTATCGTATCTTATGCCCTGGGAATCACACATGTTGATCCTATCAAACATAACCTTTTTTTTGAGCGTTTTTTAAACCCGGGAAGGATAGATCCTCCGGACATCGATATTGACTTTGCATGGGATGAAAGGGATCAGGTAATCGATTATGCATTCCAAAGGTATGGCAACGGTCGAGCGGCCATGGTAGCCAACCACAACTGCTTTGCCGCCAGATCGGCTATCAGGGAAACGGCAAAGGTTTTCGGCCTGACCGATATTGAGATCGGCCGGGTAACAAACAGAATTGGTTTTGGGTGGAAGCTGAAAAATATCTGGCAGGAATTATCCACATATCCAAATATGAGAGGGATTGAGTTCCGCAAGCCCTGGGATGAAATATTAAGGGCCGCCGTTCAACTCGAAGGTTATTTTAACCATCTTTCCACCCACTGCGGCGGCCTCGTTATAGTGCCTGACAATATACGCAGATATTGCCCTGTGGAAATTTCCACAAAGGGACTTCAGGTCCTCCAGTGGGAAAAAGACTCGGTAGAGGAAGCCGGCCTGGTAAAAATTGATATCCTGGGCAATCGAAGCTTATCCGTAATCCGTGATGCCCTGGATATGGTGCAAAAAAATTATGGGCGCAGGATCGATTACGCCGGGCTGAATCCCATCAATGACCCGGGAACAGTACAGATTTTTTATCGGGGAAATACCTTTGGAGTATTTTATTTCGAAAGTCCGGCCACCAGACAGGTACTGACCAGGGTCGCTTCCGGCTTCACCTTTGAAGAATACCTTAATATGGATCATTTCCATATCAATGTAATAGTTACCTCCATTATCAGGCCGGCTTCCAATCGAAGCATACGGACATGGATATCAAGGCTTCACGGGCAGAGCTGGAATCCTCCTCACCCTCTTTTGACTCCTGTACTTAAAGAAACCCTGGGCGTCATGGTCTTTCAGGAACAGTTAAGCCAGGCTTCCATATACCTTGCCGGATTTGATCCTGCTGAAGCTGATACACTCAGGAAGATCGTGAATAAAAAACATAAGCAGAAGAAACTGCGAGACTTTTATGCCCGATTTGTGAAAGGTGCAGGTGAAAAGGGTATCAGCCTGGATATAATAGAAGAGGTCTGGCAGATGATGATGGGCTTTGACGGTTACAGCTTCTGTAAACCTCATTCTGCCAGTTACACGATGGTGGCATATAAATCCGCATATCTCAGGGCACATTATCCGGCCGAGTTCATGGCCTCAGTCATTTCTAACGGCGGCGGCTACTATTCTACCTTAGCGTATATTTCTGAAGCCAGGCGTATGGGACTAAAGCTCCTGCGACCTGACATCAATCACAGTGAAATCAGATATACAGGCAAAAACAGGGAAATTAGAGTCGGTCTTATGCAGTTGATAAATCTGTCACAAGATTTGAAAGAGACAATTGTCTATGAACGGGCTAAAAATGGCCTCTTTATTTCTTTTAAAGATTTTCTTAATCGAACAGGATCCTCTATGCATTTTGACGACATCAGAATATTAATCAAAGCAGGTTGTTTTGATGAAATAGCCGGCGGCAGTACCAGATCAGGTCTTATGTGGCAGGCCCTTGAATTCTTTCATGAAAATGATGGGAAACAAAATTACTGTCTTTTTAATGGGACTTCAGATCGTACGCATCCACGACCTTTAACATCATACAGGAAGCCATACCCTAAAAAACTTATGCTCAGGCATGAATTCAATACCCTGGGTTTTGTCCTTTCTATTCACCCGCTTGATCTTTACTGCGATAAACTTAAGCAGCTAAATTATGTCTGCGCCAGGGACTTACATGTATATGTGGGCAAAGCGGTCACCACAATCGGGTGGCAGGTAACCGGTAAAACGGTTCGAACCATAGATGGCAACCACATGAAATTCATATCTTTTGAAGACCAAACAGGTATTTATGAAACGGTTTTATTTCCAAAGGAATATAACAGGTTCTGCCACATGCTTAATTCGGTTCGGCCTTATATCTTAAAGGGCCGAATAGAAGAAATTTTGGGTTCCTTAACTATGACGGTCAATTGGGTCGGATTTCTCGACGCTGAGAAAGGAAGTGCTGATATTCCTGATAGATTTTCTGAGGCAGTTTAATTATATCACCGGACTGTATTTGAAACCTAACTGCTTTAATCATATACTTTTTTCACAAAATTTGCTATATTCCCCGGTTAAATTCAAAAATCAGTCAATCAGGAGAGGCTAATGGATCAAAAAACAGATGAAGAAATGAAAGAATTTATTGAGGAAATTGCAGATGACCTTGGTTATACACGCAAGAATGAAAATAAATGGCGCTGGAATGAGGTTTTAAGCTATATACCGCGAGGGAAATCTCTGGTTATCGGTGCAGCTTCCATTTTTATTCTGGTAATAATTATTATCCTAATTTTTGGAAACAGCAGCAAAACCTCCAGCGAAAACCTGATTGAGATACAACAAAGGATTGAGAGTATAGAAAACCGATTAGCATTCTTTGAAGGGATAGAGCGTAAGATTTCTAATATTGAAACACAGGGAAAAAAACTGAATGAATCTGTTTCTAAGATTGACAGGGCAGAAGGATTACTGGAACAACGCCTTGATAAACTGAGTATAACACTTAACCAAATAAAGAAAGATATTAATTCTGTCAGGGAAAAAACAACTGCCCGACTGCATTCAGAGAGGAAAAATATACCTGCTGGCAAACCAGTTTACCATATTGTTCGAGCCGGAGAAACCCTGTATCGTATCGCTCACCAGCATGGCATTTCCGTAGATGACCTGTGCATACTTAATAATCTCAATAAAAACCAAATACTCAGAATAGGGCAGAAACTATTGATTCCTCAAAGCGATAACCAGTAAAGCATATACTTAAAAACATTAACTCCATATTCTCTGCGTTATGAATTATACACAAAATATAAACAGTACAGCTTGACTGAAAAACCGCTTTCTTTTATTCCGCCAGAGGCAGACAGTTCCGCCATAGACACGGCGAACAAGTCCGCCATAGACACGGCGAACAAGTCTCAGCCCCTGGCGCGTTCAATACTTTTCAAGATACCCGGCTGCCTGCCTGCGTGAAATGCACAGCCAGGTTTGCGGCGGGGTAGTTCATCAGCAATTGATCCAGAAAAAATCATGGAATCCTTTCTTTCTCTTAATCCTGATAATTCATGATTTTCTGTCTGTATTGATATAAATTCGAAAGGGCATTTATTGCCCTTTCAGCTGTCTGGAAAACAGGCAGATATCCTGATTCAAGCATTTCAGCACAAATATCTTCCTCTTTATCAACCGTTGTTCGCCAAAGTGCAAATGGTTTACCGGAAGCTTTGAAATTAAGAAACATTTCAGTATACTGTTTTCTTAATGAAACAAGTATATCTTCAGACAACTCACGTTTCTTTGCAATTAGCATTGGCGGCAGCATCTGCATAATTGTGAAATCAACATTTTCATCCTCAGGCAGATGTTTTAATTTATCAAATACCTTCCGGAGATCTGTAAGATGGAACTCCATGCAAACACCGGCATCAAAAGGATTCAGCGGAATCTCCCATTCAGGAAATATTACTTTAAGTTTCTGACATGTTTTTTCTCCGATTTGAGCCAGTTTAAGCCCCTTTATCTCACATGAGTCCGTTGCCATAACACCCTCTCCTCCGGAAAGCGTTATAATAGATATTCGGTTGCCCATTGGCAGTTGAAGAAATTCAAAGGCCTTGGCTAAATCAAAAAATTCATCAAGGTTCTGTGCCCGCACAGCCGAAGTCTGCCTTATCATGCTGTCAAATATAATATCATTACCGCTGGAAAGGGCTCCTGTGTGGGATGCCGCAGCTCGTGACCCTTCAGGCGTTCTTCCTGTTTTCAGGATAATTGTTGGTTTTCTGACAGATACTTTTTTTAAGACATCAAAAAACTTGCGGCCATTTCCGCGCAGGCTTTCTATGTGCATGGCGATAACCCTGGTGTCAGGATCCAATCCAAGGTATTCAAGGGCATCTACCTCATTTATATCCATCTTGTTACCCATATCGATCATTTTGCTGATTCCGTAATGAGAACATAACCAGCCCAATCTCAAATCATAAAAACCTGACTGAAAAGCAAATGAAAGACCACCCTTCACAATTTTTGAGACAGGATTGAAACTAATTATGAGATTATTGTTTGAGTTTACGGGGCTGAGAGTATTAGGGCCAAGCACTCTTATTCCCTTTTCTTTAATAAATTCGTCAAGTTCCCTGTGAAGTCTTTCTCCTTTTTCACCCCCTTCTGAAAAACCTCCAGTAACTACAACTATATGCTTTATTCCAAGCGATTCACATTCCTTGACAATGCCAAATGTTTTTTCAGCAGGAATTGCAGAAACAACAAGATCGATTTTATCAGGGATATCCTGCAGCCTTCTATAGGCATTTATTCCAAGTATTTGACTGCGGTTCGGATTAACGGGATATATCTTTCCCATAAAACCCAAATTAACCAAATTGCTTACCAGTTTATAATTCATTTTAAATGGATTATTGGTAGCTCCAACGATAGCCAGTGTCCTGGGCATAAAAAATTTATCTAAAAAATGACCTGTCTTTCCCATATATTATTAATATCTCCTTACTTCTAAATGGATAAAGCGGAAGTGAGAGCTGAAAAACACCGCCTCCATTTTGCTCCGATTACTAACAGGAACCCAAATTTGATTAATTCTTAGGAAGGCTTTTATCCCGCCCGTATGGAAATCCATTTGAATTTATACAGGCTGCTTAAATATTCGTAGAAACTTGATAAAAAAATCTATACATCTTAAAAATCTCATGTCAAGAGAAACCCATTTACTTAAATAAAAATTATCCATTGAATGTTGGTTATTGATATCTTATATTTAATACTATAATATCATAAAATTTTTCAGCAGAAAAAACCGTGAATGGAAAATCAGGCTTTATAAAAATATTATTGTCTATATTAAAATTTAACTGTTTAATAACAAAATATCGAAATTATGAATAATAAGCCCAAAATGAGGAGATATATATGAGTTCAAAAAGCAAAGAAAGCAGGCTGGAACAAAAGGCATACTGGGAAAATGAATTAAGCTGCCGTTTGCAGACATTGAATGACAGAGGTGTTGAACCAGCTATTATCGCAAAAGATACGGCTGTAAAAAAACTGAGAGCCAAATTACGGGAAACACAGGAAAGGCTGAGAGTTATTTCTAACGCCGAAAAGAAGGTGGAAGAAATGTCAAAAATCAAGTCTGAAAAACTTTCTGCTCCAAAAATCGAAAAGGCCAGGAAAAAGAAAGGAATAGACGAAACAGCAACTGAGAGCAAAAGACAGCAAAAAAAGAAGAAGAAAAAGGAAGGCAAGGAAGACACTCAAAGTGATGATTGAAATTGCCTGGGATAATTTAACCGGGTTTAAAGCAATACGATATTAAAGTTTATTATTTTTTTTGATATCTGATCTGACAGTCTTGATTAATGCTTTCTTTGAAAATCGGATGAACTACAGAAAACTTAATGAGCTGATTTATAATCAAATACTTCATTTCGATGCAGGACCCATCCCATTGAGGAATTTTATCACCTTTTAGTTGAAATGAACGCATAGCAACTAAAACAGCAAAACTTAGTATCAGATTATTGACAGGAGAAAATACAGTTATGCAGCTTTACGAAATGGAAGGAGAGGGAATGCATTATGAGGGTAACTGTATCAGACCGCCAAGTGAGGCTTACAGCATACTGATTCAGGTTACGGTAGGATGTTCTCATAATAAATGCATCTTCTGCGGCACTTATAAAGATAAAAGATTCCGAATCAAAGATGAGAGTATCATCCTGAATGATATAATGTTTGCGTCAAAGTATATGAGGCAGCAGGATAAGGTATTTCTGATGGACGGAGACGCACTGATTATACCTCAAAAACGTTTGATGTGGATCCTTGACAATATTAACAAGCACCTGCCCTGGGTAAAGAGGATCGGTGCCTACGCCAATGCAAAGGGAATTAAAATGAAATCTCCTGAGGAACTGATTGATCTGAGAAAAAATGGCCTCGGGATACTTTATCTGGGTGTTGAAACCGGCGATGATGAAGTATTAAAAACAATACGCAAAGGCACCAGTGCGCAAAATCTTATAAACATGGGAAAAAAGGTCATGGATGCCGGCATAAAACTCTCGGTGACTGTTCTGCTCGGAATTGCAGGGAGAGAAAAGTCTCTGCAGCATGCCAAGGCAACCGGAATGCTCCTTAGTGCAATGGACCCTGACTATGTTGGAGCACTAACGGTTATGCTGATGCCCGGCACACCTCTTTATGAAGCTTATAGAAAAGGTGAATTTGAGCTTCCCACCGAACGTGAATTTCTGCTCGAACTGAGGGAGATGATTGCGAACACAGACCTTAGCAAGGGCATGTTTTTTTCCAACCATGCATCCAA
>DAINAR010000079.1:0-10185 GCA_036733345.1 Deltaproteobacteria bacterium | reverse complement strand
CCATAAGTCTATCAGCATATCGGTAAATGAAATGAATCCAAATCAATGATAATGAAAACAAGAATCAAAATTTTTATTATTCTTTTTTCTTCAATCTTTATCCTCCTGGGCACGACCTCAGGAATAGTGCTTTATTATTATTTCCAACCTTCAGCTGTAAAATCATTTTTAGAGAAATCCCTTCCTGAATCTTTCGGCGCATATTTAAATGTCAGTGAATTATACTATTCCATCAAACCATTAAATATCCGTGCAAAAGGTGTCTCATTGAGACCAAAGGGTAAATCGCAAAATTACTTTCTGAATATTACTGACCTGTCAGCAGACCTCAGTCTTGAAGGCCGGTTTGGCCATAAAACCCTGATTGTAGAATCCCTGAAGGTCAACGGCCTTTCATCTCAGATTGCACCTGGAGCAAATCTTGGTACTGAAAGATACAGAGCAAAAGGCTCCTCATACCTGTCTGGAATAGCGAAAAGGCTGTTCCATTTTTTATTCTTCAGAGATGTCGAAATTAGAAGGGTCGAAATCAAGGATGGCACCATCACCGCAAAATCAGGAAATGGTCTTGCTGAATTGAAAGGAATAAACGCTTACCTAAATGATGATCGTAAGATAGAGATGTCCTTTGGCATTTCAGTCGATCTGCCTTCTGAAAAAACAAGTTTTATCGCAAATAAAATTTCAATAACCACTGACCGTGCCATAAAATTTATTGATCCGGAAATAAGATGCACGATGAAAGTTCAGAAAGCGACCTTCAGAAGCCCTGATGCTGATGTGAAGGCCCTGGACCTGTATTCAGAAGTCATTTACAATCACAAACACCGAAATCTTGCATTTGACTCTGCAAATCTGAATCTTCGAGGCACAACGCTAAAACTGAAACAGGAAAAATCATCTCCCCTTGACATAGATGTAACGGCAGGAATTATATTTGATCTCATTAAAAAAAGGGGGACCTTAAAACTATTTAATGTAGAGATAGAAGACGTCCTCCTGTTGAAAGCCCTGGGAAATGGATCTTTTGGAGCCGACCCTTTTATTGAAATCGATCTGTCTGAATGCACTGTTTCACCGCAGCAACTCAGACATCTTATTCCTTTACCGAAAAAAGAGATAATTGATCCATTTTCCATATCAGGCAAAGTCTCCTTTAAGGGAGATGTTCAGGGGAATAAGGCAGGTGAAAAATGGGCCTGGAACGTTAACCTGATAGCCGGGCTGAATGATAACAGTCTCTCTTACACAAAAGAAGGCCTCCTGTTGGAAAGCCTTATTAATGCAGACTTTAGGGCTGCAGGTCAATTGCCCGACTTAAAAATATCGGCCGGCATAAAAGCAGATAATGCTGTCTTATCAGCAGAAGGAATAGAGCTTAAGCCATTCAAAATAAGCCTTACTTTATACGGTAAAGTGCCGGAGTTTGTATTATCTGATTTTAGTGCCAATATTCCAGAGTCATACATCACTATTGGAAATAAACGGTATCCCATTAATGATGTTCAGTTTTATTTTAAGAACGGGTCATTCAACTGGAAGAACCGCTCGTTTTTAATACCCGGGATCGAGATTAATTCCTCTCTTTTGAAAAATCTGAATATATCTTTGGAATCCGACGGCAAAAGCACTGATTTACGTCTTCAGGGAAAGGATATAAATCTTACGCAATCAGCTATTGCCCTTGAGCTCCTGCCACCTGGCTGGGAATTCAAGGGAACTGATTTTATTCAGGTAGATGCAGTTCTTAAACAGAATGGTCGATTGAATTTTTCATCTGATCTGGAATTCAAAAAATATAGCCTTCAAAATCAGGACTCAAGCTGCATTGGTGAAAATTTATCCGCTGCCGTAAAGGCAAACGGTGAAATGGATTTGCAGAAACTGCATCTTAACGGAAATGCAGTTATGGATATCCGGGAAGGTGAAATACTTTATGATGTGTTCTATCTTGATCTGAATAAAAGCTCCTTTTTTTCTTCGTGTAAGGCAGAATATGACATATCTCAAAAATCCTTGAGTTTTAATAAGACGAGTCTCGGATTAAAAGGTATCCTTAGCGCCGAAGGTCATGGAATGGTTTTAAAAAGGCCTGAAGGTCTGAACATATCATTTGCCGTATCAGTTCCTGAGACCAACCTGAAACCAGGCTTTAATGCCTTTGTACTGGAACCATTCAAATCTGAAAAGCCTTTCCTGAACGATTTCAAAATTGATGGCCGGGTTTCCGCTGATCTGATTCTGAATAAGACAGAGGGAAAGTTTGAACTGCTGGGCCATTTTTTATTGCAAGATGCCATTTTTTCATCACATGATGAAGGGGTATCATTAGATGGTGTCAATTTAGACCTGCCGATGCATTATCAGAGCGGGCAGACGGTGCCGGACGAAATCCCCGGTAAGGGTAAACTGAAAGTGGATAAAATGGACATTCCCTGGCTTCCGGAACAGCCTTTGTCACTGACTCTGGAAGCAGGTCCTAATTCATTGAAGGTACCATATCCTGCAACCATCAAAATTCCGGGCGGAGAAGTCCAGATCGGGCCTGTTATATGCAGGGACATCTTTGGGCCTCAGCTTTCTATCCTTACAGACCTTGAGATGATATCTGTAGATATCAAACCAATAATATCAAGATTCTGGCCGCGATCTGTTGAAGGGGAAATATCCGGGAAGCTGGATACAATTTATTTTCAGGAAAATAAAATCAGAAGCAGCGGCCGGATACGTGCAAATATATTCGATGGCGAAATAGTTTTCAGCGAAATAGGTGCATCGGGGCTATTTTCATATGCGCCTGTCTTTAAGCTTAATTCACACTGGAATGGTTTGAACCTTTCAGAACTGACGAGCGGCACTTCTTTCGGGAAGATAGAAGGGGTTCTTAAAGGCCGTGTTAAAGACCTTCAGATCGCATATGGTCAGCCTCAAAAATTTGACCTGCTTCTTGAAACGGAAAAGAAAAAGGGAGTGTCACAAAAAATAAGCGTTACAGCAATAGACAACATTGCCGGAATCGGAGGCGGTCAGAGTCCTTTTATAGGAGCCGCAGGATTGTTTACCCTTTTTTTTCAGAAATTTCCTTATAATAAAATAGGCATACATGCCTCTTTGGAAAACGATGTCTTCAGGATAAATGGCACCATAACCGAAGGAGGAAAAGAATTTCTGATGAAAAGAGGTAGCCTTTCCGGTGTAAATATTGTAAACCAGAACCCTGATAATCGTATCAGCCTGAAAGATATGATAAAAAGGATCAAACGTGTAGGCGGACGGCATGGCGAGGCGGTCATTAAATAAAATACCTGGCTCCAGTGCTTTTTGTCCTGAGCCTTGACGGATTCGTAAAAAGACTAAATATACAAAAACACTTTTAAAAGAACTTAAATTCTTTCCAGGAGGTAATGATGAAATCTTTTCCGAGTTTTTTCCGAATAGCGGTTTCTTTATTGTCATTATTTGTGTTTGCATGTGTAACCATCAACATCTATTTTCCCGCAGAGAAAGTGGAATCCATTGCAGGAGAAATTGTCGATGAAATCCGTGGCCAGGATACTCCTGAAAAAAATGATAAAAGTTCTTTAATAAGAACACCTGGAATAATCCGGGCAGTTTTCTGCGCAAATGCATGGGCTGATGATATTACATCTGTTTCAAATCCCACGATTCGAGCTCTAAAAGAAAAAATGAAGGCAAGATACGCACAGATGAAGGTCTACTATCAGAAAGGGAACCTCAAGGAGAACGACAACGGGTATGTGTCAACTGGAAACACTTCTGGTCTCAGTCTCAAAGAGAAAAGAGAGCTCAAAACACTTATTGATGCAGAAAACAGCAACAGGGAATTGCTATACAAAGAAATAGCCAGGGCATTAAAGATTGACCCTTCTCAAATAAACAGGGTGGAAGAAATATTTGCCAGGGAATGGCAGAAATCTGCAAGGTAATCCGGGAAAATGACAAAAGCGCAAAAATCCGTTTATGTGTGTCAAAATTGCGGATACCAGGACATAAAATGGCTGGGAAGGTGCCCGGATTGCGGTCAATGGAACAGTATTATTGAAGAAGTTCCAAGGCCGGACAAAAAAGCGCGAGGGCTTTCATCCATTAGTATCCCCCAGACCATTGACAGTATTTCTCTTTCACCGGAAATGAGGCTGAAAACAGGAATTTCAGAATTTGACAGGACACTGGGAGGCGGTGTTGTTCCTGGTTCAGTGGTGTTAATTGGCGGAGATCCCGGGATCGGAAAATCGACCCTTATTCTCCAGGTGCTTGAAAGATTAGCCTCCAGGGGCCACAGAGCAGCCTATCTTTCCGGTGAAGAATCTCCTCAGCAGATCAAATTGAGAGCTGAAAGGCTTTCAGTTCATTCAGACAGCCTGTATGTTATCACGGGCACATGTATTGAGGAATTTTTTGAAAAACTGGATGTACTGAAACCCCATCTCATTGCTGTTGACTCCATTCAAACTTTTTATACGAACATAATTCCTTCCGCACCGGGAAGCGTTGGCCAGGTTAGAGAAGTAGCATCCCGGTTTATGTCCTTTGCCAAGGAATCAGGTATTCCTGTTTTTCTAATAGGGCACGTTACAAAAGAAGGAGCCATTGCCGGTCCGAAGGTGCTGGAACATCTGGTGGATACAGTACTCTATTTTGAGGGGGACAGGGGACACGTATTCCGGATATTGAGATCCGTAAAAAATCGTTACGGATCAACTAACGAAATAGGCGTATTCGAGATGAAGGACACCGGCCTTGCCGAAGTGGGCAATCCGTCCCGCATATTCCTCGAAGAAAGACCGCAGGGTGTGCCGGGTTCTGTTGTAATCCCGTGCCTTGAAGGGACAAGACCGGTACTCGTTGAAATCCAGGCCCTGGTCGGCCCAAGCCCTCTGGGCATGCCAAGAAGAACGGCCGTCGGAGTTGACCACAACCGTATATCACTTTTAGTTGCTGTTCTTGGAAAAAAAATGTCCATGCAGTTAGGGGACAAGGACATCTTTGTAAACGTGGCAGGAGGATTGAAGGTTGAAGAACCTGCTGCCGATGCGGGTATTATCTCTGCTATGATGTCAAGCTTTTTGGATAAACCTGTTGACAGGGAACTGGTTGTATTTGGAGAGGTAGGTCTTGCAGGTGAAATCCGGGGGGTCAGCCAGTCAACCTTGAGAATAAATGAGGCCAAAAAGCTTGGTTTTTCAAGATGTATCTTAAGCAAAAGCAACCTTGAAGGTTCACACAAAAAAGGAGATATGGAATTAATTGGGGTAAAATCCATCCGCGAACTGTATGAATTTTTATTCAAGTAGAATAGACGGATTCTTAAAAATTCTACGCCGGAGGTATTTTTCAAGAAAATTATGATCATGAAATTTCTTATGAACTGGTTACCAAGGTGCCTTGTAATAGGGTTTGTCGCATCCGTAATTCTCCCTGCGCCATCCTTTGTCAAAGGTATGTCTGAACACATGTTTACAGTCTGGCTGTTCCGCCTGGGCTGGGTACTGGTACTTTCAGTCGGAGTAGGTCTGGCCTTCTATATAATCGGATGTCTAAGGCAAAAAAAAACTTCATAGGCAAAATATTGCGATCATATTTTCCTTCAGGCGCTCATGAGCCATGTGGGATTATTGGTTTGACAATAATTCCAGAATAAATAATATTAGGTAAAAGTCTTTTTTTCTTTTTTAAAAATGTACAATGGTTTGTTTGCTGATATTCCACTTTAAATAAAAACAGGGAGGATCTTTATATGTCAATTCTTTTTACCCAGGGTTGGGATATTATTCATGGCAGGGAAGAGCAATATGCAGATTTTATTGCTGACGAATATATATTTAAGTGCAATGAGATAGGGCTTAGATCCGTAGGAGGATTTTATGTAGTGGTAGGAAGAGGTCCTCGTATTATATCCGTAAAGAGCACTGAGACTCTTGAAGAACTCTCCGAAATTTTATCAGGCAGAAATTTTAAGAACATCACCCTTGATTTGAAGGAATTTATTATCAACTACGAAAGCAAGATTCTTATGCCTACAGGCAGAGTTAAACATGAAAAATATGAGATACAGAAAGGAGTCTGGAAATACAATCAGTATTATGATCTGATCCCCGGCATGAAAGAGGAGTATGCAGACTTTATAATCAATGAATATATCCCGACAATAGAGAAGCTTGATTTTGTGGAGATTACAGGTGGCTGGGATGTGTTAATCGGAGGCTTCAGTGAAATTATTGCTGAATTTACCTTCAAAAATCCTGTTGATATAGGCCGAATGCTGGACCATGATGATTACAGGAACCTTACAAACTGCCTTTGCAATGATTATGCTATTAACTATACCAGTAGAATAATGAGGACTACAGAGAGGTATGAAGGATCAAAATAATGCTGCTTTGTAAGGCGCTTTCAACATGTTCAATCTTGTCCATGCTCAATAAAATATACTTGTTATAATCGGGAAAAAATGGCTGAATTTATAAATATTATTAAAGGCAGACGCAGTATTCGCAGATACAAGGATGCCGGTATATCAGACGAAGTTTTGAACAAACTGCTTGAATCGATCAAGTGGTCACCATCCTGGGCAAATACACAATGCTGGGAAGTGATTGTTGTCAGGGATAAGGATAAAAAGGAAAAACTCAGGGATTCGCTTCCTGAAACCAACCCGGCAAGTCTTGCCATTGTGCAGGCCCCGGTTCTGATTGTTATATGCGGAAAAAAAGAGACTTCTGGATACTACAAAGGAAAGGCAGCCACGAATTTGGGTGACTGGTATATGTATGACCTCGGTATTGCCACCCAAAGCCTTTGTCTCACAGCACATGCATTGGAATTGGGCACAGTAATTATAGGTCTCTTTGACCATAACAAGGCAAAAGCAGTACTCGGTGTTCCAGACAAATATGAACTTGTATCGATAATACCTGTGGGTTATCCAGCAAAGGATTCACCTGCTCCCAAGCGCCGGGAAATTGAGGAATTTGCACATTACGACGGATTCCAGCTCTGACGGTTTATTACAAAGCTGTTAATGTACTGCATCATAACTTCTTCAGGGAAGAAGTGGTGGAGAACAATTTCTCCTGAACTGTTTTATTATCCTCACTTACCGGAAATCCGAAGTTGCGGTAGGCTCGTCTGGTTGCTACTCTTCCCTGGGGTGTCCTTTTAATGTATCCCCTTTGTATCAGGAAGGGCTCATACACTTCTTCAAGTGTGTCTTTTTCTTCACTTACGGCGGCCGAGAGACTGCTTAAACCAATTGGCCCCCCATCGAATTTTTCTATTATCGTAAGCAGGATGTGCCGGTCCATTTTATCAAGGCCATGATCATCAACTTCAAGCATGTCCAGGGCACGCCCGGCAACTTCTTTAGTAATAATACCATCAGCTTCTACTTCTGCAAAATCCCTGACCCTTCTCAACAGCCTGTTTGCAACCCTCGGTGTACCTCTTGCCCGTTTGGCTATCTCAGCGGCACCGTCTTCTCTAATAGCAATTTCAAGTAACCCGGCAGACCGGGTAATGATCTTTTTAAGATCCTCAGTCTTGTAAAAATCTACTCTTAAAACTACCCCAAAACGGTCTCTAAGTGGAGGAGTCAAAAGTCCAATTCGGGTAGTAGCTCCAACTAATGTAAAAGAAGGCAGGGGGATCTTCATGGTTCGTGCTGATGGCCCCTGGCCTATAATAATATCAAGTTTATAATCCTCCATTGCCGGGTACAAAATCTCTTCAACTACCCGGTTTAAACGATGTATTTCATCAATGAAGAGGACATCCCTTGGTTTGAGACTTGTCAGTATTGCCGCAAGATCACCGGGCTTCTCAATTACAGGACCGGATGTGCTTTTTATATTTACCTGCAGTTCATTTGCAAGGATATTAGCAAGAGAGGTCTTGCCCAATCCAGGGCTGCCGTGAAAAAGTACATGATCAAGTGCTTCGGAACGCCCCCTTGCAGCTTCAATGAACACCCTCAGATTCCTTTTCATTTCTTCCTGCCCCACATACTCTTCAAGTGTTGCAGGCCTTAGACTCAACTCTGCTGGGATTTCTTCCAGATGTGGTTCAGGATCTATTACTCTTTCTTCCATAAATTCATGGTCTCGCTGCAATCAGCTGAAAGGTTTTTTAAAAACTCCAGGCTGTTCACGTATTAAACGCTTAAATTATTCACCTCAGGCCAGCACTTTTAAGGCCTCCCTTATAAGTACTTCAAGCGTTACATCCGTAGTCACGGACCTTGCCTTATCAATAGCTTCTCTGGCTGATTTTTGAGTATATCCCAGGTTAAGAAGTGCTGATAATGCATCGTCAACAATTAGTCTTTCTTTACCTTCTATCTGCGGAGGCGCCTCCCTGTCCTCCTGGCTTAAAACCTTTAGAGCACGATCCTTCAATTCCAGAGCAATCCTGTCGGCCATCTTCCTGCCTACCCCCGGAATGGTCTGCAATTTAAGAGAATCACCAATCGATATAGCCTTTAGAAGGTCGAATGGCCCTATTCCGGAGAGGATGTTGACGGACAGCTTTGGACCTATGCCTGAGACAGAAGTCAACAATATGAATACATCTTTTTCAAGTCTGGTTTTAAAACCGAAGAGAATAAGTGCGTCCTCCCTGACATGAGTATATATATGAAGGCTCAATTTCTCTTTTTCTTTAGGAATTTTATAATAAGTTGACAGGGGAACATAAACTTCGTAGCCGACTCCACCCGCCTCTATAATTACCGACTGGGTTGTTTTACTTAAAAGCAGACCACTGAGATGAGCAATCATGTACTACCCTTTTTCCCCTTAGAGTGATTTAAATCTTGACCAGTTATGGTGGCAAATAGCCGCAGCCAGGGCGTCAGAAGCGTCGAGATTCGGTGTATCTTTTAGTTTCAGAATCATCCTTATCATTGAACGGACCTGCTCTTTGGAAGCCCTCCCATACCCTGCAACCGATTTTTTTATCTCAAGAGGTGTATATTCGAATATTCTAACTCCGCATTGGACTGATGCAATCAATACTGCGCCCCTTGCGTGGCCGAGTTTCAAAGAACTCTGTATGTTCTTTGAATAGAAAAGGTCTTCTATCGCCATTTCCTGAGGTTCATAACGAGACATGATATCTGTTATGCCCTGAAAAATATAATGTATCCTTTTATAAAAAGGCATATCCCTGGGAGGACTGATCTGACCGTAATGAATACAGGTTAAATCATTGTCTCTTTCTCTTTTCTCCACCAGGCCATATCCAGTAACCTGTGAGCCGGGATCCACCCCCAGCACCAGCATCAGCTCAAGGCCTCCATAACCTCATCGGAAATATCGAAATTTGCATATACATTACTTATATCGTCATTATCCTCAAGCGCTTCCATCAAATTGAGCATCTGTTGAGCTTTTTTCCCTTCCAGCTTTACAGTATTCTTGGGCACCATACTGTTTTCAGCAAGGCTGTATATTATACCCTTATCATCAATAGCCTTTTTGACTGTTTCAAATGCAGAAGGATCCGTAATTACTTCAAATTCACTCTCTTCTTCCCTTATATCATCAGCACCTGCCTCCAGTGCCAGATCCATAAGATGCTCTTCATCCACGCTGTTTTTTTCAATAACAATCAGCCCCTTTTTCTCAAACAGCCATGAAACGCATCCGGGTTCGCCAAGATTCCCTCCGTACCGTTCAAAAAGATGTTTTACTTCGGCTACTGTTCTATTCTTGTTATCTGTAAGACAATCAACAAGTACAGCCACGCCTCCAGGCCCATATCCCTCATAATTAGCTTCTTCATAAGAAGTACCTTCCAATTCTCCAGTACCCTTTTTTATCGCCCTTTCCATATTCTCCTTGGGCATATTCTCTGCCTTTGCAGCATTAATGGCCGATCTCAAACGGGGGTTCCCTTCAATATCACCGCCCCCCAAGCGAGCAGCAACGGTTATTTCTTTGATCAGCTTTGAAAAAATTTTTCCTCGCTTTGCATCAGCAGCACCTTTCTTATGTTTAATCGAACTCCATTTATTATGACCTGACATTACATCCTCCTAAATTACATATTACTACAAAAACATGATACCTTTATTAAAGGGTTTGGAGCTGAGATTGTGCATACCTTCCTCGTTCAATCCGCCAGCCAGCCAACCAGCCAGAGGCTGGTAAAAGGCTGGTAAAAGGC
>DAINAR010000078.1:0-10260 GCA_036733345.1 Deltaproteobacteria bacterium | reverse complement strand
TCGACCAGGCTATAGAGGTTGGGGCTGAGGAACTGGTTACCTGCTGCCCGTACTGTATTACCATGTTTGAAGACAGCAGATTAACCATGGGGGTCGATGAAAAGATAGAGATCAAGGACATCACGGAGATCATCCAGGAAGTAATTTAAGGGACTTAAGAGGCCCGATAAGGACGGAAAGACGTGGAAAAAGAATCAGAAGAACTGTTCGAGAATAGCCCGGAAGAAAGCAATATCGGGGATGTGATGGTTGTCGGCGGGGGGATCAGCGGTATTCAGGCCTCCCTCGATCTCGCCGATTCAGGCTTTAAGGTCTATCTGGTTGAAAAATCACCGGCTATCGGTGGAAAGATGGCCCAACTGGATAAGACATTTCCCACCAATGATTGCTCCATGTGTATCGAATCCCCAAAATTTATTGAATGTAACAGACATCCTAATATAGAAATTTTGACTTATACTGAGGTCGAAAGGGTGGAAGGGGAAGCGGGTGATTTTACGGTCACTTTGATTAGAAAGCCCCGGTATATCCATGAGGATAGATGCACGGGCTGTACTACCTGTGTGGAGTATTGCCCCGTCCATGTCCCTGATCCATATAATCAAGATTTTTCCTTGAATAAAGCCATCCACATATATTTTTCTCAGGCTGTCCCGCTTATCACTTACATCGACCCTGAGGCCTGCCTTTATCTCAAGGGTGAACAATGTAGCATATGTTCCGGAGTTTGCAAAAATAGGGCTATAGATTTCAGCCAAGAGGAGGAAAAGGTAGAAATCGAGGTCGGGGCAATCATTCTGTCTCCGGGCTATGAGATATTCGACCCAAAGGTAAAGGGCGATTACGGCTATGGAAAGTATGAGAACGTAGTAACCAGCCTTGATTTTGAACGGCTGTTGTGCTCTACGGGTCCGTATGAAGGAGAGATACTGCGATCTTCCGACAAGAAGCATCCCCACAAAATTGCCTGGATTCAATGCGTCGGTTCCAGAAGGGTTACACCGGGTGATAAAAGTTATTGTTCCGCCGTATGCTGCGCCTATACCCAAAAGCAGGTAATTTTGACCAAAGACCATGACGCAGAGGCCGAGTGTACCATATTCCATAACGATATTCGGGCCTATGGCAAGGATTTCGAGCGGTTTTACCAAAGGGCCGAAAACCTTCCCGGGGTTCGATTTATTAGAAGCTATGTATCCTTAGGGAAAGAGATCCCGGAGAGCAAGAACGTAACCATACGGTACTCCACTTTCGAGGACGGGGTCAAGGAGGAGGAATTCGATCTGGTGGTCCTATCCGTGGGATTGAACCCTCCTGCCGAAGCGGAAGAACTGTCTGTAAAGTACGGCATTGACCTTAATCTTCACGGGTTTTGTAAAACAAATCCCGGTAACCCGATAGAGACATCCTGCCCGGGAATTTTTGTAAGTGGGGCATTTCAGGGCCCGGTAGATATCCCCGAGTCGGTTATGACTGCCAGTGGGGCCGATGCCCTCAGCAGTCAGCTTCTTGCCTATAGGAGAGGAAAACTTGACAGGGAAAGGGAATACCCGCCGGAAAAGGATGTCTCAGGCGAGAAGCCTAGAGTGGGGGTCTTTGTGTGTCATTGCGGAGCGAATATCGGAAGGGTGGTGGATGTGCCTTCGGTCGTTGAGTATGCCTCGACTTTACCCAATGTTGTCCACGCTCAAGAAAGTCTTTTTGCATGTTCTACTGATAATGCCCAGCAAATAGCGGACAAGATCCGTGAAAAAAGGCTTAATCGCGTGGTTGTCGCCGCATGTACACCCAGAACGCATGAACCCCTGTTTCGTGACACCTGTCGTGAAGGGGGGATTAATCCATATTTCTTTGAGATGGCTAATATACGGGAGCACTGCTCCTGGGTCCACTCACGTGAACCTAAAGAAGCCACCGAAAAAGCAAAGGAAATCGTCCGTATGTCGGTGGCACGATGTGCCCTTTTAGAGCCCCTGCAGGAATTTGAGCTGCCGGTGGACAAAAGGGCGCTGGTGGTCGGAGGCGGTGTGGCCGGGATGACCAGCGCCCTGAGTTTGGCTGAGCAGGGATTCGAGGTCTATTTGCTGGAAAAAGATGCAGAGCTCGGGGGAATGGCACGAAGAATCCATTACACCCTGGAGGGGCTGGATGTTGACACCTATCTGAACGACGTTATCGGAAAGGTATACCGTCATCCCTCCATTCATGTGTATACAGAGTCCACCATCACCGAGGCCAGCGGGTATATCGGGAATTTTATAACAAAGGTGAAGTCCGCAAGAGGGACTAAAGAGATACGCCACGGTATAGCCATTATTGCAACCGGTGCTGATGAGTATAAACCCACCGAATACCTTTACGGAAAAGATGATCGGGTATTGACTCAACTGGAGGTGGAGGACCGAATCGCAAAAGGAGAAGAAGCGCCGGGCAAAGCCCAGAGTCTGGTAATGATCCAATGCGTGGGCTGCAGGAACGAAGAACGGAACTATTGCGCACGGATATGTTGCAGCCAGGCGATAAAGAACGCTTTGAAACTCAAAGAGATCAACCCGGACATGGATGTTACAATCCTCTATCGTGATATGAGGACCTATGGGTTCAAAGAGGACTATTACCGGGAGGCCTCAGAGAAGGATATCAAATTCATCCGCTATGAACCGGAAGACGGACCCCAGGTGGAGGCCGTTGAAGAGGAAGGGAGACCTGTGTTAAGAGTCACTGTCCCTGACCCTGTTCTGGGACAACGTCTTGCCCTGGACGCCGATTACCTGGTCCTTTCTGCGGCCGTTATTCCTTCGTCAAACAGCAACGAGATATCAAAATTGTTCAAAGTTTCTCTGAATACGGACGGTTTCTTCCAGGAGGTGCACGTGAAACTGCGGCCTGTAGACTTTGCTGCAGACGGTATTTTCCTGTGCGGGACAGCTCATTATCCCAAACATATTACGGAAACGATCAGCCAGGCTTACGGAGCTGCCGGCCGAGCTGCAACTATTCTTACAAGGGATTCGGTCGTAACTTCCGGTGCCATTTGCGAGGTGGAGGAGAATGATTGTGTGTCCTGTGGGGCATGCATTTCGCTTTGTTCCTACGGTGCTATCGAATTCATCGATACGCCGAAAGGCAAAAAAGCCAGGGTTAATCCCGTCCTCTGCAAAGGCTGTGGGCTTTGTAATTCGAGATGCCCAACAGGGGCTATTTTTCTCAAGCACTTTACGGATGAAGAGGTTTTCAGCCAAATCGATGCTGGGCTGCAGAGGGAGGAGCTTATACAGCAAATGGACGCGGCTGTTGGAGATGTATGATATTAGGAAGAAAGCCGAGAGAAATCCAAAGGAGAAAAGAAAAAATGAGTTCGGGATATAAGTTCACGCTGAGGATATTGGGTTTTTTGTGTAACTGGTGAGCATACTCTGCTGCTGATTTGGCTGGAGTTTCCAGGCAACAATATACGACTGATATTAAGCTTGTCCGCCTCATGTGCACTGGCAGAGTCGACCTGTCATTCATACTCAGAGCATTCTCAAACGGAGCAGATGGGGTATTTATAGGTGGTTGCTGGCCTGGTGAATGCCATTACATTACTGAAGGCAATTACCTTGCATTGAGCGGAATGCATCTATGCAGAAAATTACTGGATCTGATAGGAGTGAACCCCGAGAGATTAAGGCTTGAATGGATATCTGCCTCTGAAGGAGGCCGTTTCGCCGAGGTTATGAATGACTTTTCAAAAAAGCTGAGTGAGTTAGGTCCTCTTGGCAAAGGCGAAGAGATAGACGGAAAGAGATTGCAGTTCAAACTTGAATCCGTCACAAAGTTAATCCCCTACATTAAACTGGTTGAAAGGGAGAGGCTGAGAATACCTTATAAATCGGAAGAAGAGTATAATAAGTTTTTCACCAGTGGCGAGTTTGATCGGTTGTTTCAGGAATTAATCGTGGATAAATTTGAAATATGCCAGATGATGTCACTCCTGCGAGATAAACCCCGTTCAACTGGAGAAATTTCTGAGATTTTAGGCATAAGCCCGTCTGAAATATCAAGACACCTTAATAGTTCAGCAAGGCAAGGCTTGGTCAGGTTTGATGAAAGCCAGAACCTCATTGCTGCTGCCTAAGGTGAAAGAACAGGGACAGGCTTAGGGAAAACATGAACATGGGGACAGAGGCCTATGGATAACGAAAAAACAGATCAAATCATTAACAAACATCAGGGCAAAGCCGGTTCACTGATCCATGTATTGATGGAAATTCAGAGCGAAAATCATTGGCTTCCAAAAGAAGTATTAGACAAGGTCAGCAAGAAACTGGAAGTTCCACTAAGTCGCGTAATGCAAATAGTTACCTTTTATAAAACCTTTAGTTTAATCCCTAAAGGACGTCATGAAGTTAACGTATGCATGGGCACCTCCTGTCATAATCGTGGTTCGCAAAGAATACTGGACACGGTTCAAGAACTGATCGGAATCAGACCTGGTGAAACGGACTCGGATTCAAAGTTCAGCCTGGAGACCGGCAATTGTCTCGGATGCTGTAATTTAGGACCGGAGATCGTCATCGATGGGAAACATCATGCCAGGGTCAAACCGGAAAATGCAGAAGATGTGTTGAAAAACTATGAGTACAGACCTCGAAATTCGTGAGGATGCCATGTTGGGGAACGCCCTGTAACCAATGAATGGCGGGGTTTTCAATATTGCCGGCTGTATATGATTTCAGAAGAATACTGTAAAGGGAGTCTGTTTTTTATTGGTGCAATTTCTTTGACAAGGCTGCTGTGATAGGAATGCCCTTTGCAAAGATATTAGACGGATTTATGGACAAACTCAATGAGGATCGGAAAGGAGGGAGTTTTAGAAATGTCCGAAAATATCAAAGAAGTATTTACAGATTGTACCCTCTGTTACCACAGTTGCGGGATAAAAGTTACGGTTGACAATGGAAAGGCGACGAAGGTCGAAGGATTGCAGTCGCATCCTCTAAACATGGGCAAGCTTTGTCCAAAGGGCGAGGCAATGCTTGAGAGCATTTACAGTCCCAACCGTATTAAGCATCCAATGAAGCGTATCAACGGAGGATGGGAGCAAATCACATGGGACCAGGCCCTCACGGAAATAGCGGATAAACTTAACCAGTTGAAGGCAGATTTTGGACCTGAAATATTTGGTATTTTTTGCGGTTCCATTGGTGTGGAAAACTTGGAGATGGGGGGGTTGTGCCAGCGATTCAGAGCCGCGGTTGGATCTCCTAACTATTTCTCAGTGGAGAGCGTGTGTTATCGGATGAGGATTCGTACCAGGCAAATCACCTTTGGCAAATATCCCACGGAAGGACTTGACTCGAACCTGTACATTCTCTGGGGCCACAATCCCGATGAATCAGACTTTCCACTTAAGTTGGCCCTTGAGGAGCACCTTGGCAGGGGAGCAAAACTGGTTGTTATAGATCCAAAGCGAATTCCTATCGCAGATCGTGCTGATATGTATCTTAGAATCAGGCCCGGAACCGACGGAGCCATGGCGCTTGCAATGATTAATGTGATCATCAATGAAAACCTATACGACAAGGAGTTTGTGGAAAAGTACACCCATGGGTTTAACGAACTAATCCCCCATATTCAACAATATACCCCTGAATGGGCTCAGGAGATCACCTGGGTTTCGGCCGAAGACATCCGCAAACTCGCCCGTCTCTTTGCAGCGACGAAAGGGGCAAGTATATACCAGGGCACGTGTACACAGGATCAAACGGCTAGTGGCACCCAGACCAGCCGTGCCTTTTCTGTTTTGCAGGTCATTACCGGAAATATAAATATCCCAGGTGGCTGGGTGATCAGTCCAAGATTACGATTTGGAAACGTGGGCGCTGGAACTAAATCGCCCCCTTTGGGTGCTGATAAATATCCAATATTTTATGAGGTGTTTGGGAGAAAGAGCCCCTACGGTGTAGTGACCATGTTGCCAGAAAGCATCCCTGAAAAGATAAAGTCTTTCATGGTTATTGGAGGGAACCCTATCCTGTCAATGGCAGGATCCAATGCCTTTAAAGAAGCATTCAAGAAGCTGGATTTGCTCGTGGTCCATGATCTCTTCATGACAGAAACGGCAGAACTGGCTGACTATGTCCTTCCAGCCTGTTCGTGTCTTGAGAAGTGGGGAGTGGCCTATACGTACAATGTTTGTCACTGTGTCCCATATCTCATGTTGAGGAAAAAGGCCATCGAGCCATTACATGAGGGCTGGTCAGAGTGGAAATTTTTTACACAATTATCAAAAAAGATGGGGTTGGATGAATATTTTCCGTGGAAGTCTGAGGAAGAATTGGTGGCATTCGAACTTGAGCCTTCCGGCCTGACATTTGATGAACTATTAACAGAAAAGCCGGAAGGAGCATATTACCAGGAGAAGACATACGAAATCATGGGAGATTCCTTCCCAACACCCACGGGAAAGATCGAGATTTTCAGCGATGCATTGGAACATGTCGGTCATGATCCTCTTCCAACCTATTCAGAGCCGGAGAAAAGTCCGCAGGGGTCGCGCTGGAAGGAACTGGGAGAGAAATATCCTTTAATACTGTCAACTGGAAACCGAAACCTCTATTATACACATAGCCAGCACAGGGGGGTAAAGACTCTCAGGGCAGGAAATCCTGAGCCCAGAGCTGAACTCGGGCAAAAAACCGCTGAAAAATATAATGTTAAAGAAGGCGATAGCGCCATTATCGAGACAGACTGTGGACAGGTAAAGATGAAGGTAAAAGTAAGTGAACGAGTTTCTGAAGGAGTTGTCCTTGTACCTCATGGGTGGGCGGGGGATGCGAATGCTAATCTCTTGACAGATACTATTTGCCGTGAGGAAGTTATGGGCTACCCTCAGTTGAAATCGCTCTTATGTTCCATTAGAAAAATATAGATGCATGAAAGTGGGAAAATGATGGGAATCAGGAAGATTGAGATTCAAGGATGTTTCAAAGATGGGCCTTTCTATGTTTTGTCCTACGAGGCCTGGAGTAAGGAATGATTATGCCAAGGATAAATTCAGCTGCTGAATTGGAAGAACTCAGGAAGGATGTCTTGTCAAAAAGAGATCCTGATAAGCCTTCTATTGCCGTATGTGCAGGAACGGGCTGTCTCGGCCTGGGTAATGACAGGGTTATCAGCGCCTTTGAAGAAGAAATCAAAAAACAGGATTTAGAGACTAAAGTTGATTTCAGAGCAACCGGTTGCCATGGTTTTTGTGAAAAAGGGCCGAATGTCGTTATCTATCCTGAAGGAATCTCCTATCAGGAGGTGACACCGCAGGATGTGCCGGAAATTCTCTCTCGGACCGTGTTTGGGAAAAAAATGATTGACCGCCTGATTTATACGGATGCCAATACCGGCGAAAAAATAGCGCATCAGTCTGAAATTCCCTTCTATAAGAATCAGATGCGGAATCTTATGGACAATAGCTTGAAAATTGATCCTCAGAGCATAGACGACTATCTGGCGATTGGCGGATATTCTGCATTATCCAAAGCCCTTTTTGAGATGGGTCCTGAGCTAGTCCTTGAAGAGGTAAAGAAAGCCAACTTGCGGGGCCGGGGAGGTGGCGGATTTCCTGCCGGTTTGAAGTGGGAGACTGCTCGTAATGCACCCGGAGAAGAAAAGTATGTGATCGTGAACGGACATGAAGGGGAGCCCGGTGCCTTTATGGATAGGGCCTTGTTTATAGGAAATCCCCATTGCGTGTTGGAAGGCCTGATAATCGGCGCCTATGCTATCGGCTCGCATCAGGGATTTATATACACCCGTCATGATAGCCCTCAATTGAAAGCGAATATTGATATGGCCCTCGCTAGGGCGAGGGAATATGGACTTCTCGGTGAGAATATCCTCGGTTCCGGATTCAACTTTGATGTAGAGGTGCATCTTGATGTTGGAATATTCGTGTCAGGGGAGTCCAGCGCATTGATGAGATCAATAGAAGGTAAAAACCCGGAACCCAGGCCCAAATATATCCGTACTTCGGTAAGCGGTGTATGGAACAGACCGAGTAATCTGAATAATGTTGAGACCTGGGCCAACGTCGCTCAGATAATCAACAGGGGCGCTGAATGGTACACAAGTATCGGGACAGAGAAGAGTAAGGGGACTAAACTTATATCCCTGTCAGGTAATATATGCCATACAGGGGTCATTGAAGTCCCTTTCGGGACTACGCTCAGAGAGATTGTCTATGATATTGGTGGTGGAATTCCAAATGGAAAGAAACTTAAAGCAGTTCACTTTGGAGGTCCGATGGGAGGTTCTGTACCAGAGAACTTTATAGATACCCCCCTGGATTTTGATGAGATGGCAAGACTTGGAGCTCCCATAGGAGCAGGCGGCATGCTGGTATTGGATGAAGATACCGATATGATTGAATTAACCAGGTTTTACCTGAACTTCCTCACGAATGAGTCATGCGGAAAATGCGTACCATGCCGCGAAGGTATCAGACAGATGCTTAAGATCGTGACGAATATTAGAGACGGAAAAGGAAGAGAGGGTGATATCCAACTTCTGGAGGAGATAGCCGAGGTCATGAAAGCAGCCTCTTTGTGTGCTTTAGGGAAAACTGCTTCCGACCCGTTTAAAAGCACATTGCGTTACTTCAGAGATGAGTATGAGGCAAACATCAAGAAAGAAAAATCCGCTACTTAGAAGTTCTTCTGCTTCGCTTTGGTGTGGCGGAGAAGGTTTCAGGAAAAACTTTTCCTTCTTTTGTCCCTGAAGAAGCATAAACTACAGTCTGAGAGAGTATATAAAGATGAGTGAAATCATTTTACAGATAGATGGAAAAGAAATTAAAGCAACAGAAGGGATGACCGTTCTGGAGGCCGCCCAAAGTGCAGATATATTTATCCCTACGCTTTGTCACCATGAGAAGTTAGAACCCTATGGCGGGTGTCGAATATGCACAGTTGAAGTAGATGTTCGCGGCAGGACAAATCTTGTTGCTTCCTGCCTTTACCCGGTAGCGCAGGATTTGGTCGTAAAAACCAGGTCTGAAAAGGTAGATAAAATTCGCAAAATGATTTTGGAGTTGTTGATGGCTCATGCTCCAGATTCACCACAATTGCAGGATTTGGCTCAAGAGTATGGAGCAGACAGAGACCGCTTCGAAAAAGAGTCCTCATTTTGCGTTCTTTGTGGTCTATGTGTAAGATACTGTGATGAAGTCAAGAATAAAAATGCTATTGGGTTCGTTAACAACGGAGCAAGACGGGAGGTAAGGTTCATTCCAGAGATCGCGACCAAGGAGTGCTGGAACTGCAAGGAATGTTTTCCACTCTGCCCCACATCTTATCTGCAGGCAGCTTACCATTTAACTGAAGCAATTGCGTTTCCCCAATCTTCTTCCAAACTCCAAAAAGAAGAATAGACAACTATTAATATCTTGCCGGGACAAAGGTTTGACATTAACAAAAGGACCTGGTTCTCGTCCTGGCCATTACAACATAGTTTTTCTGCAAATACAGGGGGGAAATGACGGCAATGATGAGCAAAACCAATTTTTGCATATGCTGCTCACAGATTATGGCATGCTGGATTACCCTGGTTGTCACCCCGCCCAGGAACCCTGGAAATCAAGATGCATAGTCATCTGGGGAGAGAATATGGACAACTCCTGGCAGACTATAGCGGTCAGGGATTCAGATGCTTTTCAGGACTCTCTTCCAGCAATGACTTCAGCATCTCCTCCAGTTTATCCTCAGCGTTCTCATCCGCATAGGACGGTATTTTCGTATTCCTTTGAAGGTTTCCAGCCCCTGACCTTCCTCAGGAATTCCGCCGTGCTCAAATCCATTCTGACAAAATCAAACCCGTCTGATAAGAAAGACCGTGTCGGGCTAAAACCATAGCCGATCAGGGCATCGACTTTGGGCTCTCTGCTCTTTCGTTCTTTAAAAATGTTGACCACTCCCTGCGCAATTGTGGCTCTGATCCGTGTCAGATCTCTGGAATCGATATCTCGGCGTCGAAGTACTTCGCTGCTCGAACCGTTCCCTTTAGCCTTTTGGCCCTAGTGACCTTAAGGAAAATCTGATACTTTGCCTCCTAATCAAAGTGCTCTCATCCATTCCGGCCTGAGACCGATTTTGCCATTGAGCGCCATATCTATCTGATCAAGGGCCTGCTGTTTACCTTTTGGAAACCTTGCCTTGACCGGTAAATAGTTGGATGCATGGTTGGAAAAAAACATGCCCTTGCTAAGGTCTGTGTTCGCAATCA
>DAINAR010000077.1:0-11073 GCA_036733345.1 Deltaproteobacteria bacterium | reverse complement strand
TGTGGTTTTTATTACCTGATAAACAATAAGATAAAGCCTCGTGACACGAGAAGCATACATCCCGAGGAACCTGGTGTTTTTTACAAGTTCGAATGAAAATTTAATTGATACGAAATAAAGATATAATTTACATGCATTGTGGCATTCCACATGGCATGATGAATTCTAAGAGAACAAAAACATTAAAAAGGTGGTGAAAAATTGATTTAAATTCATATATGAAAACATATGTACAGGTCAAAGGCGTTGAAAAGGAGAGGGCACTTATGGAGTATTGAGATATAGACAGAAGGTAAGGCATGAAGTTAGTTGAAAAAATGAAATGGTGCTGCGTAACTTATGAAGAAGAATGAGGAAATTTACAAATTAGAATCGAGCGTAAAATCGGGGGGTTAGAAAACAAAAAGGGGATGTTAAAAAAAATGTCAACAAAATTAAACTCGAAAATCCTTTCATTTTTGGCCTTTTTTTCTGATTTTCGTTTTTAATGGTACAATTTTTCAGTTTTAAATGACTATTTGATTGTATCAAAAAATACCCGGCCGTCATCTTTGCTGTAAAAATACCTGTCAGCATAGGGGTTTTCAGGCAATTGCTCAAGGAAGCCTTTCTCAATTAATTCATAAAGAGAATCCGGTAAATAATTATAAATTTCTTTAAATTTTTTCAGGGCACTCTCAAGGAGCATGACACCCTTTAATGCATCTATCCGGTCTGTAATTTCCTTTTCTTTGTATTCATCCATATCAGGGTCATTGAGCATGGCCTGGAGCAGAACAATTGCAGCCTGTGTCCTTCCTCCCTTCAGGGCAAAGCGGCCCCCGAGAACTGCAAGGAGAACCGGGGCGCCCTTGATTTTTGCGGCCTCGAGAAAGGCCTCGGATGCCTTTGCATAGTCATGAAGGAAATAGTACCAGTCAAATGCCATGTAATACCCCGGCCGCCAGTCCCATGGACGGTGTTTCCTGGATATATCAAGAAGTGAAATGGCCTTTTCCGGCAGCTTTGCCTCCCAGGGAAGAAGACCCTGGGCAACTACATATGTCTGCTCAAAATACGGGTCCAGGTTGAGGCTCTGCTCAAAGGCAAGCACAATCCTGTTCCATTCTTCGTTAGAGATTTTTTTATTGCTTCCCACAAATGATGCGATTTCAAGAAGAATATAGTCCGCTACAAGACCTCTGAACTCGCCTGAAAATATCTTCAACAGGTCAGGAGGAAGGGGGCTTACATCAAGCCGGTAATTGACACCAAGGGATTGCCTGGCCCCCTTGACAGCAGTAAAGCCTGCTGCATATAAAACAACAAAAAGGCACAAGCATAAAAACAGCAGGATAGTAGGTTTACTTCTCACGCCAGTTCCCGCCTCTGAAAGACTAACACTGTCAGTATCAGACAGATCCCGATATAGGAAAGGCCGTATAGAGCTATCCAGGCCAGATAAGCTGCATTTACAGGAAGGCCATACGCGGCTGTTGTCTTCAGGTCAAATGCAGCCAGATTGGGAAATATCCAGGAAGAAACTTCAGTTATCTTTAAAAGCATTTTATTTTCAACAAACATCTTGCTTACAGAGATTATATTTTTTACGTTTTCGACATTCTGTCCTATGAAATAGGAAAGCAGGGAAAGAAGGACTGCCGTAAAGGGATGTGTTGTAATACTTACCCACAGGAGGGCCATGGCCAGGACAACAATCAGAGAAAGTGTTAAAAAAACCAGTCCAAGAAGAAAGATGTTCCATGAAAAGTTAACAGGTATGTAGCCTTCGCTGCCGTAAGTTGCAAGTTTTGCTGAAAAGGCGGCACATGAGCCGAGGATAGCGCTGGATAAAACTATAATCATGCACAGTCCAAAATATCTGCCGAGAATATACTGGGATCTCGTTAAGGGTCGAGAGAGAATAAGGTAGAGAGTCTTTTTGTCAATATCGTTTGACATAGTGTTAATGCTGAGGAAGAAAATGATAACGAGCCCTGATATCGAAACCACGGAAAGCCCCAGTTCTACTGCAACCTTTCCCAATTCCCATGAGAACATTTTAGTAATAATTATGTTTGCGATGAATAAAAGAATGCCGAAGAAAAAAATGCCGTAAAGTGCCCTGTTGCGTATGCTGTCTTTAAATGTAACCCAGGTAATGAGGAATATTTTAGACATTTTTTGACTTTCCATGTTCTTCAATTATTTTTATGAACGCCTTTTCAAGGCCTCCGACCTCGGTTATATCTTCAATAGCCCCGTCAAACAAAAGCTCACCCTTGTGCAGGATGCCGATGCGGTCACAGAGCCTCTCAGCGTCGCTTAAAATATGTGAGCTGAAAAAAACGGTTTTTCCATTTTGCCCAAGGTCAAGTATTACATCGCTTATCAGGTTCCTCCCCAGAGGATCAAGGCCGCTCATAGGTTCATCAAGTATATATATGTCCGGATCATGAATCAGGGCCATTGCCAGGCCAAGGCGTTGTTTCATGCCCTTTGAATAAGTCCTTACAGTCCATGAACCCGCTGATTTGAGATCAAGCCTCTCAAGTACTTCCTGAGCCCTTTTTTTTATTACGTATCCCCGCATTTCAGAGGCCCTTGCTGCGAACAGCAGTGTTTCCATTCCACTGAGATTTTCAAAAAAGCACGGCGTTTCAGGTAGATATCCTATAAGATGCTGAAAGCGCTCCTTCCCTACTACAAATCCGTCAACAGTAATCCGGCCTCTGTCCGGTCTTATGAAATCAAGCAGGAGTTTTATGGATGTGCTTTTACCTGCGCCGTTCGGCCCCAGAAACCCGAAGATTTCTCCATCGTTGACCGTCAGGTTCAGCCCCTTGAGTACGGTGTTTCGTTTAAGCCCTGATCGGAATGTCTTGGAGATATTTTCAAAACTGATTGCTGTCATGTCTTATTCCTGTTGACTCCACCTTATGCTATATAAACAACCACCCATGACCTGTCACCCATAACCAGTTTTTCCCTTATACCAGAAAAAAAGCCGCATGCCAAACAGCTTACAGCTTTTTCAGAAGAATCTTTAACTAGAGATTTGCAATTTGACAGGATAATAGTAGCCCTGTCCGCAAAAGACGCTCAGGCAGGGAAGAATATCATGTCAATCCTGTTTATCCCGTCAAAAAACAGAGTTCCAGGCCATTGTTTGCCCCTCTTTCCCTTTGATTCCTTATGGCTTTATACTTTGTGCCTTTGTACCTGCACATGCTGCCAAAGGTTGTAATTCTTGACATATTTAACAGGTGTGATAGTATAAATTACGAAATTTATAAATTAACAAATTATTAATTTATAATTAAAAAAGCTTCTTGGTTTGGCATCTTCAGGAGCGTTTATACCTCCTGTTATTACGAGTAATGCTCCCTCTCCTGTCATTTCGAGGAGCATAACGACGAGAAATCTTGAATAACGCAATGCCTGCTTAAATTAAGGATACAATTTTGGGGGCATTGAACAGAAAAAAGGAGGTAAAAATGCCTTTGGTAAAAATAAAAGAACATTTCCAGATCACAATCCCGAGCAGCGTGCGGAAAAATCTCAGCATTGCCGTTGGTGATTATATGGAACTGGAAAAAAAAGATGGTGAAATTATTTTAAAGCCGGTTAAGCTGGTACATCCTGAACAGGCTTATTTTTACAGCAGGGAATGGCAGGAAGGAGAGTCAGACGCAGACAGGGATATTACCGGAGGTAATGTGCTGGGACCTTTTGATTCCCTTGAAGACAGCCTGAAGGCGCTGAAAACCGCAAAGATATGAAAATATTTTTCACAAAGACCTTTGTAAGGGACTACCGGAGACTGCCGAGGGAGATACAGGAGGCAGTGGATAAGAAGCTGGAATTGCTGTTATCTAATTCAAGGCATCCTTCACTGAATATAAAAAAAATGAATGATCCCAGGAATATCTGGGAAGGCAGAATAACCCACTCATATCGTTTTACTTTTAATATGGAAGACGATACATACGTTATGCGTAAAGTTGGCACGCACGACATGTTAAAAAACCCATGATTTTACTACTCCGGCGATTAAAAACATCAATCGTCATGCCGGACTTGATAAGCCTGCCCCGGACCCCGTTTCGGGGGCATCCAGTCGAAATCATTGCGGATTCCGGCGGGAGTTTATCCGCCAGTTTTTGTGGCGGATTTATCCCGAACTTGATTCGGGGCTCGAAATTTTACCCGCCATTTTTTGTGGAGGGTTTACCAGCCTGTGTTTTTGGCTGGTTTATCAGGCCCTGGCTGGGACAACATTGACATATATTAATGTCGGAGTAATATAATAGGGAAAGGTTAACTCGAAAGGCATTTCAATGAATGTGCACCCCTTCTGTCATTTCCCTGTCTGCCGCGGCACAGGCAGGGAGGAGCGTTTTTGCCTTCCGTAATTACGGAGTACCCCCTATTGTTATTTTAAAGTACCAGCTTGCTTGTGTTGTTTTGAAGAGCGTTTTTCCATTCTGTCATTACGGAGGACCCCCTATTGTCATTTCGAGGAGCATAGCGACGAGAAATCTTGAATACGCCATAGCAGCATTGAACGCCTTAGAAAAGCAAGATTTCTCACCTGCTTGCAGCAGGATTCGAAGTTTTACCAGGCTGTGTTTTTGGCTGGTTTACCAGCCATTGGCTGGGACAGAAAATAAGGAAACATTGTCATAAGTAATAGGAAAGGAGAAATTCTGCTCCTATTTTGTAATTTTGAGGAATATCCACCATCCGTCATTTTGAGGAGCATTTTTTCCTTCTGTCATTTCCCTGTCTGCCGCGGCACAGGCAGGGAGGAGCATTTTTTCCTCCTGTCATTTCGAGAAGCATAGCGACGAGAAATCTTAAATGCCCAAAACTGGAATATATTACGTTTATTTAATTACTAACTGGAATAACAGGGTTATTTATACAGGAGTAACAAACAACCTTGAAAGGAGGATATATGAGCATAAGAACAAGCTCATAAAGGGGTTTAGTGAAAAATATAATTTGAATAAGCTGGTCTATTTTGAAGTAACTCCTGATGTTATTTCTGCCATAGAAAGAGAAAAAGAGATAAAGAAATGGAGAAGAGAGAAGAAAAATAAACTGGTGAATCTTATGAATCCAAAGTGGGATGACCTGAGTTCGTGCTGGTAAGGTTTTAAGATTTCTCACCTGCTTGCAGCAGGATTCGAAATGACAGGGAAGGGATGACATGATTCGAAAGTTTACCCGCCAGTCTTTGTGGAGGGTTTACCAGCCTTTGGCTGGGACAAAGAACAATAGTTTTTGCAAAGGTGTCGAGTTTTTTTCCCCTATTGTTATTTTAAAGTAGCAGGTTGCTTGTGTTGTTTTGAGGAGGGTTTTCACCTTCTGTCATTTCGAGGAGCATAGCGACGAGAAATCTTGAATACGCCATGGCAGCAATAAGCGCCTCAGAAAAGCAAGATTTCTCACCTGCTTGCAGCAGGATTCGAAATGACAGGAGAGGATGACAGGATTCGAAAGTTTACCCGCCAGTCTTTGTGGAGGGTTTACCAGCCTTTGGCTGGGACAAAGAACAATAGTTTTGCAGATGCGGAGCAGCGATTTCTTATAAACGATACATAGACGTTAGTATCGAATATGACCTTCATTTGAAGACCTCTTCTATCAAATCGCCTTTTCCTCCCACCGTATCGTGTGCATTGATGATATTATCGTCAATCACAGCCATCTCCAGGGCCTTGTTAACAGCCTCCTTTTCTGTATGCACTTCGAAGATCAGTTTTACCTTATCTATGTAATCCTGATCAAGTTCAATTGTCTTTTTGATCATTCTTGGCATATAGTTACCTCAATAACCATAATGTTTATCATTTTATATGGTTTTTAGTGAGCAGTCAAACTTTTCGTAAGCATTCATGTATCAGTTATCATGGGTTGGGTTTCAGTAGCATAACTATAAATTTAAGGAAATACATTTGACAGGATAACAGGATAAGCCTGATTTTTATAGGGAACTTGGTTCCCTTTTGTTACATTCAACATTCGATGTTGGACGTTCGATTGTTCGATGTTCATTTTTTTCAGTAAACCCTCCAACCTTACACCTTATGCCCTCTATACCTGTTTATAGTATCTCGCCGGTACTTTATAAAGCTATAAGCTTCATGCTGAACATAGTCATTAGTTGCACTAATGGTATAACATGTGCAGATACGGAGCGGCGATTGCAACGAGGATTATGATAATGGCAATTGCTATCATAAGCTCAACGACGGTGAATTTCTTTGTTCTTTTTTTTAAAGGGTCCGGCCCCATCCCTGTTTTCCTTTAAAAAAAGCTGCAAGCCATAAGACTTGCAGCTTTGGTCATGTTTTAATCAGTGAGGGTCTTTGGGTGTCCTGCCTGAGACCAATGTTTTCAAACAAATTGACAATTAACCTATTGCCCTATGACCCAATTAGGCGCAGGAAGGCCACCGCCAGCCTGTCCTAAGAAATCATCGTTGTTCACTGCCACAGCTGGAGGAAGTGCTAAGGCTGATGTCACCCCTTGAGCAAAGTTCAAGGCAATAGCCGTACTTGGCCACTCAGGATTGCTCACTGTATATAGTGCATTTTCTACATCACTGTCCATTCCGTAAGCTGCATCACCACGAAAATGCTGAGTAACAAGAATAAATGATTCCGCACGCTGTCCGGCAGCGGCAGGGACAATCTCTGTCTGCACAAATGCAATCATAGAATTTCCCAGCGCTGTTGGAATAGCCATATCACGTGGATTACCATTAGGATCAACAACAGTTCCAGCCAAACGTGCACCTCGTACCGTAGCTGATGCCGGTATAGCCATTTGTCCTACAAATTGTGTATTCGCAATAGCTGTTAGTCCAGTAGGATTAACTAAAAGGTCGTCAGCTGCTTCAGTCCACCCATATCCACCAAGTTCCGAATTCAAATTTGCATTATCTGCCTTTAAATTGTGAGCTACCGCCTTGGCCGCGGCATTGTATGACCTCAGCCTGTAGGAGAGAAACTGGGGCACAGCGATTGCCGCAAGGATACCGATGATGGCAATAACGATCATCAACTCGATAAGGGTGAAACCCTTTTCTTTTTTTACCATAAACTTCTGTAACATTTCTTATCTCCTTTCTATTTAAAATTTTTCAGATTATTTACAGCTTCTTTAGATTATGCTGATGTATTTTTGCCACCTCCTTCCAGAATATTTCCGTTTACAATATTTTTTCCGTCACAGGACGAGAATTTGCTTTAAAATTAATCTGTCAAGACTCCGCATTGCTTTTGAAGCAATATATGTGCCATATTAAGAGGTTATTGACCGGCGATGGTGTAAGCCTGCAATATCAGGCTTTTCAAATTTGTCATTTCGGCCCCCGATTTTCATCGGGATAAATTCCGGGAGAAATCCTAACACAATTGAATCATTAAGATTTCTCATCGCTTTGCTCCTCGAAATGACAAGTTTCAAAGGCCTCGATATTATTTTAAATCAAGTCGGATTAACTAAAAATATATAATAGTATCTCTGCCCCTGAGCATGATTTTTGACAATATTTGGAATATTTTGACAAATTTTGTCACAAAGTTATTGTGAAGGTAATTGGTTAGGCTTTTGCCAAGATTCCGACAGGATAACAGGATATACAAGATCCTCTTTGTTTCAAGAACAAGAACAAGGTTTTCCTCTCATTGCAGCTATCCGGTAAATCATAAAAAAGAATCATGGCCTTAAGAATGTGAATAACAGTAACAGGGTAACTCAATGACTATATTGTTGGTATTGTCGTGTCAATCAAGAAGTGTCATTTCGACCCCCGATTTTCATCGGGATAAACTCCAGGAGAAATCCTGCAGGGTTACCCATTAATTTCGGTGAACCGAAAGTTGAAATTGAAGTAAAAGAAAAGGATTTCAATATCGATTAACAGGATAAGATTAAATGGTCTTAATCCTGAATTTCCTGTAAATCCCGTCAATTTTTTTAAAAAGCTAAACTGTTACTTGTGAAGCAATTCAGGTTCGTTGGCACAGACCAAACCCGCCACAAAAATCGGCGGTTAAACAGAGCAGACCACCTGACGTATTATATGGTTGACTGTATGTTTTTATTTTTGTTATACTAAACTTGTTCTGGTAAAACCAAACAGATGGAGGTAAGAGCAAATGCCCACAGCAATAACGTCCGCCAAAGGTCAGATTGTAATCCCCAAGGAGGTCAGGGATAAGCTTGGTATAACCCCAGGTAAAAAGGTGTTGTTCCGCATTGTTGACAAACATGCTGAAATTACACCTCTTCCCGATGACCCTATTAAGGCAATGAGAGGAATCCTTAAGGGAGGGGCTTCCTTGGCCCAGGAGCTGTTGGATGAAAGAAAGAGGGATAATAAGTTTGATGACGGACATTCTTTTTGACTCTCATGCGATCCTGAAATTCTATCAGGATGAGGACGGTGCTGAAACGGTTGAAAGGCTGCTTGTTTCGTCTCATAAGGGAGATCTTAAGGCCTATATAAGCGAGATAAACCTGGGAGAGGTTTATTATAAGACCATAAGAAGGCTTGGATTGGCATCTGCAAAAAGACACCTGGAGGAGTTCTTTGAATTACCAATTCAGGTTATTTCTCCTTCATCTGATATCATATTGTCGGCCTCGGAAGTCAAGGCTGAATATGCGATATCATATGCTGATTGTTTTGCCGTTGCAACAGCTCTTGTGTTTAAGGCATCAATCGTTACCGGAGATCCTGAATTCATGAAGGTGGAGCATCTGGTTAAAATAGTATGGGTATAGGTAAGGTTCAAGCTACAAGGCAATAGGCTGAGATCAGGACGGACCAAATAGACAATATAAGCCAGAAAGACCAAAAAGGCCCTTGAACTTTGTGCCCCTTTGACCCTTTCTTTAATAAATATGAAAACAAAAACAGAATTGAGATATCATCTAATTGCCGTCCTTGCCATCTTTGTCCTCGGTATTATTATCTATTCAAACACATTCAAGACCCCATTTGTTTTTGACGACGCAGACAGCATTACAGGAAACCGTTATATCCGGCTGACAAGTCTTGATCCGGAATCATTGATTGATGCAGGCTTCAAAAGCCCTGCTTCAAAAAGGCCCGTGGCAAACATCTCCTTTGCCCTTAACTACTATTTCGGCCGGTATAATGTCACAGGCTATCATGTTGTAAATATTATCATTCACCTGTTGAACGGGATTCTCGTCTATTTTCTTGCATTAACCATATTTGGACAGGTCTTTCATTCAAGGGCCACACCCCCCACTCTTAATTCATCACTTTTAACTGATAACTCATCTAATTCTTCACTCTTAATTCTTATCTGTTCACTCTTTTCCGCCCTGATATTTACTGCCCACCCAATTCAAACACAGAGCGTTACCTATATTGTTCAGAGAATGAACAGCATGGCAGCGATGTTCTATCTCCTGTCGCTGCTTTTATATATCAAAGGCCGCATGGCCCTGACAAACACCAAAAAACTTATCCTGCTTGTCGCATGCCTTGTGTCATGGATCATGGCCCTTGGCACAAAACCAACGGCAGTTACACTACCATTCATTATTTTTTTATATGAATGGTATTTTGTCAGGGATTTGGATTATGCCTGGTTCAGGCGTCAGATTCCATATCTTGTTGGAATAGTGATTTTCGTGTTTATTCTGGGTTATATATATTTTAACGGAAATCCTTTTGAACGAGTAATATCAGGATACAAATACCGTGAATTCAGCCTCGGAGAACGCCTGCTGACTCAGCCCAGGGTTGTGTTGTTTTATATAAGCCTCATCCTTTTGCCATTGCCGGGCCGGTTGAACCTTCTTCACTCCTTTTACATTTCTCATTCACTGACAGACCCGATTACGACTCTGCCTGCGATCACTATTATTGCAGGCATAATCGGCCTTGGGGCATATCTTGCCCGTAAAAACCGTATGGTTTCCTTCTGCATAATGTGGTTCTTTATTAACCTTTTTCTTGAGTCATCCTTTGTTCAGCTTGAGCTGGTATTTGAGCACAGGCTCTATCTGCCCATGTTCGGCTTTGCCCTTATTGTCCCTTATCTCCTGTTTCGTTTTATGTCATTCAGGAGATCAGCCGCCTTTTCAGTTCTTATCTGTATTGTCCTGTTTTTTTCCATCTGCACATACGCAAGAAATAATACATGGAGGGATAAAACAACCCTGTGGACTGATGTTATATCCAAAAATCCTTATACAAACAGAGGGCATAACGGCCTCGGCCTTGCTCTTTTAGATAAGAAGAGATTTGAGGAGGCTGTTGAGCACTTTTCAAAGGCCCTGGAGATCAAACCTCGTGATTCAATGACATATAATAATCTCGGCAATGCCTTGTTAGCTATGGGGGATGTTGACAGTGCAATAAATCGGTACCGCAGGGCGATTGATTTGAAGCCAGAGTATTCCGAGGCCCACAACAATCTCGGGTTGGCTCTGGGGCGTAAGGGGGACTACAGCTCTGCAATAAGACACTACCTTGAGGCACTGCGTATCAGAAAAGACAATGAAATTGTAAATAACAACCTTGGGGTTGTCCTGGCGGAAACGGGGTTTATGAACGAAGCCGTGGAGCGCTATGAAACGGCCCTGCGGATAAATCCGAACTATGCTGAAGCGCATAACAACCTGGGGACTTTACTTGCCCGCGCGGGACAGATTGAACGGGCTGTTAAACATTTTCAGGAGGCATTATCCAGCAGGCCCGATTATTCAGATGCCCATAACAATATGGGCAATGCCTTTGCTTTAAAGGGGAAGATCGATGAGGCAATATATCATTACTCGGAGGCCCTGCGCATAAATCCGGGTGCTGATGCACATAAAAACCTGGCAGGCATACTGGCCCGCAAGGGAGATCTCGAAAAAGCCGTCAGGCATTATCAGGAGGCTATTCGAATGAGGCCTGATTATGCAGAGGCGCATAATGATCTGGGAGTTGCATACGCGAGGCAGGGAAGGTTCAGGGAGGCTGGGGAGTGTTTTTCCGAGGCTTTGAGAATAAGGCCGGATTATGTTGATGCGAGCAGGAATCTCAAGATGGTG
>DAINAR010000076.1:0-11561 GCA_036733345.1 Deltaproteobacteria bacterium | reverse complement strand
GCCTTATATTCTGCTGTTTGTGTAACAGGGTCATATACAGCGTTTGTAAGCCAGTTGGCGCAGGCCTCCCTGAAATGAAAGGCCATCCATACCATACCTTCAGGAACCTGCGGCGTTACTTTTGCTTTGACCTTCACCTCACCTCTTCTTGAGCTGACCTTGATGTATTCACTGTCGTTTATTCCAAGTCGTTCAGCATCGGCAATAGAGATATCAGCAGTTTCTTCAGACAGTACATTGTCAAGACCGGTACGCGAGGTCTGAGTGCGGCTGTGATAGTGAAACAGCCTGCGGCCGGTACTCAGTACAAATGGGAATTCCTCATCCGGAACCTCGGCAGGAGGTGTCCACTCAGCAGCGACAAACATTCCTTTGCCTGATGTAAAATTACCGTCCTTGTGAAGATACCTTGTGCCCGGATGCGTCTCATCAGGGCAGGGCCATTGGATACCGTCCTCTTCTATCCTGTAGTATTTTATACCCTTATATGCAGGTGCCAGGACGGATATCTCATTATCCCATATCTCCTGAGCGCTGCTTGATTCCCAGTCGTGGCCGAACCGTTTAGCGATCTGCTTGAAAATCCACCAGTTGGGCCTTGCATCTCCCGGAGGAGTCTTTACCTTGCGAACCCTGTTTACCCTTCTCTCGCTATTGGTAAATGTCCCTTCATCCTCGCTCCATGCGGCAGCAGGAAATATAACGTCTGCAAAGCGTGTTGTTTCTGTAGGAAAGATATCCTGACAGACAAGAAATTCAGCAGATTCGAGCTCATGTTCAACTTTATGGATATCCGGTTCGGTATTGGCAAGGTTTTCCCCAAAGATATAAAGACCTCTGATTTTCTTTGATGGAAGACCTTCAAACATTGTAGGCATCATCATTCCATTTCCGGGAGACAGGCCTTTCACACCCCATGCCTCTTCAAATTTTTCTCTAGCCTGGGGATCAATAACCTTCTGGTATCCATGAAAAACATTGGGTAATGCACCCATATCGCACGCACCCTGAACATTATTTTGGCCTCTAAGGGGGTTTACTCCACCGCATTCCTTACCCACGTTTCCAAGCAGCATCTGCAGGTTGGCCGTAGAAGATACGTTTGCAGTTCCGCATGTGTGTTCTGTAATCCCCAGTGTGTAGCACAACATCATGGAATCCGCATCAGCCATGTGATAAGCTACTTCCCTGATTGTTACCGGCGAGACGCCACATATTTCTGAGGCCATTTCCGGGGTATATTTCATTATCCTGGATTTAAACTCTTCAAAACCTGTAGTATGGTCTGCTACATAATCCTTATCATAAAGGTCTTCTGCTATTAAGACCTGCATAATACTGTTTAAAAATGCAATATCAGTACCAACCCTGAGCTGGCAATGAATATCCGCAATTTCTGCAAGGGCATGCCTTCTCGGATCTGCCACAATTAGCATCGCACCATTCATGCGGGCATTTTTCAGAAATGTGGATGCTACTGGATGGGCTTCAGTCATATTAGTGCCTATACAAAAAAACATTTTCGCCTTACTGAACTCTGAAAACGAGTTGGTCATCGCTCCCGAGCCGAATGCCTGCGCCAGACCGGCGACAGTTGGGGCGTGTCAGGTACGTGCGCAATGATCAATGTTATTGGTTTTGAATACCGCCCTGAATAGTTTTTGCATCTGATATGAATCTTCATTGATACTGCGGGCGCAGCTTACAGCACCCAGGGCATCAGGACCGCTTTCGGCAATAATTTGTTTAAATCGATTGGCAACGAGATCAATCGCTTCGTCCCATGATGCTTCACGGAACTCACCGTTTTCTTTTATTAATGGAGTTGTCAAACGGTCCTGAGAATAAATAAAATCATAGCCGAATCTACCTTTAATACAGAGCCTTCCTTTATTGGGCTCCGCATCCTCAACTCCGGTTACCCTGACAATCTGTTCATCCTTCATATGAAGATCCAGTTGACAGCCAACTCCACAATAGGGACAAGTCGTACGCACCTTTGTCAGCTCCCATGATCGCCCCATCCCAATGGATTTCTTTTCGATCAGGGCTCCGACAGGGCAGAGTTGGACACATTCACCGCACTGGACGCAGGAAGACTCACCCATTGGTTTATTATCATCACATATGACACGGGTGTTATTTGCTCTGAAGCCGAAATCAAGAACCTTATTTACAACGACTTCCTGGCACCCGACTACACAACGACCGCACTTTATGCATTTTGAATGATCACGGAAAATAAACTCAGCAGAATCATCTACCTCGATTTTTTCCTCGGCAAACCGGAAGCTGGGGTGTTCTATTCCCAGGTAGTATGCAGCCTCCTGGAGTTCACAATTACCGTTTCTCTCGCATGAGATGCAATCATGCGTACCTGTAGACAGGAGCAGATCCACCACCATCCGCTGCGCTTCAAGGGCCAGGGGAGAGTTTGATACCACTTTCATACCGTCCCTTGCCTCAAGTGTGCAGGATGTCTGCAGCCCTCTCATCCCTTCAATCTCAACTACACATGCACGGCACTTGGCTGCCCTCCCTGTCTTTGGGTGATAACAGAGAGCCGGTATGTATATTCCGTTTTCGCGCGCAATTTCAAGTACAGTTTGGCCTTGTTTAGCCTCCAAAGATTTTCCATTGATTGTAATCCGCATTGTCCCCCTCCTGTTTGAGGATTAGTTTAAGTATGTTCGGCTTATTTGCAGCTTTTTATTATTCCTGTGATCTAAAAAACCAATGGCCTTCAAGATAAATTTTAATTTTAATGACTTAGCCTGAAGCGCATAATCAGCATGATGATATCTCCCCGGTGCGGTGACCAGAAAATGATATGAATTCACTAGAATTAGATCCCCTCATGAATAATTTTATTCAGTGTTAATTCCCTTTATTAATGTTATTAATGTGAAATTAAGCAAGGGCCTTGGGTGTTTTCATCGCGGTTGCTCCTCATAGATGCAGTCCATAAATTGATGCCGGGCAATTAATCTGGTAAACAAAAAGTTCATTCCTGCCTCCCTAACAGAGGAACTTACTTATATATCCTTCATGTTGGATCATCTTATGAATGTCATATCCTAAATCATAATAAGACCGCGTATCGAACTGGCAAAGGCTTGATTTAATGAATCGCCTTTCTGATTGAGTCATATATTGCAGGCATTGATAAGGATCCTGGCTGTCTGTAAAATGCAGGGAGCAAAGAAAAACCATAACATCAGCAATCTTTTTCATTCTCATATCAATTGAAATCAGGTATTCCCGGGACATGTATCCTGAATTCTTAAGGCTTTTAAATAGATATGGTAAAAGAGGTTCCTCCTTGATTTCAAGCAGGGTTTCATTCTTCAGCCATTGGATAACTTCGCCTTTTGTGCTTCCAAAGTTTTTGAACTGATCTGTTATTCTTGAATGCCTTTTTTTAATCACCGGCCTGTTCCGGTTTTTAATATGAACCAGGATACATCTGGGATTTACCAAAAGATCCCCTGCATGAGTGAATTCGAAGTTATCTGCATAATTCCCGGCACAAAAAAGTACAAGTTCGTTAAGCCGCGCAAGAGTTAACCAATAAAGACAATCCCTGACCTGACTGATTTCCTCAAGTTCAAAAATTTTTTGTTCGAGAAATTTTTCGTTCAGATTGACAGGTGAAAATGTTTCTTCAAGAGAAAGATTGTAATCAAACAGAATTATCTCATTGGACTTGATATGATCCTCTGCCAGATTTAAAGGCATTTTTTCAACCTCCGGCCTCATTGAAAGGCTCGAGCAGATATGACATTGTTTATAATCTGCATTTTCGCTTCCAGTCTCAGGTTTTGTTATTTTTGTTTAATCCGCCAGGGGCGGACAAGCCCGCCATAAACACGGCGGACAAGCCCGCCATAAACACGGCGGACAAGCCTCTGCCCCTTAGGGCGTTCAATGCTTTTCAAGATACCCCTCTGCTCTGCGGCGGGGTAGTTCATTTCGACTTTTCAAACTACACTGCAAGTATCAAGGATATTACATATGCAGCTAATTTGTACTCAGGCTACATTCCTGTTCTGATATTGCTTAATAAATATAAATTAGCACAACATTATTCTACTATCATCTTAGGTGCTATTATGTCAATAGTTGTTTGCTGAATAAATAATAATACAAATACTAACCTGAAATACCAACTAAGAACGGATCAATACCAGTGTTTTTGAAAAAACCCCACCACCTTTTTGCAAAGTAATGGGGTTTTATTTCAACCGGACTCAATTCAAGTCAGAGATTATCTGCTTGCCTAAAAGTCAATCAATAAGATCGAACAGCTAAACTTTTTTCTTGCTCTTATTTTTATTTTCTTTTATGGCCCTGTAAACTCGTTCCGGTGTAAGTGGAAGCTCCCAGAACCTCACTCCGGTAGCATCATAAACGGCATTCAGGATTGCTGGGATAGTAGGCATGATAGCACCTTCACCAACCTCTTTGGCTCCATAAGGCCCATAGGGTTCATGAGATTCCACTATAATGGGTTCAATATAAGGCATATCAAGGGCTGTCGCCAGCTTGTATTCTCCGAAATTAGGATTCATAATTCTGCCTTTATTATCGAAGATCACCTCTTCAAACATTGCCTCACCCAGGCCCATCATAAGTGATCCCTGCATTTGCCCTTCAACGGATGTACGGTTTATGGCAAATCCGCAGTCATGGGCATCCGTCATTTTATCCAGTGTAATCTGTCCGGTATCCATGTCTACGCTCGCCTCAACAATCTGAGCTGAACAGCCGTAGGCAGGGGATGTGCCGACTGCTGCACCCTTGTGGCCTCCACCCAGGTTTTGAGGCTTATATTTGCCTTTTCCTATGATACTTCCTCTGGCCAGATAAGCAATACGTGCTGCTTCGCGGAAGGTCAGGCGGCTTTCTTCGGGATGGTTTTTCCAGCCTCTGTGTTCCTCAAGGTAGCGTTTCCGCAGATGGCTGAAATCTACGCCCCCATGCTTGAATGTGACATAACCATCCTTGATGTCCAGTTCCGCCATGTCAACCTTGAGTTCTCTCGTGAGAACTCCAAGGATCTGCCTCCTTATGTCTTCCGCCGCTTCCTTGGTAGCGTGTCCTGTCATTAATGTCTGCCGGCTTGAATAGGCGCCGAGGTCTACACCGAAATCCGTGTCCCCGGAAGAAACCCTGACCCATTCCAGCGGAATTCCAAGTGTTTCAGCAGTAATCATGGCAAAGGTTGTGTCAGAACCCTGACCGATTTCAGCAGACCCGGTGTAGACATGTACGGTTCCTCCATCATCACTGACACGTGTTGTTACAGTACAGTGATAAGTGTCTGACCGATATATGGAATATCCCGCGCCTGAAACGAAGAACCCGCAAGCCATGCCGATACCCCTTCCTTTAGTGAGTTTGCCTTTCTTCTCTGGCCAGCCGGATCCGTCCCTGACCGCCTCAATGCACTCCCTCATACCGAGGCTGTTCATCTTGAGCTCGTTGCAGGAGATGTCGCCGGCGACCATCATGTTTTTAAGGCGTAATTCTACAGGGTCTACACCAAGTTCTTCTGCAATCACATCCAGCTGCTGTTCCCATGCGGCGCGGGCGATGACCCCTCCATGACCCCGCTGTGCCCCGCAGGCTGGTTTGTTGGTGTAGATTCGATACCCATCATATTTCATATTCGGGAGCTTGTATGGGCCTCCAAGAAGAGAGCCTGCATAATAAATAGTTGCAATACCGAAACTGCTGTATGCGCCCCCTTCAAGATAACATTCATGTTTGAGGGCCAGAATGGTTCCATCCCTTTTGACCCCGGTTGTCATTGTGTGTCTGAAGCTATGCCTTGCCCTGCAGTGAAGAAATACTTCCTCTCTTGTATAATTCATTTTGATAGGTTTACCTGTTTTCATTGAGAGAAGACATGCACTCATTTCCATGGGATTGGCTTCAGCCTTGGGGCCGAACCCGCCCCCCACATATGGTTTGATTACACGAACTTTACCGACTGGAAGTCTGAGGGCCATTGCAATAGTGCGCTGTACATAGTGAGGAACCTGAGTGGCTGTCCTGAGCGTCAGATATCCTCTTTTGTCGTAGTCGGCAATGCAGCCCTGAGGTTCGATGAATCCACCGTCCTGGCGTTTACTCTGCATTGTATCCGTCCGCACTAAATCACATTCTGCAAATGCCTTTTCAACATCGCCGAATTCATGATGAACCTCTGCGCATTGATTTCCCGGAAAATCAGCATGGAGTAAGGGGGCACCTTTTGCCATGGCCTCTTCAATGGTGAAAACTGCAGGTAATTCCTCGTATTCTACCTTTATAAGAGATAGTGCTTCCATTGCGGTTTCCAGGTCAACCGCTGCGACGGCAGCAATCTCGTCTCCGACATATCTAACCCTGTCGTGACAGAATATTGTTTCGTCATAACGGGCCGGGCTGACACCGTATTTTGTCAGGCCAGCCTCTTTTGCTGTAATGACTGTCTTGACGCCGGGGAGCTTTTTTGCCCTTGAGGTGTCAATTTTCAGGATCTTTGCATGGGCAACCGGACTGTGGAGCAGGGCCCCCCACAGCATATCCGGCATGGTAAAATCGTCGATAAACTTGGCCCTGCCCGTAGCCTTGTCAGGGGCGTCGATTCTTGGAGCTCTCGAATTGACTACATTATATTGTGTCATGATTTACCTCCCTTTTCAGTCATCCTTTCTCCTGCAGAACCTATTGCTTCTACAATCTTCTGATATCCAGTGCACCGGCAGAGGTTTCCGGAGATTGCCCTTCGTATTTCAGCTTCATCAGGGTTGGGTTTCTTTTCAAGGAGATCTTTTGCAGAAAGGAGCATGCCTGAAGTGCAGAATCCGCACTGAATGGCTCCATGTTCGACAAACGCTTCCTGCAGGGGATGAAGACCCTCTTCCGACTCCAGTCCCTCAACGGTTTGAATTTCACGATCAGCTGCCTGTAAAGCCAGAACCAGGCAGGAATTAACGGGTTTTCCATCCAGAATAACGGTGCATGAACCGCATTCACCCATGTCACACCCCTTTTTTGTCCCGGTAAGGCCAAGGTCATATCTAATAAGGTCAGCCAGTGTTTTGTTCGGCTCAACGGCAACCTCGTATTCCTTGTTATTTACTTTTAAGCAGATCAATGTCTTTTTCATTTCCACCTCCTCAATTCCCTGGCCTTTGCCTCAATAAAGGCCATGGTCAACGCTCGCCTGGTCAGTTCGGCGACCATTTCCCGCCTGTACCAGGCAGAACCTCTGAAATCATCTATTGGTTTGCATTCCCTGGATGCAGCTTCTCCGGCCTTTATAAATAAAGAAGGCCCGGGCACTTCGCCCTTAAGTGTTTTTTCAGCATTCTCGGCCCGCAAAGGAACAGGGCCGACAGATCCCAGTACAATGCAAACATCCCGAATTGCTCCATCCGGGCTGTCAAGGGCTATGAAAGCCGCAACATTAACGATGGATATCTCAAGGGCGTTTCTCTTGCCAAGTTTCATATACCCTCCCCCTGAATACGAAGGAGGCATGTCCAAATGGATGTGAGAAAGGATTTCATCCGGTTCTGCAACTGTCTCTCCAAGTCCTTTAAAGAAAGCTTTCAGGTCCACGGATCGTTGACCGCCTTTCTTTACTAATACTGCTTTTCCACCATAGGCCATAAGAGAGGGCGGTAAATCGGCGGCTGGTCGAGCTGATATGAGGTTTCCACCAATAGTGGCAAGATTCCGGATAAGGGGAGATCCAAGATTACCTGCCCCTGCACACAGTGCACCGAAATCATGCTGCACAATAGTTGATTCTGCCAGTTCGGCCGCAGTAACACACGAGCCGATATTCAAATGTTTGTTTTTAATGCCAAGCACTTTTAATTCCTCAAGTTTGGAAAGGGATATTACATGCTTGGGCGAAATGCTGCCTTTTTTCATATTCACCAGAAGGTCTGTTCCTCCAGCAAGCGGACGTGCATTTTCCTTAAGGCCTGCAATTATCTCGCAGGCCTCCCCCAGATTTTTGGGTTCATGGTATTGGAACTTGGGTAAGACCATTTTATTCTCCTTATACATAGACGTCGTTTACTTAAAAATACCATTCGAATTATCTGCCTAATGTTTGAAAACCCAGCAAATACAGGCAGTTGTTTTGTATCAAGTATGACATGAAAGACACACCTGACATTATCTGCAGAATAAAGAAGTCTCGAATGGATATCCCCCTTAAAGACGAAAAACCTGCAAAAAACCAGTTGAAACCTATATAAAAACATTATGCTGAACAATATTAAAGAACCTATTAAGTCATGTCAAGTTATTTGTGGTAATAAATTAATACTTAAAAGGCTATTCAAAATAATATAATAACTAACAAACACGTTAAAAAACATTAATATATTGATCAGCGTTCAATATAAAGAACATATAGCGGTTTTTAGATTTACGGTCCTGTTTTGAGGTTTAAAAGAAAAGATATGTTGTTAAAGATGTGGTTATCTGTAATCCTTATTTATTATTTATTTGATTATTTTACTTTGCTGCTGCTTAACTTTATATAAAGGTGTTATAAGGAACCTGGTAAAAATATAGAATAAATGATGAAAGTGCGTGATAGTAAAAAGCAACAAATCAATTGACTCACAATGTTGATGCTCATATAATCGCGCTGCGTTCAAGGGAAATTATCGAAAAGTGGAAAGGTAGGGATGTTGCATGAAAAAAATCATCATCTTGTTTTGCCTGCTGTATTTTGTGTCGCTGGCGGTTCTGGGCTGCGGCAAAAAAGAAGAAGCCTCCGTGATCAAAGTGGCGGTTTGTCCGACGTCGCCGCCTAACATGTTTGAGGAAAACGGGAAGTATCAGGGCATTGACCTTGATATATTTGAGAGTTTTTGCAAGGCGAGGGGCTTCCAGTATAAGATTACGTCTTACGACTGGCAGGGCATGCTCGGGGCGGTGATCGGCAAACAGGCTGATGTGGCGTTTTCGGCTATTTCGATTACCGATAAGCGCAAAGAGGTAATGGATTTTTCCAAACCTTACATGGAAAATACCTGGAACCTTGTCAGCCTGAAGGGCAGGAATATTGTAGTCAACGACCTTGCCGAGTTGAAGAAATATTCCATCGGCTATCCGCGCGGCATGGCCTACAGCGATTTCATCAAGGACAAACTGGAGCCTCAGGGCGTTTATAAGTTAAGTGACGTCAAGATGTATCCGACCTATAATGAAGTGCTGGCCGACCTGAAAAACGGAAATCTTGATCTGGCATTTCTGGACGGTTCGGTTGCCTCGGTTTACAGAAAAAAAATGGATATTCAGGACAGCTATGTTTTTACCGGCTTCGATATGTTTGGGTTCGCTTTCCCGAAGGGATCGCCCCTGCGCAAGGATTTCGACCGCTATCTCAATGAAATCGGGCCGGAGAAACTCAAGGCCATTGTTGACAGGTGGTTAAAATAGAAGGGCGTAAACCAAAGAGATGACTTTCTGGGACATTCTGATCATCCTGGCCAGGGGTGCCGGATATACCATCCTGGTGACGGTTGCCAGCGTAAGCGCCGGTCTGGCCATGGGACTCTTTCTGGCTGTTTTAAGTACAATACGCTGGAAGGCAGTCTCGTTTTTTTTGGCTGCATATAACTATGTATTCCGCAGTGTTCCGGCCCTGGTCCTTTTGTTTCTCGTCTTTTTCGGCCTGCCCGGCCTGGGCATCCGGATATCGCCTTTTGTATCAATCGTCCTGAGTCTGGGGCTGATATCAGGCGCCTATCTTGCAGAAATCTTCAGGGGCGCCATGGCCGCCGTTGACCAGGACGAAATTGTGGCGGCCGAAGCCTCTGGAATGAACAGTATGCAGATTTTCCTTTACATCATGTTCCCCCAAATGTTTCGTATGTCTATTCCGGGTATGATTAATGAATTTACGTCGGTCTTGAAATATACCCCCTTTGCCTATACGGTTGGAATTCCCGAAATTATGAAAGAGGCCATGAGCCTGGCCGTTATGACCTTGCGGGGTCTTGAAATTTATCTGGCCGTGGGTATCATCTATTTCATTATCTACAGGTTATTTGTGATGCTTTTCATGACGTTTGAAAAGAAATTTCGCATTCCCGGCCTGGCCCCCGAGTGAGAAGGGATACCATGGCCCTGATTGAAGTTAGAAATCTTGTTAAGAAGTTCGATGACAAGGCCGTCCTGAAGGGTATTAATATCGACCTGCATCAAGGTAATTCCAAAGTGCTGATGGGTACGTCGGGATGCGGCAAATCCACGCTTCTTCGCTGTTTGAATCTGCTTATCCAGCCCACGTCAGGACAGATTATCTTCAAGGGGGAGGACATCACCCGGCCGGGCGTGGATGTTCGCAAAGTGCGTGAGGACATAGGATTTGTGTTTCAGCATTTTGCCCTTTACCGTCATCTGACTGTGGAAGAGAACGTGACGCTGGGGCTGAGGAAGATCAAGAAAATGAAGTCAAAAGAAGCTGTTGAAAAGGCCTCTCATGAGCTTAATCGCGTCGGTATGTTTGAGCACAGGAACAAATATCCTGCACAGCTTTCCGGCGGACAGAAACAGAGGGCGGCAATCGTCCGCGCTCTGGCCATGGACCCGGCCGTACTCTTTCTGGATGAACCCACGTCCGCTCTCGATCCGCAAATGTCTAGGGAAGTCGTCACAGTCATAAACAAACTCTTTCTGGACAATATCACCATGTTCTGCGTCACCCACGACGCCTTTCTGGCAAAGTACATTTCAGACAGCATAGTTTTTATGGACGATGGGGTGATCGTTGCGGAAGACATTGCAGAGCGCCTGTTTTACGAATCCGTCGATCCGCGGATCAAACAGTTTTTTCTGAGCGTGATAGATCACAGGTAAGCTTATGGATCCTTTCATAAATGACCTGGTTGCTTATTGGCCCCAGATCCTGACCGGGCTGCAAAGAACGCTTATGCTTATGGTCATTATTTCGGTGAGCGGAATTGCAGGCGGGGTCTGTGTCTTTTATCTGAAACTTGTAAAAAACAAAACTCTGCGGAAATGGACCGAGGCCTATATTTCTTTCTTTATCGGGACACCGCTTCTGGTACATCTTTTTCTAATGTATTACGGACTGCCGCAGTTAGGCATTCGTCTGTCGGCGTTTACTGTGGCTGTAATTGGCTTTACACTGAATGTGTCAGCCTATAATGCCCGCTACCTCACGACCGCCTATAACGGCCTGGACAAGAGTGAGCTGGAGGCTGCCCATGCCCAGGGTTTTACCCATTTTGAAACATTCCATTTGATCATTCTGCCGCAGGTGATGCGCCTGTCGGTCCCTTCTTTAACAAACCAGGTGATCCAGAATCTGAAGGATACCTCGGTGGCATTTCTGATTCAGTATCATGATTTCTTTGCCCAGATGCAGGAAATAGCTGCTACCAACTTCCATTTCTTCAAGGCGTATATGACGGCCACTCTGGTCTATCTGACTCTTGTTTCGGTTGTTGTCCTGGTGGCTCGCCGAATGGAGAGGAGCATCGCCCTGCCGGGGTTTGAGACTTAGCGACCCTGTA
>DAINAR010000075.1:0-11997 GCA_036733345.1 Deltaproteobacteria bacterium | reverse complement strand
TCTACAAATTCCCTTACAGAATGACTTTCACCTGTTGCAATAACATAATCTTCAGGCTTATCCTGCTGAAGCATCATCCACATTGCCTTGACAAAATCTCCGGCATAACCCCAGTCTCTTTTTGCATCAAGGTTTCCAAGGTAAAGATTTGACTTCAGGCCAAGTTTTATGCGCGCTATAGCCCTGGTAATCTTTCGAGTTACGAATGTCTCACCTCTTAGAGGCGACTCATGGTTAAAAAGTATCCCGTTACATGCGAATATATTATATGCTTCCCTGTAATTCACCGTTATCCAATAGGCGTAAAGCTTGGCCGCTGCATATGGGCTGCGCGGATAGAAGGGGGTACTTTCCCTCTGTGGAATTTCCTGGACCTTCCCATAAAGTTCGCTTGTTGATGCCTGATAAAATCTCGTTTTTTCTTCAAGCTTTAATATTCTGATCGCTTCAAGAAGACGCAGTGTTCCTAATGCGTCTGAATTTGCCGTATATTCAGGTGTTTCAAAAGATACCTGGACATGACTCTGTGCGGCCAGGTTGTAAATCTCATCAGGCTGTATCTCCTGTATTATGCGTATCAGGTTGGTGGCATCAGTCAAATCGCCGTAGTGCATTAAAAAACGAACGTCTGCTTCATGTATATCCTTGTAAAGGTGATCAACCCTGCTCGTGTTAAAAGACGAGGAACGGCGTTTTATGCCATGAACCGAATATCCCTTTTTTAACAGAAAATCGGCTAAAAAGGCCCCATCCTGGCCGGTAACTCCCGTTATAAGTGCTGTTTTCATAATTATTATTCCCTTGTCTGGTTTGTTTAGTTATCAGTCCGGCCCCACCTCTGGCAGGGTAAACTTTCAGCTTTGAACTTTCAGCTTTGAGCTTTCAGCTTTCAGCTTTGAGCTTTGAACTTCCAGCTTCCAGCTTTCAGCTTCCAGCTTCCACTCACCTGTACCTGTTATCTGACTATAATAATACCGTAAAAAGTAAGATCCCGGACGGGTTTGTAAAAAGAGCCAGGCTCAAAGCGGGTAAAGCGCAGCCCGGAAATTGGACTTTTTACTAAGCCTGCAGTCATGTTCTATTTAAATTCGCAGGAAAACTTCAGCAGTTTCCATTTAAAAGATGATAAACATTCAATTGAGATTTTCCTGTACGGCTGGTCTATATCTGGCATGTCTATCAAGAGATAACCCTGAACAGCTGAAGAAACAACCTCATTATCATCATTGATAATTATTCTGTATTCCGCATTTTTGGGATATACATCTAATCGAAGCCTTTTCCAATCCTGCTTTTCATACCATGGCATTTGTATTGTGCAACGGCCTTCTGCTCTTGACTCCCAGCGTCTAAAGCCATAGAGATTACTGTTTCTCTCACTTTTAATACAGAATATGGCAAAAAATCTTTTCTTTAAATATCTCAAAAACCTCAGAGCCAAAAAAGCAATATTTTCAGGAATACTCCTGACCGCCTTTGCTGAAAGATCGAAATAATAAAATCCCAGCAGTGACAATGGTAAATACCTGCGGCCGTACTTTTCAGCGATAACATAAATCTCCCTGTATCGCTTCCGGTCTCTGCTCAAGGTCTTTGTGTCAGGATGATATCTGACAGCGACAAGCACATCATTAAAATACCTGAAATTAGCCCCTTCCTTTGACAGCCGGCACCACAAATCCCAGTCCATCGTATAATTGAGGGTAGAGTCAATTCCTCCTGTCTTTTCATATGCCCTTCGCCTTGCAAAACAGGCCGGTTGGCAAATAAAACAGGATCCTGGCAGAGCTTTCGCATTATATGCCTGGATGGCCGGAAAGTACATTAAAAAAAAGCCTTCAGGCGAAACATGGATAGCATCGCCGTATACCACATCTAATTCAGGGGCGTTTTCAAAATACGAAGCGACCTTATCAAGGGCTCCGGGAAAATAATAATCGTCCGCATTCAGCCATGCGATAATATCACCTGAGATGTGTTCTATACCCTCACGAATAGCAGCCGCCTGACCACTGTCCGGACCTGACCTCACATGCGTAATGATATCCCTGTATGGCTCAATAATCCTGTGAAACCCGTCTGAAGAGCCTCCATCCATAACAGCAAGTTCGAATGGAACAGACTGGTGTCTCAGGCTCTCCAGGGCGGATGCCAGAAAATGACTCTGATTGAGGTTGGGTATTACAATCGCAAAAGACACCATAAACGATCTCTGTTTATTTCCCCTTCCCAGCTCCCTGACGCGGAACGGGGCACAGCAGGCGAAGTCTTCGGAATCTCTTCAGCCGGTTGGTTTTGTTCTTGACACACATATCACTTTATCTTATATTTTTTTGCCGTTTGTATATTTTTAACATCTTTGCCCTTTTTCTCACAATTTCTCCAAAAATCCGATAAAGAGCTTTATGTGAATCCAGCATGGATCATTGATAAATGCTAATGTCGGCAATGAAAAGGCATCAGATCTCATGGCAAAAAAAACTGCTCCCCCTTCTAAAAATCCGCTGATCTGGAAATTCATAGCAACTTATATCATTCTTATGGGCCTGTCCCTGCTTTTGCTGGGCCTTGAATCCGTTAAAGAAATTTTAGATATAAACGGGATTTACACCAGGATGATTATCTATTTAAGCGCATTGATCCTCAAACCCTTTGGAATTGTGCAGAGCATCAGCGGTTCGGTCATAAATCTGAAAGGCATCGCCTTGAATGTTCTATTCGGCTGCAACGGTCTTGAGGCTTTTTTGATCTATTCCGTAGCTATACTATCTTTTCCTGCCACTAAACAGAAGAAACTGATAGGTATAACAGCAGGATTTGTTATAATTCAGATCATCAACGTCCTGAGAATAGCTGGACTTGGTCTTATTGGGTTCTATTTTAAACAATATTTCCACTATTTTCACATTTACATTGCCCAGGGTATGATGATCGCTGTTGCCCTTGTCCTTTTCTTATTCTGGTTAAATTATGCGCAACAGGAATAGGATTATTATTGGGTTCCTGGTATTTTTTGTCAGCTATATTGTTTTTCTGGTTCTCTGGGTCCAGATAAAACCCTATTACGGGGTAGCACTGACGCAGATGGGCACCAGGTTGGCCGCGTGGACAACTGGCGTGAAGGTTGATAAAATCCAGCAGGGTAAGGATCTGGCTACAATAACCTTTTCACGCGTGGTTATAAGAGAAGGCAGATTAGGCGATATCCTTCTGGACATCAAAATATCCGTATCCAATTACTCCTTCAATGTTCCTCTCACCTTTGCACTGGCAGTTAGCCTGCTTGCCGCATTCAAATGGCGAAAAAAAGCTATAATTGAAGCATGTTTAATACTGATTTTTGTCCATCTCCTCTACGTCTATTTTTTTTCCTGCCTCAAGATTTGCCATCAGCTTAGCATTGCCAGAGCGGAGTCCTATTCCAGGGCTGTTCAATTTTTCCTGCAGTTCATGTGGGCATTCACTGACAATCTGATTATCAGGTTTGAACCTTTCCTTGTGGGGGTTTATCTCTGGCTTAGAAATTTAGGGCGTCTTCGGTTATCTGATTGAAAAAAATGGTGCACTTTCAGATGCTTTTTATGAACTGGCTTCTTTATTATTCAGGAAGCCCTACTTATGAGACAGGAACCCGAATTCAGGCATAAAAATATTACCGCTTTTCATGGATTCTGATGCTTATATCATCAAACCATGCGGTCCCTTCTGTTGAATAAAGGATGAGATAAGGTGTAACGGCTGCTGCTTCCTTGTCAAAATAAATAACCGACTTTACTTCCTCCCAGTCGTGGGTGCCTTTAGAAAAATGAAGCCCCCGGGATTCCAATTTGAAAGAACCATCTTTAAAATACACCTTCATGCTGACACAGTAAACAGCTTTTTCATTGATATCTCTGGCCCTGCTCCAGGCATTAACCTTAATACCCCTGATTTTTTGAGGCAGGGAAATTTTCTCGCCTCTCCACCGGATATGATTGCCGCTGGTATTTTCTAACCTCAAAGAATACCTTCCGGTATGTGCGCATGAATTATCCCACTCTGCAATCCCCAGGGGATTGTTTTTATCCCCAGCTGCAGCCATCCAGCCTGAAATACTATTATCGGATGACTGCTCCATGCCTCCATTATAGCAGATATCGGGCATTTCCCGGGGCGATATCTCCAGCGGCTTCATTTTGGAATCCCCGTTTTTGTTTTCTTTCCATCGGACAAATGTTTGATTTTTTTCCAGCAGGTCTATCAACAATGATGTCCGCCAGGCAACGCCTTCACTATTTAAATGATAAATCGTGTTATACAGATAGTTTGCCGGAACAAAAAAATCCTCAGGCTCACCAACAATCTCAGCCCCCGCATTTGACATTAAAACAACTACAGAATGGATAACTATATTGCTACGCTCTTTATTTGATAAGTTCATAATCGTACCCGGCCAGGTCAGCATAACTTTGATATTCTCCCTTTTGCACCATTCAATGAATTCGGATATTTTTTTCACTACATATCTATCCGGATCAAACTTATTTGGGATAATAACCTGTTTATACTGTTTTTCTTTACTTCCGATATTGCTTGTTTCATCTCCATTTCTATTTAAGTTTCTGGCATCAGGCCCGCCCGTTCTGATCATGTTCCGGTAAATGGCTCTGAAATACAAAGTTTCATTTTTTATTATTTTCCATGGATAGGCATATGTCTTGATAAGGCTTAATTTCTGTGCCAGAGGAAGTGATTTTGCATAGGGCTTGTCAAAATTGACGATATAATCGGCTTTAATATCAGACATTGGAGAAATGGCAAAGTATTGATGATATTCCGGAGCCAGAATTACAAGATCCCCGTTATTAAGATTCTTTTGCGCACGGAAAAGATAATAATCCATAAGAGCAGCGTGGGTGGCAAAATTAACAGTCGGTATATTGAAATGCTTCTCTATCTGCTCGGCGCTGATGCCGTAAAGCCCGCTGCTTCCTGCAACAATTACAATTTTAGGCCCCTTAATGGAGTTGGAATAGGCTTCCTTCCTTTTGTATAAATCATCTACCCAGACTGTCTCCCGCCTTGGAGCAAAATAACATGTAAATATGCATAAAGCAGACAGGAGACAAAAAACACATACTGTAGCCAGAATCACTAATACACATTTTTTAGATTTAAGTAACCGCATCAGACGTTTTTATTTTAAAAATTGAAATAGATGAATTCACTGGGCTGCTGAAAGTCCGGCAAGCCGAGCAGCAACAATATTACAGCGGCAAAAGCCCATCTAAAAACCGGCTTAACATCTTCAACCCATTGATTTGAATTTCTAAAAATGGCAGCCATGCCCAGGGAAATAAAAATCCAGGTGAAAATTACAGTTATATTGCCGTCAAGAATCGATGAGGACATCGTGAACATATTTTTTAAACCTGTAAAAGAATGTAAAGTGCTGACATCAGTCATCCCTGAGACTACTTCCAGGGCTGTCTGAAAATTCGGGGCACGGAAAAATATCCAGCTCACGTTTAGAAAAAGAAAAGTCAGGAGCCAGGCCAAAAATCCAGGCATTTTAATGCCGACACGGGACCAGACCCGATATGCTACAAGCGCCATGCCGTGTAATAATCCCCAGAATATGAAAGTCCATCCTGCCCCGTGCCAGAGACCGCATAAAATGAAGGTAATCATAATATTCCGGTATGTGTTGAACCTGCCGCAACGGCTTCCGCCAAGCGGGATAAACAGATAATCCCGGAGCCATCCGGATAATGTCATATGCCATCGCCGCCAGAAATCCTGAATATTTAATGCCTTGTAGGGAGAATTGAAATTCCGGGGGAGCCTGATATTCAAAAAAAGGGCCGAACCGATAGCCATGTCGGTGTATCCGGAAAAATCATAATAAATCTGCAAAGTAAAACTCAAGCTTGCCGCCCAGGCTTCCACCATGTTCAAAGACCCGGCCTGTGCAAACCCGGCGGAAACCCATGCAGCCAATGTATCTGCAACAAAGACTTTTTTAAAAAGGCCCATGGAAAAGATAATCAACCCGGCATAGATGTTTTCCCAGTTGATAACTTTTTCTTTTTGTCCTGCATATTGTGCCTTCATTTCCTTGTGCCGGACAATGGGACCGGAAAGAAGCTGGGGGAAAAATGTCGCAAAAAGCGTATAATTTACGAAGTTGTCCTTTTCAGCATCCCCCCGGTAACGATCCACGAGATAGGCAATCTGCACAAAAGTAAAAAAGGAAATGGCCAGCGGAAATGAGAATCCCGGCGATTTGATCTGCAAGCCTGTTATCAGATTAAGATTGTCAATAAAAAAATCCGTATATTTAAAAAAACCAAGTAATACAATATTTACGCTGACTCCAAGGATAAGGAGAAACTTCCGGTGGCTGTTGTCTGGCCGAGCCTGGAGAGGGTCTATCAATCTGCCCACAACAAAGTTGAATACCACGGAAATAATCAGTATCGGAAGATGCTCTATATCACCCCATGCATAAAAAAATAAATTTGCAATAATTAAGAAAGCCTTTGCAGGAAATTCAAACCGTGAGTGATTCAACTGAAAATAGAGGATCACGGACAAAGGCAAAAATATAAACAGGTAGATATGGGAGTTGAAAAGCATTAAAATGGAATCAATTTTGCCGGGTTAGTTGATCTATTTCTTTTTTCGCTCACAGAGAAACAATATCCGACCGTTCTTCAGGCTTATTTGATCAATAAAATTAAAAACATTCCCGAAATCGGATTGAAATACATCAAGACTGTAAGGAAGGTGTTCTTCTCCACGGTTTGCCAGAAGCTTTTTGACCATAGGGTCATCAGGAGGGACAAACTCAACGAGCAAATGGTTTCCAAGACCGCCAAACCATTGCGCTATCAAAGGCATGGGCACATACGCCGATAATACCAAATGATGGATTAAAGCCAGGGCAAGCACCAGATCCGCAGGACCACGTTCACGCAGACTCAGGCGTTCACGACTATCCCAGCCAAGTGCGGGCGAAGGATTCGCCAGATCCATTGTCAAAGGAAGAACATTTTTTATTGATTCTGAACGCGAAATGTGTTGATAAAGGAACTCGGTGCAGGCCGGATCACCGTCAATACTGACAACAAAAGCACCTTCCGATGCCGCAATCAATGAAAATTCGCCTGTATTTGCCCCTAAATCCCATACCATCTCAGGCTCCAGGCGCTTTACCACGTTATCAACATATTCTGATTTTTTTGCAACATCCTCGTCCTGGTAAGTTCGAATTTCCTGATACCCTTCCCAGATCTCGGAAGAACGTTTCCAATTTATGCCTTTAACGGTTTTTCTCAGCGAATTTATCAGCCCGATCAACCCGCGGTCACTGACTTTCGGCTTTCCTGCACTACGGTCACCCTTCCCGATATCTTCCTTACGATCCGCCATTATCTGCGCGCGTGAATGCAATGCAAGGTGCATCAGCAGGCCTGGCCGTAATCGCTTGCCAAGCGGAAGCATACCGCTTGCAAGATCAAGAGGATAACCGTCAATGTAATTTCGCCACAGTGAAAGCGTGCGGATATCACGGTACGCGGCAGCAGCAAGGGGAGCAAGAAAATGCCCGCAGAACTGCCCATAAGCGACCCACGGGCTATCTGCAATCCTTTGACCAACCGACAGCGTATCGATCAGGCGCAGGCGCTCACCATCGTACTGGATGTTAAAGGCGCTGGCATCCCGCAGCCAGAAACCATCGGCTACAAGTTCCTCCATAATCTCAAGGTGTAAAATAGCTGCATCTTTGAGCATGGAAAAACACCATTCCCAGGGATAGCTGATAAATGGCAAACGAGGGTGTTTTAAGCAATAAACGGTTTCTTCAGGGGCCCAATTCTCTATAGCAACCTCTTGATGAGATATCAAAAGGTTAGTGCCTATAAGCTTATCATATACGCCGGCGTCCCGTGCGGCCTTGAAATCTTCGACCCCCGGCGGAAAGATGCTCCTGTAAATCTCTCCGTCTTTGGTTAAAATACATCCGAAAGGATCCCTGAACGACCCGGAATTAGTTGTCATTTGCGTCATGCTCTTTCCCTTCCTTACTGCCAAATATGCGTCCGAAAAATGATTTTAATCGACGCCAGAAGATGCCGATTGATACACTGGCAGCCGCAACAACGGCTATGACCGCCTGAATAACCATGCTGCCCGTAGCAGGATCCAGATAGGCATAGGCTAGTCTGGGGTAAGCATTTGATATAATCATCATAATAATAAGCACTTTAAAAATTATACTATTTTTCATAAAAACCCTCCTTCCAGGTCCCCAACAAAGATCTCAATATTAAAGAACAAACATCCTCAACAGAAGAGGTTCATAATGTGTTTCCAAACACACTACTATCCATCTTCAAGTATTATGGACTCAAACAGGACAGCAAGCTTTCTAGGGTCATTTGGAGCATTTTCCCACTTAGAGAAGACAAATTCTATAACGCTAATATCCGGCCTCTGTAAATCTGCTTTTATAAGAACGCTATGGTTTTCCCAACCCCCCCTGGAAGATAACCGCCACAACCCTGCCTGGCTCCCATTTATAATAACACTAATTTCCTGATTTTTGATAAAAGTCTTAACATTCGCTGTCAATATTATATCTTTGTCTTTTGGAAGCCTGAGAGAAATTGAAGCAGAATTCTCCAAAGCCCAACAGTAAGTTGTATTTTCTTTATTATCCCTTTCGTTATCGCTCCAACCATTTCCCAGAAAATGGGTCGCATCAGCCGTGCCGATATCAATTGTTTTTGCTTCATATACAGCCGCATTAACCGGGGCTGAAACAGGATGCCATGAGGATTGATCAAAAATACTCCCCTTGATCAAAAATTTATCCATACGACCAAAATACTCACTTGCCCTGCGATTCGTACCCCCGCTGTCGAGATCTAGATGGCTGTAATAAACAAATCTCCTTTCTCTTTGCTCATCCGGCATAATAGCAAAAATATCCCTGCCTCCAAAATCTTCATTTATTCCCATCATAGAGCGAATTGTGTCAGGAATATCGGTTAGAGCAGCCTGTGCTGGAGATTTCTTCATGGGCCCTTTGGAATAAGGCGGCTTGATAGCAAGCAAAGGAGCTGCTGAGCAAATAACTTTCGCAAATTTTTCATCAATAATAAAATCATTACTCATCTGGGATGCCTGTCTTTTACGATTGAGCTCCTTTGCAGAATTACTCACTTTCCAATACCCGTGGTCCGCATGGATAATTATAAGTGCTGAATCGTATATTCCCAGTGATTTCAATTTATTCAAAAAAACGACAGCATGATCCAGAACGCATTTCGCCTGAACCTTGATGTTGGGCCATCTGGTCGGGATTATCTTACCTGCACATTCGCATTTTTCGTTCAATAACATCGGATAATGGGTTGTCGTCATATGAATAAATTTGTATACCGGGTTATCTCTCCTGATTGACATCCCGTCGATGAGGTCCTGTAAAAACGCCGTATGTGCCAGGTGGCGGACACCCTGATCCCCAATGTCTTTAATGTCTGCATCTCCAAGCGGGTGCCAGACTTTCAAACGATCAATATGTTTCTTAACAAAATGCGGGGCATATCTAAAACACACCAGCTTAATCATTAAAGATGAATTATACAATCCTTGCTGAAATGCTGTTCCACCATATGAAGCACTGAGATATAGATAATTCGTATGCTTTCCACCTCTGTACCATCCTCCCGCAGGCACAGCAAAATCGACCTCATATCCCTGATCGTACATCAGGTTTGTAATGCTCTTGCCTTTATAGGATTCTGCAATGAAATCCTTCATCAAAACACGATCGTCGTTATAGGCACGGCCGGTCAATATTGCAGGAATACTTAATATCGTTGTAGGAAAAGAACCACAAGCCTCATCAAAGAAAGTAAAACCATCCATTACCTTTGTGTAATGATCCATATCCTGAGCGATAATCCCCTCAAAAACCGTTGATTGAAATTCATCGAGAATAATATGAATTATATTCTGTTTGGATGAAAATTCAAACATCTCGTCAGAAGCAACGGTCAGTTTAGGATCCTTTTTTCCCCATATATCCTGGGTATGGAGACTCAAAAATCCGACATACGCAAATTGCATAAGTAACAATACGATGCTAAAAAATTTCACTTTTTTATATATGTGCTTATAAAAAAGACAAAAAACAATCAAAACCACCGCCCACAGTGACCCATCCACCCAGCCACGCCAGACATCTCTGGTCCAGTCAATATCTCCTTTTCCTAGCACACCGTAGTGCCAGACAATGATATTTCCCTGTATCCACAACAGGACCCCCAGGGATAGGAGCAGAGGGGCATATATATGGACGAGTCTCTTCGACAACAAAATCGAGATACCGAGCAAGAGCAAAAACAATATACCTGCCGGTATTAAGTAATACATCAACACCGTAACGAGGCTGACATCAAACTCAGTTATATTTCCCGAATAGATTACTGCCGGTCCAAAAAAGAACAGAGTTAATACCACCAGTATACCTGGCACATAAACCTGATTAATCTTGTATTTTATAGATCCCCATTTGCCTGGTTCATTATTCATAACTTAACCCAATTTGAAACATATAGATATTTTATAAAGTTGCACAAAGTCAAAACCCGCACACCTCCAAACTTCCGGATGAGTTTCATAAAATACTTTCTGAAGAAAATGGATTATTTACTGCAATACGAGGGTAATCAACCCCCCGGCCATTTACGAACAAAGCCGGATAAGCCATAAAACAGTTATCAATTTAATACCTGAATATCCCCAGCCTGTAAAGTGTTTCGCAAAATAAATGCCTTCTAAAATAGGGACGGATATTTTCCCGGATTTCTGTTTCAGACACTTCACGTTTCTGGCACCTCTGCCTGAGTATATTCATTTCTTTATGACCCTGTTCGTTCAATTCAGCAGAGGTTTTCTGCTGCATATGAACCCTGAAGGCAGCTAAAAACCTCGGAACCCTTACAAATTTTGCATCAGCATCTCTGAATCTCAAAATAAGCTCCCAGTCCAGTGCAAAACGAAAACCCTCGTCGATATATCCCCCGGATTTCTCCCATATACGTCTACGCCAAAACATGGTCTCCTGCGGTATGAAATCCGCCCAGTTGAGGATATCATCTTCATGCCCGGGGAGTACCCATCGTCCTATCTGATGATTATGCTCGTTTATAAGAAGTCTATGACCATATATCACATCCACTTCGGGATGTTTCTCAAAATAACGGGCAACATAGTAAAGGGCTCCTGGAAGAAGTATATCGTCTGAATTCAAATATCCCATAATTTCACCATTTGAGCGGCTTAAGCCCAGATTAATGGCATTAGCCTGGCCATTGTCTTTTCGACTTTCCCAATGAGCAAGGCTTTCGCCGTATTTTTTCAGTATCTCCTCGCTCCCATCAACAGAACCGCCATCCTGAATAACATATTCCAGATCAGGGTATCCCTGGCCCAAAACACTCTTTATCGTCCCTTCCAGAAATAAGGCCTGATTGTAAGAAGGGGTGCAAATAGATATCCTGGGATATTTTTTTAGTTGTTTGTTTTTAAAATATTTTTTGGGTATATGCATCTGTATTGGATCATGATGATATAAAATACCAAGCTTAGGAGTAAAAAACTTTTTTATCCTGTAAAAAGGATTAAATTTTCTGTATTGATTTACTATTTGCCGCAATTCGCCTGCTGCGGCCTCTTTATCACGGAGTAATGATTCCAGATCCTGGAATTTTTGCTCTCTCTCTTCAAGAATGGCATTCAACTCATCAATATATAAACCTCTTTGTTTTAACGCGGCATCTAAATCATGAATCACTACTTCTTTTTCCTGCTGGATGATATTTGACTCTTTTAAAAGAATATCAAGCTCTCCTATCAGACCGTCCTTCTCCTTAAGCGAATCATTCAGATCTTCTATCAGACCGGCCCTCTTTCTAAGAGAATCATCCAGTTCCCCTATCAGGC
>DAINAR010000074.1:0-12000 GCA_036733345.1 Deltaproteobacteria bacterium | reverse complement strand
TGCTGCATTTATACTTCGATAATTTTCATCAAGGAGACGTTGAACAGAGGAACCCGTGAAAGTTAAGATTAGCGTATCAGAGACAGTAGGTCATTTTCTAAGGAATTCAGGTAAATGCAGGAGAAACCGGAAAACCTTTTTGGAAAGATCCGGTTAGACAACAGAGAAAGTGTTGGAGAATATTTTTCCGAGTTGATGGACATGGGGCGTACCCAGTTTCCTAGACGGGGACGGCATTAAAGTGTTCAGGGAGAAGTAAATTATCACAATGGCTCATATCCTCGCAACTTCACATTAAAAGGTATAGAAGAAGTACAGATTGATGTGCCAAGAGATCGGAAAGGTGAATTTGAGACTCAGGTGATTCCCCGAAGCAAACGTCATGAGAGTGAGCTTCGACAGGACTTGAGTTTTATGTTTTTAAAGGGGATTAGCACACGCACATTATCAATGATTTTTAGGTGGCTGATAGGCCGGAAGATTTCTCAAAGGGAGGCAAGTAACGCTAATAAACAATTGATAGCTGCTGTGGAGAAATGGAGGACTCGTGATCTGTCCGGGGAGTCTGTCAAATATATTTTTTTAGGCGGAGTTAACTTTGATATGCGCATTGCTGGTAGCTATTGGAGTTACAGAAACAGGACAAAAACCGGTTTTTGGTTTCCAGGCAGGGGATAAGGAATCATCTACCACCTGTCGGGAATTTTTAAAGGATCTGAAGGGAAGAGGTTTAGATTACAGCAAAATGATCCTGGGTGTTATTGATGGATTGCCAAGTCTGGAGAATTCTTTAGAATCGTGTCTGACATATTTTTTTGTCCGGAGGAAGAGTGGATTTTTTTTATGACTACGAACATTATTGAATGACTTATCAAGGAATTTAAACGCAGAACGAAGCCTGTGGAGATTGTGGCCGGGGAGAATTCCTGCTATAACCTTCTCGCTTTTATCTGCCTTAAGATGGAGTTGCACTGGAAGTCAAACCCTATAGGAAAAGTGCATAATAATCTGCCTTTTTTCAAAAGTTGGCTGATATAAAATTTACACATAAAAATTGACAGTACCAATATGGTGATATATTGGTTAACTGTAAAAGAGACTTATCAAATTTTCTGGTCAGATAACATCCTGAACATCGCTTTTGAGCAGTAGATAAATCCCAAAATTTTTCACTGCTGCAGCCAGGGCATTTTTATGTTTTATTTTCTTCTTTGAGCTTTCAGATTTAAACTTACAGATTTTCAGGATTGTCCGAGTTGGGGGGATATTATGGAAGAATGGTTGAAACAGGCCATAGACTGGGCTGTAAAGGGAAAACAGGTAGCACTTGCTACTGTTGTTAAAGTCGTTGGTACTGCTCCTCGCCCTGTTGGAGCCAAGATGATCATCTGTTCCGCTGAACAGATTGCAGGTTCGGTCAGTGGGGGTTGTGTTGAGACAGCAGTTGCCCAGGAGGCTCTGGATATACTTGAAGATAAAAAACCGCGTCTTCTTCATTTTGGAATTACTGACGAGATGGTTTGGGAAGTGGGTCTGGCATGTGGCGGGGAAATCCATGTCTTGGTTGAACCTCTTGAACCAGCCCTTAGCAGGGCAATTGAGGGGCATATCAAAGAAAATCGACCATTTTATATTGTCACTGTTATCAAGCAGGGCCATCGATTGGGAGAGAAATCTGTTATCACAGCCGACGGTGAAGTATCCTACTCTTCAATGACCTTAACCCCGTTGATCTCTCAGGAAATGATTATGTCTATCATAGAGAAAGGACATGCTAAGACTATATCATCTCCAAACCATGATTTGGAGTATTTTATCGAGCCGTATTTACCTCCGCCATTACTTGTAATCATTGGCGGTGTACATATCGCCATCAGCCTGGTCCGATACGCCAAAGAGTTGGGTTTCAAGGTAGTAGTTGTCGATCCGCGTGCAATTTTTGCAAACCGTGAGCGATTTCCCCTGGCTGATGAGATAGTCGAAGAATGGCCGGACGAGGCTTTATCCCACATGACTTTAAACCAGAATACCTATATCGCTATACTTACACACGACCCAAAGATTGACGAGCCTGCTCTTACCAGCCTCCTGAATCTTTCAGATGACGATGCTTCCCAAAAAGGCCCGAGATACATCGGTGCCATTGGCAGCCGTAAGACGCACTCTGATCGCTTTGGCCGTATGGCATGCTTGGGGGTGTCAGCGGAACAGTTGAAACGTGTTTACGCTCCCATCGGACTGGACCTTGGCGGGATGACACCTGCTGAGATTGCACTCAGCATTATGGCGGAAATAGTGGCAGTCAAAAACGAACGTAGTGGCAGGTCTCTGCGGGAGGGAAGAGGTAATATAGGAACCTGACGGATCCTCAAGACATTCATTTTTTATTTATAAGTGGATCTATTATTGATATGAGATCAGATATTCGAAAAGATTTTCCTATACTTAAACGCAGGATAGAAGGAAAGCAACTTGTCTATCTGGACAATGCTGCTACTACTCAGAAACCCATAGCGGTTATAGACGCGATGGCGAATTTCTATAAATGCAGCAACGCTAACGTCCATAGGGGGATTCATACCCTAAGCGAAGAAGCAACCACAGCATATGAAACAGCCAGGAATAAAGTAGCTAAACTAATAAACGCCCCAAACCCAGACCACATCATTTTTACCCGAAACGCCACAGAGGCGATCAATCTTGTGTCTCAGAGTTGGGGTAAAACTTTTATTGGGAAAGGCGACGTAATCTTGCTAACCCGGATGGAGCACCATGCCAACCTGATTCCCTGGCAGCAATTGGCCAAGGCTCAGGGAGCCCGTATTGCATTTATCGACCTTGACAAGCAAGGGCGACTGCAACTTAACCAGATAAAAAAACTCCTGCAAGAGCCCGTCAAAATAGTGAGCCTAACCCACGTATCAAATGTTCTCGGGACAATTAATCCAGTTGCCGAGATAACGTCCCAGGCTCATGAAGCAGGTGCTGTCGTTATGCTTGACGGGGCACAGGCGGTGCCACATATGCCTGTAAATGTTTTTGATCTGGATTGCGATTTTATGGCGTTTTCAGGCCACAAGATGCTCGGCCCTACCGGTATAGGCATCCTGTATGGCAAGCGTAAATTGTTAAATGCTATGCCACCCTTCATGACCGGGGGTGAAATGATCGAGGATGTGACCTGGGAAAATGCAACCTGGTCTGAACTACCATGGAAATTTGAAGCCGGCACTCCCTGTATTGCACAGGCGGTCGGTTTGGCTGCAGCGGTTGAATACTTGCAGGATATTGGTCTTGATGTCATCCGCGAGCACGAATATGATATAGTCAATTACGCGTTTGAGCAACTAAAAAAGATCGAGAATCTAACACTTTACGGACCAGGTCCGGATGAACGCTCAGGAGTCATATCATTCAACTTGGCAGAGATGCATCCCCATGACCTGGCAAGTCTTCTGGATGAGCAGGGAGTGGCTATACGGGCAGGTCACCACTGTGCACAACCTCTGGTTGAATCCCTTGGTGTTACAGGAACGGCCCGGGCCAGTTTTTATTTCTACAACACACGTTCCGATGTGGATGCCTTGGTTGATGCAATTCAGAATGCAAGAAAGATATTTGGGTTATGACAGATTCAAAGTCGTACAATGCACTCATGCTTGATCATTATCGCCACCCGCGAAACTTCGGTAATCTTGAAAGGCCCGACATAGCCCACGAAGAATCCAACACCATGTGTGGTGACCGGATTCGTATTGAGGCCAGTATCAGCCAAGGAATGCTCACCGATGTTCGCTTTAAAGGACGCGGATGCGCCATCAGTATTGCCGCTGCCTCGATGCTGACCGAGATGCTGAAAGGGCGGTCCATCATGGACTTGAAGGACCTTACAGACGATGATATGCTAAAGGCCTTGGGAATTCCAGTCAAACGGACCCGGCTCAATTGCGCCCTGCTTGGGTTAAAGGTCTTTAGGAAAGCCGCCTTCGGCAGTCATGCTGAGGATGATTTAATGAAATAAGTTTTTCGAATCCGTTTCTAAAAGCTGTCTTACACAGAGGTCATTTTCTACCCGGATTTGTGCCACTGGATATTTCGGAGGAACTGACATCATCATATGATAGTGTTCAGAAATAAGATGGCCTCCGTTAATTCGCACTCCTTTTTGCTTAACCATTTCCTTGAAAACCTCACACAGCTGTTTCCTAACCGAAATTCGTGAAAGCCTAATGCCTGAATCCTAAAAATGGTTAGAGTTTGGCGCATTATAAACTCAATAAACTCAAGTTGTTACACACTGTATTGGCACGTGTAGTGTCAAAATCTTAGTGGTTATTATAAAATTTATGAATAACACTGTTGTTATACTACTTGACAAAAGCGCTATATCGTTTGTAATATAACAACAATTTTAGAAATTGTGCTGGGGAGAAATAACTGAGGTGCCGAAGCTACCAAGATTTAAACCTAAAAAACCACTGCGTTTTTCCCGCCACCCGGAGCCCGGCTACGTGGTGGGAGGCAAGATATGGTTAGAAAAAGATGGTGAGTTGTATATAGGAGGGGGAAGGTCGATGCTTTTGGAGCGTATTGATAAGTTTGGCTCAATAGCGGCAGCGGCTCGCTCTATGCGACTTGGTTACCGTAATGCATGGCTCTGGATAGAAGCAGTTAATCGCCTGGCTCCTGCTCCTTTGGTTGAGAAAACTACTGGTGGGACAGGAGGAGGACATGCCAGATTAACAGAAGAGGGACGGAAGGTCATTCATCAATATAAGGAATTAAGAGATAGATTCGCGGAGTTCCTGAAGCAGGTCGGATAAAATTTTTTGACCAGCGTTATATCGATAGCGATATAGGAAGGCAAGCTGTTGCAGCGGCAGGTTATAATGACGTTGGGAGGACATGGTGGGCTATATTTTAATCCGAACAAATGCTACTTTCCAGTTTACCCCTGCGGCAAGCGAGGTTCAGGTATAAGCTTGTGGAATTTACTTGGATTGTGATTTTGGGGCTGTCAGACGCTGGAGCTGTTTCTGGTTTTAACTCCGGTTTGTTGGGTATTGGAGGCGGTTTGGGGATAGGGACTGCATCAGCCACGCTGGGATTTAGTGGCGGGGGCGGCAGGCTCTATAGTCAATAAGTGGCATGTTTTTAGTCTTCCGGGATATTTCCTGGGGTATCTTAATCTCTGCCTATATTAATCTGCGTTGCCGCAGGAAGTGTTATCTCAGCCCAAATAAGAGCTAAACTTTTTAATCGAATATAAGAAATGTGGTTAACCAGAATGTTTTCTATGGTTATTTTTGCGGCCGAGTTAAAAATGTTGATTGGTTAAATGAGTGAAAGAATGATAGTTCAATGAAAAAACTGTTCATATTATTTTTGGCGGGATTGCTGGTGTTCATTTCTCTTGGCGGATGTGACTCCAAGAATGATGCGTTTGTTCATATGGCAGTGGAGTTTGTAGACCATGCTGCCTGCGCTCATATAGCCAGGAATCAAGGGTGGTATGAAGATGAAGGCTTAAAGATTAGCTCTTTTGAGAATTACATAACCGGCGTGTCTCTGGCAACTGCACTGGGTAGAGGCGACATCAACGCAGCTTACATCTGCTTGATCCCAGCAATATGTGCAAGGGCAAACAGTAAGCTGCCGATAAAGATCGTTGCCGGGACGCATAGATATGGTTATGGTTTACTTGTTAACCCTGATAAAGTAACAAGCATCAGAGACTTAGAAAGACCCGATGTCCGTATCGGGTGTTCCAGGGAGGGCAGTCCTGTAGATGCACTCATGCATAAGACGATAGATAAGTTCCGGCTCGATGAGGATAAGATACTGAGTAAGGTTCATCGCATGCCTCCACCGAAAGTCCTTCTTGCCCTTAAAATGGGACGATTAGACGCCGGTTTTTGCTGCGAACAGTTCCCCACTATGGGTGAGGAATATGGTTTTGAAGAACTCCTGATGGCACAGGATGTCTGGCCTGAGATGCAAGGTAGCGTATTAATAGTAACCGAGGAACTTATACAGGACCATCCTGATATAGTTAGAAAGCTGGCGAAGGTTACACAGAGAGGGACTCGTTATATTCGTGAACATCCTGAAGATGCAGCAGCAATAACTGCTGGCGAGTTAACGGTTGTCGGGAAAGAAGTTCTTCCTCTCAAGATAGGCGGGGTCGCCGCAGAATTAGAGATTACTCCTGAGGCTATATTAAAGTCTTTAACTACCAAAATGGAATGTGCTACGGAAATTGACCCAGCAATAGTTCAGGATACCATAGATTATTTAGCACAGTTAGGCTATATCAAGAACAGCTTCAATGTTGGAGAGATTCTGGATTTGAGGTTCTGCGAGTAATGAATGGTCTTAAAAGGTTTAAACCGGGGTGGGGGATATTGCCAGTATTCATATTTCTGATGATGTGGGAAATAGTTGCCCGATTAAACCTAATCCCGGGTCAGAGCTTGTTCCCCTCTTTCTTCACAGTGGTAATGGAATTCTATTACCTGACAGCCAACAAAGTGCTTGGGCATAACTTCCTGAGCAGCTTGATTCGGGTTCTTATTGGTTTTTCTGCTGGTTCTATTGCTGGATTATTTGTGGGAATTATTATGGGATGGAAAGATGTGATAAATAAAGCATTGAATCCAATAGTTAGCCTCATTTTTCCTATTCCGGCTTTAGGTTGGTTGCCACTCTTGATGTTATGGCTTGGCATTGGTGAAGCCTTGCCAATTGCTATAATATTTATCTGCTCTTTTTTCCCTATCCTTTACAATACGGCTACTGGCATCAGGACTGTAGACAAAAATTACATTCAGGTGGCAAGAACACTAGGTGCCTCTGATATGAATATTTTGACATCAGTGGTTATACCCCTGGCACTGCCCAACATCTTTACCGGGTTGAGGCTTGAATCTGGAATGGCATGGCGTGTGGTAATAGCGGCGGAAATGGTAGCTATTCCAACCGGTATCGGAGCGCTGATGATGAAGGCAGAAAGCCTGATGAGAATGGATATCATCATTGTCTGCCTGGTGGTTTTATCTGTGATGTGCTTTTCCTTTGAAAAAATGTTTGCATTTATAGAGGCGAAATTAACGGTCCATTTGAGGTAGTATGCCCTTTATTAGACTTAAAAATATATCCAAGTATGTTTGTCATAACGTCAATCTAGAGGTGTTTGACAAGGAATTTCTTGTGTTGCTGGGATCAAACGCTGCAGGAAAAAGTACTTTGCTGAACATTATCGCTGGATTGATAACCTATGAAGGGTCGGTGCTTTTTGATGGTATCCCAGTGGATCAATTGTTGCCCAGCAAGAGAAAGATAGGTTATCTGTTTCAAAATTTGTACTTATTCCCTCATCTGAATGTTACATCAAATATAGCCTATAGTTTAAAAATTCAGAAGTGGCCTCAACATGATGTGAACGCACGAGTTGAGGAATTATTGAGGATGATGAAGATAAAGCACCTTGCATCCCGTTACCCTATGAAGCTGAGTGGTGGTGAAAAACAAAGAGTCGCTTTGGCTAGGGCACTGGCTCTTTCTCCCAAGATTCTGCTTTTGGATGAACCATTAAGTAGTTTGGATGTACAAACTTCGAAGTACTTGCGGATGGAACTGAAGCAGCTGCATAGCAGGCTGGGTATTACTACTATATATGTTACTCATAATCTGACCGAAGCTGAAGAAATAGCAGACAGAATAGCTGTAATTGAAAGTGGGCACATAGAACAGGTAGGTAAACCTGAAGATGTGTTCTTTTATCCTGAGAGTAAAAAAGTTGCTGACTTTATTGGAACTCCTAACATTCTGGATTGTTTGTACTGTAACAGTCTGGGCAAGGGAGTTATGGAAGTTGGTTGTGGAGGGCTTCCCATAATAATTCCCGATGATGGGAATAAGGTGAAAAAAATTGCTCTGCTTCCACGGGACATTTATGTTTCTGAAAGCAAACCACCTGGACCGGATGTCAACCGATTTAAGGGAATCATTACTGATATCGACGTTGATGATAGTATGGTCAGATTGAACGTAGAGGCAGGGGAAAACCATTTGTTAGCTGAGATGCCACACCATATATATCATGATATGGATTTCGTGGTGGGTAAAGATGTATTCTTGATATTGAAGTTGAGGAGTATAAAAGTTTATCGAGACGAAGAGAGGCGATGGAAAAATCTATGACATTATTAAAAAAGAATTTGCTCGAACTATAAAGCAAAATGATCTTGAAACAGAGAAAGTTGTGATTAAAGCGGTTTCTTTCTCTCCTGAGTAAGCTATTGGAAAACCCGAGGACAAAGATTATCTACTGGTAACTGGCAGAGAAACGCTTGATGCAGGCGGAATTTAGAGGTTCCTTGGGGCAGGCATTCACTGATATGTATGGTGATTTGACCGGCAAGTTTGAATTGCGGGTTGCAGATATGGACCGTGACAACATCGGCCAGGAGAAATTTTTGGTGGTGATAAATGGCCCTCTAAAAACAGAGGAAAACTTGAGGTGGTGTGATATAGCCTTAGTTACGGGTACCACCATGGTCAATGGTATTTTCGAGCAATTTAAGATATCCAAACCGGTTATATTTTGCGGAATCACATTTTCTGGCGCGGCTAACTTGCTGGGGCTGAACTACTTCTGCCACTGTGGACATTGAAGAGGACTGTGACAGTTTTGTCAGGTAAATCCACGTTACAAGTACACCATATTTAGAAGAGGGTGTTCTAACCACATGAGTGGTAAATAATTCGATTATGATGTGGCCATGACGTGGCTTAATGTGAAATATAATAAAGATTAAGGAGGCCATTCTATGTCAAATAAATATAAATCTTCAGCGAAGTCAATTCCCATTGAACAGGCCGTGGGGACGGTTCTGGCACACGATGTCACTGAAATTATCCCCGGCCAGTTCAAGGGGCCAGCTTTTAAAAAGGGACATATCATAACTGAAGAAGACCTGCTGCATCTGAGACGTGTTGGAAAAGAACATCTCTTTGTGCTGCATCTAGATCCTGGTGAAGTCCACGAAGACGATGCGGCAGTCAGGCTTTGTACGGCATTTGCTGGTACTGGTGTTGTTTTTGACCCAAAACCTTCGGAAGGCAAAATATCTCTAAAAGCGAGTCACAGGGGTCTTTTGAAGGTAAACATTGATGCCCTGATCGAGGTTAACCTTGTTCCCGATATCTCCTGTTCCTCACGACACAACAACACTCTTGTTGAAAAAAATGATATCGTGGCAGCAGCCAGAGCTATCCCACTGGTTATTGAAGAAAAGATACTCAACGCTGCTGTAAAGATCGCTGAAGATGCCGATGGTATTTTTTCTGTTAAGCCCTTATCAAGACCCAAAATTTCTCTTGTTGTCACTGGTAAAGAGGTCTACACTGGGCTCATCGAAGATAAATTTGCTCCTGTCGTCAAAAAAAAGCTTGAGTTTTTCGATTGTGAAATCAATGATATATCATTTGTACCGGATGACAAGATAAAGATTGTAACGAAGATTCAGGAGTTGCTTCAAAATGATGCCGAGCTTATTATGGTAACTGGAGGCATGAGTGTTGATCCTGACGATATAACACGTATGGCAATATATGAGGCTGGAGCAAGGGATATAGTGTATGGCACGCCTGTCCTTCCCGGCGCCATGTTTTTATATGGACGGTTTGGTTCTGTCCCCGTGTTAGGATTACCTGGCTGCGTCCTTTTCTACAGGGCCACAATTTTTGACCTGATCTTGCCTCGAGTTTTGGCCGGGGAATCCCTTACAAGAAAAGACATTGCATTAATGGCGCACGGTGGTATGTGCTATAATTGTGACGTTTGTCGCTATCCGCTGTGCCCCTTCGGAAAATAGGAAGCAGCAATGGATATTTCCGAAAGCCAGGAAGAAACCCTTGGTAATCTTTGCCCGAAAAAGTGGATACGGGGTTAAGCCACCATCTTGTAAAGCTAATACTGACAAGGTTTCATATACTGTAGAGCTGAATGATGACATTATCTATTATAGAATATTTCGGAAAGGATTTTTATACATGGATAGTCTGACGAACTGGAAAGATTTAATCTTAGAGCTTAAAAAAACAACCCGTAATTTCTTAACGAATATAGTCGAAAATATCAATGAATCGATAATTGTTGTTAGCTTGAACGGCATAATCATATTTTTTAATAATGGATCAGAGAAAGAATTTCAATATGATGCAAAAGATGTACTTGGAAGACACGTGACAATACTTGGTGTCAAAAAGCCAAACGTTTTAGCAGAAATCAGAAAAGGTAATATTTTTAGGGGTGAAGTACTCTTAAAGAAAAAAAACGGTACACAATTTCCTGCATTTATCGTTTGCATTCCTCTTCGAAATGAAAATGGGGCCCCTATTGCCATGATAGGTTTGGCAACTGATTTAACAGAAGAGAAAAGGAAAGAAGAGGAAGTAAATAATCTGAAAAAAAAGCTTAAGGAACTCACTCTGCACCATGATTTCGTAAGTAATAACAGTAAAGTTATAAAAATCATCTCCCTAGTTGATAAAATTGCCGCCATAGATTGTAATGTTCTTATTCAAGGAGAAAGTGGCACAGGTAAGAGCTTGATTGCGAAGATTATCCACGATAAAAGCCCAAGAAATGAAGCCCCATTTGTGGTTGTTGATTGCGCTGCATTGAGTGAGAGCTTATTAGAGAGTGAATTGTTTGGCTATGTTAAGGGGGCCTTTACGGGTGCAAATGAAGACAGAAAAGGTTATGTTGAAATTGCAGCTAAAGGGACATTACTCCTTGATGAAATAAGTGAACTACCTTTAAGACTGCAGGGAAAACTCCTTCGTGTTGTTCAAGAACATGAGATAACGCCAGTCGGGAGTACAAAAAAAGTAAAGATTAACACGCGCATAATTGCTGCTACAAATAAAAATCTCGATACTTTGGTAGAAAATGGAAAATTCAGAGAAGATCTCTTTTTTCGCTTAAATGTTGTCAAAACCGAAATTCCACCTTTGAGAGAAAGGAATGATGACCTTCTTCCTTTAAGCTTACATTTCTTAAAAATCTTTAAAAAAAAATATAACAAGCCTAACCTGACTTTTGGCCAAGAATTTATAGAATCTATAAATTCATATGCATGGCCCGGAAACATTAGAGAGTTAGAGAATACGATACAACATGCTGTTATAACAGCAGATGATCAACATATAAAATTTATGCATCTGCCCCAAAAAATTAGAAATACAATCTCGCCTACAAAAGAATGCGGTTATATTTTATCTCAAGTATCTGAACTGGATTTTAATGTAGCAAAAACAAAATGTTTGGATAATTTCACAAGAACATTTATTACCAATGCGTTACAAAGAAATCAGGGAAATATTTCCAAGACAGCCCGAGAGATAAATATTAAACGGGCATCCTTGCAAAGGATTATGAGACGCTATGGGATAAAAAAGAATAGTTTTTGATTGCATGCTACCGAAATGCTGCATGTCCCTTATGGGAAGCATTTATTTTTACCATCAATATCGGCTTCAAGTAAAAGTCAAAATAAAATGTCCTCTAATCAACTGATTTTATAAGTTAATTCATTGTATAAGAACATAGGATTTATATAACAATTGTTTAGATATTATCCAATAACACATTTCCACTATGCATCTCTAAGATAGCACTGTATAATAAAAACAATGCATACCTTCACAAATATCAATAATATCAATATATTGACACCACCAAATCCCTGCCTTTTTTATGGTATGTTATTTGCGTTATCCTGAATACAATCGATTAATAATATTACGAACAATTCATGTACATCACACAGAGTTATGCTTTGCATGATAATTGTCTTTGGAGATAGGCAAATTTTATTTGTCTAAGCTAAAGGCAAAGGGAGTGATCCGTTAAACCTAGCCCCTTGGCTTCTGGATGGATGTATAATCCACGCCAATCCGGATACCGATTCCACGGGAAAGCGGATGATGATT
>DAINAR010000073.1:0-12324 GCA_036733345.1 Deltaproteobacteria bacterium | reverse complement strand
TTCTATTACAAATGGACGGTTCTAAAGGATTTGATACTTCATGGTGTTTCCAAACAAAACGGTATGATCATATCGTAACGCGTCAGTACGAAGCCAACTATTTTAGAGACGCCTTTCTTTATCTCTATCTTGGTCTCAAAAAAGAATGGCCGGAGCTTGATGCTCCATTCAATTATTTGAGTGAAAAAGCCTCTGTTCATGGTGCTGATTATTTTCTGCATCGGGATTTTCAGTCAAGAAATATAATGATTTATGAAGGTAAAATTAGATTTATAGACTGGCAGGGAGGAAGGCTTGGACCTCTCGGTTATGACCTGGCATCCCTCATAATTGATCCTTATCCCAATTTGTCTTTCAGGCAGAGATATGATATTTATAAAAGCTACCTTACTCTGATACGTGAACATTATTTCCATTTAAACGACTCTTTTGAACAATCTTTTCTATATTTGGCTATTCAGAGAAATCTGCAGATACTTGGTGCATTTTCATATCTTACAAAAAAAATGAGCAAAAAATATTTTGAGTCATATATCCCTGTTGCATTAAAAACCCTGAATAGATTACTGCATTATTTAAAAGATAGTGAGCTTTTGCCACTTAGGAATTTAATAAGTAATATTAAGTATTAATAAACGCTTTAGGAGGCATGTATGGAAGACTGCATATTTTGCAAAATAGTAAAAGGAGAAATTCCAAGCTTTAAAGTCTATGAGAATGATAGCGTATTAGCCTTTGAGGATATTAATCCAATTTCAAAAGGGCATACTCTTATAATTCCAAAAAAACATGCAAACAGCTTGTGGGAAATATCTGAAGAAGACCTGACTGAGGTACATTTAGCTTCAAAGAAAGTCATCCAGGCGATTAAAGACGCACTGAATCCGATAGGTGTTGCCTGTCTTCAACTTAACGGACGGGGAGCCAACCAGATTGTAATGCATTATCATCTCCACCTGATTCCTCGCACAAATGAAGAACCTGAATTGCCGGTTTCATCATGGGAAATAAAAGAGGGAGATATGAAAATAATTAAAGAAACAGCTGATAGAATTTCTGGAGCAATAAAGTAGCTGCTGTTTCATGGCTTCGATCATGCCTGTCTGCTTTTATTTCTTTTTATTTATGTATATTTAAATTTTATAACCCTTTTTCCTTGCCTTAAAAAGATTCATAATCGATGTAACTTCTTGACATCCAAGCATTTTGACAACAGAAAAATATATTACCAGTCCTATTATGATGAGGGTTGTGAGCTTTATTACCAATATCCATAATCCAAGACCTGAATCCATAACCAACCATTTAGAGTTAAAGTATTTAACCCCCAGTCCCATAACAGCAGCTGCAAAAGCGAACTTTATGCCTGACACAAAAACATATTTAATATTACCTACATGAACTTTTTTTTTCAAAAACAGGATTAATAGAAAAAATTGCACTGCTGATGAGAGAGATAAAGCAAAAGCGAGACCGCTGTGCTTCATAGGCGCCATTAGCACCAGACTGAGTATCAAATTGGTTCCCAATGCTATGACGGCAACTTTTACCGGAGTCACAGTATCCTGAATTGCATAAAAACCTGAAACTATAACCCTGATCCCGGAGAAAGCCCATAGACCTATTGAATAAAATAACAGAGCTTGACTTGTCATTAATGAACAATAAGCATCAAATGCTCCCCTTTCAAATATAATAGATATTATAGGTCTTCCAAGGACAATTAAACCAACCATGGATGGCAATGTTATAAAAAAAACCATACTCAGGGCATAACTTAACGTATCGCCATACTGTTTATAGTCTTTTTTTACGATATGGGTAGAAAGTGACGGAAGTGCAGCCGTACTGATGGCAATAGCAAAAATCCCCAAAGGAAACTGCACAAGTCGATCAGCATAGTAAAGCCAGGATATGCTGCCTTCTTCAAGAAAAGAAGCTAAAAGAGTGCCGATAAACTGGTTAAACTGGTATACTGCAGATCCAAAAATCGCAGGAACCATAAGAAGGCCCATCTTCTTCAGTGCGGGATGGTCTAATTGCCATTTTGGAAAAAGCCTTATTCCCTCTTTGATAACCCAGGGTATCTGAAGACAAATCTGCATGAACCCGCCTATCAATACTCCTATAGCTATACCAACAATGGGCTGATCACAGTAAGGAGAAATAAAATAAGCTGCCCCGATAATGCCAAGATTCAAAAAAATTGGCGCTGCTGCAGGTGCTGCAAAATGTCTTAAAGAATTCAGCACACCCATAAAAAAAGCAACGATGCTGATAAGAAATATATAAGGAAAAGTGATACGTGTGAGTAACACTGTCAGATCGTACTTGATACTCGAAGTTCCGAAACCAAATGCTTGGATTCTTACTATCCAGGGAGAAAAAATAACACCAAGAATTGAAATTACTGCAAGAATTACAGAGAGTAATGTCAAGACAATTCTTGCGAGGTTAAAGGCATCCTCTCTGCCTTTTATATTTAAATATTCGGTAAAAATTGGAATAAAGGATATAGTGAGTGACCCCTCTGCAAACAGGCGTCTTAAAAGATTTGGAATGCGAAACGCAACAAAAAAGGCATCAGCAGCCATACTTGAGCCAAATAAAGATGCAATTACCATATCACGAATCAGGCCCAGAATTCTGCTTAAAAAAGTATAAAAACTTACTACTCCTGCAGAACGGGTTATTTTATTATCGTCTGATGTTGCCATATTTTCAAATAGTCGAAATTTTAATAGTAGAAAATTTTCTTGACAATTTAATCAAATATAGTTTAATTACCTTTTTTAATAAATTTTTTGGAGGTACCAATTTGGCGAATCATAAATCAGCGCTTAAAAGAGCCAAACAAAATGAAGTTAAACGGTTAAGAAATAAGAGCTTCAAAACCAGAATCAAGAAAACTGTCAAGGAAGTGAGGACTGCTATATCTGATAACTCTCAGGAGCAGGCCCAACAAAACCTGATTAAGGCAGTTTCTATAATTCAGAAGACCACTTCAAAGGGAATAATTCATAAAAATCAGGCCGCAAGAAAAATATCACGCCTTGCACGTCAGGTAAATAATATCAGTTCATAACTATAAGTGTGACTTTTACCAGAATAGGAAAACGAGCAAGCTTAATTCTTTTATGGTTAATTAGGGGTAAAATGCTTTTAAATTATTCCCCTTTTTATGTTGTTTAATCGTTTCTATAAGTATCAAAGCACTCTACAAATTGAATACTATATTTTCCAATATAGTATTTGCATCCGAACCTGATTTCAACAGTCCATCTGCTTTATATAAAAGATGAATAAATCTCTCAAGATCATCCGAATCCCATATTGAAGATTGCTTCACCAACTTCTTTGCGAAAAAATTGGCCATTTTTAACTTACGACTCACATCCGAAATCTTCCCGCCAGCCGATAATATTGATTTCACACTCAACAACAATCCGATCTGGCGATTAAGCATTCCCAGGATTCTCAAGGCTCCATCTTTCTCATCTTCCATGAATCTTTTTAGTGCTGACAGAGACTCAGATTTCCTTTTAAAAGAGATTTCATCCATAAGCTCAAAAATAGTATAACTACGGCTGAAAACTGCAAGGCCCTTAACCTCATCAACACTGACTCGCTTATCTCCATAGCAAAGATAAAGTTTCTCAAGTTCGGTATAGAGATCCCTTAATTGATTTCCAACTATCTGCTGCAAATGGAAACACCCCTTGACATCAATACGCAAGCCAATTTCCTCTGCCATTTCCTTAAGCCAGGGCACCAGGTCTCTATCATCCAATTCCTGAAAACTTGCACCCGAACCAAGGTCCATGATTTTTTTATAAAATTTTCTGCTGAAATTAGGTTTTGAGGATATAAATATCAGGCAGGTCGATTCAACAGGTTTCTCAATGTAAGAAATAAATGCTTCCAAGTCTGCTGGCGAAAACTCCTCAGTCCTTCTGACAATAATGAGCCTTCTTTGAGAAAGAAAAGGTAAAGAACTTGCTGCGGCAATTATGTCTCCCGGAGAAGAACTATCACCATAAAAAACCTGGAGATTGAGATCCCTTGCAGACTCCGGGATGAATTCCCTTCGGATACTGTCGAGAGTTCTTTCTAATCGAAATTCACAAGGGCCATAAAAGAGGTAAACTGGTGATAACTGCCCGTTTTGAAGCTGTTTTAATATATATTCAGGCGAAATCGCTTCTGGCATTAAAATCTTTCCACTGATTTAAGGTAAATCTTCTCTGAAAGAGTCTTTGCAATGTTGCGGACTGCCATTCTTTGATTATATCGTGTCTGCAATTGATCTGTTCCAAGCGAAAAAGAAGATTTTCCTTCCATTGATCTATTCTCCCATATAATATTCCCGGTTGCTCTCTCTACCAACTTTAGGCTGACTATTATCTGAATACGGCGTTGTTTAGTCTCATCATATGTAATTGTCTCACCATGAATTTCCTTTCGGATTGAGCTGTAACTTAATGGCTCGGTATTGATTTCAACAATTTTTCCTATCAAAACAAACTCTGCCTTGTCTTTTGATACAAGAGGCACTTTTGAATGGCTTATAAACTGTTCCCGAATAAAACGAGTGAAATCTCCTTCAAATCCTAAAGATGAAGAAGTGCTTGCCATAAGTGGGATAGCCAGACTTTTCATCTCAATTCCAGTCGGCTCCCCAGTTTTTCGTAAATGATAACCACAGCCAATAAACAGTAACGATACTGAGAATACTATTAATAATCTGAATCTTGAAACTGCGTTAGCAAAAATAGACAGTACCATTTATAAACCCTTTATTGTAAAGCGCGTACCCCCTTGTCAAAGGGAATTTCTCTGTTTCATCTCTACTAATAACGGACAATATTACAGTTGTACATATTAAAAGTATTTGGAATTAAAATGCATATCAATTTTTAACAACAATATTAACAAGTTTATTTTGAACCACGATGACCTTTTGAATCGTTTTTCCGCTGGTATATTGTTTTATGCGTTCATCTTCCAGGGCTTTTGTCTCAATTTGTTTCTGATTAAAGGAAGAAGGCACCTGGATTTTACTCCTTACCTTACCATTCACCTGCAATACTATGAGCATCTCTTCCTCCTTAAGAGACTCCTCTCTGTATTGAGGCCAATTAACTTCCAAAAGGCTTCCCTTATGACCAAGGATCTGCCACAACTCTTCAGTAATATGTGGTACTACCGGCGAAAGCAATACAACTGTATTCTCAACAGCTTCTCTAATTACAGACCAGGCAATATCATCCGTTTTTTCATTACTGTTAATTAATTGATTAGTTTCATTTACAAGCTCCATAACAGCTGATATTGCAGTATTAAAATGAAAACGATCCTCAATATCGTTTGTAACCTTTTTAATAGTCTGATGTGTTTTACGGTGAAGGGATTTTAATTGACCCCTTAATGATGCCTTGCCATCGTAGCTCGAAACTCTTTTCAAATCTTCAAGATTGTCAATAATAAGACGCCAAACGCGATTCAAAAAGCGGTAAGATCCCTCAACTCCCTGATCGCTCCATTCCAGACTTTTTTCGGGAGGGGAGGCAAACAGACAAAACATTCGAACAGTATCAGCACCATACTGGTCAATTAAATCCTGGGGATCTACCACGTTCCGTTTTGATTTTGACATCTTTACAGTGCTGCCTGTAATAACTTCAGCTTGGCATATGGAGCACAGGCCTTCCTTGACCTGATGAGGGTATAGATATCCGTGTGTAGGACACTGCTGAGTCTCTTTACAAACCATTCCCTGAGTCAACAGGTTGGAAAATGGTTCCCTGATACTTAAATAGCCAAAATCATTCATAACTCTAGTGTAGAATCGTGAATAAAGTAAATGGAGGATTGCATGCTCAATACCTCCAATATATTGATCTACAGGCATCCAGTAATTCACTTTATTTACATCAAGGGGTCCAAGGTCAAAGTCAGGGCAGGCATATCGATCAAAATACCAGGAAGACTCTACAAATGTATCCATTGTATCTGTTTCACGCCTTGCCTTCTCTTTACACTTAGGACAAACGGTTTCAAAAAATGATGGCTCAAAAGGCAAAGGGGACGCTCCATTTGATCTCAGGTCAAGATCCAGAGGGAGAACAACCGGGAGATCATCTTCCGGAACAGGCACTGTGCCGCATTTATCACAATAGATGATTGGTATGGGTGCTCCCCAGTAACGCTGCCGTGATATACCCCAATCTCTAAGTCTATAATTTACTGTCTTACGGCCGAGACCTTTTGATTCAAGATACTCAGCGATTGAATCCAGAGCTTCCATATTCCGCTGGCCATTAAAGGGATGGGAATTTATCAAAACCCCTTCCTCGACATAGGCTTCTGTCATTGTATCCTCATCGATACGCTGATCTGGAGGACTGATAACTACTCTCAGAGGCAGACCATATTTCTTGGCGAATTCAAAATCTCTCTGATCATGAGTTGGCACAGCCATAATTGCCCCAGTTCCATAATCAAATAGAACAAAATTAGCCACGTAGATCGGAATCTGTTCATTTGTCACGGGATTAAAACAGTATCTTCCAGTGAAAACACCTTCTTTTGAAGTAAAATCCGCTGTTCTCAAAAAATTATCCATTTTGAGTGTACGCTCTATAAAAGCAAGAACTTCTTCTTCCTGTGGTAAACCTTTAATTATCTCGTTTACCATGGGATGTTCAGGTGCTAGACACATGAAAGTTGCACCGAAGACTGTGTCCTGCCTTGTTGTAAAAACCTCTATAATCTTATCCGAATCCACAAGAGGAAACCGAATAATGGCCCCATAGCTTTTTCCAATCCAGTTCTTTTGCATTTTCAAAACACTATCCGGCCATCCTGGAAGCCTGTCACAATAATCAAGAATTTCATCGGCATAATCCGTGATCTTAAGGAACCAGCTATCCATTTCTTTCATGTTGACTTCCTGATCGGTATGGCGCCAGCAACAACCATTTACCACCTGCTCATTAGCAAGAACACTCTGGCATTTTTCGCACCAGTTAACAAAAGAGCGTTTTTTATAAGCAAGTCCCTTTTCATACATTCTTAAAAAAATCAGCTGTTCCCATTTATAGTATTCAGGGTCACAGGTCGTAACCTCCCTGCCCCAGTCATAGCTGAAGCCCATCATCTTTAATTGTGCTTTCATTGCATCAATATTATCTGAGGTCCACTGTGCAGGATGTGTATTATTCTCAATAGCAGCATTCTCAGCAGGCATACCAAAGGAATCCCATCCCATCGGGTGAAGAACGTTCTTACCAAGCATTCTTTTATATCTGGCTACGACGTCTCCAATGGTATAATTGCGTACATGCCCCATATGTATTTTTCCTGAGGGATAAGGAAACATCTCCAGAAGATAGTATTTTTCACGTGTTGAATCTTCAGTAACTTTAAAAAGGCCTTCCTCTTCCCAAAAAGTCTGCCATTTAGCTTCAATTTTCTGGGGTTCATATTTCATTGTATATCTTTCCTTTCAATTAATTCATAATGATTATTTATTAAACATTACATGGTTATCATGAGTTAACCAGGGATTATTTTTTTTCACAAGATACTGAGAAGAAAACGAAAAGTAACTGCAGCAAGTCTGATGAGCTCGAAAAAAGTCACAAATTCTCTTTTTCTGTCATTCCGGCCCCGCGTCAAGCGCGGTGACGGAGTGACGACTTTTTACGAGTCCATCAAGTTTTACTGTTCCTTTTTATCAAGCGAATTTAAAATACTGTCCAATAATCCATTAATAAACCTGCTGGAATTTTCACTGCCGAATTTTTTTCCCAATTCTACTGCTTCATCAATGGATACTCTCGGAGGAATGTCTTCAAGAAATATGATTTCCAGGGCAGCCAGCCTCAATATACACCTGTCTAATCTGGCCATCCTTTCCACACGCCAGTTCTCTGATGCCTTCCCGATCAGCCTGTCAAGCTCCCCTTTTTGTTGATAAACATCCAAAACAAGCTTTTTTGAGAATGACCTGATTGACTTTGGAAAATTGAAATTTCCACATATCAGCTCAAATGCATCATTTGGATCATCATGGATGAATTCCAAAGAAAACAAGACCTGCAAAGCAAGCTCTCTGGCCCTTCTTCTTTTACCCATTTTTTATCATTGAATCTCAGAGAAATTCCTAAAAACTTGATATGAAAACCTTTAATAAATTTAAGAAAATCCATTTGAAAAACCAGCAGCAAGCTACCGGGAATTTTCCGCCTTCGAAAAAAACTACCACTTAATTTCGCTCACCGCCACACGCTATAATCAATGAAAAATGCGTTCGCCGTATATATTACCATGAAGTCTAGTGGACTAATGAAAAACCGAATTACGGACGGATTTGGAAAAAGAGCCAACTTAAAACGGAGGTTAAACGATGAACAAACAGCCAAGAGAAATAGCGTTCCCGCTAACGACTGATGATTCCGTATCATATGACTTGCCTGAAAAACTTTACCGTGGCAACTTACTGTATCCAATACACAAACAGGAGAAAAAGGATGCGGGACAGCGCTTATTAAATCCCGCCCTCGCTGGGAGATACACTTTTTACCAAGCCGTCAAACATTAAGGATTAAATAAATATAACTAAATGCTTATCACCAAAAAAACAAGCAGCATTATTTATTCCAATTCTTTAAACAGATTAAGCATCTCTATGGCCGATATAGCAGCATCATAACCCTTATTTCCTGATTTTGATCCCGCTCTTTCAATAGCCTGTTCCAGATTATCTGTAGTCAAAACTCCAAAGGCAACAGGAACACCGCTTTCCAGGGCAACATTTGCGATCCCCTTTGAAACTTCAGATGCAATATAATCAAAATGTGGGGTACCCCCGCGTATAACAGCTCCAAGGCATATAACAGCATCATATTTATTACTTTTCGCCAACTTTTTTGCTGCAAGCGGAGTTTCAAAGGCCCCAGGAACCTTTACTAAGGAAATCTTATCATCAGATGCTCCATGTCTTGTAAGGGCGTCAATGGCGCCTTCAACAAGTTTTGAACTGATAAAATCGTTGAACCTGCTTACTACAATGGCAAATCTGAAACCCTCTGCCGATAGACGGCCTTCAATTATTCTGGGCATATATACCTCCCGTTGATTACGCGTCCCGGAATAAACTTAAAAAACTGAATTCCGGATAACCCATTTCAAATTTCAAACAACCGGTTTTTCAAAAAACTTCATAAGATGTCCAAGTCTCTCACATTTTGTCGTTAGATATTTACGATTTTCAGGCCTTGGCTCGATCTCAATCGGTACCCTCCCGGTGACCTCAAGACCATAACCTTCTAAACCGATTACTTTTTTGGGATTATTCGTCATTAACTTCATCTTTTTTATTCCAAGTGAAGCTAAAATCTGGGCACCCACTCCATAGTCTCTCAGGTCTGCGTCAAAACCCAGTTCCTCATTTGCTTCAACAGTATCAAAACCTTTATCCTGCAATGCATAAGCCCTGATTTTATTTGCCAGACCTATCCCTCTGCCTTCCTGCTGAAGATATAATATGACCCCCAGGCCTTCCTTCTGAACCATAGACATAGCCATCTTTAATTGCTCACCGCAATCACAACGATATGATCCGAATACATCTCCGGTGAGACATCCGGAATGAACACGGACCATAATCTCCTTTTCAGGGTCAATATCACCTTTCACCAATGCAAGATGTTCGTTATCGTCAATATCATTAACAAAAGCCATGGCCCTGAACTCACCAAAAGGTGTGGGCAAAATAGTCTCCTCAGTCTTATGAACAAAAGACTCCTTTCGCATCCGATACTCAATGACATCTGCCACTGTAGCAATTTTGATCCCATATTTCTTTGAAAATTTCTTGAGTTCGGGCATTCGAGCCATAGTGCCGTCCTCGTTCATTATCTCACATATCACCCCGGCAGGTTTCAGGCCAGCGAGTCGCGCCAAATCAACTGAGCCTTCTGTCTGGCCAGTCCTGAACAGCACTCCACCCCTTCTCGCCCTTATGGGAAATACGTGACCCGGCTGAACAAGGTCCTCCGGTTTGGAATCATCTGCTACAGCAGTCAAAATTGTATGAGCCCTGTCAGCTGCTGATATGCCCGTTGTTACTCCAGATCTTGCTTCGATCGATGTGGTGAAGGCGGTTTTGAACGCTGACCGATTATTATAAACCATCGGTTGCAATTTCAGCCTTTCAGTAATTTCCGGGCTCAGGGTCAAACATATTAAGCCTCGTCCATATTTTGCCATAAAATTTATGGCTTCAGGGGTGATCTTCTCAGCTGCTATAGTTAAATCTCCCTCATTTTCTCTGTCCTCATCATCGACAAGAATTATCATCCTGCCCTGCCTCAAATCCTCTAATATCTCCTCTATCTTTGAAATAGTCATTCTATTTAATAAAACCTCTTTTCAAAAGCATCTCAAAATCAATGCCTGTATTTATGTTTCTTCTATTTGTTGACTCTTTTCCTAAAATAAGTTTTTCAACATATTTACTTATCATATCCGTTTCAATATTTACCATATCTCCAACTTTTTTTCGCAAAATAATAGTTTCCTTTGCGGTCTGAGGTATAATATTTACATCAAAAAACCTATCCTCACATCGATTTATGGTTAAACTGATCCCGTCTACTGCAATTGAACCTTTCTCAATAGTGTATCTTGAAAGCTGTTCATTAATTTCTATCTTAATAAGAAAATATCTTTCTTTTTTTTCCTTTTTTAATATTACGCCGACTCCATCCACATGACCTGAAACCAGGTGCCCTCCAAGCCTGTCAGTAAGGAGTAATGCCCTTTCCAGATTAACCTCATTTCCCTGTCTCAAATTATGGAGAGTACTCCTCAAAAGAGTCTCGCCTGAAACGTCCATGCTGAAGCGATCTTTTAACACTTCAGTTACCGTCAGGCATACACCGTCAACAGCAATGCTCTCTCCCACCTTGATATCCTTCATATCAAAAACAGGTGAAACAGTCAGTCGCATATCATCTGTTTTTTGCCTGACATCCTTTACAATCCCGATGCCTTCTACTAATCCGGTAAACATTTTATCTTGTAACTCTTAAAGACCTCAATTCTTTTTTAGTTGAAAGAGCTGAAAACACTAAAAAAAGAAAAGGATGAAAATTAATCTAGAATGTTGGGTAGCCCACTATAAGAATGTCATCTGCAAATCTTTTTGTTTGAATTTTACTTAATGATATACAACGACTCATCTCTCTTGGACCCCTTCCTTCAGCCATTGCAATACCATCATCCCCGCCAAGAATTTTTGGGGATTTAAAAATGTAAAACTTATCTACAAGTCTTTCTCTGATTATTGATCCTATTATAGAAGCTCCGCCTTCAACCAGCAGGCTTGACAGTGACATTTTTCCCAAAATGTCCATTAGTGCATTTAGATCTATCCTTCCGTTTTTGATAGGACAAACAATAACTGAGACACCTTTTTTTTGATAGTTTTCAATATGCTGAGACGAAACATTTGGGCCAACAACCAAAATAGTATCAGCCAAGGAGCTATGATTAATTACATTGGCGTTTAAAGGAGTTTTTAATTCAGTATCTACAATAAGGCGGATAGGGTCTCTGCCTCGTCCATGTGAAAGACGCGTTGTCAGCTGAGGATTATCAGATAAAACCGTCCCCACTCCAACCATTATCACGTCTATTCTATCTCTTAACCTGTGAACAAATTGCCTTGATTCCTCGTTTGTTATCCATTTCGAATCCCCGGTTACCGTCGCACTCCATCCGTCCAGGGTCAAGGCTGATTTTACAATTACAAAAGGGCGATTTGATGAAATGTATTTAAAAAAGACTTCATTTAGCTGTCTGCATTCCTCTTCTAAAACACCTGTTACTACCTCGACACCTTTACCTCTTAAAAATTCACACCCGCCACCCTGAACACCTGGATTGGGATCCCTTGTGCCGATTACTACTTTCCTGATACCGCTTTCTAAAATAGCTTTAGTGCAAGGGGGGGTTTTTCCATAGTGATTACAAGGTTCAAGAGTTACATAGAGTATATCATCTTTCTGAATATTTTTACCTAATTTCTTTAATACCTCAACTTCTGCATGTGGAAAACCGGCCTTTTTATGGTAGCTGCCTGATATTACCTTTCCATTTCTAACAATCACCGCCCCTACGGCAGGATTGGGAGATGTTCTGCCCAGACCTCTACGTGCCTGACGCAAAGCTTCCTTCATAAATTTGGTATCTACACTTATCATTAGGCCGTTAATACGCCTCAAGAGCAGCTATAAAAATTAAATTGGCTTCAAT
>DAINAR010000072.1:0-12551 GCA_036733345.1 Deltaproteobacteria bacterium | reverse complement strand
GATGGCATTTCAGGGCCAGTGCAGTATTTAGTATGTTTTACGCCTTTAACTATATGTTTTCTTTATAATAGACAAAGTATCAGCCCCTGTCACTTGAAAAAGATATTGCTATCCCGCGGCTGATCTCCCGAAGGTTACTTCTTATTTCGCTGATGGTTCAGTAAAATCCCTGTCCATATGCCTGCACCAAATCAGGAAGGAAAATTCATCTTGATATCTCTCTATATGACTGCTAATAATCAACCGATAATTGTAAAGTTACTTTTTCAAAACTGTTATACTTGACAGAATGACTGTCTATGCCTGACTGTGTTATTCTGAATATACACATTTACCAGCTATAAATTCCCCGCTACAGGCGGGATTAATTCTTTGAATAACATTTGAATATTGTTTTTTGATCTCTAAGGGTTAAATCTGCCGGAGGCAGACAAGCCCGCCATAAACACGGCGGACAAGCCCCCGCTTCCTGGGGCGGAATAGTTCATTTTTTGTCGATCAGAATTGAGAAGGATATTATGATTGAATCTTCAATGTCTTTGGAATGCTATAAACGACTGAAGGTCCAGCGGGAAAGCAACCGTTTTTTACTTGCAGGTTTGACCGGAGGTATTGCTACAGGAAAGACTGCCGTAGCTGAAATACTTAGAGTACTTGGATCAGAGATTATTGATTTTGATATCCTTGCCAGGCAGGTAGTTGAACCCGGTAAACCGGCATGGGAAAAAATAGTTGAATATTTTGGAAAAAATGTCCTTCAGGAAGACAGATGTCTTGACAGGAAAAAAATATCAGCCATCGTATTCGGGAATCCCGGTAAAAGGAAGGTTCTTGAGAGCATTACACACCCATTGATTTTTGAGGAGTTTGAAAACAGGCTGAATGATATAAGTCAGAATTGTCCCGGCGCAATTGTTCATGGGGTTATGCCGCTGATGATTGAAATAGGCCTTCAGGGGCTTTTTCAAAAGGTCATTGTAGTTTATATATCAAGGGCAAGTCAGATAAGGCGTCTGGTTGTCAGGGATAAAATAAGTTTAGAAGATGCCGAAAACATTCTAAAGGCTCAGGTTCCAATAGAAGAAAAGCTCAGGTATGCCGACTTTGTAATAAATAATGAGGGGGCTCTCGATGAGACCAGAATCCAGGTGGAGAGGCTCTGGCAGGCCTTGAAAAGGATTCAGAAGGAGAGAAACCCAGGCCTTATTTAGTCAACATCTGTTTAACTATCATTTTAAACTGGCATATCCAGGGTCTGTTTAATTACTGAGAGGGGGCCGTGATTACTGTAATGATTAACGATGGAGCTTTAAATATATCAAAAAAGATATTGATTGTAGATGATGACCCTGACATCGTGCTTTTCCTGTCCACTCTGCTTCAGGATAACGGATTCAGTACAATTGACGCACCCAACGGACAGATAGGCCTTGAGAAAGTAAAATCAGAAAACCCTGATCTCGTACTTCTTGATTTGATGATGCCACAGAAAAGCGGCATTTCTATGCTGGAAGATCTAAAAAAGGATAATAATCTCAAAATGATTCCTGTAATTATGGTTACAGGTGTCTCTGCTGAAACCGGGATTGACCTGAGGTCTTTTTTTGACAGGAGCTTAAATGGAGATAAGGATGGCGGATTGCTAAGGCATGAAGGCTTTCTTGAGAAGCCGTTGGATCCGCAGAAGGTAATCAGGATGCTGAAAAAAGTGTTGAAATTATGAAAAAGACGAATATTGCAATAATCGGAGGCGGACATGGATGCATAAAATTGCTGGATTTACTGTTTGAAGAATCCCAACAGAAACATAATATTAATATTCTGATTATTGCTGATATAAATCCTCAAGCTCCGGCCATAGAAAGAGCCCTGTCATTGAATATCATTACTACTGCTGATTATCACGATATTTTCTCCATTAAAGATCTGGACTTCCTTATTGATCTGACCGGAGACCCGGAATTAAGCAGGCTCATTGAGCGTGAAAAGCCATATAATGTAAAATTTATTAACAGTACTTCGGCCAGGTTTTTTTTAAATCTTATACTGTCAGATAAGCCTGATAAATTTGAAGATACATATTCAAAGAAGCTGGAAAAGGACGTAGAGGATCGAACAAAGGAATTAAAGGCCTCGAAGCTGGAGACGGAAAGACAGAAAAAAACCGCAGAAGGTATCATATATGGTTCACCGGCCCCAATGTTTGTCCTGAACAAAGACCACCGGATTATTTACTGGAACAAGGCATGCGAAAAGCTGACGGGTTTTCGTAGTGAGGAGATGATAGGAACAGACAGGCAGTGGGAACCATTTTATGATCACAGGAAGCCTCTTCTGGCTGATGTAATCATCGATAACGACGCGGAGAGAATGGATAAAGTAATCAGTGCCATGAACCTGCACAAATCATCTGTTGTAGAAGATGGGTATGAATCTGAATTTTTTGTTCCCAATCTCGGAGAGGGAGGAGCTTATCTTTATATAAACGCAGCGCCAATCAAAGACGAAGCCGGTAACATACAGGGAGCAATAGTCAGTTATCAGGATTTTACAGAACGGGTTAAAATGACTCAGGAAATCAAAAGGCGAGAGTCTTTTGTTCAAAATCTGATTCAAAACTCTATTGATGGCATTATTGCAACCGATAAAAAGGGGAAGATTACTGTTTTTAACCGGGGCGCTATGGAAATCCTGGGATATCAGCCCGAAGAAATTATAGGACGTGTCAGATATCGGGAAATACTTTCAGAGAAAACCGCTAAGGATATAAGAGAGGCTTTTTACGGCAATAAGTTTGGCCCTGAAGGCAAAATTATTAATATGGATGCGGATCACCTGAACAAAGCAAGGGAAATAATTCCCGTAAGACTTTCAGGCACACTTATCTATGAAGCAGGAAAAGAGGTTGGGAGTGTTGTTTTTATTCAGGATCTGCGTGAAATCTACAGGCTTCAGAAAGAAAAGGAGAAGGCTGAACGTATGGCGGCGGTGGGAAGCACAATGGCAGGACTTGCACATTATATTAAGAATATTCTGACAGGACTACAGGGTGGTGCGTATGTGCTTAATTCGGCCATTGCCAAAAATGATTTAGAACTGGTAGGGAAAGGCTGGGATATGATCAGGAAGAATATAGACCAGATAGGCACTATTGTTATGGATATGCTGATCTATTCCAGGGAAAGGAAACCAAAATACCAGCTGGTTGATCCAAATGCCCTTGTGAAGGAACTTATCGACTTGATGGAAGAAAGGGCTAAACTTTCAGGAGTTAAAATAGAACACGATCTGAAAGAAGGACTGGGCAGAGTAGCCATGGACGAGACAGCGATACACAGCTGTTTATTAAATCTGATCACTAATGCCATTGATGCCTGTACTCTCGAGGGTATCGTCAGCGGAAAGGGAATTGTGAAAATCAGGACTGAAAGACCGGAAGTAGGCGGTGTCAGATTTATTGTATCGGATAATGGAACAGGTATGGATGAGGATACCCAGAAAAGGCTTTTTGCCGATTTTTTTACCACAAAGGGTTACAGGGGAACAGGCCTTGGGTTGCCTGTAACACAGAAAATCATCAGTGAACATGGCGGAGAGCTCTCGTTTGAGTCTAAGCCAGGTCAGGGTACGACGTTTTCTATTTTGCTTCCTGAGAGGGTTTTATGAGTTTCATTATCTAATTAAAATGGCAGGCATTGACAATACCTTCTTTTTACTCTATTAATCTATACCATCCGGTGGGTTTCTAAAAGGGTTTTGAAATGTATAATCCCGGCCTGGATTTTATTGTCTGTAACTTCTTAAATGTAACCAGATAAATGTCATTTTTTAGTCAGGCTAAATGAGTAGTAAAAAAATGCCACAATGATGTGGTTATAAAAATATTGACTCAACAAGGAGGAGAAAATGAAAAAATGTCTGGGAATAATATCCGGTTTAGCGGTTCTTTTTTGCCTGGTCACAGTACCTTGTGTTCAGTGTATTGCTGCTGAAGGTGGCCTTCGCTATTCCATAAGTGTGGCCAAATTTGAAAACAAGTCAAACTGGAGAGGCCAGTGGGATCTTGGAGATGCATGGGGTGCGGTGCTTACTGACAGTTTGAATCAGACTGGAAGATTTATTGTATTGGGCGAAAAGGATATGAGGCGTGAGGCTATGGCAGAGCAGGACTTTGCCTCAAGCGGAAGGGCTGCCGGTGGCGGCAAGAAGGTAGTTACAGGCCAGATGACGCCGGCCCAGTTGCTGGTTAAGGGAGATATTACACATTTTTCTGATGCGACTCAGGGCGGTGGGGGCGGAATCGGCTTCAAAGGCTTCAGAATCGGAGGTGGAGGAAGTGAGGCCGAGATAAATGTGGTTATGTATATTGTTGACTCAAGTACCGGTCAGGTAATGGCCTCCAAGAAGTGTTACGGCAAGGTTACCAAAAAAGGTCTTTCGATAGGACTCTCGAGAGGAGGGTTCAGTGGTGATGTGGGGGGCTTTAAAAAGACCAATGCCGGGAAAGCCATGGAAGCGGCCGTTGATGAGGGCGTAGATTTTATGGTATCTCAGCTGGAGAGTATACCCTGGTCAGGTACCGTTATTTTAGTCAAGGGGGACAAAATCTATATAAACCGGGGAGAAAGAGAAGGCGTCAGTGTGGGCCAGACATTTAATGTGGGAAAAGCAGAAGTCTTGAGGGACCCTGACACTGGAGAAGTGCTGGATCAAAGCCTTGAGAAAGCTGGCAGCATTAAAGTGGCGACTGTTAAAGAAAAAATCGCCATCTGCAAAGTGATTAGCGGGAGTAATATTGCAAAAGGAATGACAGTGGCCCTGCCGTGATGATTGCCGGCGATTGGATGAAAATATGAGAACCAGATACTGGTTAATTTTTCTTACAGTCATTTTTTTGTTTTTATTCTGTCTGCCCTTTTCTGCAGTTGCTGAACAAAAGCCCCTGAAAAGGTCAAAATTAAAGGTCATGGTTATAATATACAGTGCTGAGGTGAGCAGTACTTTTTTAGGGGTAGAACTGGAAGGTAATCGGAATGCAGAGAATCAGATAGAGAGATGCCTTCTTGACAAAGGTTTTCAGCCTGTTGATGCTGGCCAGGTCAGCCGAAGAAATGAGCTTGAGGCTTTTCTCAGGAAGGATGATCCCTCAGCGGCGGGCAGGATCGCAGGAAATGTCGGGGCAGATATCCTTGTTCAGGGGGATGTAAGACGGACATTTGTTGACAGAAGGAGTATTTTAGGCAGATCCACACGGTTTTTCTCAAATGAGATCCGTCTTAAGGCATTTGAGGCCGATACGGGAAAGGTTCTTTATTCAGGATACAGCACACGTCCTCCTTCAGGTGCTGAGGCATTCCAGCAGCTTGAAGACGCTACCCGGGAACTGTGTGAAGAAATGAGCCAGGCATTGCTCTCGCAGAGGGATGAAGGTGTTTCTCAGGCCGGTATATATGAATTGAGTATAACAGATGTTTCCTTTACCGGCCTGTCAAAATTCAAAAAGAGCCTGCAGGGTGTCCCGGGGTTGAGTGATATCCAGGTTAAGAATTTTCAGTCCGGACACGCGCTGATTGAGGTCAGGTACAAAGGATTGCTTGAGGAACTGGCTGAAAAGATAAGCAGGATAAAGAGCCCGGATTTGCAGATTGTAGGCATGCAGTCTGAAAGTCTGGAAATAAGATTCACTGAATAATTGTTGACGGCTATATGAAAAGTCTAAAAAAGGTCTTCTTCTCCTTTAATGGGAGCCTTCATCCAGATTCGGTACATCTTTTCTCCGGAAAGTTCAAAGCATTTATATCCTGTTGAATCAACCTCTTCCACCTGCACTTCTCCCAGTTCCCTGCACTGTTTCAACCAGTTTTCAAAATGCCGGCCGCCGCCAAAATAGACTTTGACCCATTTATTTCCATTTTCATCTGTCTTTTCACGTACCATTTCTTCAGCGGCCATTTTTTCCTGAAAAGAAATAACGGTATCATTACTGTCGCAAGACATTGTTTTTCCCTTCTGATATTGCGGTTTTAGACGACTGTACTGATGTAATTTCTGCGGTCATTGCAGTCAAAGTTTTTGACATTACTTTATCCTCCTTTTAGGATATCCTGAAATCTGCTGAGGTATAAAGCATTAAAAAGCAAGGTGTCCGGGACTGGCTATACGGTAGGATCTTCATTTTTAATTGTCAATAAGGTTTTTATGCAAAGATGAGTATTGTTACTGTTAATAAGGTTTCTCTTTCGTTCATAGGGGAAAATATATTCAATGAGGTGGGTTTCAGTATTGAGCCGGGCGATCGTATAGGGCTTATAGGGCCGAACGGGACCGGAAAGACTAGCCTGTTAAGGCTTCTAATTGGAGAAATAGCCCCTGACAGCGGTGATATAAAAACAGCTAAAGCCTCCAGGATTGGATATCTGCATCAGGATGTCCAGGAAAGTCTCTCAGGCCCTCTGCTCCGGTCGATTCTTGATTCAGTTCCAGGGAGGCTGGCTCTTGAGCAGAAACTTGTAAAGACTGAAAATGGCCTCAAATCTGCAATTCAAAAAAAAGACCAGGAAAGATTAGCCAGAAAGCTCGCCGAGATTCACCATGATCTGGACCGCCTTGGTATTGAATTTCCGCGTCATAAGGCTGAAAAGATACTTCTGGGATTAGGTTTTGATATACCGGAATTTACCAGACCTGTTTCTTTGCTCAGCGGGGGATGGAAGATGAGGGCCGCCCTTGCCAGTATTCTTTTTCAAAATCCGGATTTGCTTCTTCTTGATGAGCCTACCAATAATCTTGATATACCTTCTGTGCGATGGCTGGAGGGCTTTTTGAACGACTTCAGGGGAGCCATGATGCTTGTGTCGCATGACAGGGAATTTCTCAACAGGCAAATAAACCGCGTCATTTCACTTGAACCGGAAGGAATGCTTTTCTACAGCGGGGATTATGACTTTTATCTGAAGGCCAGGGAAGAAAAGCAGAATATCCTGAATGCGGCTGCAAGAAAACAGGAACAGAAGGTAAAGGAGGCTCAAAAATTTATTGAAAGATTCAGTGCTAAGGCTACCAAAGCAAGACAGGCGCAAAGCAAACTTAAACTGATTAAAAAGCTTGAGATCGTCAAGACTCATAAAAAAGTAAAAGTCACACACTTTTCTTTTCCGGACGTTGCGCGAAGCGGGCGCGAGGTGGTTTCCATTAGAGGTCTGTCAAAGGGCTTTGGTGAAAAACCCCTGTATGAGAATCTTGACCTTACCGTGCTCAGAGGTGAGAGGATTGCTATTATAGGGCCGAACGGATGCGGCAAAACGACACTGCTGAGGATGGTGGCAGGCGAAGCAAGCCCCGATAAGGGTCAGATCAGCCTGGGGCATGATGTAAGTATGAGCTATTTTGCACAGCACCACTCCGAAATGCTTCAACCCCAGAAGACAGTGGTTCAGGAGGTCTATCAGGTTGTTCCCAATGAGTCGATATCTTTTGTAAGAGGTGTTTGCGGGGCTTTTCTCTTTTCAGGTGATGATGTTGATAAGACTATCGGGGTGCTTTCAGGTGGAGAAAGGGCTCGAGTTTCCCTGGCCAGGCTTCTTGTAAAACCCGGAAATCTGATGCTGATGGATGAGCCGACCAATCATTTGGATATATCCTCTTCCGAGGCCCTGATAAATGCACTTGAAGACTATAATGGCACTCTCCTTTTCGTTTCCCATAACCAATCCTTTATAAACAGGCTGGCTACAAAAATCTGGGATATGAAAAACAGAGAAGTTATTGAATATCCTGGAAATCTGATTGAGTATTTTGACCATCTTGAGAGGCTTGACGGTATTAATAACGAGAATGGAAAAGCGGATAAGATGATTTCGGGCCGGGAAATGCAGGGAAAAGGAGAGCAGGCCCGTAATGCTCCTGAAAAAAAAGGAATAAATAAAAAATCACAAAAAAAAGACAGGGCTGAGAAACGTCAACTGATAAGTGATACGCTAAAGCCGTTAATAGCAGAAGTGGACCGGCTGGAAAAAGAAATTGCAGGGATTGAGACACGGCAAAAAGAAATAGAGGGAATGCTGGCAGATCCGGAAATTTTTCGAAATAAGGAGACGGGAGTGCCATTGATGAATGAATACAAGGAATTGAGAGCGAACCTTGATTTATTGCTTTTCAAGTGGGAGCAGGGGCATCAGAAACTGGAGGCAGCAAGAAAAAGTATTGAAATATAGGCACCTGGGTTATTTTTCCTGAATCCATTGTTGAAAAGCGGATAGCGGGAAAAAAAGCTCAAAGTTCAAAGTTCAAAGCTGGAAGCTCAAAGCTGAAAGCTCAAAGTTCAAAGCTGGAAGCTCAAAGCTGAAAGCTCAAAGTTCAAAGCTCAAAGTTCAAAGCTCAAAGTTCAAAGCTGAAAGCTCAAAGCTGAAAGCTCAAAGCTCAAAGTTCAAAGCTGAAAGCTGAAAGCTGAAAGTTCAAAGCTCAAAGTTAATTTCACGTACGGTGATCCTGAACTGATATCCAATAACCAATAACCCATAACCTATAACCTATAACCCATAACCTATAACCTATAACCCATAACCTATAACCTATAACCCATAACCTATAACCTGTAATCTATAACCTATAACAAATTGAAACTTATAGAATATATTAAAAGCATAAAAACAAATCCCTGTTTCCGTGATGCATTTGTATATCATCGAACCATTCCGCCCTGCAATCCGGTTTACGGGCCTCAGATGGAGTATCATAATGATATACTTAATACGCTGAAACAGATTGGATTAGAAAGGCTTTACAGTCACCAGGTTGAGGCAGTTAAGCATTTGAGACAGGGGGAAAATGTCATCACAGCCACACCAACTGCCAGCGGAAAATCCCTCATAGGAAACCTGACGGTTATTGAAGAGATACTAAAAAATAATGATGCCAGGGCGTTGTATATTTTTCCTTTAAAGGCACTTGAACAGGACCAGCTAAAGAATCTTTCTGCATGGCTGAAGGATATTAAAGGGAAAAGAATATCGGCTGAAATTTATGACGGCGATACATCTCCCTACAAAAGGAAGAAAATCAGGACAGAAATTCCCGAGATACTTTTTACCAATCCCGATATGCTGCATCGTGGTATTCTTGCCTATCATCAGAACTGGGAAAGACTGCTGAAAAATCTTTCGTTTGTTGTTCTGGATGAAGTGCATACATACCGCGGAATTTTCGGATCGCATCTGAATCAGGTCATCCGCAGGTTAAAAAGGGTTTGCAGCAGCTACGGGGCCAGTCCTCGTTTCATAATGTTTTCGGCTACCGTAAGCAATCCACAGGCCTTTGGGGAGAGCCTGATAGAAGAAAAATTAAAAGTCGTTCAATCAGACGGGGCTCCAAAGGCAGGACGGCATTTTCTTTTTCTGAATCCAGAGGCCAGCCCCAATTTTTCTGCTGCCAGGCTTTTTTTCGACTGCATCCGTAACGGATTCAGGACAATCGCATTTACCCAGTCAAGAAAAGTCACGGAACTGATGCATGTCTGGGTTTCCCGGATGTCAGGGGATCTTGGGAAAAAGATCAGCTCCTATCGCGCCGGTTTTATGCCCGGGGAAAGAAGGCAGATCGAAAGACGGCTGGCCAGCGGAGAACTCCTTGGAGTCATATCCACAAGCGCACTTGAGATGGGAATTGATATCGGTTATCTCGATGTATGCCTACTTGTGGGTTATCCCGGCACCATAATAAACACGTGGCAGAGAGGAGGACGTGTGGGAAGGGCAGGCAGGGAATCCATGGTTGTTCTGATAGCGAAACCTGATGCCCTGGATCAGTATTTTATGAAACATCCTGAAGACCTTTTCGAAAGATCGTTTGAGGCCGCCGTACTTGACCCCAATAATCCTTACGTGGTTGAGTCCCACCTGCCCTGTGCTGCAATGGAGATCCCGATTACTTCCGAAGACAGGAAATACTGGCCGGAAGACCTTGAAGCCCGCCTTTTAAATCTTGAAAAAGAGGGCGAATTACACCGAACAGCGGAAGGGAAACCTGTATGGTTTGCATCAAAAAAGAATCCGCATCTTTCAGTAAACATTCGCTCTGCAGGCGAGACCTTTACAATTTTTGAAAAGGAGACGGGACAGGCGATAGGCACAATCGACGGTATAAGGGCTTTTAAGGAGTGCCATGGCGGGGCGATTTATCTTCATAGGGCCAGTGATTATCTGGTTGACCGTCTGGACATTGAAAGAAAGGACATTATTGTTCAAAGAGCGCACCTGAAGTATTTCACCAGGACCCGGAGTGAGAAGGAAACAGAAATTGTAGATATCCTCCGCAGCAGGCCCAGAGGACAGTTCCTGGTTCGGGAAGGCAGGCTTAAGGTTACTGAAATAATAACCGGATATGAGAAAAGGAGTCTTCCGGGGCAGGAGCTGATGGGGGTATTTCCACTGGATCTTCCTCATCATACATTTGAAACCGTGGGTTTCTGGGTGGAACTGGAACCGGTTATCAAAAGCTTCATTGAAGGGAAAGGCCTGCACTTCATGGGAGGCATTCATGCCATAGAACATGCCTCAATAGGCATTTTCCCCCTTTTTGCCCTCTGTGACAGGAACGATATCGGGGGTATATGTTATCCATACCATCCACAGGTGGAAAAAAGCGCTATTTTTATTTATGACGCCTATCCCGGGGGAGTCGGCCTGGCATCACACGGGTTTGAGATAATACTCGAATTGCTTGAGAAAACGCGGGATCACGTAAGAAGCTGTGAGTGCGAGGAAGGATGTCCTTCATGCATCCATTCGCCAAAATGCGGGTCGGGAAATAAACCGCTTGATAAACAGGCAGCATTACTGATACTCGACATACTCCTTGATGATATTCCGTTTTGTGAGATTTCAGGAGAACAGGTGCAGGTCGAACCGGTATTATCAGACCTGGAGGTAAGAAAGGTGAATCATGAGCAGCAAAGCCCGCGGATAATCTATCTGGACCTGGAGACACAGAAAACAGCACAGGATGTCGGAGGATGGCAGAACGCCCATCTGATGAGGATTTCGGTAGCCGTCATCTTTGACAGCATTGAAAACCGGTTCCTGACGTTTTACGAAGAAGAAGTTGACGGCCTTTTTGACTGTCTGGAGCAGGCAGACCTTATCATCGGATTCAATATCAAGGGATTTGACTACAGGGTATTGAGCGCCTATACAAATAATAACCTGAAAGACCTGCCCACATTTGATATTCTTGAGGATATCCACAGGCGCCTCGGTTTCCGGATCAGTCTGGACGGCTTTGCAAAGGAGACCCTTGAAAGGGCAAAGACGGCTGAGGGCCTTATTGCGGTGGAATGGTTCAGAAAGGGAGAAATCGAAAAGCTTACGGATTACTGCAGGGAAGATGTTGCAATCACCAGGGACCTGTTCCAGTATGGTGTCAAGAATGGCCACCTTGTGTACAGGGAAAGGAAGCAGAACAGACGTGTAAGGCTGCTGGTTGACTGGGATATAGACACTATGGTTAAAAAGTAATAATAGATACATTTGCCGATTTAAGTTAATGGAGCCATCCTGTATGGGATTTCTCAGTAAACTGATAGATATAATCTATCCTCCAAGATGTGCCATATGCCGGAAATTCCTCAGGGAAGACGGTTCAAAGGGCAGTACTGAGTACGAATCTTTCTGTCGAGAGTGTATAAGCGAGTTCAAACCATGTGCCTCCCCCCTTTGTCCTGTATGTGGCAGACCGTTTATTTCAGATGCCCGCGAGGATCATCTGTGCGAAGACTGTTTGAGGAAAAGGCCCCTTTTCAAGGCTGCCGCTTCTCCATTTATTTATGATGGCGTCATAATGAATGCTATTCATCAGTTTAAATACGGGCAGAAAAGCTTTCTCGCAAAGTCACTGGGACCTGTTCTGGCCGGATTTGCCCGGAGATGGATTTCTGAACAGAAGGATTTATTAACAATGCCTGTACCTCTTCACCCGAAGAGATTGAGGGAAAGGGGTTTTAATCAGAGTTTGCTGCTGGCAGGGCATGTAGCGCAGCGCCTGAACAGCAGGCTGGACTATCTGACACTGAAAAGGGTAAGATACACCTTATCGCAAACCGGCCTTGGAAGAGAGGAAAGGCGAAAAAATGTGAGGGGTGCATTTCAGGTTGAAGATTCAGATCCGGTAAGGGGCAGGGTAATTCTTCTGATTGATGATGTAACCACAACAGGGAATACCCTGAATGAATGCGCCAGGGTGCTTATGAAAGCCGGCAGCAGGGAGGTCATGTGCCTCACCCTCGCAAGGGCTGTGAATTGGTAATGAATTGAAAACTCTGTAAACCTGCAACTAATGAAACTCAATCCAGTGCTTGATATGGGTATCAAGATTGAGATCAGCAGAGTATAGATAGCTGAAAGGTCAAAGCTCAAAGCTGAAAGCTTATCCCGCCAGGCGGGGCTGAATTGATAACTAATAACTGATAACCGATAACCTGCCTATGCGACAATACACTGGAAATGATGCCTTGATGGTGAATCAGGGTGAACATGAGTAAAATAAAGGAACCATGGAAA
>DAINAR010000071.1:0-13016 GCA_036733345.1 Deltaproteobacteria bacterium | reverse complement strand
AAGGCATGACCTTTTTAAATGCATTCCGTATTCCCGAGTCAAGTCAGGGAGAGACAGGCTGCATTTCACTTGTATGGAATAACTGGAACGAAATTAGGATACTGTGTGACTGATTTTATTGATATCAAGATTTATCACTCTGCTCGAAATGACAAATCACAAAAAAAAGCACTTCCAGCAGTACGCTGTAAGTGCTTGATTTATGTGGTGCCCCCGGCATGACTCGAACATGCGGCACCCAGATTAGGAATCTGGTGCTCTATCCACCTGAGCTACGAGGGCATGAATCGTATTCAACCATATACTATATATGTCAGACTATTATTCTTCGATGAATCTATCCCTTCTCCTGCTCAATCAGCCCGGTCACTTCACCTTCGTTCGGGAATCGCTTTCCCTGATTTTTCTTTGAGTAGATCAACCTGCCGTTACATTTTACATCAAAAATGCCGCCTCCGCCAGGGATCAGCTTGATCTTTGAATCGGGATATTGTGCCTTCAACTCCGCTTCCAGACGGGAAGCTTCAGGTAAATAGTTTCAAACATTACAATATTCAATGGAAATATCCATAAAGTCTCCTGAATTTCCGGAACTCGTGATATCAATACTCCGGATTCTACTCATAATGTACCGGCACGATGATTACAGTATATTCCTTCTAAACACACTGTTCAATCATAGCCATTATCTGTGATGTATCAAAGCCCTTCAGGTGCAGAGCCCCCGAGCGGCAGGAAGATACGCAAAGCCCGCAGCCCTTGCACAATGAAGACTGGATCTCCGCCTTTCCGATTCCTTTTTCATCAAATCTCGGCGCTGAATAGGGGCAGATAGATATGCATACGCCACAGCCGCTGCATGCAACAGGATCCACATAGGCCACTGTGCCACTTACGGAAATAGTCTTAGCCGCCAGCAGGGTCACTGCCCTTGCTGCCGCAGCCTGAGCCTGTGTGATTGATTCATCAAGCGTCTTCGGGGCATGGGCAAGGCCGCATACAAATACACCGTCTGTAGCAAAATCAACCGGTCTCAGTTTAACGTGGGCCTCCATGAAAAATCCGTCCTCATTCTGGGGTACTTTATAGAACTGAGAAATGGGATTTGTTTTTTCAGGGACAATTGCAGAGGCCAGCACCAGCAGATCAGTTTTTATATCCATCCTGCGCCTTAGCACGAAATCCGTAAAACTTACCTGCATGTCACCCTGCTGATTAGTGTCAACAGACAATTCCTTTTCAAAATTATAACGGACGAAATTAATACCTTTGGAACGCGCTTCCCTGTATAAATCCTCCTGAAGACCGTATGGCCTCATATCTCTGTAGATAATAAAGACATTCATCTGCGGATTTTTTTCCTTCAGTTCAAGCGCGCTTCTGATTGACTGGGTACAGCATACTTTGGAGCAGTATGGCCTCTCCGGGATCCGGGAGCCTACACATTGCACAAACACCACATTATTCAACTGCCCAAGAGATTCATCCTTATCAATAAATTTCTTCTGCAATTCCAGACCGGTGACCACACGGCTGTCTTTGCCGTAAAGATAACCGTCCGGTTTTAATTCCGAAGCACCTGAGGAAATGATCGTAACTCCGTGTTCAAGGACCTTTGTTTCTCCTCCCTGCGCAATTGAAGTCTTAAAATTTCCAACAAATCCTTCCACATTTTCTATGCTGGAATTCAGGAATACTTCTATATCCTTGTTAGAGTTTACCTCATCAATGAGTTGAGTCAAATATCCCTGAATATCTTCATCCCTCCAGGTCTTATGAAGATTTCGGGCCTGCCCTCCAAGGGCAGCCTCCTTCTCAATCAGGTAGACCTTATATCCCTGTGCCGCCAGATTCCTGGCAGCAGCCATCCCTGCGACTCCACCGCCGATCACCAGTCCGTTCTGATTAATCTCAAGCGTCGGTTCGGTCAAAGGATCAAGGAGCCCTACCTTGGCAACGGACATTCTAACAAGATCCTTTGCCTTTTCCGTAGCCGCTTCCGGGTTGTCTTTATGCACCCATGAGCACTGGTTTCTGATATTGGCCATTTCAAAGAGATACTTGTTAATCCCTGCATTCGTAAGGGTCTCCTGAAAAAGCGGTTCATGTGTCTTTGGGGTACAGGCAGCAACCACAACACGATTCAGCTTCTGTTCTTTTATAACCTGACTCATTTTTTCCTGAGTATCCTGAGAACAGCTGAAAAGATTCTGCTCAACATAGACAACACCGGGCAGCTTTCCTGCATACTCGACCACAGAAGGAACATCAACGGCTCCAGCTATATTGGTCCCGCAACAACAAATAAAGACACCTGTTCTTGTAGGTTCTCCGCGGACATCAGTCTCCGCGGGAATTTCCTTTGTTCTGGTCATGGTCCATCTGACATCAGACAATTCACTGCCGGCCACACCAGCTGCCGCGCTTGAATCAATAACGGAAGATGGAATATCCTTTGGCGCCTGACTGACACCACAGACATAAATACCAGGCCTTGAACTCTGCACCGGATCAAAGCTGCCGGTTGAGGCAAAGTTATAATGATCCAGATCAATGCCCATCTTTCTGGCCAGATCCGAACCTTCCTTTGTCGCTCCCAGGCCCACGGACAGGACTACCATGTCAAATTCTTCCTCAACCCTTCTGCCCGACTCATCAACATAGCATACAAGATGCTTTCCTGTGCCATCTACCGGAGGGACACTGGTGACTTTTGATTTGACGAAACGTACACCTAATTCATCCTTTGCCCGGTTGTAATATCTCTCAAAATCCTTTCCATTGGTACGGATGTCAATGTAGAAAATGGCCGTATCCAGCTCACCTGAGCTGTGTTCCTTTGCCAGCATAGCCTCTTTAACGGCGTAAGTGCAACACACTGCCGAGCAGTAACCTCTATCACCCAGGTGCTCGTCTCTTGATCCTATGCACTGAAGCCAGGCGATTTTCTCAGGTTCTTTATGGTCAGAAGGACGAACAAGGTGACCTCCATATGGACCTGAAGAAGAAAGTATCCTCTCAAATTCCAAACTTGTTACAATATTCGGGTATTTTTTATAGCCGTATGTATCATGGATAGCCGGATCAAAGGCTTCACCACCCTGTGCCATAATAACAGAACCGACTTTAATTGTGAGTTCCTTTTTCTGATCCTCAAAATTTATGGCCCCGCTTGGACAAAACTTCTCACATGCCCGGCACTTTCCCTTTGTAAGATAAAGGCACTGTTCAGCATCAATCGCATATTTTAACGGGACAGCCTGTGCGTATTTTACGTAAATGGCTTTGCGATTGATCAGACCTCCATCATATTCATTCGGCACCTTTTTAGGGCACTTTTCAGCACAAAGCCCGCACGCGATACATTTATCCATATCCACATACCGGGGATACTGTGTAACGCTGACTTCAAAATTTCCTTTTTCTCCGGAAATACTGTTTACTTCGGAAAGCGTGAGCAATTCAATATTTATATGCCGGCCGACCTCGACCAGTTTTGGCGAAATAATTCACATTGCACAGTCATTGGTGGGAAATGTTTTGTCAAGTTGTGACATCATCCCTCCAATGGAACTGGATTTTTCAATAAGATATACATAGAATCCGGAATTAGCCAGGTCCAAAGAGGCCTGCATTCCTGTAATTCCGCCACCGACTACCATCACCGAACCAGTTTTTTCCTGTGGCATTTGCTACTCCTCACTCAAAAAAGACTGGATACCACTAATATCTATTTGATTCATTTTTATTCCCAGGGCCTCTTCCCCTATCCCCATACACATTCCAAGCAATTGAGGATAAAGAATAGACGCAAGACAATCAGCAGTTTCCTGGTCAGTTATCATCATATTTTGTACAGTGTCAAATTGTATTTGACAGTAAGGGCAGGCCGTAGCAAAAAAGTCCGCTTCGGCCTCTTTACCGGAATTTATCTTCTTTCTGGTCAAATCCGTTGACAGATCATCGTTAATCCCCATCAGAGGAGCACCACAGCATTCCAGCTTGCTGGACCATTCAACACTCGTGGCGCCGGTCAGATTAACCAGCTCATCAAAGAGGGAAGGCGTAACCGGATCATCAAATTCCGTTATCTTGCTTGGTCTCAGTGCATGACATCCATAATGGGTTGCGATCTTAAGGCCTTTAAATTTCCTCGATATTCGGCTTTTCAATGCATCAGCACCTATCTCATGATAAAGCACTGAAAGGATATGCCGTACATTTTTTCTGCCTTCGTATCTGAGGCCCATATTTTCAAGCATTTCATTAACTTCTCTTTGCGTATCTCCCTCTTGAGTCATAAGATGTTGAGCTGCTTTAAGGCTTCCATAGCAGCATTTGCAAAGGACCAGAATGTCAAGGTCTTCCTTTTCAGCAAGAGCAAGATTCCTGACCGCCGAAAGAAGAAAAGCCTTCTGGTCGGAATTGCGCATAGGATATCCACAGCAATTAAATTGTCGGATATCTACTAATTTCACGTCCAGCCTGCTTAAAACCGCCCTGGTGGACAGTTCATACTGATTTACTCGGGCAGGTATCTGGCATCCTAAGAACAATCCATATTCCATTATATTTTCCTACCTTAATTAATTATCCTAATTTTTATGATAATCCTGTTCTTGAATAATGTTTAAAACCTATAACCGGAAATCTACAGATGCATACTCTTTCTTTAGATATAAGTAAAACTCAATGCTTCGACTTCTGAAAAGCCGAGTTTTTCAGTTGATACAGGATGTCTGTAACTACAACATTCTGAGGGCAATGTTCCTGACATTGATAACATGTAAGGCAATTCCAGATCATTCCGGAACCCGCTGCCATATCAACAAGCCCCAAACCAAGACAGCACATGATCTGGTGAGGCAATAAACCCAGAGCATCCTGGGGATTTTCATAGGCTCCGACAACAGGGCATACGCTAGTACAATTCTGACAGCCGAAACAATAGGAAAATGTTTTATCACCCCCGGCCTGTAATTGTTTTTCCTTGCCCCCACCATTAAAACTGATGGGATTGGCAGGATCTATTAATGTATCGAATTCGCCCGCTAAACTTTTTCTTGCCTCTTCAAGCGGCTTCAGGTAATCAGGCTTGGGAATTCTTTCTCTGTTCAAACCCCGGACAAAAGAAAATGGAGAAAGCATAAGCGGTTCCGGAACGCCTCTTTGTACCAGATCCTCCCTTACGCTAATCCATAATTCTCTCAGGTTGATTCCTGAAGGGCAGACTACAGTACATCTGTCGCAATTCGTGCAGAGAAAAACCCCATCCTCAATTGCTTTCAATTCCTTTTGGCTGAGATCCTTGCCTCTTGCCATTCTTTTCAAGGCATTCATCTTCTCAGAAGGGAGAATAAAATCATTGCCAAAGGCTTCATATGCCATCATTGCTGAACAGTAAAGACTGCATGTTCCGCAATGAGTGCAGGCATCCAGTTCCATTACCTGCCTTGTTGCAATATTTGCAGGATGTGACTTGTCGCTGTCCATAACAGCGCTGGCCATAAGGCTTATGGGGCTGGCGATTATATGAAACATCTTGCTGAATGGAAGATAAGCAAGGCCGACGAAGCACGCCAGTATATGAATATACCAGAAAAAATTGACCCCGCCCGCATTAGCCAGCGTCATGGCAGCCGGTTTCATTAACTTCCCCGCTGCATATCCTGTAAAAGCCCATTTTGGTGAAGAATGACAGGCCAGGCAGCTAACTTCATGCAGTTCTCGTCCCTGCTCAATTACTTCCTCTTCAAAAGGGCCCTGAACATTCGGAGAAACCAATCCAAATTCTTTTACCCAAAGGCTTTCAAGCGCCCTTATTTCTTCTTCTTCACCAGAATCGGAAAAATCCTCCACCATATTCTGGAATTCTGAATAGGAGATAATTTTTGCTCCTTCCAGAAAAATGCCGGAAAGCATTATAACTGCAAGTATGACGATTGCATAGCGATCCATTGCGTTCGTCTTCAGGCGTGGAACCTTCAGGATAAAACGGCGGTAAACAGCAAGACATATACCTATGATTACCATGAGCCCGAAAAAATCTCTTAAGAAGAAAAACGGATTTATTGTGGAATAATACTCACTGAAAAGAGATACTGTTATAATCTTCTCGAGTGCATGCATCAGCAACAGCAGCATAAATCCGCCATAAATCAGCATATGGGTCAGCCAGCGTAGAAAATCCTCTTTAAGGATCCTGTATTGAAATATAACATCAACAATGAAGACCTTTATAAGAATCAGCAGCCTGTAACTGAAAATAACTCCAAGAATGCCTTTAATGAAGGAAATAATTCTCTGAGAGGTTGTTATATCTCTTGCCGAGATGCCAATTCTCCGGGAGAACCACGTTGAAAACTTGTATATTGATCCAAGGACAAAAATCGATAGGGAAATGTAAAGGAGTATGTTGAAAGACATAAAAAAACCTCCTGCATATTCTTCAGGCACCTTTATTTACCTTTAACTATTTTTTTAGAAAAAAATCAATATGGTGCCGTCTCTTTTTATGAACTGTTATGAGCTTAATCCGCCGGAGGAGGACAAGGCCCAGCCCGTTGGGGCGTTCAATGCTCTTAAAGATACCCAGCTGCTTGTCTGCGTGCACCGCACGGGCAGGCTTGCAGCGGAGTAGCTCATTTAATTAGCGGAGATGTTATTTGGTCCCTATATCCATTAAGCCGGGCTCAAAGATGCTTTAAAAGGGTGGCTCCTCTGATGAATAATCTCCGAATGCAGTCAACTCTTTTCTAAAAGTCAGCTTAAAAGACCCTGTAGGACCATTTCTCTGCTTGCCTACAATAATTTCTGCCAAATTCCGATTTTCTTCTGAATTAGGGTTATATACCTCGTCTCTATAAATAAAGATAATTACATCCGCGTCCTGCTCAATCGCTCCGCTTTCTCTAAGATCGGCGAGCTGAGGTCTCTTAATATTCCTGTCCTCCACCTTCCTGTTCAACTGGGAAAGGGCCATAACAGGAACATTCAGGTCTTTGGCAAGTGCTTTTAGAGACCTTGATATTTCTGACATTTCCAGCTGCCTGGATTCGGCTGATCTTCTGCCTTGTATCAATTGCATATAATCAACAATAACAAGGGCAAGGTCGTTCTTTTTTTTAAGTCTCCTGCACTTTGCCTTCATCTCAAGAACGCTGATAGCTGAGCTGTCATCAATAAAAACCGGCAATTCCGACAGCCGGCCGGCGGAATCTACCAGCTTCGATAATTCTTTATTTTCCAGAAATCCTGTTCTCAATTTTGTGGCGTTTACGCCTGAATCAAAACCGAGCAGCCTGATTCCCAGTTGCTGCTCAGACATCTCAAGAGAAAAAATAGCCACTGCTTTTTTGGTACTCTTTGCGGCATTGTATCCAATATTGAGCGCCAGCGCTGTTTTACCCATGCTTGGCCTGCCTGCAACGATTATCAGATCGGAAGGCTGCAGCCCGGCAGTCAGACGATCAAAATCCTTGAAGCCAGTTGGGATGCCTGTGACATATCCAGCATTATTTATGACACTGTCGATCTTCCTGAAACTGCCTTCGATTACATCCTTTAAACTTTGAAGCCCTTCCCTTATCTGATCTTCAGCAATATCAAATATTGACTGTTCCGCCAGTTCTAAAAGGTCTTCAGTGTTTTCCCATTCATGAAAGCATGATTCAGAGATTGTGGAGCACTGGCTGATCAGCTTCCTGCGGACATACAGATTCCTGACAATCTCTGCATGATAAGCGATACCGGCAGAGGTGGAAACAGCCTCAACAAGAGAAGCAAGATAGTCTGTTCCACCCACATTTTCTAATTTATTTTTGCTTGCAAGACATTGAGAAAGGGTAATAATATCTATAGGTTTACCCTGTGAATACAGCTCTGCCATTCCTTCAAAAAGATCTGCGTGAGATTCACGATAGAAATTCTCAGGAGACAGAATGTCGATTATCTGATTCAGGGCGTCATTATTTATTAATATGCCACCTAATATAGCCTGTTCCGCCTCCAGGTTATGGGGCGGTACCTTCAGATTTGAAGGGGCTATTCTTGCAGCTTCCTGCGGCATTAATATCTTATTCCTCTTTTTCCTCTTCCTGGTTCACAACAACCTTTATAGAGGCTATTACTCCGGGATAAACCCTGATTTGAACTTTATATTCCCCAAGGGCCTTAATAGGTTTTTCAAGGAGAATTTTTCTCCGATCTATTAGAATATCCTGCTTCTCGAGATTTGAAGCAATGTCCATACTGGTTACTGAGCCATACAGCTTCCCCTCTTCTCCGGCCTTCTGAACGAAGGTAATTTCCCTTCCTTCCAATGCCTGTTTCACCTTTTCAGCCTGCTCTTTGGCCTTTAACCTGCGCACCTCAATCTTTTTTCTTCTTGATTCAAGGATTTTTAAATTCTGAGGATTCGCTTCAAGCGCAATATCCTTCGGGATAAGATAATTACGTGCATAACCCTTAGCCACATTAACAGTATCGCCTTCGAGCCCTAATTCATCAACATCTTTTTGTAATATGACTTCCATTTACTTCTCCTTCACCAAATAAATCACCTGTCCATTCTCCTGTGAATTTTCCTGATATCAATCCACTGATCAAATAATCCCGCTAGAACAAGAATAATCAAAAAAACCTGCTGAACAATGATTAAAAAATAAATTCCAATCCTGATCCAGATAGAGACATGATATCTTTCTAAAAAAAATAGAAGTATGGACAGCCCGTGAAAAAAATAAACAGCCATTATTATTATCAAGGCATTAATGGCCAACAATTTTATATTGCCTGATAAAAAAAATAAAGAAAAACCTGAAACAATAAGTCCCCAAACCAAATTGTCTGGAGCTTTCCAGTGACCCAGAGAGTTATAATTTGGGTATTCAAGATTTCCCGCCTTGAACAAAGGCTTGGCTACTACTATATTGAGCCAGACAGTAAACCCTGTACCTAAAACCATGAGGGCCGGGTATATCCTTGAAATAATAAACAGAAATGTCTTTCTGAATGATTCAAGTTCAACAGTACTTTCAGGAGAAATTCCCATCTCTTCATAAGACCTGATTGTCTCCTTTAAATTACCCCCCAGATAATCGAGAATCATTTCAAAAGGCCCGCTGTCTTTTGATATAGAAATGAACAGGAGAAAAACAAGGCCTAGTAACAGCATAAATGAGGTTGCAAAAAAAATAGTTTTTCCAAAGCTTAATTTTTTCCTGAACAGTTTAGATAAAATAAGGCCTAATAAACTAAACTCGATGCAAAAAAGAATAATCTGAGGCTGTTCACTCAGCTTCCCAATAATACCAACAGCAAATATGCCCACCCCGGCGAGCTTCAGACCCTGATAAAAGCCCAGTTTGGTGGAGTAGTAAAGGAATGGCAACGGTGTTAACAGGCTGAAAAAAGGACCGACAATGGGAATCCAGATCGAAGCAAAAAGGGAAAAAGCGGCCCAGCCCACGCACCTCAAAACGTCACTAATTTTCATAGGATTCCACGAAAAGCCAGCCCAAAATTCAGGGACCGCACATTAGATTTGCTTCCGGGGCGGGATAATGTTTTCAAATAACCGATGTGCTGTAAGGTAACATGGCCATATTCCTGGCCCTCTTGATGGCTGTTGCCAGCATTCTCTGATGCTTGGCACAGTTGCCCGAAATCCTGCTTGGCATTATCTTTCCCCTCTCAGTCATAAAATATCTGAGATTTCTTGGCTCTTTGTAATCAATCACTATCTCGCTATCCATACAGAATTTGCACACTTTTCTTTTATGGTATGTCTTTCTGAAAACGCCACCAGCTTTATGGTTATTACTCACCATCTTCCCCCTCTTGGTCCCGATTGATTATAGTCTCACCCTCTTTATCTGATTCTGATCCTGCTGATAATGCTGAATCTCCGCCAGATTCAGCTGAACCTTTCTCTGCCATTTCTTTTAATTCAGCAGGGTCGGCATTATCACTCAGCTTTATCGTCTGGTATTTAAGAATCCTTTCGTCCAGAGATAAATCCCTCTTAAGTTCCTGAATAATTGCCGGATGTCCGCAATACTGCAACAATACATAATATCCCTTATCAAACTTTTTAATTTCATAAGCCAAAGTCCTGATACCCCATTCATCAACTTTTATAAGAACACCTTTATTCTTTTCTATGAGGCTGTTAAACTTATCGACGATGGCCTTATATTCTTCTTCAGACAGATTAGGCTTGATAAGATATAGAGTTTCGTAGTATCTCATATTCATTATTTTCTCCTCTCGGCCTTTCTAAAAAAATTTTTCTGGTCCCAAAATATTTTCAGCAGCGGAAGATCTGCAGAAAAACCATAAGGGACAAGGAGCAATGTAAAAAAGAACAATTATCACCAACATATTTTGATGTCAAGCTATTTTGAATACTCATTTCTCTGTTTATTAATAAAGCAGCATATTTGTGCAACGAAATATTGTCACCCTGAAATTACGCCATAAAATCCGCTGGTCTGATATGCTTGTTTTTAACAGGACTTTGCCAAAAAAGATAGAAGAATCACTTATTTTCAGTTTAATAAAAGCTTTTAAAAGAGGCATTATGTTTTTTAATACAGTGTGGAAAAGAGAAATGCACACGGCTAAGGAGGCTGCAATTGCAGCTGGCGAAGCCTTAAGAAGAATGCTGGGAAAGGTTAAGCATGTAACAAAAAAGGGAGAAATTGACCTTGTCACAGAAGCAGATCTTGAGGCTGAAAAGATAATTCTTAAGGTTATCGGACAAAACTTTCCACATGATGCCATTATGTCAGAGGAAGCCGGAATCATCCAAAAAGACTCTGAACGCATCTGGATTGTTGACCCGTTGGATGGAACAACAAACTTCGCCCATGGATTTCCATTCTTCGCAGTATCAATTGCGCTTCAAATTGCTGATAAGATTAAGCTGGGGATTGTTTATAATCCGTATATGGATGAATATTTCGAGGCCGTGGAAGGAATGGGAGCGTATCTAAACAAAAGAGAGCTGCATGTCTCAAACACTTCTCCTTTAAAAGAATCTCTTCTGGGGACAGGTTTTCCATACGATATCCGCAAAAAACATAAAAGAGTCCTTGATATTTTTGGAAAGATGGCTTCATCTGCCCAGGGTATACGCCGTGCCGGATCTGCAGCCATTGATTTGTGTTATGTGGCAGCAGGCAGGCTTGATGGATTCTGGGAACAGGATTTAAAACCATGGGATACTTCAGCAGGGACAATTATTGTCACTGAAGCAGGCGGAATAATAACTACCTTTGACGGCGAAAAATATTCCCCTTATCTGAAAAGCATAGTCGCATCAAATCCATTAATACATCATGAAATGTTGAGGCTCCTGAACTTATAGATAAACTGTCTGATGAAATGTAATGATTTCTTAAAAATTGACTTTAATCATACAGTTGCTATCAAACGACAGTTTATTTCATTAATATTCAATTCATGAATCCTGACCAGCTTCACCCTTGAAGATTCTCCTGATACAATCTCTACATCAGCTTTTGGAATGCCTAATCTCTTGGCAAATAATTCTTTTAGTGCCTTATTTGCTTTTCCTTCTACAGGCGGAGCAGTTAATTTAACCTTAAAAATATCGTCTTCCTTTCCGGCAATCTGATTTCTTGAAGACCTTGGCAATACCTTAACCTTGATGATTGTTTCACATTTTTTCTCACTGCTCACGGAAAACCCCTCCGAAAGGTTTTAACCGACTCTGAAAAAAGGCACGTCATCTAATTCTAATGGCCAGGTCAGCCAGGCTTTGAACCAAAAAGGTCTGAATAAAAACAATGGCAAGGATTACAATGACTGGAGAAAAATCGAACCCTCCTAAAAAGGGCAGCCTGCGACGGATTGGATAAAGAACCGGCTCTGTAACAGAGTTAAGAAAACGCACAATAGGATTATACGGATCAGGATTTACCCAGGAAATTACAGCCCTTCCAATAATTATCCACATGTAAAAAGTCAAAGCAATGTTTATAATTTTAGCAATAGCTATCAAAAAATTGCCTAATATAACCATGTTAAATTAAACACCTCCCTGAGTGAATTTACTTTATTTTACCTGAGCCTTATGGCAATCTTTATCCCATTTAACCTAATAAGGCTGTGCCTCAAAGGCTGTAAGGATCCCGTGACACCTGCATGCGGTACTTATAAGCCATTTGCCTTCTTTATTCTGGACAATAATCTCAGCTGCCTTCATTAAATCTTCAACCTTGTATCCACCAACCCCTGGTGCAAGTTGAAGACTCTTTATCACATGGACTCCGAAATCGTCTAATTCCAAGCCTTCTACAAGGTCATGCAAAGGTATTTCACGCCTTTCTCCGGTTACAGTGCAATATTCCGGCTCTGAGCAGTCATCAGGGCATATAAAATCAGCATAACTTATAAGAAGTGAACCTTCACTTCCCGGCCATGTAAACGGCAAAAAATCCCTTATTTCCTGCGGAAAAGATATCTGTTTAATCTTAAGCCTGCCGTAAAGATACCTTTTTAACCACTCAAAGGCAAGATGAATCGGAAGCGCTGGAATGATAAGGTTAGGAGGTTTTAAAAGATGGGAATTATCGATCAAAAAACGACTTCCGTCATATACAATCAGTTTAACCGGCAGATCTTTAACCTGGGAAATACTGTTTTCATCTATGTCAACAATAAATACTGGTCCCTTTGATTTCTTTACAAGCGACCGCGCAGCCCTGCCTCCGAAATGTCCTGCTCCGATAATAAATATTGACTCTTCAGAGACCTCCGCAGAAATACGTCCAGCAGCAAAAGTTACCATAAAAACCTTTAGTTTTTGAGATTTTCATACATTCCAAAACAAAACGACCCTCAACTATAATTCGAGGGGCTCTATAATGGTTATGCATTAATTTTACCAGGTTTTTTTCAATCCGCCAGTCAGCCGACCAGCCTAAGGCTGGTAAAAGGCTGATAAAAGGCGGACGAGGGTTCGATCCTGCCTCAGGCAGACAAGTCCC
>DAINAR010000070.1:7509-13020 GCA_036733345.1 Deltaproteobacteria bacterium | reverse complement strand
GCTTTCATTAATTTCATTTTGATCAAGAATTGAATAAAGTTTTATACCGATTTGCTCTTTTAAATCATCATCATCTTCCTTTTTGTTGCCCTTAAAAACGATTTTACCTATTGAAGGTTTTTCAGTTACGTTAAAAGTAATAATTTTACCGCCAAGGCCATCTTCTGTTTCAATGTTAACATCTATAAAATATCCCATTCCGAAAACATCACGAAGATCCTTATCAAGAAGGTCATAATCAAGTTTTTGTCCTTTTTTCGATTGGATAACTGCTAAAATAGCTTCCTTTTCAATCCTTTCATTCCCCTCAACCTTTACCGATTCTATCTGGGTAATTCCAGTGATGCAATTATCAATACTGACTGCAAGGCGTTCTATAGAATTGTCAAGATTATCTATATTGTCTGCCACCAGAAAGTATAAAAAGGGCTCTCTATGTTCTGCAACATCAAGCAGCTTCAAATCAATACTGGCTTTTGGGCCTATCTGGGTGAGGCTTACCATGACGACCCAGTCAGCTTTCAAATCCTTGCCTGTTTTGATAATATTTTTATTGTCATAGGCTTCAAGAGATACAAGAGGATGTTTAAGTATTAATTCCGGGCTAATAACCTGGTAACCTCTCTTCACCATTCGATTAATTAACATCTCCTGCAAACCAAATTTCAGGTGGTCGAGAGGTTTCAGGCTGTGAATTCTGAACGGCAGGATAGCAATTATTTTATTCTCTTCTGCAGCACTCATCTTAGGATAAATCATTAAAGAAGCCGTAATTAATACTAAAATGAGAACAGGATTTAGGGGGGAGAAATAAGATAATCCTCTATGGCAAATAATTCTTTTAACGAATCCTTCCACTTATTATTTCCTCCTGCCTTGACATTTTTACAGCCAATTTCTGATTATGCGTTGCAATCACTACTGCAACTCCTTCCTCTCTGCTAAGATGTACGAGCAGGTCCGCGATTTCTTGCCCGGTTGCCCAGTCAAGATTGCCGGTGGGTTCATCGGCCAATATCAGTTTTGGTCTCATTATAAGAGCTCGTGCAATGGCCACCCGTTGTTGTTCTCCTCCTGACAGCTCTCCTGTGCGATGACTCAAACGCTTTTCGAGGCCCACCTTAATCAAAAAATTTCTTGCCATTTCAATCGACTTTTTTCTTGAGTAACGGGCTATCAATGCCGGCATCATTGTATTTTCAAGGGCATTAAATTCCGGTAAAAGATGATGGAATTGAAATACAAAACCAATGTCCCTTGTTCTTAGGCGACAAAGTGATAGTTCATCCATTTCGTAAAGATTCCGGTCTCTAAATCTGATAATGCCCTGGGTAGGGGATTCAAGACTCCCCATTATATTCAGCAAGGTTGATTTCCCAACACCGGAGGCTCCCATAATGGCGATACTATCTCCGGAATTCACTACCAGGTTAATCCCCTTTAAAACCTCTATGAGATTTTTATTGTGAATGAAGGATTTATAAACGCCTTCAAGGGAAAGGATTGTATCATCACTCATACCTGATGGCCTCCACAGGATTTAACCTCGAAGCACGCCAGGATGGATAAAGAGTAGCCACAAAAGAAATAAGCACTGCAGCAAAGGCAACAAACCATATATCCCCTAACTCCACTCGTACCGGCAATGTCGATATATAATAAATATCCGAGGGAAGAGTTATAAATTTATATTTGGCAAGTAAATGACAAATGCCTAAACCTGAAGCAAGTCCAGCCACAGTGCCAACAATGCCTACCAGCAAACCCTGAAGTACAAAAACAAGCATAATGCTCTTGGCTGAAGCGCCCATGGCGCGGAGAATAGCAACATCCCTCGTCTTTTCCATGACGACCATAACAAGTGTGCTTATAATATTCAAAGCACCGACAAGAACTATCATTATCAAAATAACAAACATGGTTATCTTCTCAAGTTTTAAAGCCGAAAAAAGGCTTCGGTTCATGGCCTTCCAGTCTTTAGTCCAGAATGGATATCCTAAAACCTCCTGAATATTTTCAGCAATACTATCGGTCTGATATACATCTGTTACTCTGATCTCAAGACCTGTTACACGATCTCCCAGTCCAAGAAAATCCTGTGCCTCTTTTAAAGAAATATATGCCATTGAAGCATCATACTCATACATACCTGAATCAAATATGCCACACACTTTGAATTTTTTGGTATTAGGCGTTCTGCCCAGGGGTGTTAACTTCCCTTCGGGAGAAAGTAAAGTAATGTCATCCCCAAGGTTTGCCCCGATTCTCTTCATCAATTCACGGCCGACAATAATACCCGGCACTTCGCCTGACATCTCTTCAAGGCAGCCGATGGAACCCTCCTTTACCATGGATTCAATATTCAGGCCTTTATCTGCACTTCCGTGATTAATCCCTCTTAAGATCGCACCTGAGACGTTTCCTGCATTATTAACCATTACCTGGCTGTAAATAAAGGGCGTTGAACCAACTATGCCCTGGACTCCCCCAATCTTTGCTGCAGCCTCTTCATATCCATCAAACGCACCTTTAAAATTCATCACGAGTAAATGGGAATTCACTCCGAGGATCTTGGACATCAAATCAGACCTGAAGCCATTCATCACGGAAAGGACTACTACCAGTGCCATTACTCCTACCATTACACCCAGGACTGAAATAGCTGTAATTATTGATATAAAGGCCTGTTTTCTCTTGGCCATAAGATATCTTATCGAAATAAATAACTCGAACATATGTGTTAAGCTGCCTTAAAAGTATTATTATCTTGATCTCATATGAGGAAATAAAATAACATCTCTTATGGAAGGAGAATCTGTAAGAAACATTACAACCCTGTCTATTCCAATACCTTCACCTGCAGTAGGCGGCATCCCATACTCCAGAGCCGTTAAAAAATCCTCATCCATATACTGAGCTTCTTCATCGCCTTTTTCCCTGAGGGCAACCTGGCGTTCAAATCGCTGCCTTTGATCCAGAGGATCATTCAACTCAGTAAATCCATTTGCAATTTCTCTTCCTCCGATAAAAAGCTCGAAACGATCAGTTATTTCGGGATTGTTATCATTACGTCTTGAAAGAGGTGATACGTCGGTAGGATAGCCTGTAACAAACGTTGGGTTTATTAGATTAGGCTCGATAAGATGGTCGAATAGTTTCACCAGTATCTCTGCATGACTTTCGTCTCTGGATAAATTAATCTGCAATTTCTCAGCAAAATCCATGGCAGACTCCCTGCTTTTCAAAACTTGATCATCTACGTTTCCAATTTCTTTTAATGAATCGAGCAACGCAATACGTGTCCAGGGAGGAGTAAAATCTATTGTATTCTCCTGATACTGTATGACAGTGGTGCCACAAATTTCATGCAGTATTTTCTCAAAGAGTTCTTCAGTTAAGACCATTAGATCTTCATATGTTGCATAGGCCATGTAGAATTCAATCATGGTAAATTCAGGATTATGCTTTATTGAAATACCTTCATTCCTGAAATTCCTGTTAATTTCAAAAACCCTCTCCATCCCTCCAACTACAAGTCTCTTAAGATAAAGTTCAGGGGCAACCCTTAAATACAGCTCCATTCCAAGGGCATTGTGGTAGGTTTTAAATGGCCTTGCAGTCGCCCCGCCGGGTATAGGATGCATCATCGGAGTCTCAACCTCCAGAAAATCATGCTCTATGAAAAACTGCCTTATAGCCTGAATAATACGGCTCCGCAACACAAAGACATCTTTTACGCTGTCATTGGCGATCAGGTCTATATATCTCTGGCGGTACCTTGTTTCAACATCAGTTAAGCCATGCCATTTTTCCGGCAAAGGCCTTAAAGCCTTTCCCAGGAGTGAAAGGCTTTGTGCTAAAATTGATAACTCATTGGTTTTTGTCCTGAAAAGTGAACCTGTTATGCCAATAAAATCTCCTATGTCCATGAGCTTGAATGTGGCAAACTCTTCGTCTTTAACCATGTTTTTCCGGATATACACCTGAATGCTCCCGGTTCTGTCCTTGATATTTATAAAAGAGGCCTTTCCAAAATCTCTCCAGGATATTATTCTTCCTGCAACGGAATGTATCTTTTTTTCCTTCTCAAGGATCTCTGAATCCAAATTCCCATAATGCTTTATAGCTTCTGAAATTGTTATGTCCGTTTTATAACCTGCAGGGTAAAGTATCTTCCCTGCTTCTCTTAATTTCTCCGCTTTTTCTATTCTTTCTTTTACAACAGAACTTTGATTTTCCATTTTCGCATGAACCTGACCTGATAATTTTTTTAACTACTATTCTTTCACAGATAAACCAAATTTTTCTAATCCAATTACCTTTCACAGTCAAGACAATAAAGAAATCATTCAAAATAATACATATTCAAGCCTTTCTTTTTCAATATGGCATATAGCTTTTTGAAAAGTTTTATGCAATTATTGATTTTTTCATTATCTTAATTTAAGTAAATAATGCTTTTTTATCATAATTTAAGGCGGTATTAAATCATGAATAAAGAAGACTGGCAAAATAAGGGGAAAGGACATCGTGAGAGATTGCGGAATAAATTCCTTGAAGGTGGCCTTGACAGATTCTCAGATGAGGAGGCAATTGAATTTCTTCTTACTTTGGGTACGCCCAGAAAGGACCTTAAATCCACAGCCCGCGAATGTCTCAAGAAGTTCAAAAGCTTTTCCGGTGTCTTGTCAGCCCCACTCGATAAACTCACTGAGATCAACGGAATCGGTCAGATAAATGCCCTTTACCTCAAACTGGTACACCAGGCCTCAGCCAGATATCTTAAGGACAGGGCGTCAGGAAAAAACTTCTTCAGTTCATCAAGGATGATCTTTGATTATCTGTTTCATTCAATGAGAGATCTGAAAAGAGAAGTTTTTAAAGTTCTTTTCTTAAACCGCAGAAATGAATTGATCTTTGATCAGGATCTGTTTCACGGCTCACTGACCGGAAGCGCTGTTTATCCGAGGGAAATAATGACCTCCGCCCTGGAACAGAATGCAGCCGGCCTTGTATTCGTGCATAATCATCCGTCAGGCAATCCATCACCTTCACTTGAAGACAAAAGGCTTACAAAGGATTTAGTATGGGCTGCAAGGCTTCTTTTGATCCAGGTGCTCGATCATATCATTATCGGATATAATTCCTATTACAGCTTTGCCGATGAAGGTCTTGTCAAAATCTACACTGATGAATACGAACAGAGATTTTTACAGCGTTAACTTTTACATCGTTAAGCTCTTGACACATGGCAAAAAATCATTAATCATGCCATCTGTCAGTGATTCAATGGTATGCCAAATCAACTGAACAAAACCTTCTGAGTAATCAAAATTAATGCGAGAGTGGCGGAACTGGCAGACGCGCTGGACTTAGGATCCAGTCTGGCAACAGGTAGGGGTTCAAGTCCCCTCTCTCGCACCAGCCATTACATCGGAAGCCTGCGGCGTCCTGCGCCTTTTATTTCTTTCTTTTTTTTGCTCATCCGGGCTATGAATTAACATTTAGTGT
>DAINAR010000070.1:0-7409 GCA_036733345.1 Deltaproteobacteria bacterium | reverse complement strand
CCTTTTATTTCTTTCTTTTTTTTGCTCATCCGGGCTATGAATTAACATTTAGTGTCCATCCAGAAATGATAAAATTTATGCAAGGTTAATGAAGGCGAATATTTTAATCAGCCTGTGGCGGATTAACCTCAGGAATATATAAAAGTATTTCGCGAAGTAAAGAAATCGCTTGAATTGGACTATCCACGGCCATAGGCCATGGCTTTAAGCCCAATTCATGGCTTCGCCACCGCGATTTCAAAAACATTTTTCAGGCAGAGCCTAATACCTCTGACCACGCCCAAAGGACGTGGATTTCTATGTTAAATTAAAATTGATGAACTCGCAAAAAGTCGAAAAGCACCGCTTTTCGTCATTCCTACGAAAGTTGGAATCCAGTGTTTTTAAGCAGTTACGTGGCATCTGGGCTCCGGTTGGAATTTACCCGCCAGTGTTTGTGGAGGGCTTGCCAGCCTGTGTTTTTGGCTGGTTTATCCCGCACTTGACGCGGGCCCGGAGTTACGACTTTTTACGATGGCAGTAAAATTTGAGACTGACGCCTAGATTGAGAAAATTGGCCATTTATGGATAGGCACTATTTAGTAAAAATTCTTTAACAAGAAAATGTATTTTTATCCTTATTTTATTCAAATATGCATTGCGGCCCGTTTTCCCATGTTTGATTTATACATCGTGAAAATGTTGACTTTTTATTAAGACGTTGATAAGCACTTATTTTTTTTTGCAACAATATCATTGCGAAATATTGAAATTAGAAAAATAGTTGTTATTTATTTTAATTATTGCCAATAAAAATATAGCCAATTTGATTTTTATCATGTTAGCCTGTCAGAGAAGGTACATTTATTGCTTATATTTTAAACGAGGAAAACTATGAAAACCAGTTTGGAAGAAATCAGTCCTGTAAAGAAAAAGCTGTCCGTTGAAATTGAATCTCATGAAATTGACGGGTATTTCAGTGATGCATACAGAGAATTGCGGAAAACTGCAAGAGTGCCCGGGTTCAGGCCGAATAAAATCCCTAAAAACATACTTGAAAGACGCTTTGGTGACCAGGTTGCTGAAGATGTGACAAAAAGATTGATCGGCGAGACATTCCAGAAGGCCCTGGATGAAGTAAAGGTCTTTCCTATCGGAACGCCTTTGCTTGAAAAGGAAACCCTGAAACAGGGACAGAGTTTCAAATACTCCGCAACAATGGATGTGCGGCCTGAATTCGAATTGAAGGATTATATTGGAATCGAATTAGAAAAAGAAATATCTTCAGTCAGTGAAAACGACATCGAAACTCGTCTTGAGCAAATCAGGGAGGCCAATGGAAAGATTGTAAGTATTAACGAAAACAGACCTGTACAGAAAGATGACCTCGCTGTAATAGACTATGAGGGTTTTGAGGAGTCAAAACCAATTGAAGGTGTAAAGGCTTCAAATTATCTTCTGAAAGTCGGCAACAACAGTTTTTACCATAAATTCGAAGATGCCCTGATTGGCCTGAAAAAGGAAGAAACTTCCGAATTTAAAGTTGATTTTGACGATGAATATTATAATCCAAAACTTGCCGGTAAAAATGTAGACTTCAAAGTGAAAATACTGGACATAAAAAAAAGAGAACTTCCTGAACTGAACGATGAATTTGCACAAAGCCTTGCTGCTGATATTAAAAATATAGATGAGCTTAAAGAAAAACTCAGAGAAATAATTGGCTCTCAAGAAAATAATAAAACAGAGGCTGATCTTAAGCGAAAACTGCTGGAAAAAATATGTGAAAGCGTTGATTTTGAACTTCCCCAGGTCCTTGTGGAGTCGGAACTCAATTATGCAATAGAAAATGTGAAACAGAATTTAGCGAGGAGTGGTTCAAACTTAGAAGAAGCTGGCATATCCAATGAAAAATTGCGAGAGGATTTTATAGAAGATTCTAAAAAGAGAGTAAAAGAAATGCTGATTCTTGATAAAATAGCAACTGATAATGGAATAGCAGTAGATGAAAGCGATCTGGAAAATGGTTTCAGAGATATGGCCTCAGCAATGGGGCAGCCATATGAAGCAGTCCGTAATTTCTACAGTTCAAGGAATCTTGAGAATTCCATGCGTGAGAGGCTGCTTGAGCAAAAAACATTGAACTACTTAATTGAGAATGCTAAAATTACTGAAGTAAAAAAAGAAATAACTAATGAAAATGCTAAATCCGAAAAGGGGGATAGATAAATCATATGCTGATACCGATGGTTATTGAACAATCAAGTCGTGGAGAGCGTGCATATGATATCTACTCCAGGCTTTTGAAAGACCGCATAATTTTTATGGGAGAGCAGGTACATGACCAGATGGCGAATACAATCATCGCACAGATGTTATTTTTGGAATCTGAAGACCCGGACAAGGATATCAATCTATATATAAACTCTCCCGGAGGATCTGTTACCGCGGGTCTGGCAATCTATGATACAATGCAGTATATAAAGGCCGATGTTACAACAATCTGCATGGGGCAAACCGCAAGCATGGCAGCAATGCTCCTGGCAGCCGGAGCTAAAGGCAAGCGTTATGCACTGCCCCACGCAAGGATTTTAATACATCAACCGCTCGGAGGCATGCAGGGACAGGCTACGGACATTGAAATTCATACAAGGGAAATCTTGAGAATGAGAGACGAACTCAATAATATACTTGCTAAACATACCGGCCAGGATTTAAAAACTATCGAGAAAGATACTGAACGTGATTATTTCATGTCCAGTACAGAAGCCAAAGAATATGGCATTGTTGACAGAATTATCACGTCAAGGGAAATGCAGGAAGAATTGATAAAGAATAAATAGAGCATAGGCATAGACATGAACAAAAAAAATGATTCCAATAATGACCTTTTATGTTCATTTTGCGGAAAAAGTCAGGATGAAGTAAAAAAACTTATCGCCGGTCCATCTGTATATATCTGTGATGAATGTATCCAGCTATGCAATGAAATAATCGCTGAAGAGCGGATTCAGGAAAGCGATGATGAAGCATCAGCGGATTCTCTGAAGCCTTCCGGGATAAAGGATATTCTTGATCAGTATGTCATTGAGCAGGACAGATCAAAAAAAACTCTCTCTGTCGCAGTACATAATCATTATAAGCGCATCAATACAAAAGTTGATATGCAGGGCGTTGAAATTGAAAAGAGTAATATATTGCTGATTGGACCTACCGGCTCCGGGAAGACTTTGCTGGCCCAAACTCTGGCCAGGATACTTAAGGTCCCATTTACCATTGCAGATGCAACTACTCTTACTGAGGCTGGATATGTGGGTGAAGACGTTGAAAATATTATTCTAAGCCTTGTACAGATGGCCAATTATGACGTTGATGCCGCATGCAGAGGTATAGTATATATAGATGAAATTGATAAAATTGCCCGTAAGGCCGATAGTCCTTCTATTACACGTGATGTATCAGGAGAGGGGGTACAGCAGGCCCTTCTTAAAATTATAGAAGGAACAATGGCGAGTATTCCACCCAAGGGGGGAAGAAAGCATCCACAGCAGGATTTTATAAAAGTTGATACCAGCAACATTCTCTTTATTTGTGGCGGAACTTTCAATGGCCTTGATAAGATTATAAGAAACCGAATAGGCAGCAAATTGATTGGCTTTGAAGCTGATATTGAAGGTGAAAAAGAAACAGACTACAACAAGATCATATCTCTTGTTCAGCCTGAAGATCTCATCAAGTATGGGCTTATCCCTGAATTCATCGGTAGAATACCCATCATCACAACTTTAAATGAATTAAGCCTGGATGCCCTCGTAAGAATTTTAACTGAGCCTAAGAACTCCCTGGTGAAACAATATAAAAAATTATTTGAATTGGAAGGAGTTGAGCTTAATTTCACAGATGAGCTTCTTGAATCCGTTGCCCAACATGCAATAAAGCGTAAATCAGGCGCACGTGGTCTCAGGGCTATTCTCGAGTCAGTCATGCTGGATATTATGTATGATATCCCTTCTACCCCGGGAGTTCGTGAAGTTGTGATCGGCGAAGAAGTATTGAGCAAAGCTGAAGCTCCTTTATTGATTTATGACAACCAAGTAAAATATGGATAAATTTATGTTCAATTTAAGCAACAAAGACTCAAGTGATTTTGATAAAGAAGAAAAATATTATTATCCTCTTCTGCCATTAAGGGATGTCGTTGTATTCCCTAATATGGTTGTCCCACTTTTTGTAGGACGTGACAGGTCTATTAAGTCGCTTGAGTATGCTATGGCACATCATAAGGAAATTTTCCTTGCAGCCCAAAAGGATGCGAGAATCGATGATCCCACCCCTCATGATATGTATCTTTATGGCACGCTCAGCACGGTTCTTCAACTCTTGAAACTTCCCGACGGCACTGTTAAAGCATTGATTGAAGGAAAGGAAAGAGGCAAAATTAATATTTTTCTCGACAAGCAGGATTTCTTTATGGTCGAAGTCGAGAAAATGCCGGAAGACTATGAAATTAATAATGAAACCATAGCATTAGTCAGAACAATTAACTATAAATTTGAAGAATATGCAAAGCTGAATAATAAAATAGGCCAGGAAGTTGCTTCAACAGTTATAGCTATTGAAGAACCGGCACGTCTGGCTGACACCATAGCCGGCCATCTTACTCTGAGAATCACGGACAAACAGGAACTTCTTGAGATTGAAGACCTCAATACACGCTTGAAAATGCTTTATGAAAAACTGAGCAATGAAATCAACATTCTTCAGCTTGAACAGCGGCTCAGGTCAAGAGTCAAAAAACAAATGGAAAAGACTCAGAAGGACTACTACCTCAATGAGCAAATGCGCGCAATCCAGAAAGAAATGGGCTCCAAGGATGACTTCAAGGCTGAGCTCGATGAACTGGAAAAAGCAATAAAAAGAAAAAGGCTGCCCAAAGAAGCAAATGCAAAGGTGAAACAGGAATTCAAAAAGCTTAAACTCATGTCTCCAATGTCGGCCGAGGCTACTGTAGTTCGTAACTATATTGACTGGATTCTATCGCTACCCTGGAAAGAAAAAACAAAAGAAAAAATGGATCTTAAAGAGGCTGAGGATATTTTGAACGAAGATCATTATGGTCTTGAAAAACCTAAAGAAAGAATCCTCGAATATCTAGCGGTTCAACACCTCACCAAAAAAATTGGAGGTCCGATTCTTTGTCTGGTAGGCCCTCCGGGGGTTGGCAAAACATCGGTTTCAAAATCTGTTGCAAGGGCAACCGGCCGTAATTTTGTTCGTCTTTCACTTGGCGGAGTCAGGGATGAGGCTGAGATAAGAGGGCATAGAAGGACATATATAGGTGCCCTGCCCGGAAAAATTATTCAATTCTTAAGAAAAGCAAAATCAAATAACCCGGTATTCTGTCTTGATGAAGTGGATAAGATGAGTACCGATTTCCGCGGAGATCCTTCAGCAGCACTTCTTGAGGTCCTTGATAAGGAACAGAATTTTGCTTTTAATGATCACTACCTTGACTTGGATTACGACTTGTCGGATGTGTTTTTTATTACTACAGCTAATAATCTGCCCAATATCCCTCCACCCCTTCAGGACAGGATGGAGGTAATAAGACTGCCAGGCTATACAGAGATTGAAAAACTGAATATCGCGAAACAGTTTCTTATTAAAAAACAGGTCGAGGAAAATGGTCTTAATACAGAGAATATTTCTTTTTCCGATAAGGCCATACTTAACATTATAAGAAACTATACCAGAGAAGCTGGAGTAAGAAATTTAGAGCGTGAGATCTCTTCTATCTGCCGTAAGGTTGCCAAAGAGGTTGTAAGAGGCGGAAAAATGACCAAGGTGATCATTAGACCTCAATCAATCCACAAATACCTCGGAGTACAGAAATATCATTATGGCCGTGCAGAAGAAAAGGATACGATAGGCGTAACAACAGGTCTTGCATGGACTGATGTTGGCGGCGAACTCCTTCAGACCGAAGCAACTATTATGCAGGGAAAGGGAAAGCTTTCGCTTACAGGCAAGCTCGGAGATGTAATGCAGGAATCAGCGCAGGCAGCTTTGAGTTATGTGAGATCCAGAGCCAGGCAATTGAGGCTTCCTGAAAACTTTTATGAAAAGATAGACATTCATGTGCATGTTCCTGAAGGTGCTATCCCAAAAGATGGGCCTTCAGCCGGCATAACCCTTGCCACATCAATTGTATCCGCTCTAACAAGAAAACCTGTCAATCGTGATATTGCTATGACAGGAGAAATAACCTTGAGAGGCAGAATACTTCCGATCGGTGGGCTCAAAGAAAAGATCCTGGCTGCACATAGAGGAGGTATATCCAAAGTTCTTATACCTTTTGATAATAAAAAGGACATAGAAGAAATACCTAAAAAAATTCTTAAAAAGGTAGAATTGGTTCTCGTAAAACATATGGATGACGTTCTGCGAGAGGCATTAGTTTTAAAAGAGGGTGAACAGTTCTTTGCTCCTGATGGAGAATGCAAACCCTTTGAACTAAGTGATATCATCAAAAAAGAAGGTTCAAATGAATCCTCTTTAGTTGCCCACTGAAACATTATAATTTACTTGACAAGAAAGAAGAAAGCTATTAGATATTAACGGCTTCAGGCGGGTAGCTCAGTGGGAGAGCGTCGGCCTTACAAGCCGAGGGTCGCAGGTTCAAATCCTGTTCCGCCTACCATGGGGGCGTAGTTCAGTTTGGTTAGAACGCCGGCCTGTCACGCCGGAGGTCGCGAGTTCGAGTCTCGTCGCTCCCGCCATAAGAATTTACAGCCCATCTTTGTGATAAGATGGGCTTTTTTATGAAAAATATGACGTGAATACCCCGTCTTTTAAGGCGGGGATGAAAGGTCATCCTTTAAAAGGATTTTAAAATCTATTAAGATATACGCATGACGATTAAAAGAGCCAGTCATGCGGTTTACGATACGAGGTATCATTTGGTATGGGCACCGAAATATCGGAAATGGATATTGCGGGGTGACCTTCGAGAGTTTGTTGAATCTGTCTTTCGGGAAATAGCGATGGCGAATGATTTTGAGATAGAAGCGATGGAAGTAGCCGAAGATCATGTGCATATATTTTTGGGATTTCCGCCTCGATATTCGATAGGCCAGGTTGTTCAGCGATTTAAGGGTAGATCGGCAAGGAAGATATTTGGTATGTTTCCGGAAGTTAAAGAGGAGCTTTGGGGCGGTGAATTTTGGGAAGATGGTTACTTTGTCAGGACAGTAGGAGACAAAGTAACAAAAGAAACCATCAAAAAATATATCGAGTATCATAAGCATAGTGAAAAAACGCCCCAACAGTTGGAATTGTTCTAAAAGCCCCGCCTTTTAAGGCGGGGTTATTTTACTCCTAGAATACCATGTCCTACTTCATTTATATCCTTCAAAGCACTAAAGACGGCA
>DAINAR010000069.1:0-13029 GCA_036733345.1 Deltaproteobacteria bacterium | reverse complement strand
AAATACAGAGGTTTTGGAATAGCTTGCGTTTACAATTGGTGCCCAAAACATAAGGAAATCAAGGCGCTTCTGAAATTGTTCGTTCCATCGGATTTAGACCGATTTTCTTAATAGGGCAGAAGCTTTATTTCAGCGGATATATGATTTTGTAAAGGATTCAACCTGCAACAGAGACAGGATTCAAAAAAGCTATCTGAACGATTCGGGTGAATGCGAGTGAGGATTTTTATGCTCCTGAACTGCTTCAAACCAAATTTGAAACCAATCCGATGCATCTTTCTGGGCTCTAAATTCCCGAATAATTTAATCCTTCGTTTACGACCAAACAGATGGTAAAATATCCATGTGATCAAAAGGGATGCCCCAATATCTCTATCTCCTGTATAATTTCGAGGATTAATCCTGGAGCCTGTACGGGCTTTTTTTATATCACATATTGAGCTGTCTTTGACTGTGAGATATTAGCAGGAGCATTGAATGCAATATATGGATGCAGTCAGTTGAGCATTGTCTTTAAGAAAGCTTCCCCGCCGTTTCTGATATTTATTGTTATACAATAGTTTTTGGTATATAATATAAATTAACAATTTTAAGGCAGGAAGTGTCTGATAAATATTTTCAGGTCTTAAAGCAGGAGTTTATTCCCATGTATCATGGGAAATTAATGATAAGGCAGATCATAAGCATTAGCAGTGAAAATGAAAAAGGCGCTGCAGTCGTGGAGTTCGCCTTTGCCCTGCTTGCTCTTCTGGTATTTTTCGGCATATTTATGCAGTTTTTTCTTATTTTTTCATCCTACAGCAGGCTGTCCTTTGCCGGCTTTGCTTCTTCAAGAACATATTCTGTCCTGGGGCAAGGCCCGGCAAGGCAGGTTGTAATGAACATTGACCCCGGTGCGACAGTTAATTTCGCGTCAGAGGTTGTTTTGACCAGGGACATCCCCATACCCGCCGGCATAGATGAGTTTTTAACCCGTGGGCAGGGCAGATTCAAATTAAAATTCAATGCTCCGGCTTTTCAAGAGCCGGTGTTTACTGATGATGATAATCCTGACCCATTTTAAGATATTTCAGTACTATGAAATTGCCATGGAATAAAAGAACTATAGGGGAGAGAGGCTCAATAACTGTAACAATTGCCTTCCTCCTGCCAATAATGGTCTTGATGATGGCACTTATAGTCAACATTAATCACCTGATTTTCACCAGAATCAAGCTGCAGAATACCGTTGACGCCTGTGCTCTTTCAGCGGCAGCTGTACAGGCCGCGGGTCTTAATGAAATTGCTGACCTTAATATTGAAATGAGCAAGGAATTCGGAAGAATTTACGGGATATTAAGAAGTGGAACCTGGTATAATTTTAACCAGGCGAGAAATGCAAGGGATTTTTTTTATAATAGTGCAAGCGGGGTCATTGACTGGATTTACCGTTATCAGAAAAGGACCAATAACAACTATGCTTCCAAGGCGGAGGATGTTGCTGAGCAGGTAAAGAGCCTAAATTTTCCCGGGAGCACTTTGACGCCAAAACACAATACAGGAAACCTTGCGGAATTCATTGAGCATAAAAAACTGGTCCTTTTCAAATATTATACTGCGAGCTTTTCCCTGGGAAGCCCGGTGCCGACTCTGAGGTGGTACTATCCTGACGATCCAAGGTACACTGGCGGGCATGACGGCAGATACTGGATGCCGGCCAAAAGAAAAATTCCTGTGCCGGGCGTCTTTAACATACTGGAAAGAATAGAAAAAATTACTCCAACTTATGTTTATTACGAGCTTACGATTCCCTCCAGAAATTATGTTCTGGCAAACAGCATTTTTGGAAGCATGCCGGTCCTGAAGGCCAGGGCTGGTGCTAAACCTGCAGGGGGGCATGTATATGAGTTAAGGCCAGCTTATGAGGCGGTATTGTTTAAATGAATTCAGCAAAGAAGTCGTTCTCAAAAAACCGGTTTCTTATGAAATCGGTATTCAGGTGCAAAGATTATTTTATTGGAAATCAGGACGGGCAGGCAGTAATTGAACTGTCTCTGATGATGGTCTTCCTCGCCGCAGTTCTGCTTGCAATGGTGATTCTGGCCGAATTCACCTCAAAAAATGTTTCAGCCTTGGGAAGAATTCGTCATCAGATGAGGGTGTCCATGTCTGACAACGCTTCCGGTGACTTTACCCGCAAATTTAAGAGTGAGGATATAAGATCGGACATTCCGGGCAAAATGAAGCAGATATTGAAAACTCCGTTTATTTCACAGACACAGAGGATTGAATTTTATGAAGGATCCTATAAAGGTGCTGGTATTAACTATTATCAAAACTATGGAAGTCTGATAAGAATTGTGGACTTGCAGAATTAAGGAGACCATATGTCAAATACCAAGGCTTTATTGATTTCTCTCGTTGTAGCGGTTTTTGCCATGTTCCTGATCTTCTCCTACATCAACAGCAGGGAAGAAGCATTGCTTGAAATGGCAACGCCCATACAGGTAATTGTAGCTGGCAGGGATATTCCCGAAGGCATGCGCATCGACTCGAATATGATTGAGGCGGTTAAGGTACCACAGAAGTTTGTTCAGCCCGGGGCTTTCACTGATGTGGAAAGGATTTTAAACCGAAATATAAATGTGCCGGTTCTAAAAGGGACACAGATCCTTGAATCCATGTTTGCTTTAATGAAAGTGGAAGGGATAGCACCCAAAATTCCTGCTGATAAACGCGCATTCAGTGTTTTTGTGACAGATGTCACCGCTGTTGGACAATTGATTCAGCCGGGGGACATGGTCGATTTAATGGTAACTTTTGAGGCAGGTTCATATGTGGACGGACGAGGAGTAAGTGAAGAAATAATCACCAGGACCGTCCTGGAAAATATACTTGTTCTGGCAGTTAATCAGACTTCAAGCATACGTCGTTTAAGCGGTGGCAGTCAAGTGAACCAGCAGGCTCCTGGAACTGTTTTTACTTCAGGGCAGCAAGGGTCCGGTCAATCAAGGGATCAGATCAAGACACTGACCCTGTCCCTGAGTCCCCGTGAAGTACAGATTCTCAATCTGTCCCAGGAAATCGGGACCATATCGGCTTCACTCCGATCCAGTTTTGACAGCGGCAAGATTGAAAACCTTTCGCCCCTTTCTGCTCAGGAATTTCTGGGTATTAAGAAAACCATCATTCCCAGGTCCAGTCCGGCCTGGCTTGAAATCAGGGGCTCGGATCCTTTTTCCAGGTATTAGATATCAAAAATCGTTTGCAGCAAGGAGGCTTAAACAATGAAAAAGCTTTTTATCAGGTTTGGTTTTTTATTATTCATTACAGCGATTACAGTTTTTACTGGGAATATCGCCCTCCTGTATGCCCAGTTGCCTGAAAAGCTGGAAATGGTTGCCGGTGAAAGCAGGGTTTTTACAACCGGTTATGATATTGAAAAAATTGCCATAGGAGACCCTGATATAATAGGAGGAGTAAAAACAAGCGATAGGGAATTCCTCATTAATGCAAAGAACCAGGGCCAGAGTAATATTTTCATCTGGGGGCAGGGAGAGAAGAAAGCCGAGATACAGATCACGGTAAGAAGCCGGGAGATTGACGCTATAGCTTCTGAAATAAGGGAGGTTATAAGTGACGTTGAAGGGGTTAGTGTCCGCGTGGTGGGCAACCGCGTATTTGTTGAAGGAGAAGTCTTCACCCACAACAGCCTTAAAAGAGTGGAAAAAGTCATAGAAGGTTTGCCCAATGTGGTTAACCTTGTAGAACTCAGCCCGGTAATGAAGGATATTGTAAAGGCTGAAATCGAGAAGTCCCTTGCCTCGCAGGGTATGCGTAATATTCAGGTTCAGGTGACCAAGAACACATTTATGCTTACCGGCCACGTGAGCAGTCAGGATCAATCAGAACGTGCGCAGCGTATTGCAAAGGCCTATACGCCTGATATTGTAAATGCTATTGAGATCAGAAAACCTGCTCCTGCTAAACCGGCTTCAGGTTCAGGCGGCAAAGATAAGGCAGGACCGGCACTCCCGCCAAGGCCGGTGCTTATAGAAATGTCCTTGAATATCATGGAAATTGAAAGAAATTCCCTCAGGGATTTCGGTATACACTGGAACCCGGGAGGCAACCTGGGAGCTTCTGGGACCTATTCCGGGGCCAGCGGTCAATCCCCCAGCCTTGCAGGTTCCCTTGCAGGAACCCTTTCCAATCTTCTGCCAAAGACGAGAAGAATAAATGAAACTGGCCAGGGAAGGTCCCTGATGCAGCAAACCCTGATTACCAGAAACGGTGACTCTGCCCAGTTTTTCGCCGGATCGGAAATGCCTGTACCTGTTACCCAGCCAGGCGGCACCATGTCAGTGGAATTCAAGAAAGTCGGGGTTACTCTCAACTTCAGGCCGACTATAGATCCATACAGAAATATCATAAGCTATATCAGCGTCGAATCGAGCAGTATTACAGGCCAAGGGCCAGGGGGAGCTCCGATCATAAGTTCCACCAATTTGAATACCGTGCTGAGCGTTGCCAGTGGAAACAGCATCGCTCTTGGCGGTTTGATAGGCCAGAAAGACATGGATGCTTTTTCCGGGTCACCTCCCGGAGGAGGATCTTCCCTGGTACAGGCAAACAAGGCTGAGAGAGAAGGGACAGATACTCGGGAAGTGGTTATTTTTGTAACTCCGAGAATCCTTTCCACTGATCCGGCAGATACAAAAGAACTTCACAAGAAGGTCGAAGAAGATTTCAAAAAGAAAGACCTTGAAGCGCTCAGACAGCAGGTTCAGTAGATCTGTTCACGATTTTTTCATTCATTGTTTTCAGACAGAGGGTCGGAACGATATCATGAGCGGACATATCATTTCCATTTACAGTTCAAAAGGCGGGGTCGGGAAAAGCTTTATTGCCGCAAATCTGGCCGTTGATCTGCGCCTGGATACTAATGAAAAGGTCCTCCTTATTGATTTTGGCCGACCGTTTTCAGCTGATATAGGGTATCTTCTGAATCTAAGGGACATAAAGGTCATTGAAGGACTCCTGCCAATGGCCGACAGCCTCTATCCAAATATGCTCAAGGGCTATGCCACTACACACAGTTCCGGGATATCGGTGCTCAATCTCACAAATGGTGTTAAAAAGCTTGATGACAACCTGCTTAATCCAAAAAGCATTGACAGGATTCTGAGCTGCCTGAAGGCAATTTACGGTTTTATAATCGTGGATATGGGGACCAAGTATGATACAATTCTCGAGGCTGTTTTTGATAAATCAACCATGATAGTAATTCCGGTTGTTCCTGACGCACTATCCATGTTGCAGGCTCAAAATGATATGCGCCTTTTCCGCAGCAACAATTTCCCGACAGGACTCATAAAAAACGTAGTTAACAGGTTTGAAAAAAGCGGTCAGGTAAGTGCTGATGTCGTGAGCAGTTATCTGGGGAAAAAACCTGAAGTAATTATTCCCTTTGATCCAGAGGCTACTTCAAACCTTGCTCAGGGCACCTATCCTGAGAAATTTCCAAGGCACCCTGTAACACAGGCCTTTGACCAACTGGTATATCTGCTGGCCAATGAGTCAAGAAACTTGGCTGAAAGCAGCAAAGGAGATGCCATTAACGATGGCCCTCCTGTTCTGGATCTTGATGAATTAAAACGTGCAGTACATGAGAAACTGCTCGAGTCAATAGATTTCAAAAAACTGGATACTGAAGTGGGGATAGACAAGGAAAAAGCAGAAGAACTCAACACTATCGTCTCACAAAAGATATCAGAAATACTGGATAAAGAATCGCTTGTTCAGGACAGGCAGATCAGGGGCCAGATAGTCAGGGAAGTTCTTCAAGAAGCTCTGGGACTCGGGCCTCTCGAAGATCTCCTGGCTGATTCGGAAGTCTCTGAAATAATGGTCAATGCGTGGAATGATATTTATGTTGAGAGGAAGGGCCGCCTCACCAGTGTAGATAGAAAGTTCTTTTCCGAACAGCATCTGATAAATATTATTTCGAGGATTACTTCTCCTCTTGGACGAAAGGTTGATACCAGCACACCCATGGTTGATGCCAGACTAAAAGACGGATCAAGGGTCAATGCAATTATCCCCCCTCTGGCTGTGAGGGGAGCCTGTCTGACCATAAGAAAGTTTCCTGAAGACCAGATCGGAATGCCGGAACTTTTAAAATTTGGCACGGTGAACAGCCAGATCGTAGAGTTTTTAAAGGCCGCCGTTCAGGCAAAGCTGAATATACTGATTTCAGGAGGTACCGGCTCGGGAAAAACTACCCTTCTGAATATCTTATCCAGCTTTATTCCTGAAGACAACCGCATCATTACAATTGAAGATGCCGCTGAATTAAGGCTTCGACAGCCTCACGTGGTTACCCTCGAAAGCCGGCCGCCTAATATTGAAGGAAAAGGAGAAATTGTAATCAGAGACCTGGTAAGAAACAGTCTGAGAATGCGCCCTGATCGGATTGTCGTTGGAGAATGCCGGGGGGCTGAAGCCCTTGATATGCTGCAGGCAATGAATACAGGTCATGACGGATCTCTTACCACCATTCACTCGAATTCGTGCCGTGAAGCGATTTCGAGATTGGAAACCCTGGTTTTGTATGCCGGTTTTGAGCTGCCTATCAAGGCCATTAAAGAACAGATAGTAGGTGCCATTGATATAATTGTCCAGATCAGCAGGTTTAAGGACGGATCAAGAAAGATCATTCAGGTTGCGGAAATTGACGGTATGCAGGGTGATGTAATTACTCTGGGAGATATATTCGTGTATAAACAGACCGGTGAAGAAGAAGGAAGGGTGACAGGTGAGTTCGCATCAACGGGATATGTCCCACGCTGTATTGAACGCTTTCGTGAGCGCGGGTTTCATATCCCCAGGGAGGTATTCTGGGCCAGTAAGTGAGTACAGACTAATCAGTCTGCATAATTGTATAAGGAAAGTAAAAAATGTATTTAAAAATAATTATCTTGCTGGGTATTCTGATTATGGTCTGGGCGGCAATATTTATCTGGGTTCGAGGCCGTTCAGGTTCCGGTGGTAAGTCGGCTCAATATATAAAATGGATTGAGATAACTCTGGCCGATATGTTTTATAATTTTAATGAAAAGCAAATATTCCGGGCCGTCGTTTCTCTATCCGCTGCAGGCGCTCTAATCGGTTTTTTGCTGCCTGGCGGAGTTTCCAGGATTGACCAGAGGCTTTCAATTGAACAGGCTATTAAATACAATCAGGAGCAGAAATTTGAACAGGCAGTTGTGCAACTTGAAGGTCTGGAGAAACTTAAATCTCCGCTTGTATACAATGAACTGGGAGTTGCTTACCTTGGTCTTAATAACTTTGCGCAGGCTGAGAAGGAGTTCAAGAATGCTGTAAGGATTTTTCCTCATTATGGAAAGGCACATCTGAATCTTTCTGCATTGTATATGATGACTGACAGATATAATGAGGCTTCATTTGCTGAAACCAGGGCAAGGGAATCCGGGAATTATACTGTGAGTGAAGACAGTCTCTATAACCTGTCTGACAATATTGCCGACCAGATGGGGACAAGGATCTTTTTAATGTTTTTTCTGGCCTTCGGAGGCTATAATCTGCCTCGTCCGATAATTTCTTTTCTCAGCAGGAGGAGGAGAAAAAAGTTTGACTCCCAGCTGGCTGATGGCCTTGTTATGATTTCCAACGGGTTGCGCGCCGGTTTAAGCCTTGTCCAGGCAATTGAAATGCTTGTCGAGGAGGGAAAGCCCCCGATAAGCCAGGAATTTGAGATGGTGATCAGGGAGCACCGCCTTGGGTCCAGCCTGGGGGATTCGCTGAAACACCTGTCCCGAAGAATGTCGGGCAACGATACCAGAATAATGGTAAATGCTACGCTTATTCTCCTTGAATCCGGCGGAAACCTCCCTGAAAGATTTGATACGCTGGCAAAAACGATCCAGGAAAGGAAACGTGTTCAGCAAAAAACAAAGAGCATGACCGCTGAGGGAGAAACGCAGGCATGGATACTGGCTCTTCTTCCCCTGGTGCTTGGCCTGCTTTTAAACAGTATGAACCACGAGGTATTTCAGCTTATGTATACTACCTTTCTGGGCTGGATGATCATTGCCCTGATAGCCCTGATGGAGCTTGTGGGAGTATGGTGGATGCTAAAGATTGTCAGGGTAAAAATATAGGTAATAATTTAACTGATTAAATTCTTTAAAGTCTAAAAAATAGGAATTTAATGTTAACAAAAAAAAAGAGAGGTTGGCAATGAGAATACTATCGATTAAATTTTCAATCTCAGGTCTTTTCTTTTTGGGGGCTGTTATATTCATGTTTCAACCGGCGCATGGTGCGAAAGCGGGCGGAACCAACTGGGGAGATATCATCCTTTCTCCATCGCCACAGATGGACCTTCAGCAGGTGATCCGGGTGGGACTTCCTGATCTTGAAAGTCAAGTACAGCAGGCTTTCAGGAGCAGTATTGACAAAATAAAGGAGATGCAAAAAAATCTTGAGGACAAAACAGGTATAAAGCCGGGTATGACATATGAAGTAACCCTTGTGGGAGCAGAGGGAAACGAAGTCAAAATACAATATGACATGCTGGATTTGGCAGGATGGGATGGGGTAAGCACACTTCCCTGCAAGGTGGTAATAGAAAAAAAGGATGTGGGCGCAATTGAAGTCAGTTATGATCCCAAGGCGCCTCTTGGCATAAAAGAAATCAAGGTAGAAAAAAAAATGCCAGGGGGCGTTGCTTCCCAGTCGGGAACAATCACCGTTGATGGGACATGGGAAAAACCAAAAGTTTCAATAACCTACGGTCAAAAGGCTGAAACCCCATCTGCAGGAGGCTTTAAGGGAGAAGCGGAACAAACTATCGGGCTGGACTTCAGCCGGTCTGCCGATGACCTGTATGATCCTGAGTGGAATCCCCGAAGTGAATGGGTCATTGTTCGGGCAATTGAGGATATTATTTCCATGACCACCTGGGGTGTAAAGGTAACTGGAAAACATGAAAAAGATATCGGCCCCGGGGAAAAGTTGATAACCGGCGTTGATGTTTCTGTCAATACGGACAGGGTCCGTTCCTGGTGGACGGACTGGCTGTTCAGTGACATGTATGAGGCCTTTGACAGGCTTGATGAGCAGCTTGAACATGAAGCTGAGTGGCGAAGGAATAAAATAAAGGCAGAAGCTATTCGACTGGGCATTAATCCAGACGGAAAAACCAACCAGCAGATTAAAAATGAGATCAAAGCTGTGTGGAATGAACATCCTGAATTAAGGCGGCCAATATTCCGCAATCCCGGTCCAAGGGTTAATCCGGCAAATCTTCCATCAGGGGGCGGCAGGATCGGCACGGGCAGTTCCCAGGGTGCCGGGGTTCCTTTGGGAACTTCTTCTCCTCCGGCAAACGCTCAGGGAGGTGCCGGCCAGCCGACAGGATTTGCGAATCCATACCAGGGCTGGGATAAGGTTCAACCTGGCTGGGATAAGGTTCAACCTGGCTGGGATAAGGTTCAGCCTGGCTGGGATAAGGTTCAGCCTGGCTGGGATAAATGCTATTAGATTTTTTTAGTAAGAATATTGCAGGCTAAAGTCATAATAAAACGGGTTTTTATAATTTATTTCAAGGCAACCGGTTAGAGTTTGATATTTAAATGAATCCTTTTTTTGATGGAATGAATCAGTTGACTGACAAAATATGACCTTATTTTGATATATTCAGGGAGAGATTTATGAAAAAAATATCTTCAGTATTGATTATCGCAGCAGTTTTTACAGGTCTTTTACTTCCAGCCTGTGCCCCGCCGCCTCCTCCTCCACCCGAGGTGGCTGTTCCCGTCAAACCGGAAGTGATTACAGTAAATCATCACAATTTCACCGATGAAATAATCAATTACCCCGGGCCTGCAATAGTGGTTTTCTATAATACACAGTTCTGGCAGGCGATGGATATGGAAAGGAGGATCGAATGGCTGGCAAAAAAATACCCGGGCAAGGCCAAATTCGCCAAATTTCACTGGCAGATGAAAGATGATCCTTCAAGATTTAAACTGGAGATGCTGCCAACAACGATTCTGTATCGCAATGGATATGAGATCGACCGAATCAAGGGGATTCCGCCCCAGGAAAACGAGCGCCGGAAATGGAATGACGACCTGGATTTATGGTTTCTGGCAAATGCCCTGCAACTGAAAGGCGGCAAGTATTCAGGAGATTATACATATCTTTTTAAAAATGATTACACCCTGAAAACTGGTAATTATTAGTTTGGAAAAACCGGGGATAATGCTTTGCTCAAGGAAACAGTAGTCAACTTCAACAAAAAGCTGTTCAAGGCCTTTCAGATCAGAGGCTTGAAGATAGGTGCAGTTCCGGACCTGGATAACAAGCTGATTTCCGATCATCTTATTGAAAAAGGCCTTGCTGAATCAGCCCTCGTAAATTCAGTACTTGAAGAGGTTACCGGAACCCAGTGCCTTGATCCAACTTTTGTTTCTTTTGACAGCAAGTTTATTGATCATATAACTTTTCTGCTTCCGGGTCTCGTAGCGCGTGAAGAAACCGTATTTCCGGTTAAACATGAAAATGAGTTCATTCATTTGGTAATGGCCATGCCGCAGGATAAAAGCAGCCTGAGCCGTCTGGAAGCGGTGACCGGCTGCAGGGTCAAGCCTTACAGTTGTAATGGCCCTGCCATAAGAGCCACAATAGATAAGTATTACCAAAACCGGATGGATGTGGTTGAACCCCTTGAGGAGAAAGCGGAAGTCCTGATTGAAAACGCTCTAAAATCGCTTAACAGGCTGAAGACAGACCGTGCCGGAACAATGGAGATGATTAATGATGCACATCTTATCCGTCTTTTTCAGCATGTAATGAATATCCTGGTCAGAAATGGAGCAAGTGACCTTCACATGGAGCCAAGGGAGGGTGATTTTCGTATTCGCTATCGTAAAGACGGTGTCATGCAGACGGCCTGGAAATGGCCGTCAATTTTTAAAGAGGGTTTTTTGCCGCGCTTGAAGATGCTGGCCAGAATGGATATGGGGCAGATTGATATGCCTCAGGACGGCAGTATAAGTTTCGGACTTATAAAAGACAGGGTTGTTGACATACGTGTTTCCTCACTCCCATCCCTCTATGGGGAAAAAATAGTAATGCGCGTACTTGAGAGAGATAAAAAACAACTGACACTCGAAGACCTCGGCATGGATAAGAGAGAGGCAGGCCTGCTGGAAGAGGCCATTGGCAATCCAACAGGTCTTATTCTTGTTACGGGCCCTACAGGCAGCGGAAAATCTACGACGCTTTATGCCGTTCTCAGTGCATTGAACACTGATTATGTAAATATAGTAACAGCGGAAGACCCTGTTGAATATAAGCTTGACGGATTGACTCAGGTCAGCTGCAGTTCTGAAACCGGCCTGACTTTTCAGGAGGCATTGAGATCTTTTCTGCGTCAGGACCCTGATATTATTATGGTAGGTGAGATTAGAGATGTCCAGACGGCTGATATAGCCCTGAAGGCGGCAATGACAGGGCATTTGGTGCTCAGTACGCTGCATACCAACGATGCTGCCAGCGCCATTAATCGACTGGTTAATATGGGTATTCCGCCATATCTTGTTGCTTCGGCTCAAATGACGGTTATTGCCCAGAGACTTATCAGGCGGCTTTGTGAAAAATGTAAACAGGAATTTGAACCGGAGGCGGATCTTTTAAAGGCTCTGGGCATAGATGGGAAAGATAATATTTTTTACCGGGCAACCGGATGTGAAGACTGTGCAGGGACAGGTTACAACGGAAGGCTGGGCATTTATGAAATGCTGCAGGTAAATGACAGAATAGTTGATTTGATTCTGGAAAACCAGCCCGCCAAGGTAATAAAAAAGGCGGCAATGGATTACGGGATGATTACTCTCAGGGATATGGCTTTGCGGAACCTTGCCAAGGGACTTACAACTATTGAAGAAGTTCTGAGAGTAACAATAGACAGCTGATAATTCCGGTACTTCAAATGCTATTGCCGGTCATTTTCAGTTTTTGTAATTATTTCCGGTTATATCATACCGGGCCAGGAGTTGGTTTATTATGGATGCAGGAATAATTAAACTGGTGGGGCTGCTGTTGTTCCTAGCGGGGGTCTTTTATCTGGTTTACAATTTGATTCCGAGAAGAAGGCCCGGTGATATTATCAATGATGAAAAGGAGTTCCAGGTTTCGGAAGAATCCAGGTTCGTTTTGATGTTCAAGCCGTTTTACCAGACACTGACTCCGCTTATTAAAAAACTGCCGATCCCGGAGTACAGGAACAGGATGAGGAGATATATCATAACTGCCGGCCTGGAAGGCCAGATAGACGATAATGACATGGCAGGATTCCAGATTACATTCATGCTGCTGGTGGGATTCGGATGCTTGCTGGTTTTCAGAAGCTATGTGGTTATCTCTCTGGCTTTTTTTTTAGGGCTGCTATCTCCTTATTTATGGCTGTATGAGAAGAAAAAGCAGAGGCAGGAAAATATCAGGATCAGCATGCCGGATATAGTCGACATGCTTTCCCTGTCAGTTGAAGCAGGACTGGCATTTAATACATCAGTTCTTAAGGTATGCGATATATTCCGTGAGGACAAGGATCCGTTTGTGGTGGAATTATATCTTATGGATCAGAATATCAAACTCGGTCGATCCAGAGAAGAGGCTTTAAAGATAATGGCCGAAAGGGTGGACATAATGGAACTGGATTCCTTTGTTTCAACCCTTATTCAGGCTGAAAAAATGGGTTCAAGCATTGCATCGGCACTGAAATCCCAGGCAGAGCGAATGAGATCGGAAAGATTCATGAAGGCGGAAAAAATCGGGGCACAGGCCTCACAGAAGCTTTTAATTCCCATGATGATTTTTATTTTTCCCATTATATTTATTATTATATTCGGCCCTTATTTGATTAAGTTTTTCGTGAATTAATACGCCTGATTCATAAGTAATACTCAATGTGCCTGACAACATTTTGTTTTTACAATTTTTAATTCGCCAGCCAGCCAG
>DAINAR010000068.1:0-13237 GCA_036733345.1 Deltaproteobacteria bacterium | reverse complement strand
TTTACCAGCCTTTGGTTAGCTGGCTGGTGGATTAAAAGCACAACTCGGGAGATGATACTTTATGAATCCATCAATCAAATATGAAAAGGATTTTTTAAAGCAGGAGATAATATGATAAACGGCTCTAATGGTATTATAATAGACTTATCTGCCCTTGAGCACAACCTTCGGCAAATCAGAGCCTTGACGGTTCAGGGTACTAGAATTATGGGCATAGTAAAATCCGACGCCTACGGTCATGGTCTGCTGCCTGTATCCCATACACTTGAAAAGGCCAATATCGACTGCCTTGGCGTAGCTCACATGAAGGATGCTCTTAAACTTAGAAATGACGGCATCAAATTGCCGATTATAATTCTATGCGGCATACAGACAGAAGAAGAATCCTGCAAAGTTGTGGAAAACTCATTTACTCCTGTTATATTTGATATTAATGCAGCTGATATGCTAAATCAGGTAAGTTCAAGACAAGGCAGGATAACACCTGTTCATCTGAAGGTAGATACGGGTATGGGACGGCTCGGAATCCTGCCCGGGGAGATTAAGGCATTTATAAGAAAGGCTAAGGAACTTAAGAATCTGAATATTGAGGCATTGCTGTCCCATTTATCATCTGCTGATGAGCACTCCGGCGAATTTACAAAAAAACAGATAAGAGCGTTTGGTAAAACAATTGAAGCCGTACGATCAATGGGACTTGCACTTCCCTTTAACAGTCTTGCCAGCAGTGCAGGACTCGCTGGTTATCCTGACGCTCATTTTGAAATGGTTAGGCCGGGGATTATGCTTTATGGCGGTCTTCCTTCTCCAAAATATTTAAGCGATATACCGCTTAAACCTGTAATGACTTTTAAAGGTCGAGTATTGCAAATAAGAGATTTGCCTGGCAGGACTCCTGTAAGTTATGGAAGAACATATTATACAAAAGGCCCGAGTCGGATAGCAGTCCTTTCAGCGGGCTATGGAAATGGACTTCCCAGAAATATATCCAATCTGGGCAGTGTGATAATCAAAAATAGAAGGGTGCCTATTGTTGGGACTATATGCATGGATCTTACAATGTGTGATGTAACCGGCCTTGATGGTGTTAAGGTTGGGTCTGAAGTAATTTTTTTAGGCTCCGATGAGAATGAAACTATTACATGTGAAGATATCGCCGGATGGTCTGATTCAATATCCTACGAGGTACTGTGTTCCATTGGACATCAAAATACAAAGGAATATATCTCATGAAAAAAGAGATAGATGATATACTAAAAAATACAGTTGAAAATTGTTTTGAACTGGGCATTCTCTCCAGAAAAGCCATACCCAGTTATGTAATTGAAATACCAAACAATCCGGATCATGGGCATTTTGCTACCAATTTGGCATTGACGCTTGCCTCAAGCCAGAAACTGCCGCCAAGGAAAATTGCCCAGATAATAGCTGACAACCTGATTGACAAAGGCAGTCTCCTGGAAAAAATTGAAGTTGCCGGCCCTGGTTTTTTAAACTTCAAAATTAGCTTTGAAAAATGGCATCGTATTATATCTGATATCCTTTCCTGCAAACAAAACTATGGCCGCAGCAGTCTGGGAGGAAAGGAAAAGGTTATTGTTGAATTTATCAGTGCCAATCCAACCGGGCCCCTTCATCTTGGGCATGGCCGGGGGGCTGCATTAGGAGATACACTTTGCAGAATTCTTTCATTTTGCGGTTATAATGTTGTTCGAGAATTTTATATCAACGATGCAGGACAGCAGATCAGGCTGCTCGGTGAATCGATTTTCAGCCGTTTAATGCAAATGAATAATCCAGAATATGACTTTCCGGATAGCGGTTATCATGGCGAATATATCCAGGAATTGGCTGATAAAATTTCAAAGCAAATCAGTTTTGAAAACATGTCAAAAGAAGAAGCTGTTGAAATTTTAGCTGAAAAGGGCAAAGAAATCATGCTCCAGGATATAAAAGATGATCTTTCTTCTTTCAGAGTAGAGTTTGATGTATGGTATAGTGAAAGTGAGCTTCATAACTCCCTGACATTGGATAATGACTTAAAAAAAATGGAAACCAGTGGACGCCTTTATGAGAAGGATGGAGCTCTATGGATTAAGACAACAGATTATGGCGATGATAAAGATCGAGTTTTAAAAAAGAAGGATGGCCAGTTCACATATTTTGCTTCAGATATATCCTACCATTTGGATAAATACAAAAGAGGCTTTACAAAAGCAATTAACATCTGGGGGGCTGATCATCACGGCTATGTTCCGAGAATAAAAGCGGCCCTGTTGACGCACGGAGTACCCGATAATTGGCTGTCAGTAATGCTTATTCAGCTTGTTAAGTTATGGAAAAGTGGTCAGGAAATCAAAATGTCAAAAAGGGCTGGGAATTTTGTAACACTGCAGGAATTAGTGGATGAAGTTGGGGTTGACGCTGTTCGTTTTGTTTTTCTTACTAAAAACCATGATTCAACGCTTGATTTTGACATAGATATGGTAAAGAAGCAGGATAGTGAAAATCCAGTTTATTATGTTCAATATGCACACGCAAGGATATGCAGTATTTTCAGAAAAGCTGAGGAAGAAGGAATAGCTCTGCCTGACAATTTTAATGGAGTTCTGGAGCTCCTTGTGCTGAAGGAAGAACTGGCGCTTGTAAGAAAAATGGCCGAATTTCCATCACTGCTGGAGGAAATCTCAAAAACACTTGAACCGCATCGTTTGACCTATTATTTGACTGATCTTGCATCATCATTTCACCGATACTTTAATCTGGGTACAAAACTCCCTGAAAACAGAATTGTTTCTCAAAACAAAAAATTAAGCCAGGCGAGATTGATCCTGTCAGAGGCAGTAAGAACAGTAATATCTAATGGCCTTGCACTTTTGGGCATAACCGCCCCGGAAAGGATGTAAAAGGTCGGAGTATGGCCAATCCTAACCCTAAGATTAAAAAGGAAGGAAAAAAATACCATTTTGAATTTTCCCTCTCCTTTGTATTTTTTAGCACTCTTGGGCTGATTTTTCTTCTGGGATGGATTTTTATCCTTGGAATCCTTGTTGGCCGAGGTTTCTTACCTAAGGGAATTAAAACTCTATCAGAGTTGAGGGTTCCAATAACCAAATTTCAGGATATGGTAAGTGGAAAAACCCCTTCGCATGTTGATCTGTTTAAAGATTCGGAAAAAGATCATAAATTTGCATTTTATGACGAGCTTTCAAGAAAAAAAGAAGAGGTTGCCAAGAAAAACGATCAATCTCCAGACAAAAATATTGTTCAGCCAAAGACTGAAACAAAAAAGGACCAATCAATAACTGCAATACAACCTGATAAAAGGGCCCCAATAAAAAAACCAGAAGGAAATTTGAATGCACAGCAAGGAAAACAGGAGGCTGATTACGTCTATGCCCTTCAAATTGCTTCCCTAGAAAGTGAAATAAAGGCTGCCGATATGGTTAATCGACTTGTAAATCTTGGGTACCCTGCATATTTTTATAAATTATACATAAAAGAAAAACTTTATTACCGGGTTAGATGCGGTCCATTCAACACGGAAAAAGAGGCAAACGATTTTAAGAAATTGCTTTTAAAACGTGAAAATATTAAAGGGTTTATATCTAAAATTGCAAAATAGCAGGTGAAATTATGTATATAAGAAAGGCATTGATAGGTGATATAAAAACCATTCACAGGATACTGAACTTCTATGCGGACCAGGGGCTTTTATTATCGAGGGCCTTAAGTGAACTTTATGACCACCTGAGGGACTATATTGTTCTTGAAGATGAGGATCAGGGGCATTTAGTCTCTGGTGTTTGCGGGCTTTCCATATGCTGGGAAGACTTAGCAGAAATCAGATCATTGGCAGTTTCAAAGGATATTCATGGCAAAGGCTACGGATTTAAACTTGTTACAGAATGTATCCGGGAGGCACAATTGATAGGAGTAAAAAAAATCTTTGCACTTACTTATGTTCCCAAATTCTTTATGAAACTTGGGTTTAGCGAAGTTTCAAAATCAATTCTGCCTCACAAAATATGGGCAGATTGCCTGAAATGCCCGAAGTTCCCAGACTGCGATGAAACAGCCATGATGCTTGATCTCTAGGCTCGTTTCACACAAATATTTTTGGAAATTGTATGGTTTAATGAAAAGTATTTTTAATGTATTCTAATACAGATAGCAGCAAATGGAGGAAAAAATGTTTGGCATAGGGATGCCTGAACTAATTATCATACTGGTTATTGCCTTGATAGTTATTGGTCCAAGTAAACTCCCGGATTTGGCCAGGGCACTTGGTAAAGGCATGTCTGAATTCAGAAAGGCAACCCAGGACATAAAGGAAAGTCTGAATATAGAGGAAGACGTTAAGACGGCCAAAAAAGACATAATTGATTCCATCAGCGGTTTAGATAATCATGGATCCAAACTTCCTTCGAATTTTAGAGAAGAGAAAAAAAACGATACCCCATTACATTTAAATAAATCCCAAGATAAAAAAACAGTTAACGATATCGAAAGCTCAATGAAATAAATGGAATCAGAAAATAAACAACCTTTCCTTAGCCATCTGGAGGAATTGCGTAAAAGGCTTATCCGGTGCGCTATTGCGGTAGGAATAGGGTTTGTTGTATCATATTTTTTTTCAGAAAGACTTTTTATCCTGTTGATTTCACCTTTGAATGCAGTTATGCCTGAAGGCGATCAGCTTATTTTTACCAATCTGCCTGAAATGTTTTTTACTTATATTAAAGTTGCCCTCATTTGCGGGATCATGCTTTCGGCGCCCTTGATCTTTTATGAACTCTGGATGTTTATTGCCCCTGGACTCTACAAAAAAGAAAAGGAATCTGTAATCCCTTTTGTATTAAGTTCCACAATTTTATTTGTAGGAGGAGCACTCTTTGGTTTTTTTATAGTCTTCCCTTTTGGATTCAAATTCTTTATTGGATTTTCTAACGAATATGTAAAGGCTCTACCTTCAGTTAAGCAGTATTTTTCATTTTCGATTAAGCTTTTATTTGCTTTTGGTCTTGTGTTTGAACTTCCTGTGGCAACTTTCTTCCTAACGAAAATAGGTCTCGTTACGCCGGAAATTTTAAAACGGAACCGCAAGTATTCTATATTGGGCATATTCATTATGGCCGCTATTCTGACACCCCCGGATGTAATAACCCAGTGCATGATGGCAGTCCCATTAATTGTGCTCTATGAAATCGGCATATTAGTTTCGAAGTTTGCCAGGAAAAAAAAGATTGAAAAGAATAATGAGGATGCCTCTGATAGCCCTGCAGATACTGATTAAATAAAAACCAGACTATTTTAGTGAAGCTGTGTTATTTTCTTTCCTGCAATGCTGAAAAGAAAAATGTCCTTTTCAACTTCTCCTTTGGAGTCAAATGAAGTTTTTCCTGTGACACCTTGAAAATTTTCAAGATCAATAATTTTTTTCTGAAGGTCTTTGCTTGTAAAATTTTCCTTTTCAGCCATTACCATTTTTAAAATTCTTATTGTATCATAGCCTGTAGCGGCCAGAACTCCTGGCATGGAATCAAAATTTGCCGTATATTCTTCAATAAAATTAATGATGTCAGGTTCTTCGGAAAATTGAGGAAATCCTGAAGAAAAGACCGCACCCTGAACATATTCTGATATCATCTCCGTCATTTTTGGGGACTGCCAGAGACTTGTACCCAGCAACTGGACATCCAGCACGTCATGAAAAGCCAGCTGGGGAGCTATCATCGTAACACTTTGAAAATCATCAGGAATAAAAACTGCCTCAAAATCGACAATTGGCACAGGGTCTTCAGGATATATTTCATTTTCTTCCTGCTCGGGTGTCCATTTCTCTCTTAACGCTGTTAAAACAGAATCAGGCCTTTTATAGTAAAGTCCGGTCATCTTTTTTATCTGATCAGCAAAATCCGTTTCATCCAATCTGTAGCTCTCAACGGCGGTAACTTTCCCTCCCAGCTCCTCCAGTTGGTCCCAAAACAGGTTCATAAAAAAAGTCCCATATGAATTATCAGGATACAGTATCGCAAAACGCTTTATTCCCATCTCAATAACAGCATTGTCGACAAGGCATGCAACTTCTTGTGACGGCATCAGAAAATTACGAAATACCATTTCCCCTCGCTCAACTATTCCCGCTTTCTGTGTCAGTGTGATTACAGGGACGCCCAGAAAGTCGGCATTTTCTGCTACAGCTGCCGATGTTCTACTTGACAAAGGTCCGATAACAGCCATTACTTTTTCTTTTCTGACCAATTCTTCCAGCCCTGAAAGCGCCTTATCAGTTGATCCTCCTGTATCTTTTATAACAAGCTCTTCAATAGGATTGTATGAGGATTTACTGGATACTCCCAATCCAAGCTGAATCCCGTTCAACACCTCTTCTCCAAAAACAGCATAAGGCCCACTCAATGGCAGCAAACAGCCTACCACTCCTTTTCTTACGGACATCACATCCTGAATGCGATCGAGAATTTCGTTCCCGATTGAAATCCAATTAGGATCTGAAGTAGATCGAATCAAAGAAACAGCAAATACTTTTGCCTTTTCAAATTCCTCCCGGGCAAGAAAAACAGTAGCCATTTTATGGTATATTTTGGGAATATATTCAGTACCTAATGCATATTCCGCCAGCCGTTCAAGTACTTCCAATTCGCTAATTTCTACAAGTCCATTTAGTTTTTCGTTCAGGTCCTCCTGCATTTGGAGATTATCTGAACTCTCTCTTTTTGCCCTGAGCCACCAGCTAAATGCCTGAATATTATCACCCATTGCAAAGAAATTATCCCCTATCAATTCAAGTACACGAATTTTTAGTGGATGCATTGGGTATCTAGCAAGCCATTTGAGGGCCTCTTCCCTGGAACGTTCATATTCGCCCGAATGGAAAAGATGGCCTGCGAATTTGAATTGCATATCAGGCGACTCATGTTCACCGGGATGCTCCTCGATTTTTGCCTTCTCTCTAACAGGGATTCCAGGCCCGCAGCCGGACAAAAAAAAGGCTACCACCACCAGAATGGTTGTGATAGCCTTTATATAACCAGCCTCTATCTTCACTTCTGAACTTCCTCAAAATCCGCGTCAACTACATCTTCATCCTTGGAAGATTCAGAAGCTGTTTCTGAATCCGAAGCAGACTGAGCCTGCTCTTGGGTAGTCTTAGCATAAATAGCTTCTGCAAGCTTATGAGAGGCTTGTGTAAGTTCTTCAGTAAGTCTCTTTATCTCAGAAGCATCTTCTCCTTCCATTGCTGTTTTCAAATTGCTGATTGCCTGATCAATACCGCTTTTTGTTGCATCATCCAGCTTGTCTCCTACATCTTTAATAGATTTCTCAGTAGAATATATCAATGAGTCAGCCATATTTTTTGCATCTACCAGCTCTTTCTTTTTTCTATCCTCTTCAGCATGTATTTCTGCATCTTTAACAAGCTTATTAATCTCTTCTTCACTTAAACCACTTGAGGCTGTTATCTCAATTGATTGTTCTTTTCCTGTACCCATATCTTTTGCATTCACATGAACAATCCCATTGGCATCTATATCAAAAGATACTTCAATCTGTGGAACTCCCCTTGGCGCAGGTGGAATGCCTACAAGCTGGAATCTACCTAACGTCTTGTTGTGCGCAGCCATCTCACGCTCTCCCTGGAGCACATGAATCTCAACTGCGGGTTGATTATCTGCTGCAGTCGAAAATATCTGGCTCTTTTTAGTGGGAATGGTTGTATTTTTTTCAATCAGTTTAGTAAAAACCCCGCCAAGGGTCTCGATACCCAGGGAAAGAGGTGTAACATCCAGCAGAAGAACATCTTTGACTTCACCTTTCAATACGCCGCCCTGAATTGCTGCCCCAATTGCAACAACTTCATCAGGATTCACGCCCCTGTGAGGCTCTTTGCCAAAAATGGCCTTGACCTTTTCCTGGACCTTGGGCATCCTTGTCATGCCACCGACTAATATTACCTCATCTATATCACTTTGTTTGACCCCAGCGTCTCTAATTGCTGTCTGGCAAGGGCCAGTAACCTTATCAATAAGGTCATCAACCAGGGCCTCCAGTTTTGCTCTTGTAAGCTTAATATTAAGGTGTTTTGGTCCATTGGCATCTGCAGTAATAAATGGAAGGTTAATATCGGTTTCTGTTGAACCGGAAAGTTCTATCTTGGCCTTCTCTGCAGCTTCTTTTAGTCTCTGAAGAGCCATTTTATCATTTCTGAGATCAATTCCCTGATCTTTTTTGAATTCATTTGCCAGATAATCGATTATACGGAGGTCAAAATCTTCACCGCCTAAATGTGTATCACCGTTGGTCGATTTAACCTCAAATACCCCTTCGCCTAATTCCAAAATAGATATATCAAATGTGCCCCCACCTAAATCAAAAACAGCAATCTTTTCATCATGTTTTTTATCAAGTCCATATGCAAGTGATGCCGCTGTAGGCTCATTAATGATCCTCTGTACATTAAGTCCCGCAATACGACCTGCATCCTTAGTGGCCTGTCTCTGACTGTCATTAAAATAGGCCGGAACAGTAATTACTGCCTCAGTAACCGGTTCCCCAAGATAACTCTCGGCCGTTTCTTTCATCTTTTTCAATATCATAGCGGAGATTTCCGCCGGACTGAAATCTTTTCCCCTGCAGGAAACATGAGCATCTGCATTTGCTGCTTTAGTGATCTTGAAGGGAAGAATTTCAATATCCTTCTGAACAATTGGTGAATCAAATTTCCTTCCAATCAGCCTTTTTACTCCGAAAACTGTATTCTCGGGGTTTGTTATTGCCTGTCTTTTTGCAGTCTGTCCCACCAATCTCTCACCGCTTTCGGTAAAAGCCACAGTAGAAGGTGTAGTCCTGCTCCCTTCTGTATTGGCAATTACAACTGGGTCTCCGCCTTCCATTACGGCGACGCATGAATTGGTAGTCCCGAGATCAATGCCTATAATTTTTCCCATATTTTTGCCTCCTTAAATCCAGCTATATTAAATAGTTTCTATGTACTTTTCAGGATCTGGTCATATGGCTCAGAGTCTGATTGAGTTTAAAAAAAGTACATGCTCAAAGATTCAGTCCTTTCCCCTGCTTACAATGACAGTAGCGGGACGAAGCAGCCTTTGATTAAGTGTGTAGCCTTTCTGAAACTCATTAATAACTGTTCCCGGATTCATGCTGTTATCTTCCTGTTCCAAAACGGCTTCGTGAAAATTAGGATCAAAAGGTTCGCCTACTGCCTTGACCTCTTCCAGGCCAGCCTTTTTCAGGACATCCATTATTGCTTTAAGAGTCAATTCAACTCCTTCTCTTAGCGCTGGATTTGCCTTTTCATCCTGTGAATGTTCAATAGCCTTTTCCAGACTATCTATTCCAACTAATAATTGCCTTATCAAAGACTCATTCGAAAATTTCGCCAATTCCTCTTTTTCTTTCTTGAATCGTTTTCTCAAGTTATCAATTTCCGCCTGGGAACGAATATAAAGATCATAATTTTTATCCGCCAACTTTTGAATTTCATCTAATTTTTCAAGTAACTGGTGCTTTGTCATTTTGTCTGGAGAGATCTGCTCTGCATTATCCTCTTCATCCGGATATGCATCCAATTGCTCTCTGGAATCATCTCTGAGCTTTTCTTCTGTCATTTCTTCTTCCATTAAACCTTCCCGAACCACTGGCCAACTCCTGTATAAGTAATATTTTTATCGTATGGTATTATAATTTCCCGAGAAAAACTAAGCATGGAATAACTGTTGTCAAGATATACAAAAGCAGGTTTTTTTGCTTTAAGTCAGAAATAACAAACCGTCGGCTCTTTGCATTGTCATTAAATCAACATGCCTAAGATCCGCTAAAAAAATTACTGATCAAGAACAAATTCAGTCCTCCGCCTTTTTCAGTAATTTTATCCTGTCGAATGAAAAATTATGACGTAATGTTGGGTCAAGTTCTATACTTTTAAAAATTAAAGCTCATAACCTGTTAATCTTTTAAGAGCCTCCATATATTTATCCCTTGTCTTCATAATAATTTCAGCTGGTAATTTAGGAGGTGGCGGTTTTTTCGGCCATTTTATCTGTAAAAGATAATCTCTCAAAAACTGTTTATCAAAACTCTTTTGAGGACCACCGGGATTATATTCAGTCATGGGCCAAAATCTTGATGAATCCGGCGTAAGCACCTCATCAATTAAAATCAATTGATCATCTTTAATACCGAACTCGAACTTAGTATCAGCGACGATAATACCTTTCTCAGCAGCAAAATTTCGGCCGTATTCATATATCTGAATACTTTTTCGCCGGACCTCCTCGGCTGATTTCTCACCGATAAACTCTATTACTTTGTCAAATGATATATTTTCATCATGCATACCGTCTGCTGCCTTGGTTGACGGCGTAAAAATAGGTTTCGGAAGCTTTTCAGACTCCTGAAGGCCTTCAGGGAGCTGAATCCCGCATACACTTCCCGTGGACTTATATTCCAGCCATCCTGATCCAGATAAATAGCCCCTGACAATACATTCAACAGTCAATGGTTCCGCCTTCTTTACAAGCATACTTCTTTCTCTTAACTGTTCTGCATACTGTTTGCAGATCTCTGGATAGTCATCAGGATCGCTGCTGATCAAATGATTTTCAACGATCGATTCTAATTTGTTAAACCAGAACAAAGAAATGCCTGTAAGTATTTTACCTTTGTCCGGAATGGGGTCATCCATGACAACATCAAATGCCGACATGCGGTCAGTTGCCACGATCAGCAACTTATCTTCAATCTCATAGACGTCTCTTACCTTTCCCCTCTTCACAAGTTTTAAATCCTTCAAATCGCTTGTTCTTAATACGCCTGTTTCCATAGCTTAGCACCCCTGATTTTCTTTATTATATAAAAAATGCTACTTATTTAGATCTCTCAGGTAATCTTTATAATATCTCAATACAATGTTTCTAAAGGACACTGTCTCTGAATATGGAGGAATTCCTTTATACCGATTGACACTGTGCGGACCAGCATTGTAGGAAGCCAGAGCCAGGCTTATATCTCCCTTCTGAATTTGAATCATTTTCAAAAAATACCTGAAACCATGTTCAATTGCCTTTTGTGGATTAAGGCGGTCATCCGTACCATCAATCAATAGTTCCTGTCTGTATTTTGAAAACATCTTTACGCGTTTATGACCTGTTTCTATGGATTTCTGCATAAATTCCCTTGCTTTTTTCCCATACTCATTACTATTCTCTTCCTTAATCCGGGGAATAAGGTTAAGAGCCATGTTTCTTAACTCCTTTTCCCGTTTCAAAAAAGATCTGGCCTGACGGAAAGAAGAAGAAAGAAAAATATTTTTCATCCCCAGGTTTTTTGCGGTATCGGGCATGATCTGGGTCAGACCAACTGCACCTACACCTGATACAGCAAAAGGATTAAACCATGATTCCTTTTTCATAAGGGCAATAAACAACAGGGGATCTATAGAATACTCAGAATCTCTATGAGCTTCAAGCGCAGACTTTAAAAAGGTGAAATGTTTGGAACCCAATATCTTTTCTGCAAATCTCAATCTAGAATCTGATATCTTTCCATTATTATACATTAAATCAAGATCAAATCGATTCAGGTAATTCCCGGATGCATTTCCTGTAACCTCATTAAAGACATAGTTGATAAAGCTGATATTCTCAGTATTCAAAAACTCACTGTCAAGTTCTAACCCTTTGCAGCGATTATAGAATAATGCCAATGCATCCCTTAAATTAAAACCGGCAGCATCCAGGCTTTCCTCAAGCATCTTCTCAAGCAATTCGAGACAAACAGCATTATTAAGCCTTTCATCAAGCTTAGAGGTCAATTTTGAATGGTAATTCATGATCTTTTCATGAGCAGCAAGAAGGACCTTGTTATATTGCAGGGCCTCCTGAACCACATTTATAGAATGCTCGCCCTGAAGTTTTTCTCTCTTTTGTGTCGACATTGCTTCAATGGCAGCTTTAAAATGACTTTCAGCCTCTTTAAATAACTCTATGGCATCAAGATAGTCTTTATTCAAGACTACCTTTATTCCAAAAGAATTTCCCGCTTCAGGTGAAAGCCTCAGTATACCTTCTTCTCCTCTGTATGTCCCATCTGCCATGCTTTTCTTGTGACGTCTGAGGTTCCAGTCTATTATGCTTTTCCTGAGTACGTCTTCATCTGCAAATGCATGCAAAGGGAAAAAAAATGAAAGTGCCAGTATAAAAACAACCGCAGTATTCATTAAAAAAAATGGGTGAAATTTTTTCCCCATAATGCTTTTATTAAAAAACATATCTCCTTAGCCTTTATGATTTTGAAAATCAGCATTACTATAAATAGTCAATTTAGCCATCAAAAGGAATAAACTGTGCTGATTAATTTCCGCATCCAATTTAAACTGACTCTTAATTATTTTCTAACAAAAGGAAACGATAATTTGAAGCCTTTTGTTTTTATAAATATATACGGTACAATATTTTTCAAATGATCCCTGTTAACATCAAACCCATGCTCAATTTTTTAGGGACCTGAATGATCAGCCTGTGGATAACCAAAAATCAATTAAATAGGTAACAATAAAACTTCCGGTGTATAAATAACCTAATCTTTCTATTGTATATCCGCTTCCAAGAGACTAAGTTTTTACCTAACGGTTTGATCCGGACTCACTTCCGTCAAAAGGATAATTTGCTTAAGGTGGAAAAATCCAGAGTATTCTGGATGGAGAGATTTCTAATCCATTGCCTTTATGGTAACTCAAAAAAAAAGACAGTATTTGACACTGCAAAGAATAATAATTATATTCATGAATATTGTATAGAAAAATGTAATGGAAATTTAAGCATAGTTAATCAAAACATATAGTCCATAACTGAAATACTTTTGGGTTTATATGCACTCTAAATTAAGGAGAAATTATAATGTTTGAAGTCACAAAAGAAGCTCAAGAAAAAATCAACGAATTCCTAAGCAATAGACAAGAAAAATCAGCTATAAGAATATGGCTTTCTCCCGGTGGCGGTTGAACGCCGAGCTCTCTGGGTTTGGCTCTGGATGAGCCCAAAGATGAAGATGATGTATTTGATAATGGAGGAGTAACATATTTGATTGAAAAATCTTTGTTTAATCAGATCAAGCCTGTGCAGATTGATTATGTGACCGATAAAAGAGGCTCAGGTTTTTCTATTTCAGCAAATTTGTCACAAGAAAATTCATGCGG
>DAINAR010000067.1:0-13618 GCA_036733345.1 Deltaproteobacteria bacterium | reverse complement strand
GAAAGGGTTTTTTTTGTGCTCAAAATCATGAAGGTAAGAATAAGAAAGGAAATGTAACTAAAATGACAATTTAATAGCGATTAGATAATAAATAACAGTAAATGACAGCTGAAGCCCCTGATTATGTTTTATATGCTCTTTTTCTAAAGGCGAAAATTTGTAAAGGTAAAAAAAAGTAGAAGAAAATGTGAATCATTTGAAGAGATAAGGTTGTTGTGTTTGATTGGTCATTGTCCGTAATGGAAAAATAAACCCTTTTCAAGGAGGATGATAAATGAATAAAGAAAGTATTAGTAAGGCATACAGCGGATGTGCGCTGTGCTATCACAGTTGCGGTGTGGAAGTGACAATAAAGAACGGAAAGGCCGTAAAGGTTGAGGGGCAAAAGTCCCATCCACTCAATAAGGGGTATCTCTGTCCAAAGGGGCAGGCGATGATCGAACATCTGTATCACCCGGAAAGGCTTAAATATCCACTTAAAAAGGTAAACGACGAGTTCGTAAGGATCTCATGGGAGCAGGCAATGTCGGAGATTGCTGATAAACTTGACAGTTTGAGAAAGAATTACGGACCTTCTGCTCTTGCATTTTTTTGTGGTTCCATAGGGGTGGAAAATTTGGAAATGATTTCATTGACTCACAGGTTTAAAGGGGCCTTCGGCTCCCCCAACTTTTTTTCTGTGGAGAGCATCTGCTACAGGATGAGGATAAGGGCACGACAGATCACATTTGGCAAATACCCGGTTGAGGAGATGGACTCCAATCTTTATATCCTCTGGGGCCATAATCCGGCGGCATCAGATTTTCCCCTGTCTATAGCGATGGAAGAGAACATTAAGAAGGGTGCAAAGGTGATAGTAATTGACCCGAGAAGGATCCCTATAGCAGATCGGGCAGAGATGTATGTGTCAATAAGGCCAGGCACAGACGGAGCCTTAGCCCTTGCAATGATGAATGTCATAATCAATGAGAATCTCTACGACAAAGAGTTTATTGAAAAATGGACCTACGGTTTCGATAAACTGGTCCCCCATGTCCAGCAGTACACGCCGGAGTGGGCAGAGAAAATAACCTGGGTCAAGGCCGACGACATAAGGAGCATCGCACGCAGGTTTGCCACAACGAGAGGGGCAAGCATCTTTCACGGCACCTGTACACAGGACCAGTGCGCCAACGGCAGTCAGACGGACCGCGCAATGGCCATATTACAGGTCCTGTCCGGCAATATAAATGTCCCTGGAGGGTGGGTGGTCAGTCCGAGGCTAAGGCTCAACGACGTGAGTCTTCCATTCTCGGGCAAGCCCCTAGGTGCGGAGGAGTATCCTCTGTTTTATGAGCTTTGGGGAAGGACGAGTCCCTACGCGGTCATGAACATGGTACCGGAAAGCATTCCGGAAAAGCTGAGGGCCTTCATCGTAGCGGGAGGTAACCCTCTAGTTACCATGCCTGATTCCAATGCCCTGAGGGATGCCTTTAAGAAGCTTGACCTTGTGGTCGTATATGAGCAGTTCATGACAGAGACGGCCCAGTATGCCGACTACGTTCTCCCTGCTCTGAATCAGCTCGAGTTCTGGGGGCTTGCATATAATTACAACGTATGCCACTGCCTGCCCTACCTTATGCTCAGGCCGGCAATTTTGCCGCCCTACTATGAATGCAGGTCTATCAGGGAGGTATACACCGATTTGGCCCATAGGCTCGGCTTCGGCGATAAATTCGCCTGGGAGTCTGATGAGGAGGTAGTGAAGCATGAACTCGAGCCATGTGAAGTAGACTTCGAAAAGCTTATGGAAAAGCCTGAAGGCAGGGTATATCAGGATAAGGAATACGTAACCCGTGAGGGGGACTTTAAGACTCCTTCGGGCAAGATTGAAATCTATAGTGCGGCCTTCGAAAACGTCGGCTTTGATCCACTTCCAACGTACCTGGAGCCAGACAAAAGTCCCCAGGGACCGCGCTGGGAGGAGCTTGGAGAGAAATACCCTCTAATCCTATCCACTGGTACAAGGGATTTCTATTTTAACGGTGCCATGCTCCACAACATAGAATCCCTGCAAACTTTGTCGCCGTTCCCCAAGGCCGAGTTGGGGCCTGAGACTGCCAGGCAATACAATATTGTTCATGGTGACGATGTCATCGTCGAGACGGATCGAGGCTGGGTGAAGATGAAGGCCCACGTGGATGAGAGGGTCATGGATGGTGTGGTGCTTGTGCCCCATGGATGGCCGGAAGAAGGTAACTGCAACAGACTGACAGACTGCAACTGCCGCGAGCCTATTATGGGTTATCCCCAGTGGAAGGGGATTCTGTGCAATATCAGAAGGGCGGAATTATAAAAGGTTTTTCTGGGCAGGAGAAAACGATAGAAACAGGAGAAATTATGGGTAATATCCTTTCATATAGTTTTGATGAATATGCCCTTAAGGTGAAGGATTTCCACGGCAGCACCGCACCAGGACTTATGATCGGGGGGTATATGGTAGATCTCGCATTGAGCAACCTGAAGGAGGATTTCTTTTACGACGTGATATGCGAGACTTCAAAATGCCTCCCCGATGCTGTCCAGATACTGACACCCTGCTCCATTGGGAACAAGTGGCTTAAGATCATCGATACGGGTCGCTTTGCACTTGCCTTCTATAACGAAAAAACGGGAGACGGGGTGCGGGTTTACATTGATACGCCAAGGCTCGATGCCTGGCCGCAGATCAAAAGGTGGTTTCTAAAAACTACTCCAAAGCATGAGCAGGATACCAAACTCCTCATGGAGGAGATAGATCAGGCAGGCAGCAGTATATGCGGGATCGAGAACATCAGTGTCTCTATTGATTTTTTGAAACGTAAGAAGGACGGCCCTATTTCAATATGCCCCTTTTGCGGTGAGGCATATCCCTCATCAAGGGGAGCAATATGCCCGGCTTGCAAGGGGGGGCTGCTGCCCTATACATATAGATTGCAAAGTGTGGAAGTGGGACGATGTTTTATAATTCAATAATTTATTGTTCAAGTGAATAATTACCAGCTTTTGCGATCATTTCGCCCCGTTCAACGGAAACACTTATGTTCCCTTTGCTTAATTCCAGTCTTTTTGCCAACACTGTATGGGGGATACCTAAGTCCCTCGACGCCCGGAAGCATAGGAGGCTCCTTGCATTCACTTTACCGGCCTGTCGACCTTTTGAATATACTTCATCTTTCTCTATATCCAATACCTCTGCAACTCTTTCCGCTATCCGGTCCAGATCGTATCCCTGCCGTTTAAGCCTGTATTTTCTCTCATAATGATCTTCACTCTGGGATATTATCGAATCCACAAAATCTGAATCTCCAAGGATCCTTTCATCTCCCATAATCTTTACTCCGCCCTTCAGAACTTCCTTTGCTTCACTCCATCCGCCAAGGCTGCGTATCAGGCCTCCACCTGTTAATTCAGGTTTGCGTCTTTCTTGTTTTTTCCAAAATATCCAGGAATATATTCTGTTTCGGAAAAGGAAGTGGGCATGATTAGACATAAATGCCCAGGCATAGCAGGATACCTGCATCTCAGGGCATAGTGTTTCCAGCCTTTCAATAAAGTCATCACGGTCTTTATTGTTCCGGAATATCTTTTTACCTTCTATTCCGCGGATCATTACATGATGTAATACTCCGGGAGCATCTAGTCTGGCTGTACTTGGCATTCAATGAAAATAATCAGGTTCGGGAGCTGTATCAATTGAATTATTAAAAATCGTCCTGCTTTACGCTTGTCAATGAGAGTCAATTTATGCTTTATTAATATCAGATTTTCTGATATGTTTTCCAAAATTTCCTATCTTAAAAGAATCAATATGGACATCAGGTTTTATATTATCCCTGATTTAATCCGCCAGCCAGCCAACCAGCCGAAGGCTGGTAAAAGGCAGACAAGCCCGCCATAAACACGGCGGACAAGTATCTCCGCCTCTTGGGGGCGGGCTAGTTCATTTAAACACGCCAAATAATATTGATTAAGCTTAAATTAAAGATAAATTTATGATTTAAAAATGCCGGTTATTTTTGTTGCAAATATATTTTACTTGACAAAATAGCGAATGCTATGATCAATTAATCAAGTATTGATTTATTAATCACTATAATGAGGGAAGTTTTTGGGGGAAATGGAAAAGAGAGACCTGATAAAGTCAATACCAACGAATATAAAAAGCAAGGAATTGGTTGAAAAGAGGAGAGAGCAGATTGTAATAGCGGCAATTAAGCTTTTTTCTCAAAAAGGTTTTGTTAAGACGACTCTGAAAGATCTGGCTGAAGAGGCTGGCTTGAGTTACGGAAATGTATACGATTATGTCGGCAATAAAGAGGATATATTTCTCCTTGTTCATGAATTTGTAACAGGCGAGGCTGATCAGGGCCTTGCAAATAGTATGGAGAACGTTGATGATCCATTAGAGAAACTTAAAAGGATGATACATAGTGAGTTTGAGCTGTCAAATAAGTGGTCCGGAGCTATTCTGTTTGTTTATCAGGATATACATGTCTTGAACAAAGAACTGTTACACAAGTTGCTTAGGAAGGAATCGGAACATGTAAAGAAATTCAGGAATGTTCTCGATGCATGTATAGAAAAGGGGCATCTTCGGAATTTTAACACCCAGGTATTGGCTAACCTGATAAAAATAATGATAGACTCATGGGTCATAAAAAGATGGGATCTGCGAGGTATTACGCAGTTCCAAATGGAGAATGCGATTGTTAATCTGGTGCTAAACGGATTGAGTTCGGAAAAAGCCGCAAGAAAAAGATCTGAAGAGACATCCTTTGAGTTCGAGGGAAAATCAGTTTTGATCGTTAACGGAGGCAGTATATTCGGTAGCGCAATTTCTTCGTTTCTGATTTCCCGTGGTGCAAGATTAGTAATATATGACCCTTGTGACGATATGTCAGATATGTTAAAGAGGTCTCCCTCATTAGATGTTGGCGAACGCGAAAAAATAAAGATATATACCTTAGAGGAATACGGGTTAATGACTCAACAATTGCTGTTGAGAATCCTTGGTGAATGCGGTCCTATAGATATGGTTGTTCAGGATATTGGCGTAGGCGGATCTGAGATGAGTGCACTGAGTGAAAGAAAGGCCTTACTGAACAAGCGATTAGTCGAAAATTTTCACATGGCGCGAAATATATCTGAAACACTTGATGATGGATTCACCAGGAAGCGGCCGGGGAAGATACTCTATATTGCTCCATGGGCCTGGGATAAGCATGTCGATGCGATCATTTATGAGACAATAAAGGCCAGTACCATTGCTCTGGCAAAGGAAAATTCCAGAAGGATGCATGATTTAGGTGTTATGGTTAATTGCCTGGTTCCTGGATATATAGGCGGTATCAGGGGGCTGAGTGCTAGAGATAAAAAGACTTCTAATCCGGAGATAGATTCAATATTGAAGATGAGAAGGCTTGGGGATGTTTCAGATATTGTAAATATGGTAGCTTTCCTGATTTCCGATTCCGCAAAGTATGTGACCGGCCAAGTTATTACGGTCGACGGTGGCATCTCTTGATTTATTGATCAGAAAGTCCCTTCTTTAAAAATAAAAAATATCCTAATTAGTTCAATATGATAAGATTTTGATGGAAAATTTTCTTGACAAGGATATTTTCTCTGTTTAATCTGATTGACAAGTCAATAGTAGATTTATGAATCAATATTATATATGGCCCGTTGTGGTTATCATTTTATAACACACAACAATAATAACATGTCCTAATCTCAATAAGTTCGGAGAGATTAGGGTTTTCGATAAAATTTTGTAAGGAGATGTCGAATGAGCGCTTTAAAGAAAACCATTGGCGATGTGTTTGATAATACGGTTGCAAAATATTCAGCAAAGGAGGGCCTTAGCTACCAGGGTAAAGGTTTTACATATGAAGAAATTGCACAAAAGGTCGAAAATATGGCTAAGGCCCTGATTGAATTGGGCATCGAGCCAGGCCAGAGAGTGGGCATATGGATGCCGAACTATCCGGAGTGGGTATTTGCAAATCTAGCAAATGCCAAAATTGGTGCCGTAACTGTTCCCATTAATATCAGGTTTAAATCCAGGGAAGTGGGTTATATCTTGAGGAACTCAGGGATATCTGCCCTCATAATGGCGGATCAGTTTCTGTCAAATAATTTCAGCGAAATACTATATGAAGTCTGTCCCGATCTGAAAGGCGCAAAAGCGGGTGATCTTCATTTGAAGGATTTTCCCAGTTTGAAAGGTGTCATCTGTATTAAAGAAATGCCCGGTATGCTTGGCCTGGAAGATTTTATAAAGCGGGGTCATGGATTGACGCTGGATAAAGAACTAAAGGAAAGGCAGGAGGCAGTGCAGCCAGGGGATGTGGTTAATGTCTTTTATACCTCCGGGACCACTGGCCTTCCAAAAGGGGCCATGGCGGACCATAACGTCTTGACGAACGTCGAGAACTATATCAAATGGATGGAGGTGACCGAAGATGATGTCTTCCTGGTTCCCTCACCTCTTTTTTATACTACTGCTAATTACTGGTGCATGCTGTGTCCGATAATGGCTGGTGCAAAAATGTCCATGGCTACCTATTTCACCATGGAAGAAAAGCTGGATCTGATAAGCAAGGACAAAGTTACTTTTATGGTAGGGATGGCAAAGATGTGGGTTGACATGGTGAGTTATTTAAAGTCACATCCATGTGATACGAGTTCTCTTCGCATCGGATGGACCGGTGGAGGACCGATTACGGTCGAAGAGCTGAAGGAAGTGACCAAGAATATAGTCGGAAATATAGTAAACCTTTATGGAATGACTGAAACGGGCGGTATTACAACTATGACGGAGATCGGAGATCCTTTTGAGGTGCTGTCAAGGACAATAGGCAAGCCCCTTCCCAACTTTGTACTGAAAGTAATAGATCCTGCAACCGGAGATGAACTTCCTGCTGGGAAGCCAGGAGAGCTTTGTGTAAAGGGACCATATGTTATTAAGGGATACCTGAATATGTCGGATCAAGATCGTGCGATTTACTTTGATAGAGAGGGTTGGTATCACACGCAGGATATTGTTACACGCCATGAGGACGGTTATTTTTCATTTGTGGGAAGGATAAAGGATATGATCAAGGTTGGTGGAGAAAATGTCTCCTTAAACGAAGTCGACGATTTCCTGAGGGGTCATGAGAAGGTCAAAATGGCCTGTACCATTGGTGTTGCAGATCCGGCCAAGCAGGAGGTCCCGTTGGTATTTATAGAGCCGATTGAAGGAACAGAACTTACGGAGGGTGAAATCGCGGATTATTGCAAGGGTAAAATTGCGGCCTATAAGATACCGAAATACGTTAAGTTCACCTCTGACTGGCCTACAACAGCTACTGGTAAGATTCAAAGATTTAAACTCGCAGAAAGAGTGAGTGATGAATTTAAAAGCATATGAAAGCGCTAGGATATTCTGTGTTTAGTTTTAATGTAATATTAATTTAAGTATGTTTTTTAAAGATTAAGGGGGTTATTATGAAAAAGTTAAGTATTATAACAAGTTGTGTTGTATTAAGTATTTTTTGTTTGTTTGTTTGTGTTGAATCCGGATTAGCAGCAAAAAAGCCTAAAGTAATTACTCTTAATTTGGCTCATTATCTGGCAGAATCTATTACTGAGTGGACAGCATGGGACAGCTATTTTGCAAAAGAAGTTGAGCGGAGAACTGATGGAAGAGTAAAAATAGTGATTCACTGGAGTGAATCATTAGGAAAGATTGCAGATCTTCCTGAGTTATGCTCTAGAGGCGCAGTTGATATTATATCCACAACTCCGAGTTATTCACCTACATGGTTTCGTTTAGCATCTGTTCTAAATCAAATTCCTTTTATTCAAAATAGTTTAGAAGAAGTCCTGGCAGTCGGTAAAAAGCTTTATTTTGAAGGACCTTTGCCGGAAGTTGATTTTAAAAATAACAATATGAAACTTCTTTTTGTCGGCTGCTATCGTGAGTACCATACATTTGCAAAGGAACCTATTGAAACATTGGAGGATATGAAAGGAAAAAAAATCAGGACATGGGGTCCTTATTTGCCAAGAGCTATCATGGTTGCAGGAGCGGTTCCCGTAGATGTATCACCTTCCGAAATGTTTGAGTCCTTACAAAGAGGAAGAGTGGATGGAATACCGTGGGGTATAAGTTCAGCATATGGAGCCGGCCTTCATGAAATCGCTCCATATATATCCAAGACAGGTATTGGTTTAACTCCCGGTATTATTCGTCTCATAAATCTGGATGTCTGGAACAGATTGCCTGCTGATATTCAAAAAATAATGTTGGAAGTCGGCCAGGAATTAATGGGAGAAGTTGGTCTTAATATAGCTAATAGCCACTATGATAAGGCTTACAAATTACTCACAAAAAGTGGGGCTACTTTTGTAGAATTTAAGGACAGAGAAAAATGGATTGAAATGTTACCTGATTTTCGCAAGGAATGGGTAAACGAAATGCAGAAAACTGAAATTGCTGAAGAGGCAAAAGAGCTGTATCGCATGTGGAATGAAGCCTTAGGAAAATAAATTAACAGATGTGCTTTGTTTAGATTTTAAAAAATGCAAAGGCACAGAAAAGGGCGGTTTGAAGGTTCTGCAGAATAAAGGACTAACAAACCGTCCTAAAAGAGTAATTAAAGTTACACTACCAGGAGGTTGAACCGTGCAAGGAATAAATAAATTGCTTTCTTTTTTAAGCAAGATAATGGGTATTGTTGCTTCACTGGCAGTGCTGATTTTGTTGATAGTTACAACATTAGATGTATTGCTGTTAAAAATTTTCGCAAGCCCTATACCGGGAGCAAGTGAATTAATTGCCGTGTTTATGCCTTTTGTTGTCTTCGGGTTTTTATTAGAAACTCAACGGAAAAAGCAACATATTACCGTTGATCTTATAACCAGTAAGATAACTAATCCTAAGATTAAGCAAATATTTGATATCTTTATTAATTTAGTCTGCATGTTGCTGATACTTACAATTACATGGTTTATTGTTCCACAAGCACTGCGGAGCACAGCCATGAGGGAACATGTATCTGGATTAATTCCTTATCCGGTATTTTATGCAAAACTTTTTACTGCTTTTGTGTTCTGTCTAGTTACTGTTCAATCTATAATTATATTAGCTATGTCTATAATTAATAAACCCGAGTTTGAAAAATAAACACCCCGGAATGCATAGCAGTGCTGCGGCGATAGAATTTACAGCAGATTTTCTTCAGGAATCCAGATAGTCAAAGAATCCTTGATCACCAGGAATTATTTCGGCCGCAGTTGGTTAGACGAGGGAGGTTTTTTATGGGGATTGTATTATTACTTCTATTAATTGTTCAGGTATTTATAGGAATACCTGTGGCATTTTCATTAGCAATAACCTCTGTTTTAGGTTTTGTTTATTACGCTAATTGGACTGCTGCAGTAGTGCAATTGTCTTCAATAGTTGTAAGCGGTATCTCAAGTTATACTCTTTCAGTTGTTCCCATGTTTTTACTTATGGGGGAGTTCACTTTTCAATCAGGTATAACAGAAGACTTATATAGTGCCGTGCGCAAATGGTTTGGAAGGCTGCCAGGTGGTTTGGCTATATCAACAAACTTTGCAGCGGCTTTATTTGGTGCCTGCTCAGGTTCGACAATCGCAAGCTGTTCCATGTTTACAAAGATAGCTCTTCCTGAGATGCAAAAGGCAGGGTACGATAACAGGATTTCAACCGGATGTATTGGAAGTGCTGGTGCCTTGGCATGCATGATACCTCCAAGTATTTTAATGATTATTTATGGCATTATTTCAATGACCTCAATCAGCAAATTATTGATTGCTGGAATTTTACCCGGAGTAATAACCTCGATAGTTTTTGGCGCAGGCATTTTTTTAATTGCCACTTTTAAAAAAGAGATGGCGCCAACTTTTACAGAAAAAGTGTCTCTAAAAGAAAAAATTGTTTCATTGAAAGGTATTGCCCCAACGCTCTTCTTATTTGCCTTAATAATTGGAGGACTTTATCTGGGTTGGTTTACGGCTACACAGGGTGGGGCCATGGGAGCCTTAGGTGCCCTGTTGATACTTGTTTTGCGAAGAAAATTCAGTTTGAAACTGTTTTGGAAAGCCCTTGTGAATGCAGGTATGTTGTCATGTTCCCTTCTTGTTATAGTAATTTTTGGGAATCTATTCGCTCAAATGCTTAGTATGTCTGGTCTAATTCGGGAGATGACCGGTCTGATTACTGATCTATCTATTGCACCGATCTATATTTTGCTTTTAATTCTTAGTATTTATTTAGTTTTAGGGTGCTTAGTGGATCCGGTATCGATGCTTATAATAACAACACCTCTGGTACTTCCCATAGCAGAAAGCTTAAACTGGCATCCAATATGGTTCGGGATTATTGTTATTACAATGGTTGAAGTAGGGGTTATAACACCACCAGTTGGGATGAATCTGTTTACAGTAAAAGGAACAGCCGGAGATACGGTTACTATTAAGGAAATATATTTGGGTATAATCCCATTTTTGATAATGATGGCCGTTACTATAGGATTTCTGATATTTTTTCCAGATCTATTTTTATACTTGCCGCTGCATATGTAAAACCACTGAAACAGCATTAAAACAATGTAAATTATACTTTTATTTTAAGTTATTACTATATGTTATGATAGAGGAGATTTATTTTGAGACTTGATGGAAAAACAGCAATTATTACCGGTGGTGGCTCAGGGATAGGTCGTGCCAGTTCTATTTTGTTTTCAAAGGAAGGAGCAAACATTGTTGTAGCAGATATTGACTGCCTAAAAGGTCAAGAAACGGTGGAAAAAATTAGTGCTAATGGCGGAGAAGCTGCATTTATTCAAGTTGATGTTACAAAGGTTGTTGAAGTTAAAAATATGATAGAATTGACTATAGAAAAATTTGGTCAATTGAACATTCTTTTTAATAACGCTGGTGTTTTACAGAAAATGAAGAAAATTGAATCAATTACTGAAGAAGAATGGGATCATATTTTTAGTGTTAATGTAAAGAGTATTTTTCTTGCATCTAAGTATGCGGTACCCGAACTGAAAAAGCGAAGAAGCGGAGTGATAATTAACAACGCTTCGATTTCAGGCGTTAGGCCACGTCCGGAAAATTCAGTTTATACTTCATCTAAGAGCGCAGTTATTATGCTAACGAAAGCATTAGCTATTGAACTGGCACCATTTAATATTTGTGTGAATTGTATTAATGCAGGTCCTACAGACACGCCTTTATTAGATATATACAATGAAGAAATTAAAAACACCATAAAATCTACTATTCCGTTAGGACGTTTTGCGAAACCAGAGGATATTGCCAAGGCTGCCCTGTTTTTGGCTTCGGATGACGCATCCATGGTTACAGGGGCAGCAATTAATGTGGATGGCGGGAGAGGAATTTAAAAAACAGAAAAATATAGTAATTAGTTTAATAATAATAATGCTAATATAACAATTTATTTATAATTTCAAATCTATTTTATAATTAAAAGTATGTTCATAATTAATTATAAATATTTATAAAAAATATTTAATTACGGGGCAATATTAATGAATAGAAGGGAATTGTATTATTTAAAAGGTAAAAACGCTATTGTGACAGGTGGAAAAGGTGGAATAGGACGAGGTATTGCTATTGCACTCGCATTGGCTGGTGCAGATGTAATTGTCTGCGATATTATAACAGATGACGGCGAACTAGAGAATACAGTTAGCGAAATTAAAAAAATTGGCAGGAGATCTTTTGCAGTTCAAATGGACATTAGTAAAAGGGAAGATGTTGAAAAACTTGCTGACAAAGCACAACAAGAACTCGGATCTATCGATATCCTTGTCAATAATGCAGCTATAATGATCAGAGGAAAATTGTTTGATCTTAGTGAGGAAGAATGGGACAGAATGGTAGATATAAACCTAAAAGGATGTTACCTGTGTAGCAAAGCGGTTGGAAGAAAGATGGTTGAAGCAAAGAAAGGATGCATTATAAACATTGCATCCAGTATGGGAATAAGAGCTGGAATGAATAGAGGGGCATATTCTGTAACTAAAGCAGGGGTCATAATGTTAACAAAGTTATTGGCGGGAGAGTTGGCTGAACATAATATCCGTGTAAATGCAGTTTCTCCACATTTAATAAAAACTGAATTCAGTAAGCCTGTATGGAGCAATCCAGAAGCGTTGAAAGAGGCTATGCAGGGTGTGCATTTAGGTTATCCAGGCGAGCCTTCCTATATTGGCAATGTGACTGTCTTTTTGGCTTCTGATGCTTCAAGATATGTTACGGGTGACAACATCTTTGTGGATGGGGGATGGCTCATTTAGAGGCATGGTTGACAATAATAGTTTTACGATAATCTGATTTATATTAACATCCCGCTCTATGGAAATGGCCCATGGCGCTGTGATGACAATTGGCCTGAAGGAAAGTCAACTCAGTATTGTGTATAAAGTGAATCGAAAGACTTCCTTTTGAGCATGGTTATTTTACTTTGATAAAAAACAAGGAGCAAATGGAATGGGTATGATTGATTATGAGGTTAAAAACAGGATTGCTTTTATTACCCTGAACAGGCCCGAGCGTTTTAATGCTTATGGAAAGTCATTTTTTAATGAAATGCCCGAGACCTGGGCAAAGTTCAGGGATGATAAAAACGCTCTGGTTGCCATTATCACGGGGGCTGAAGAAAAGGCATTCTGTGTTGGTTATGATCTCGAGAGCGGAGAACTTTCTCTGGATGAACTTAAGAAATCACCTAAGATTGTTCCAACCAGTCACAATATATGGAAACCTATAATTGCAGCTATTAAGGGGTACTGTGTTGCCGGAGGATTTTGGATAGCCAGCGGGTGCGATATCAGGATTGCAGCTGAAGATGCTGAGTTTGGCATTCCTGAGGCTAAATCAAATATATTCTCCGTATTAAATGTTCCGGAACCTATATATCAGAATCTGCCGCCAGCAATAGCCCTGGAGCTTTCCTTTTTGGGCGAGCGTATAAGTGCGAAAAGAATGCATGAGATAGGTTTTTTGAATCGCGTTGTGAGCCGGGATAAGGTGATTGATACGGCGATTGAACTTGCCGAAAAAATATGCAGAAATGGCCAGCTTTCCATAACAATGGGTAAAGAGCTTTTTTATCGATCAAGAGATATGAGCAGGGCTCAGATTGAAGAACTTAATTGGAAAATGCAAGGTGAATATTTGCAGTTACAACATGATTCAGACGGTGTGGAAGGTTAAAGTTAAATATAAATTAACTTCTTTCAGTATAATGGATGAAGTTCTTTCCTTTTAAAAGATTTTTGGTTCTGCAAAATTTAGTACGGGAGTCGAATGATATATAGGTACTAAGAAGGAGATTCAAAGACTGCAGAAGGAATATATTTATGGCTTATGATTAAAAAATATATTCACGGAGGCTGACCCGGAATAATAAGAAATATTTCTTCGTAATCCGGAGTGTACTGGAAACGGTTAAGAGATTCTAGTGGTCCGCCAATGAGGGAGGATATTATATCACTAAAAGCCATAGAGGAGGATTTACTGATGGCGAAGGAAGTAAAGAAGGTAATAACGG
>DAINAR010000066.1:0-13637 GCA_036733345.1 Deltaproteobacteria bacterium | reverse complement strand
CCCTCTTTTTAAGAGAATCATCCAGTTCCCCTATCAGGCCGTCCTTCTCCTTAAGGGATTTATTTAGCTCACGAATCAAATCAAGGCGCTTTTTATTGTTCTTTTCAGACTCATTAAAATGCCTTACCAATTCATTTATCTTTTCTCCTCTTTTTTCTCTATCCTCCTCACTTTTTTTGAGCCTTTCCCTGTAAATCGATAGAATCTCTTTCAAAGCCTTTTTTAAAACAGGGTCAATTATCATCTGGAAATTTCGTCCCAATCCCGTTTCAACAAATAATAAGTCACTCTGCCCTGGTCTCCCGTTTGTGAAACTTTTCAGGGCAGGCCTTTTATGCGGAACAGGAGACCTTGACCGATAGTTCTTATGCAAATCGTCATACAACGCCAGGTAATTCCTTGCCTGGACATCTAAAGAATACTTTTCCAGAATATTTTTGCGGCATATCTCGCTCATGTCCTTTCGTTTATCAGGATCAAAGACCAGCGACAGAATAGCCTCACCCATAAGTCTCACATCGCCCAGGGGGGCAAGTCGCCCTGTCTCATTTTCAACCACCATATCAGGCATGCCTCCAGCATCAAAAGCGACTACCGGCGTTCCGCAACTCATGGATTCGAGCATGGTATTTGGCAAATTATCTTCCAGAGAAGGCTGTATAAAGATATCGGCTGCGGCATAAGCCCTGCTGATTTCCACATCCGACTTAAGGTATCCCAGGGGGACTACCGGCACACCAATCTTCTCAAGCTCATCATTGGGATAGCCAAAACAGACTATTTTAACTTTATCTGTCCTGACCATTTTTTCAAATCCTGGATTGGTGCGGCAGTGTCTAACAGCAGACATCAATTCCTTAAAACCTTTTCTCTTTTCATTTCCATATTCAGCGCCGAATAATATGATGACTGAATCGATATCAAAGCCTATTTCTTTCTTTGCCCTGGCCTTCGGCACAGGCACAAAAAGATCAGTCTCCAGGGAATTTGAAATCACCTCAATACGAGAATCCGCAAAAAGCCTGCTCTTTCCTGCACATTTTGCCATCCATCTGCTTGGAGTTACAATAGTCAAATCCATTCCATTAAAATACTCGAGCTTATCCTTTAATATAGCGGCAGGCAAATCATAAGGATCATCACTTAGTTGTGGGCATCCAAGGCAATCCTCCTTATAATTTTCACACCCGGCAGAATAGTGACATCCGCCTGTAAATGCCCACTGGTCATGCAGGGTCCACACGACCGGCTTGCCTGAATCCAGAAGCATTTTTATTGTTTTGGGTGACTGAAAATCAGCGACCCATTGCAGATTAATAACATCAGCCTGCCTTACAGCAGGTATTCCCGAAACATCATAACCGGGATATGGAACAGAGAACATTGTATTGCTTAACTGTGTCCTGTGGTAATTAATGTAGTGCCCCTGAACAACCTCCTTAATAAAAAATTCCTGATCGCTTTGTTCTGCTGTCTTGCGAACAGTTGCAAGCAGTACCGAATCATCCTCTGAAACCTTATTCTTAACCACCGTCCTGCAATCAAGGCCATTCTCCCTCAGGGCCTTATGCAGACGATATGCAGCCCTGGCAGCTCCTCCCGTAATATCGTAAGTATCTATTTGAACAATCTTCATAATGCCCTTATTTCCAGTTGGCCCGGAATTTACGCTGTAAAATTAAAATGTTATCCCGAGCAGTTTATTTACGATTGTGAGAAAATACTGTTTTGTCCTCATTAACCTGAGCAGTTGAAATTCATACATCCTTCAGGAAGGGCTCAATAAAGTCCTCAATTTCCGGAGTCAGGTTATTCTTCAACATACGGGCTGCATATACCTCACCATATACCCTCCCCAAAACATTGGCGATAACCTGTTTTAGTACCTCAATCAGTTCTTCTTCCGCTGTCACCCCGTAGGTTTTCCTGATCAATTCAAAAAAGTAGTGAATATATTCTTTGCACTGGCGCTCTATCATTACAAGCGAGGAAGGCCGGGATTGTAAATTATCAGGGAAATGTTCCAAAAAAATCTTTTTCATCCTGTTTGTAAAAGAATATTTCCTTACTATTACATCAATAATCTGTACCGAGCTGTTTTCCTGTTTACTGCTGCTTTTCCTGTTTTGCAGTATTTCCGAAATTATTTGTTTTGAATAACCGTGAATTATATTGGTCAGGGATATCAAATCTCTTATTAAAAGAGATGAAAGATCGTCTTTCACACGATTCATGATTCGCGCGCAGGCAATTGAGTTCACTACTGCCCTGTTGAACCTGTATTCCGCCGAACGATTATGTGAATGTTTAACCGTGACTTCAGGCTGATACATTATCCTTCGACCATTTTGCAGATTTTTAAAGGCCCATGCCATGTCTTCAGCAAAATCAACTTCAGGAAAAGGTATATCCAGAAGAGCGTCTTTCTCATAAATCGCACATATATTGTCCATTCGAACGGTCCTGTAGGCCTCATCGTAGGGCATATCCTGGAATGCCTCCTTTGATTCAATATATTGAAAACAGGCATCCTGCCCAAGGTAACTGCTGTGGTTTTCCACCTCAAACCTGGCATATGCATCCGAATCATCATGAGGAATCTGCTTTGCATAAACAGCCACAACACTGTTCCCGCTCAGGGATTCTTCCAAATCTGAAAGCCATCTGTCTGAACATGGAACAGCATCCTGAACAAGATAAATAACCTTATTAAACCTTGCAAAGGAAAGGGCATAATTTCTTGTTCTGGCATGATGAAAAGTCTTCTTTTCAATCCTTTTCAACAGGGCACCTGCCTGTTCCGCTAATTCCGCAGTCCCGTCTATTGATCCTGAATCAACAACGATCAACTGAATTTCCCCATTATATTTCTGACGGGCAATTTCTTCAAGACACCGTGAAAAAATAGCTCCCCCGTTATATGTTGGGATTATAATGCTAACCCCATCGCGCATAGCCTTAATCATCCCTTCCTTAATTTCCCTAATAATTCCGAAATTTTCTGCAGGGGTCTCATAATTTTCCACGATCTGGAATCGAGGATGGCGTTTATGTTTTGCTTCAGGATATTATTGGCGCATTCAAGCTCGGAGATGCCGGCCTTCAACATCATAAACTCGGCATCCTGCTCATTAACTCTATTCTCAAGATCTTTGATACAGGCTTCCTTTTCTTCAAGCCCTTTTTTAAGGGATTCTATATAGCCATCCATTGCCTGTATCTGGCTGGCCTGACCCTGAAAAACCTCTTCCATAATCCTGTCCGGCTTTGCAATTTCCTCGAATTCAGGGCTTGAATATCCTTCGGGTTTCTTGAGCAGCACCTTAAGGATATAAATGAATGCCAATGATTCAGTGCCGCAGAGATAGTCCATTGTTTTTTCTGTGGGATGAAGGTCAAGCAGCTTCAGTCTCTCTCTTATTATCTCAGCCGGCAAATCACGAACCTGATAATCAATCGAATCAATATACAGTCCTGCACTTTCTATAAGCCCGGTTATGGTCTTCAGAGTGAAATACTTCAAATGAGTATTGTCAAGAATTCCAAGTTTTTCATATTCAAAGCTCCCAAGCAACAGTTCCAGCCTGATAGCTATGTTTGCAATATTCGGCACTGAGATTAATATACAGGCATCGTCTTTAAGTATATCCTTTACCCTTGCGAGAACTCTTTCCGGGGCCTTGAGATGCTCTATTACATCTGCGAATATTGCAACATCAAAACGGGAACCTGACAGCTTTTCGCACCATTCCAGATTTTCAATATCGCCAACGATAACGGATCTGCAATATCTTTCAGCCTGTCTGGCATCCTCTTCATCAATTTCCAGCCCCACTATTTCGCAGCCGTTCTCTTCCTTGAGTACCTTTGACATGTGGCCGCCGGCACAGCCGAACTCAACAACTTTCTTGTTTCTGCCTGCCAGATTTACTATCCTGGTATGAGCGGAATTGGTTTCACTGAGGTTTATATCTTTATAGTATTTTCCCATTGGTCAACAGGGTTTCATCAAATATAGTTTATTTCAACAGGCACATATACCATTGTATGAATATGTTTTAAGGTCTTTGATACGGTACTGAAAACCACACCGTTATCAACCCAGTCGAATGTCCTTGTATTGAATCTTCCATGATCATCACTTTCACTTACTGCCATGGTGACGCTATAATTACCGTCCCTGAGGATATTCCTGAACCGGAAGTCAACAATAAGATGATCTCCGGCCTTTTTTGGGGGAATATAAAATCTTTCCACAAAAAGATTGGTCCCGATAATTTCAATTCCGTTCCTGTCTCTTATGTGAAATCCAACATTTACCATCTCACAATCTGTAAAGAATTCCATATGACCCCTGACAGTGATCCAGTCGTCAAAACTGCACCGGGTAATGGGCTGCTCACTGTCGTTAAGCAGTTCCATATTCTGAATGCGGACCTGCCCCGTACCGGAACGCATATCTTTTGTTCTTTTAAGAAACTCCTCATCCTTTCTGAAAACCATATCTCTCGGTGTCTTTTTGTCTTTGATCGATTGTCCGTCAATTTCTTTTACAATGTCCCCAAACCCGGGTATAACGTGGCCAGGCTCTTCCTGCATCATTTGATAATAATATTCGTCCACAACCTTTTCTGATTCGCCTTTTTTTATTATTACACCCCTGTCAAGCAGTACAGCCTCTTTAAAAAGCGATTTGACAGCACTCATATCATGAGTCACAAGGACAATTGTAACGCCACTTTGTATTAGTTCCTTCATCCTGCGCATACACTTGTGCTGGAAATAAATATCACCCACGGCCAGGGCCTCATCTACGATCAGGACATCCGGATCAACATTTATCGCCACAGCAAAAGCCAGTCTGACATACATCCCGCTGGAATAGGTCTTTACGGGCTGATAAATAAAATCGCCTATATCGGCAAAAGCGGCGATTCTCTCAAAACGGGCATCTGTCTGATCGCGGCTCAGGCCGAGGATCGCTGCATTGACATAGACATTCTGCTCACCTGTAAATTCAGGATTAAATCCTGCTCCGAGTTCAAGCAGCGCGGATATCTTGCCTGTTAACTCGACACTGCCCGACGTAGGCCTCATTATGCCGCATATGATCTGGAGCAGAGTTGATTTTCCGCTGCCGTTGCGGCCTATGATTGCTAAATTATGGCCCTTTTTCACGTCAAATGATATGTTGCTCAGGGCATTGAAATCATCATGATACTTCCTGCGAAAAGGATGAAAGGTTTCTTTTAACCTGTCTGCATGGCTCTTGTAAAGCCGGTAGGTCTTGGTTACATCTCTTACGCTTATGATCGTGTCCTGTTTCATTGTAACGAACCGGATATACGGGGCCTGAGCACAAAGTACAGGCATGGTTTTGCCGGGCTCCGTCCCCGAAACTTTTTAACTGTCATTGCATCCCTATAAAACATCGGCAAACTGCGGTTTAAGTTTCTGAAAGATTATCGCGCCAATTACAAATATAACAACAGTCACTGCCCAGAAATACATTGTCTGATACGGATGTCTCCAGAACGGACAGAAGTATATAAAGGATTCACGGTATCCCTGAACTATGTAGAACATGGGGTTCAGTTGCAGTATCTTCTGAATCCGCGGTGGCATGATTAAGATATCCCAGAAAATAGGGGTCCCCCAGAAACAGATCTGCAGCAGGACCGCTACGATCTGGCCGATATCTCTCACAAATACATTCAGAGCGGAAAGAGCCCAGCCAAGTCCGAGTGACAATACGCAAAGACACATTAGATAGTAAAAAACCTGAAGGTAGTAAAGGCTGAAAGGCATTTTCTGAAAAACAATTAATCCTATAAGAACAAGTATAAACACTGAATGCGCAAAAAGAGATGAAATTATTTTTATTACAGGCAGTATCTGCGAATAGAACATCGTCTTTTTAATAAGGTGGGCATTTGAGACGATTAAACCAACCGAACCATTTATAATATCGGCAAAGACAAACCAGGCGCTCATCCCTGCAGCAAGCCAGACAACAAACGGGACATCGTTGGCAGGTTTAATCCTGAACCCGATGCTGAAGACAAGCCAGAAAATAAAAATCATGACCATCGGATTTATGAATGCCCATATAAAACCCAGCAAAGATCCAATATAATGGCTTGCCACTTCCCTTCTGGCCAGGGAAAAAATCAGTTCCTTCTGCAGGAACACAAGCCTTATGAAGTAAAAAAAACTCTTTATCATATCTTTTTGCCCCTGCCGGTATCCCCTGCCCTTTTTATCAGGTACCTGCACAAAAGCCCTGACCCCAGGAGCAGATAAAGTAATTGCGGTATCCAGGAAAAGAGGACCATCGGCCTGAATTCAAGGATTACCTCATCTGTTTGTGGGGGCAGAATAACCCCCTGGTAAAACCCGTTGATTCTTACTGTATCAAGATTCTTCTTTTTTGCACGGGCCTTCCATTGAGGATGATACTGCTGGCTCAAAAACAGCACTGTTTTCTCAGGACAGGCTGAAACCCTGAAATGCTTTAAATCGTCGAAAGAGACAATTTGATTTATTTTCAACCGCTCACAGTTATTGAGAAAACCGCACAGATCAACATCCTGATCAGATTTTCCAATTGTGTAGTCAACTATCTGTGCCTCTAAAACCGGCAGAGGATCTTTTTTATAAAAGCTGATCCCGTTAATCACACCAGTCTTTTTGAATAAGTTGTTATCAAGGTTTTCCCGGGAGAGCACACAACTCACTCCTGTAAAACTCAAAGCCTCTTCACCCAGTTTTGAATCATTATCTATGGTCTTAAAATGCCGACCGTATGCTGACGTGCCGGCATCACTTAATTTCAGGACCAGTTTCTGATAGTTCACTGATGAAAGTGAATCGTAAGAGAAGATGCTCTTAATCATAAACAGGGACTCCTGGTTAGGGGGAAGTACGTTTACATTGCCAACCTTTGCGTATCTGTAAACACCCTTCAGTTCTGCTTCCAGTTTTTCCACAATGGGAGATCCTGTATGGATCACTTCCAGAGGGCGCAGCAGCATCATGCTGTGGCCGTATAACATGACTGAGCACACTACCATAACCGGAAGAAACACAGGCAGGGGTCTTATGGTAAAAAGGAATATTCCGAAAAGCATGCAGCAGCCTGCAATTATATACCCTGCGTGTACTTTTTCATACTGGCTGTACCAGACTGCTGACATTACAAGCAGCAATGCCGCGAACAGTAATGACGAAAGTTTTCTGCTGATTCGGTTTTTCAGGATATCATTAAGAGCATATCCGCACAACACAAATCCCGGGATTAGAGCCCCGCCGAGGATATGCATTGGTGACAGATGAAAACCCATATGCCTCACCGCAAAAAGATAAGCGGCAGGCCAGACGGTTAATAACAGGCAGAAAAAAATAAACAGCTGCCACGCCAGTAAAATCCTCCATCGCCTGATCGCAAATGACATCAGCAAAAGGCCGAAATACAGGGGCGTAAAACTTATCCCGTTGAATACAAAAGGATAATCAGGCCTTACAGGATTTCCAGCCCAGAAGGCATCAAAGATCTGGCCGGCATAAATAAAAAAATCCATGGCACTTTCTGTCCCGGGCAGTATACCGGCAAAAAATGCATCGGATGCACTCAGTCTCGCTGAATTCAACGCAGCCACTGCCAGATCAGAAATTACGGGCGATGCCATTGCCAGACCGGACACAGCGGATGCGGCCAGCCAAATCCCGTCAAAAAACTTTTCCGGCCGGCTTCTCCCTGACCCCCACAGGCGTATCACGGCGAACCCTGCGAGCAGGTATATATTCAATATTATGAATTGGGGGTATCCCGTCATCAGCAGGCTGTATGCTGCAAAGGATATCCCAAGTGCCCTGGCATATGATCTACGGGCGACAAATCCCTCAATAAGCCAGAGCAGACAAACTGTCCAGCAGATCGTTGAAAGAAATATTGCAAAGGTCAGCCAGTAGGATACATAGGCTCCTGTTGACAGGCCTGCTGCAGCAGTGGCGCATGCAAGCGGGTGAAGGCCGAGGCTTCTTAAAAAAAGGAAAAAAAATATCCCGGTAAAATATACGGTTAAGACTGTCAGCACCGTATAAAACACAAAAGGATTGCTGGTAAAAAAAGACAGTAAATGTGATACGATCCAGGCCTTGCCCAACCCTGAAAACTGACCGGTGGGGCGGCCAAGCTGAACATACGGATTCCATGTTGATATCCAGCCGGCATGGTTGCCGTTCAAATGCTGGTTGATCTCCGGGATATATACACTGCTCTGATCGGAAAACTTTCTGTTGCTCACATTTCCGTCTTCTTCGGCGCGAACCCCGAGCTCAATATCGTTGTTATGAGGGAATATGACTTTGCCGCGAATAAATACCCCCCCAAAATATAAAAACTGCACCAGGAGAAGGAAAACAAATGCACCGCGGCAGCCCATTGCAGCCATTAACTATTTTCTCCTCAGCAATTGATAATTGCGCGGAAGACAGTCGCTCTCGATATTTTCAAACTCATCCATAAGATGACGCCAGACAAGGGCATGCGTATTTCGAAAACGAAAATCATTCCTTCCGTCAAGCGCAATATCCCCTAAAATTACCCAGTTGACGTTTTTTTCCTTTAACTCCTTAATCATTTGATTCTGTCTCTTCTCTGTTTCCCTGAACAGTAAATATATATCCCACAAAGGAGACCTTCTTTCCAGTACTGGATAAACCCCCGGCCAGTGAGGGATAAGAAGAAACCCTTCGTCTGGAGGCACCTTTTGCCTGTTTATCTCTGTTACACACCTTATTGAACGGGCAATGTACCTGTATACCCAAAGCTCTTCACCATGGATGTCCTCTTTTACAAAAACTCCCCCTGGTGAATTAGCCTTCACATACCAGGGGCTTGCCGTTACTGCTGAAAAAAATGACATTATGAAAACACACCCCAGAAAAATACCGGCAATTGTCTTTTTAATTTTGCCCTTGAATAAAAATGGCAGTGACAGCGCCCCGATCAGAAAAGGCGGTATTCCAAGGGCAAGATGAGCAAGGTCTGCTCGCGAAAAGGCATAGTGCATATATAGAGCGCCTGTAAAGACTGATGCGACCAGCAGGGCCTTGCGTTTAAGGTCATCCCTGCTGCAGCGGAGCAAATAAGCCCCCGCAGAAACATAAAAAACCGGAATTATGAAAAACAGCGTACCTGTTGATATCCCCTGCGCAATATCCATGATACTTTTTTGCCCGAAATCAACCCTCCAGGGCCAGGGAATGGGCAGGAAGAAGTTGGTGCTCCGGACCTTGAAGTGAAACAGGATACTCTTAACAAAACTTTCGAAAAAGCCGGGAGCCAGGATTGAGATAATCAGCATTGGGGAATACCCGACAGCTATCCCTGCCCCCCAGATCATTATTCGCCTTGCAGGGTGGGTTCTGTCAATCCTGCCCCAAATGATCAAAATGATAAACAGGAATGAAACAAAACCGTACAAGCCGTGATTTCGACCGAAAATCGCCGCCGCCCCGATAAATACGCCGGCTGCGAAAAGCCTTCCGGGGGAAGGCTTTTCTATCAGGATAACTGCAAAATATACACCTGTTAATGCAAGGCAGTGATCAAAAATCTTGTAATTCGGTTCCATCCAGATAACCAGCAATACCCCCGCAACCGCCAGCATCAACCAGGACCTTATTGCACGGCGCAGGGCCAGGAGGCCTGCAGTAATCCCGACAATCTGAAATATGGCAACGGATTTCCTGAGTCCGATGATCCCGTTCCCGAATACCTCAGACCAGGCAGCCGACCAGAAATACCGGCCTGGATCATAGGACTGGAAGTCCCGCAGCGGTACCTCTCCAAGGGCAGTTCGCACTGTACCGTACCAGAGGAAACCTTCGTCAGCCAGGTTTACAAGGATATCCCCCTGAAGCCAGAAATAAACGACAGCAAATGCGGAGGCCAGCAGGGCGGCTTTTGCGACATCAGAAGGCCTTTCAAAATGGACTGGGTCGGCTTTCATTTTACATAAAAAACGCTTTAAGAGGTTGAGCAGATGATCAGCTGTTCATGGTATCCAGTAAATAACCTTGACAGGCAGATGCCTTTTCCCTAACATTTTTAAAGTTTTTTAGGTATTTTGATGATAAAATTTAGTGTTCTCGTAAAAAGTCGTCACCCCGGCCAGCCAAAGGCTGATAAATTGCAACCGGGGTCCAGAGGTTTCATAAGTGGCTGAAAAGACTGGATGCCCCCGGATCGTGGTCCGGGGCAGGCTTATCAAGTCCGGCATGACGATTGATGTTTTTAATCGCCGGAGTAATATATCAGGAGTTGATGTTATTATGAGGTCTCATGGTTTAAAACTCTCCATCTGCCTGCTTTTGACAGTGGCAGCCCTTGCCGCTTACTGGCAGTTGCTGGACAATAATTTTATTCACCTGGATGATTATGAGTATGTCATTGAAAACCCCCATGTTAATAAAGGCATTACAAAACAGGGGGTAAGATGGGCATTCTCATCTTTTTACGCCAATAACTGGCATCCATTGACATGGCTTTCCCATATGCTGGACTGTCAGCTTTTCGGGTTGAACCCCGGCATGCACCACCTGACAAATCTTCTGTTTCACATCGGCAGCAGCATCATGCTTTTTCTTGCCTTTGCAAGGGCTACGGGGGCACTGTGGCGAAGCGCATTTGCTGCCGCCCTGTTTGCGCTCCACCCCCTTCATGTGGAATCTGTAGCATGGGTAGCGGAAAGAAAGGATGTGCTGAGCGCCTTTTTCTGGATCATGACCATATGGGCCTATATCCTATATGTGGAGAAAAAGGGCGTTTGCCGGTATCTCATGGTACTCCTTGTGTTTGCCCTGGGTCTCATGTCCAAGCAGATGCTCGTAACCCTTCCTTTTGTCCTCCTGCTCATGGACTACTGGCCCCTCGGCCGCATGGATCCTGGACAATGGACCGCTAGACCCGGTCCCGGTATCAGTCAATCAGGAATTTTTCAACTGGTCCGGGAAAAGATTCCCCTTTTCGCGCTCACGGCGGGAGGCACTGTCATTGCCTTTCTGGCACAGCATAGAGGCGGATCCGTAGCGTCCCTTGAGGCGCTCACCCTGAATAGCCGGGTATGCAATGCCCTTGTTTCTTATCTGGCCTACATGGTAAATATGATATGGCCTTCCGACCTTGCGGTTTATTATCCTCACACGGGAGAATATCCCCTGTGGCAGGTTGCGGGGGCCGGCCTGATTCTTTTCTTTCTCTCTCTTGCCCTGCTCTGGTGGGGCCGCAGACTCCCTTATCTTGCAGTGGGGTGGCTGTGGTACCTCGGCACACTTTTGCCGGTGATAGGGCTGATCCAGGTGGGGGCGCAGGCCATGGCAGACCGCTATACCTACATACCCCTCATCGGCCTGTTCATTATTATTTCATGGGTTATCCCTGATCTTCTGCAGAAAAGGAAAAATTATCGGATCATGCTTTCGCTGCCTGCAGTTATTGTGCTTTCAGCACTTATTATATGCACCTGGCTGCAGGTTCGCCGCTGGTCAGATACCATCACGCTATTTACCCACACCCTTGATGTGACTGCCGACAACTGGCTGGCGCACAATGCCCTTGGAACTGCACTGAAAAAGCAGGGACAGCTTGAGAGTGCCATTGCACATTATTCCGAAGCCATACGCCTCAGACCCCATTACCCTGACGCACATGTCAACCTTGGAGTTGCATTATATTCCGGAAACATGCTGGAGCAGGCAGTCTGGCATTTTTCCGAGGCGATCAGGATTGAACCGGAACACGACGGAGCCCATGACAACCTTGGAGTCGCCCTGGCCAGGCAGGGAAAGACTGCCGAGGCCCTTGACCACCTTTTAAAGGCATTAAGTATAAATCCAGACAATGCAAAGGCTCACAACAACCTTGGCAATACGCTGGCTATTATGGGAAGATTTGACGAAGCAGTCAGGCATTTCAGAGAGGCGCTGAGAATCAATCCTGACTATGAAAATGCAAAACGCAACCTTGATCATACACTGAAAAGGTCAGATGCGCCAGGCAGTCCCTGGAGGACTGTGCCCTGACATCTATCAAACGGGAAGGTGCAAATAAGATACCCCGCCGCAGGCAGAGCCGGTATTACTGTTTCTTTTCTGGGCAGTCTCTCATATGATACCACACTCCCTTCACAAGCCTCCAGCATTCAGTAAAATCGCGTTTTATGCCCTCCTTTGGTAAACCGAACATCCCGAACGGGAGATACCTCATATTCATGAATGCCCTTGCACTATCTCCTTCAATTGAAATATCCTTCACCGATACCTCAAACCATATAATACCTCCCGACGAAAGGCCTTTGACATAGTTTGTCATGCTGACCTTTTCCCGGTAATCAGGGTCTTCAAACAAATAGCATTCAGCAAATTCTCCTTTTATTTTGTGCTGCCAGAATTTTTCCACGCGTCCCCTTAATGCGGAGTCAGTGTCGCCCGCATTCTTCATGGAAGCACACCCGGAGAAACAGCCTGCTGCCGCGCAGACCAGCAGAAACAGCAGTATGGATATAAAATCGTTTTTTCCATCTAATTTCATGGTGTTCATCTCTTTTTAAATTACCGGCACCTGTCTGAACAGGGCCGAATGGTGCTAGAACCTGGGGTATACTGGAATGTTTTCAGTAAAAGATCATTGAAGGGATTGAGAAGGCGAGTCATATAATGACTCGCCTTCTCAGGTTAATTGGTTAGTTGTTTATTTATTATTTAATCACCATTTACTCCGGCAAGCCTGTAGTGCCATGGAGCCATCATTGACCTGTACAGCATTCCTGCAAGGTCGTAGTTGAGATCAAAGATCGCAACGCCGATTGACGGCAGGGCATAAGGTCCACCATCTCCATAGATAGGTCCTAGCTGACGCTGGCCATTCCCAAGGGCTATATCGCGCATTGCAAAATGACCCATGGTGTAATCTGCAGGCCAATTCCACGGCTTCGGATTTGTCAGGAATCCGTTTGCATCGGTAATCAATCCGGTGGTCACCGGAGCAGGTGCCCCAACCCTTATTATGTTCACCTCATGTTTTATGTACTTGCATACAGGAGGTGGTTCCGGATGCCATGGCGATCCTGGAGGAGGTGTATATTCAGGTGTGGATGTGGGGAGATTTTGTTCCATATCCCACACATAGGGGTACCCGGTTACTATACCATTCCCATACTGGTAATCGAACCACTCTTTGATGGTCATGTCCGAACCATTACATGGATCTTCAACACTGCGGTAAGCTCCCCAGGTGCCTACCTTAGCCGCTTTATCACCTCTGTAATCGTACACGGCATTATAGTAGTCATTGGCATTCGCGAATGCGGCATACAGTGTACTGCTATTCCAGTACGGCCAGTCAGCAAAGAAGAAGTGATAATGCTTTGTGAAGAAATCAATTACCACGTCCGTTGTGTAAAGTCCCTGGCCGGGAACCATAAAGGCGCCGTCAAAATAATGGTACCAGATTTCATTGTTTGCAAGGGCAGCCTCAAAGTCATCAAGGCTCCAGGTATTGTTGAACCCGTCAACAGCCCAGGAGTTGCATCCTCCGGTTAACTGAGCCGTTCCGATCAGATCATTTCCATCCC
>DAINAR010000065.1:0-14635 GCA_036733345.1 Deltaproteobacteria bacterium | reverse complement strand
GTGATTTTCTTGTTAATGGAGAGATGTTTTTTCTTGACTTACTTTCTCATAGGCGTCCCCATTTGAGCATCTATCGCAAATGCTATTGGCCCTTTTTCATTCTCCAGTTCGTGGAATCGCTCGATGGCTTCATTCAATGCCTCTAATCGATGCGGAACTTTTCCATCATAGTGTATCTCTTCGTTTGCGTCCATGATTACAATATGATGGCTCTCGCTTCCTATATCAATACCCCCGTATAATCCCTCCATTGCTGCATTCCTCCTTTATGTCGTTACCAGTGGGGCAGTGCCAATACCATTTATCCCGTCTATAATAGCCACCTGCGGCATCTTCCCATTAGACAGGGTATCGACTGGAGAACATCCGGCAGTTCACACCAGAGTCACACTTCTTGACTGACCCCTTTAGCCACAAATGTTCTCCATACCACACTTGCTTTATCAAACATAAAGAAGACTGCTTGAAAAAACTATCTATTCAACTTTTGATTATAGACCCCTTTATTCTGTTATTAACCAACAATCACATTTTATAATGGATATGATGTCCCACGTCGTTCACAAAGTCAATGGAGTAAGTCTTCACTACATCCGCTTTTTCCCTCTTTCAAAAAAGTACACTATGCTATATTAATTCCATGCTTCTTTTTCATTCCAGAAATTAAAAAAAACCTTCAGATTTTTTCACAACACATCAAACTGCGGAAGTTGGATTAGTAATTGGCACAAAGATCAAGTCATAAATAAATCAAGAATAAATCAAGATACAATAATATTTAAATAAAACTGCTTTGATAAAATTTCCTTCAAATAGAGTTCTATTTTCGCTCGTGAAATTTAAAAAGAAAGGAGGTGTGAGGGTGTCACATTTTACATTTTAAAAGAATTAAAGGGTATTAGTTCGTTATTGATGAAAAATTGTGAAAATTAATTAAGTCTGTTATCAAAAAAGGTCGGATATTGCAGGCACACATTAATTTTTGTTTGAGCCCATTATTTCGATCTTTGGTCATAGAGGAAGGAGTAAAATTATGAAATGGAAATCATCCCTCTTTAGTTGGATATTGCCGAAATTAAAACTGAAATTGAGCAGGTATTTTTTCATAATTACTTTAGTCTTGTATTCTGGGTCTTTGTCTTATGCAGCAGATGATCTTTACAATGCGTTCAAGGAAGGTAAATTCAATGGGACTTTTAAGTTACTGGCCTATGAAAGGGATTTCGATTTAGAAGGCAAAATAGACTATAAAGACATAGCCATTGGAGGACATATGCAATATGAGACTGCTCCCTTGTATGGATTTTCTGGTGGTTTTGGCTTTAAAACTGCTCAAGGGTCACAATGGCATGATGAAGATTATGGGGTTTACCCATATATGTTTGCCACGGGTGCAACATCCAAAGATGCTGAGAACTTTACTGCTCTCAACCAGTATTATATCCGTTATTCAGGATACGATACAGAAATTACTGTTGGTGCTCAGTACGTAAATACTCCCTTGCTGGCAGGTAAAGACATCCGTCTAACACCAATATCATACAGGGGTTATACTTTGGTTAATAAAAGTATACCTAAAGTAGAGTTGCGGGCTATGTATATCACTGATTATATGCATTATGCTTTTGATTCATATGAACCTATTAGTACAGGTTTGAGGGGAGCAGCTAAGAATAGCGACGAAGGAGTCTTAGTTGGAGGAGTCATTTGGAGCCCAATCAAAGGCTTGAGAGCTCAGCTATGGGGATATAATTTCAGAGATGCATTTAATTCAATTTATCTGAGAGGCTCCTACCAGACAAAGCCCTGGACTGACACAGTAAGAGGCAATGGCAGCAAAGGATTTGGTTACAGTATAGATGCACAATATATGAAGCAGGATGATTCCGGAGACGCTATTGCGGGGAAAATAGATACAGACCAGATGGGTATAAGATTAGGTGCTTCAGCATATGGTTTCTATTTACAGGGTATTTTTGGAACTGTTGGTGATCAAACATTAAAGGGAATAAAATATGCAGCAAACTTTAGTCAAATGCAGGTGCAGGCTCTAACTGCAGCGGAAAGAGACGTATATGGACTCAAGCTGGGATACAATTTCGGACAAATTGGTGCGGAGGGGCTAAGCGCCTATGCATGGCATTCAAAATTTGACTCCCCTGATAGTGGTATAAATTCTGCTACAGATTTTACCGAAACCGACTTTAATCTCCAATACAAACTGAAAGGCGCTCTTAAAAACTTCACTGTTAGATTGCGTCACGCAATTATAGACTATGATGACTATGGTTCCAAAAATCAGGATTATACCGACTCCAGACTTTATATAATCTACCGTTTTTGATATCGATTTTTTATTTGAATTCATAAAAGTATTACTTAATAGGCCAATTATTTATTGTTAAAATAAGCAGTTAGGAGTGAAAACATGAATATTAAAGATATTTTTAAGGGGTTATCTCAGTTTTTTTTAGTTAATGTTATTGTATTATCGCTATTCGGTTCTTTAGCTTACGGCCAGAAAACAGACGCCGAAAAATTTACAGTATATAATCCGAAGAGTTGGATTGAACCATTTAATGCTATACCTATAAATAAAAGATTAAATACACTTGAAGGTAAAACAATTGTAGTAATGGTCGATCCAGCATACAAGCACGATAGACAAGTGATGGTTGAAATTAGAGATGAATTAATAAAAAAATATCCCAAATCAAACATTCAATGGATAGAGGAAACCAAGCCGCTTAGACGATTAAAGGTTTCTAAAATAGATGGCCTTGTTGTCGGGGCAGGAACATGAGGGCATGATATGGAGCATCAGACCGGTACGGTCTGTAAATTTGAAAAGCTTGGAGTCCCCAGTGTTGCCGTTTATGCAAAAAATCATGTAAAAGATCAACACAAATCCCTCTGTATCATGAACTTTGTTCCCGAAGCACGGGCGGTTTTTTTGGCGGAAGGTAAAACTGGAAAGGATGTAGTTGAAGATGTTGTTGCTGCTCTGACTAGGCCGAGGTCAAAGGAAGAAATATTCGCTGGATTGTATGAACCACCCAAAGAACCGCGAATTGCCTTGGAAAATGCAACCTATGATGAAGTACAAACGTTTTATGAGGGTGATTCTAAACGCTTTGAAACTATTGATCCAAGATCTGATATGACTGATGGCCTCCCCGTTGTTCCACCAACCGAAGAAAAGATATTAGAATTTCTAAAACATACAATCCACGACAGGCATAAAATTGTAGGTAGAATGCCCCCGTTGGGAAATACCTTTGACGTTGAGAAAGTCGCAATTAACGGTATAATGGCAGGTTGTAAGCCTGAGTATTTTCCAATTCTGTTAGCCATGGCTGAAGGGCTTTGTCATCAGGCTAACAATCAAGGATATCACACTACTACCGCTTTTGGTTGGATGGGAGTTGTCAGCGGCCCGATTGCAAAAAAAGTAGGCATGTCCTACCAAAGAAATATCCTTAATCCCGGCAACCCAGCCAATGCCAGCATCGGCAGGGCAATGAATCTGATGAAGCTGAATTTGGGAGGATGGGTGCGTGGCGTACGAATGATTGCAAATGCTGGTAATCCAGCTAATTACACATGTACCATAGCAGAGGATGTCGAAGGTTTGAAGTGGCCAAGTTTGGCAGAAGAACATGGACTTGCAAAAGGAGAAAATGGAATAACAATTTTTCACGGCATGAAATACATGGATTTGATGTATAGTTATTTTAAAAACCCATCAGTCTATCCTGGTGATTGGGGAAAACTCCGACCGGAACTCCAAAACAACCCGGAGCAGTGGATAGTGGATGGATTCAAAGCCTGCAGCCATCCAGCCGAATTCGGTGTTTTATTAGACAAAAAAACTGCTAATCAATATTATGAAGAGGGCATCAGCAAAGAGGACTTAAGACTCAAACTTTGGAATATGGCGGCTGTTACAAATGAGTGGGGCGTGCGCAATATTCCCTGGTACCATCACGGAATTGGGGGATTAATGGCACGAGCTGCTGGATATGAGGATTGGAAGGAAGCCCCGAAAGATGCTATATTTCACCTGCCTCCAGACCCTAAGGATATCAGTTTTATAGTAACCTCAAATTATACTTATTTATTCAAGTTAACTCACATCTGTACTGTATCTATAGACAAGTGGGGTACTGGCCCAAAAGCAGATGCATTTTCAAAGGCCCACCTTGCAGCTCAAAGTCTTGACGCTGATGATAAGGGGAAAAAAATCGTAATAAACGCTTTAGCTGACTCACAGCTCGTTTTAGCCGAGCCCGATAAAAATTTTGGACAGAATGAAAGGATGTTGAGCGACTTGGGCAAAAGCAGGGCAATCATAAAGTTTGACCTTTCACAAATACCGGTAAATGCTGAAATCAAATCAGTAGGACTTCAACTTGGCGCCCACTTAGTGCCGAAATACGGATGGTATGCTGGTAATATTACGATTGGTGTTTTTCGTTTAAAAAACGACTGGTCTGAAAACGAAGTTTCTTGGAATTTCCGCCATAAGGGAAAAACTTGGGATAATCCTGGTGGTGATTTCGAAAGCAAGCCTTCTGCTATTTATGAAATCACTCCTCCAACCTTTGGAGAGGTCGCCGCAGGTGCATGGATATGTGAATTCCGGGATAAACAGATGAAAGCGGACGTTTCAGATTGGATACAGAATCCGAGTCAGAATTCAGGTTGGCTGTTGAAGGTTGTAAAGAAAGAAAAGAAGACACAAATAGCGGATTTTGACGCAAAGGAAATTAATGATAGGGCAGATATGTTTAGGCCAAGATTAATTATTAATTATACCTTGTCAAAATAAAAAAATTTATTAAGTATTAACTAATTCAAACACATAAATCATGTGGGAGCGGCTAATACCCAACGTTTCCTTTTACAATTTGTTGTGCTTAGTGGGTTGTAAAAGCCGCTCCTGCAAATAATTATAAAATGATCGATTTCCATATCTGAACTTGAGTGCTTGCACAGTCATCAAACACCTCTTCCTGAATGTCGAAAACAGAATTGAAACTCAGAAACTTAGAACTATGTAATAATCTTTTCGGCACAGGAGGTGGTTGTATTCTAAAGCAATCAATAGGCGGTAAAGGCAACCTCGGTTTGCATACTGGAGTCTTATGAAATAGCTAACTATTGGAATCTGGCAATATGGAACTACGCCATCCCTATCTCAATTGCTTTGGCCACGGCCTATACAAAGTCATTCGAATTATCTTGAGTTTGATCTTCGTTTGGTCTGGAATCACAAAACTCATTGATCTACTGGGTTTCGCACTTATCATTGATAAGTACGGTTTGATTCCGGAGGCAACTGTATTACCGGTTGCAATGATTATAATTTTTTTTGAATTAGCAGCTGGCGTAGGACTGATCTTCGACGTTCAGTGGTCTCTGGGAATCATCACCGTTATGCTAATCGCGTTTATTGTCATTCTTTCCTATGGTTTATGGATAGGTTTGGATTTAGGCTGTGGTTGTTTTGGTAAAATAGAATCCTCTCAAAGCATGCGATCAGCTATACTCCGAGATATATTGATGTTGGCAGGAATCAGTTACCTAATAGCTTGGCGCAGTTGCAAGTCGTTGAGGCTTGTAAAAACGAGAAGAACCCTAATTTATTCAGTAGGTAGTATCCTTTTCTTTATTTTAATAATTAATCAAGCCCTAGGTATTGGTGATTTCTTTTTTACCAAGAGAAAAGGAATAGCATACATGGAGAATGGTCAATTTAAAAAAGCGGTTACAGAATTGGAAAAAGTTTCAGAGCATATAGATCCAGAGGTTCAGCTATCATTGATCGAATGCTATTTAAGTGCAAAAGATATAGGGATAAGTTTTGGTGATGAAGTTGCCACTGAAAAGAGCAACGCTTTAATCAGCAATCCTAAATATAAAAAGTACGAAAATCTTTCTGATCAAATCGCTTCGATCTATATAGAAAATTTAGATAATGTCTCCAGTGTTTATATTACTTATGATCGATTGCTAAAAGCCGACCGCTATGCGACAAGTTTGGAAAACAAAAGGATATTAGGTTTATTAGCAAAAGCGCTGTCAAATCATTTTAAGGATGATAAATACTATAGGAATCTTTTGATGATAGCAACGAAAAATTTATACGATGATCAAATACGGAATTAAATAACTTGACTTTCTAAAAAACTTTTAAGCTTGTATGGCCTATAGATGAGCCAGTAAATGTCTATGTTTGATCGAGTTCCATGTAGCCAAAAACTATTTATCTTGACAGTCAATAAATTTTTCTACAGCATAGTAAGAATAATGCACATCAAAGATTGCAGAATAGAAATTCTGTTTTCTAAACTAAACCAATTTTAGCTGAGCTAACTATAATATTTTTGGATGCTTTTGTAGTAAGTTGTTTTATATTTTTGTCCCATAGTTCAAAAAGGGGGACATATTAAACGCATGGCAATAAAAGTACTTATTGTTGATGATAGCCAGAAATTAAGAGAACTTCTAAGCGAATACTTAATGATGTCGGGGATGGAAGTCGTTTCTCTTGAAGATGGCGCTTTCGTGCTGGAAACTATAGCCTCATGCCGTCCGGATGTGGTGATTCTGGATATTATAATGCCAGGCAAAGACGGATATTTGGTTTTAAAGGATATTCGGGAACGATTTAGCCTGCCGATCATTATGCTGACAGCTCGTGGCGAGGATTCAGACAAAATTGTAGGATTGGAGCTTGGCGCCGATGACTATCTGTCCAAACCGTTTAACCCACGAGAATTGGAGGCGCGTATAAAGGCGGTTAACAGAACTTACCAAGCCGGTAAAATAAAAGAGAATACAGGTAAACATAATGAACTAAGCATCGATAGAGACAGGTCTATCAAAATCGGAGACTATCTGTTAAATTCTTTCGACTACACACTCAGTTACAAAGATCGTAAAACAGAATTATCTGCAATGGAATTTAAAATTATGGTGGCTTTGATGAGAAGGGCCAATAGAATTTTTTCAAGAGATGAACTGATGAATATTAGTGGTGGTCCAAATAATTTTGTCTGTGATCGAAGCATTGATGCCCATATTAGCCGTATTCGATTAAAAATCAAGGCGATAGGCGGAAATCAAGAGACGGTTAAAACCGTTCGAGGAATTGGGTATATGTATGTGGATAAAAACAATTAATTCGTTGATAAGAAGTCTGTATTTACGTTTTTATTTACGTCTGTATTTAAAATTCGTTTTGTTCTGTTTGTTAAGTGCTATCTTCACGTTTTTTTTAATTATTTATTTATTTGAATTGAATATCAATAAGCTTGTGATTTTTACTAATGAAATTCCAAGAGAGGGGCGTCTCACATTTTATAAACAACTAATCCTTAATAATGTTGTTCCTGCATATACTGTTAATGGGAATCTGGATATCGATCGTTTGGATAAATATTTGAAGGAACGAGAAGATATGTTCCATATTCGAGCTTTAGCAATTATAGACTGCAATAACAACATTTTAGCCGGTTTTGGCAAAATAAACATAGACGAACTCACCTTTGATCAAGAATTAAAATGGTATGAAATACTATTGGGAAATTATAATGATTATTTTTTCGACAGAAATGTGCATGATTATATTAATTTGCCGGGATATCCTAATGCTAAGCTGTACATAACAACTAGTGGCAGAACTCCTATTCTTTTTCTAAAAGTTGTTAGAAATATCCTTTTTATTAGCTTGTTTGGAATATTATCTACTGGACTAATAATCTATATCCCATTTATTTTATTTATTTTAAAGCCTATCAATAAAATGATGGGCACGGTTTACAGCATTTCTAAAGGTGATCTCACCAAAAGAATAGATATCAAAAAAGGTCGGGATGCGGTTCATCGTTTGGCGCACAGCATAAATAAAATGGCAGACCGTATCGAAAATCTTGTTTCAAGCACACAATCGCTTACTACCAATATTTCCCACGAAATCCGCACACCTTTAAGCCAAATCAAGATTGCCTTGGATATTCATCGCAGGGAGCTATGTAATTATAATTTAGATAATCTTACAAACAAATTAGACTTAATTGACGAGGACGTTGAAAAAATTGATAGGCTGGTAGATCAAATTTTGAAATATTCCAGGCAAGATTTAACTGAAGTTACCGAAAAGCCTTCATGTGTTTGTTTAAAGGAAATAATTCTCAGACTTATTAAAGAACTATCACCTGAAATTAATTATAAAGAGTTAAGAATTGAGACAGGTTGGAGAACACACAATTCGTCTGTTTGGGCTGTGCCGGAATTGATGTGCATGGCTTTTTCCAACTTATTTTCAAATGCAGTTAAGTTCAGTCCGGAAGGCGGTAGTATAAGAATTACCCTCTTGTCAGATAATCAGAAACAGACAATAGTTCAAATCGCCAATACCTGTAATCCTTTATCTCCTGATGAATTAGAAAAAATTTTTTTGCCATTCTATAAAAGCAAAGTAAATAACTCTCAAGGGACAGGGCTTGGATTGGCAATCGTGAAAAAAATAATTAATAATACCGGGGGAAAAATCAGTGCCCATAGGTGGAATAATCATGGGATTTGTTTTGAAATTATACTTCCATCGCTTTGTTGAATTCGTACAAAATCCTTTTCCCTTTTTTTAAAAAATAAAATAAGCTAAATGGATTCGGGCTTACATCTTGAATAGTTAATAATTTAGCGTCTCACAGAACGACTGTTTCAACCCTCGCCTTGACCTAATTTCTATAAATACCGAAGACACCTCAGACATCTCATATATAATGAAATAGCCCACCGCAAGCAGCAGGGTATCTTAAAAAGCATTGAACGCCCCAAGGGGAGGGGCCTTGTCTGCCTTTCACCAGCCTATGGATGGTTTACCAGCCTTTTACCAGCCTTTGGCTGGTTGGCTGGCTGGCGGATTGCAATCATTTACATTTTTGAATCAAAACAAATGCTCTTTTACTTGACTTTAATTAGATTCTAATCAGACCAAATTTAAATTAAGACAACCAAGTTATGATTGAAAAGATATGAAACTGAAATAAGCTCAAATTTAAATTTGAAAAAAATTCAAAAAATTTAAAACATGGTTAAAATAGGATGTCAAATTGTATTCGGGGTTGGTATCAGTTATTGGTAATGGGGTATCAGTTATAGGTTATCAGTTAATATTTATTTGTTTTGGTTGGGGGATAAAGACTGGGATATTTGACCAAAAGGCATGACTTCTTTGACTTGATTACGGCGTCGAATGATTACCTGCCCATATTTTTGGCTTGCTTGCGAGCCTATGTTTTTGGTTTGCTTATCAGTCTGCGGCTGGAACGAAAAGGAAAAGCGAGGAAATTGGGTGAATAGATTCATTGATATTCTGATCAAAGATACGGTGAAAAAAGCCATGCAAGCGAGTCTCGAACCTTTGCAGGAAACGAGCGCCCATCAACATCTTCAAGGGTAACGGCCTTTGATCTTTTTATAGCAGCCTCCACATGCTTTGTGAGGATTTCTGCAAGAGGTCTGTCAAATATCTCAACCGCCAGTTCAAAATTGAGCCTCAGGCTGCGGGGATCGATGTTGGCTGAACCTATATGCACGTAGTAATCATCAATAATAACAAGCTTGGTATGAACAAACGGAGGAGGCTGATAATAAATGCTGACGCCTCGTTCCAGGAGCTCCCACAGCAGATTGCGTGTCGCCCAGTGAACCACGCATAAGTCATTTTTTTCAGGAAGTATAATAGTTACCCTGAGACCGCGCAAGGCAGCAGCCTGCAGGACAGCAAGGAGCCCTCGCGGAGGAATGAAGTAAGGTGTCATGATAACAACAGACTTTCTGGCAGCTGATACAGCAGCAGTGAGTATCATGGTAAGCTTATCCATATCCTCATTGGGCCCTTCGGTAATGACGCGGCACAGGGCAGATCCTTCCTGCGCTGATTCAGCATGATCCGGTATTTTGTAAGAGCCGGTAATAAATCCCCAGTCCTCCATAAAAACATCTTCAATCTGTTTTACCACCGGCCCCTTGAGGCGGAAATGCATGTCAACAACACGGTCCGGATTATCATGGCGTTCTGCCAGATGACTGTCGCCGATATTCATTCCACCAGTGAACCCGATTAACCCATCAGCGAGCAGTATTTTTCTGTGATTGCGAAGGTTGATATGCAAAAAAGGGGGAATCAATCGCGGCGGGAGAAACCTCGCAACAGAAACGCCGAGATTTTTCAGGCGTCTGCCGGCCCAGTTCAAACGGTACAGGTCACTTAGGCCATCAATAATTACCCTTACATCGATGCCCCTCTGAGATGCACGTCCCAGCGCATCGACAAAGGTCTGGCCAGTATGGTTGTTTTCAAAGATATAAGTAGTCAGAAAGAGATAATTCCTGGCATTCTCAATTGCGTCAAGCATTGCCGGATATGCCTCTTCGCCGTTATTGAGAACTTCGATATTATTGCCGCCGACAAGGTTTCTCTTTGTAATAATATCTGAGACGTGAACAATTTCCGGATTTTTGATTCTATTAAGGATATCTGTGTCCGAGAGTGAGCGGATTGCATGTTTGTCCCATGCGACTGCCGCATCAGCATCCTGAATGGATGAACGGTGCTGGAGTTTTTCTGCCCGGGTTCTAACCCTGTTTATACCAAACAGATAGTATAAGAAAGGACCGCCAACTGGAATGAGTAGGCAGACAGCGATCCAGCCGATCGACGCCTTTGGATCGCGTTTTGAAGTAAGTGCGTGGACTGAACTGACAATGGCGAGGCCAATTGCCAGTCCGGACATTATTGTGTCCAGGATATTCATGGAATAAATAATCTTCGCTTCTTATGGAAAAGAAGCTTACATGTTTCGGGTATTAATTAAGGTTTAGAAGAAATATGTGAGACAGATACCTTTTTTCTCCTGTTTATCGAGATACAAATCTTGCCATTCTTATTACAGATAGTATAATCCCCATAATTTCAAGGAACGTAGATGTGAGTTCAAACGGGCGGCTGCTCAGTCAGGAAAAGATAATGCTACATGTACTTAATAAAATCCAATCCCGGGGATAATACAGCCAAAAGAGTTTCCAATTGATAAACCTGATACGATTTCACTGCTGTGGTAATAAATTATAGTTTCGATCGGTTTCAAACCGACTCTTAGTGATCCTTCGACTGGTAAGTAATAAGAGTCTTCCATGTAAGGAAGGCTGAAATTACCAGAAAACCCGCATCCCGAACCACAGTCCACAGAACAGCTGGACCTTCGGTTGCTTCTACTGAAAAACATCCGCAGTCGATGTCCAGACCCCGGATCCGGTTAAATACCAGGGCAGCGATAAAGACAGACATCAGTAGGGTACTCAGGACAGCCGCTCCAGGCAGCCAGAGCCCGATTATCAGACACAGCCCCATTAGAAATTCCAGAAAGGGAAGAATCAGGGCTACCAGATTGACCAGCACATTTGGCAGTATCTGGTAGTTGTAAACTGCCTGAGAAAATTCATGGGGATAAAGGATCTTTTCATAGCTGGCATACAGCCACACGGCACCCATAAACAGGCGCAAAACATGGTAGACAATCGGCTTAATCCGCGCGATTCCAGACGATACCTTCGTTGTATAGGCGGCGTACCCATTATTACAGGCCATTTCGCACAGAAGTGTCCCCTGACCGCAGTCAGAGGTTTCAAACTGAAGCACCGGATGATCAATTCGAAAACGGTGTAACAGTTCATGCCTGATTTTTCCTGCCAATTTTTCAGTGCTGCTGACCGGCTGATCCGGCACAACCACATGACAGGAAAAGGCGGTGCTTTTTGATGAAATCCTCCAGGCATGCAGGTAATGCACACCCAAAACCCCTGGCAGGCTGGCCAGAAATTCGCGTACCTTTTCAAGACTGATATCAAAAGGCGTAGCATTCATCAGAACTGCTGTTGATTCCTTGATCAAAACCCATGCGTTTTTGAGGATAAAAACTACGATAAGTACCGACAGAATAGGATCCAGCCAGTACCAGGGATAAATCAGCAGCAAAATGCCATTGATGAGAACAGCAACAGAGGTCATAAGATCGCCCACCATATGCAGATATGCCCCTCTCACGTTCAGGCTGTGGGCCGAATCCCTGTGCAGCAGCCACGCCGAAAGTCCGTTTCCAGCCACCCCCGCCCCGGCCAGAATAATAACAATAAGGCCGTCAATCGCCTGGGGATTAAAAAAGCGTTGAACAGCATGATAAAGGATTAATCCTGACGCACCGACAAGCAACAGAGCATTGATCAGGGCAGCCATGATTTCGGCTCGCCTGTACCCGAAGGTGTTTGATATGCTGGCTCCCCTCCTGCCGATGCGATAGGCGATGTAGGAAATAACGAGGGCAGTGAAATCGCTGAAATTGTGGACTGCATCCGAGACCAGGGCAACAGAATTGGCCAGAAGACCTCCGATGATCTGGGCTACGGGAATAATAAGGTTCAAAGCCAGCGTGACCAGCAGGCGGGAGCCGCTGGTATCTTCCGGTGCTGGCCCTTCAAAATGACCTGCAGTTTTATGGTTATCGTTCTGCCCGCAACAGAGGTCTTGATGATTCTGCTTGTCTATTGTCTCTTCCCGGCCCACGAAATCATTTCCCCACTTCCACCGGCATACCGGCATTTCGCCACACGGTCAGTCCGTTGAACAGTACATACACATTTTCAAAACCCATGTCTTTAAGAAAAATGGCCAGTTCATGGCCCAGGTCACAGCTTTCACCGTCACAGTAGGCGATTATAGCATTATAGCCTTCCAGTTTATCGGCAGTTTCGGCAAAATAGAGGTCTACCTTTTGCCACGGAAGATTGATTGCATACTGGATATGTTCTTCTTCGTACTGGCTTTCCGGCCTGGCATCCACAAAAAGTGCTGCACCCTGTTTAAACAGATGCTCAGCCTGTTCCAGGGGGATGCAGAGGCAATCTCCGGCCTCATCTGTGAAGTGCTCTTTCGCTGACCAGTCGCTGATAAGCGGGATGCCGCGGGAGCGAAAGTGGTTGGCACTCAGGGCAATCAAAGCCGAAAGCAGAATCAGCATTGGTATCTGCCATAAGGTCCCTTTCAGTCTATCTTGAAACATAAATTGTTCTTTTCCAGCTTTTTACATTTTGAGTTGCATAGAAAATAATAACAAATAATTTACTGCTTTAATTTATTGCAGCTTTTCATATCCCGGATGTCCGGATTTATGAAAATCAATTAATTAACAGCTATCGTCTTTTTAAGGCCGGGAATTGAAATCCGCATATTGTTCAACCCGGAACCCATAATTCCCGAAAATATCTGCTCAATTATTTCCCCCTGGCTACTGGATTATGCCGGTAATATAAATCGCAATCGTTGGGTGCAGTTTGCTGCCTGTGTCTACATACAGGACATCGACATAGTGTCCTTTTTCCTTTCGCGTATTTTCAACCCTCAGTGTACAGCCAGCATTTCCACCGGTGCAGCTTCTTACCACCTCATATTTGATAAACTCCCCGTTTTTTACCTTGATATCCTTGACGACAAAGGGATAATCCTTTCTGGGTAAAATCTCTACATCGGCAAATAATTTCTGGCCTGCCGGACCTGCCAGTTGCACCCGTTCCGGACGGATTTCCGCGAACTTTTCCACCGTGCCCGTAACGGTAACGGAAATTTTAGGCCGATTTGGATCATTGGTCCGGATATACACACTTTCCAGGATTTTCCTGCCGCCATATCCGCTTGTGTTAACTGCTACCTGGATGTTTCCCTTCTGCCCGGGAGGGATATGCCGTATGCTGGATACAGCAGTACATCCTCAGCCGGATTCAATCTTGACAATCTCCAAGATTTCATCGCCCCGATTTTGAAGTATAAAATCATGCACAATATGAGTGCCTTCGACCACCGGTTGAAATTCATATATGCCTTCAGAAAGAAAGGCCTGCGGTCCGCTCGCAGCAGAATCAGATGCATAACCTGTCACAGAAGCTGTCATCATGTATCCGACAATTAACATAATTATTGTCTTCTTCATATTGATATCCTCTTGAAATGAACTACCCAGCCGCAAGACTGCCTGTGCGTTGCACGCAGACAGGCAGCGGGGTATCTTGAAAACGCTGAACGCCCCAAGGGAGGGGCCTTGTCTGCCTTTCACCAGCCTATGGATGTTTTACCAGCCCTTTACCAGCCTTTTACCAGATTTTGGCTGGTTGGCTGGCTGGCGGATGAAAGGTAGACAGTTTAATGTCTGACAAAAAACGCCATGCATGTAAATCCACGCCAACAATAATCCTATGGCTCGAATCGATTTTGCCTCAGGTACCTGGTGAGCCCGATCAAACCGTCATTGAGATATTTAACATTAAAGCCATTTGTTCTCAAGTAGATCATCGCAATTATAGCCCGGTTCGTGAACGGACAGGCCGTTAAAAGGAGTTTGTCACGGGCAATTCCCCCATGCGTTTCGGCAGATCGTTTAATGGCATGGATATGCCTAACGGAAAAGGCGACTTGTCAATCTCCTGCAAAAAGAGAACATCCACCAACAGGATTTTTTTCTTCAGGCCTTTAACCAGCCTGGCGCTGTCTATTTTCATTTCATGCTGTGCACGC
>DAINAR010000064.1:7263-15423 GCA_036733345.1 Deltaproteobacteria bacterium | reverse complement strand
TCGTATCAAAAATAATAACTTTATCTTTCATGGGAAAACTCCTTGTAGATTCAATCCGCCAGAGGCGGACGAGGGTTCGATCCTGCCTCAGGCAGACAAGTCCCCGTGCCTTGGGGCGTTCAATGCTTTTTAATATACCCCGTAGCTTGCTGCGGGGTAGTTCATTTTCATAGTCATAGTAAGTCAGTAAATTGTTTTAATCTCCAAATACCTGAAATCCAGCTCATACATTCTGCCTGGTAAGGACACTCCGCTGATTTCCAATTTTATGGAAATCTGCGGCGTCTTTCCCCATGTAGTAATTATTTGTTATTTTCATATCTCAGTGTCCATTTAATCCCTTTGAAAGTTTATACTGCACGCTGTCCATTAATGCCTGCCAGCTTGCCTCAATGACATTTTCCGAAACCCCTATAGTGGACCATATCTCTTTGGAATCCCTTGTTTCTATCTGAACTCTTACCTTTGCTGCTGTTGCATCACTGCCGTCTATTACGCGGACCTTAAAATCCACCAGGGACATTTCGCTAATATTCGGATAGAATTTAGTAAGAGCCTTTCGCATGGCATTATCAAGGGCATTTACCGGGCCATCCCCTTCTGCAGCAGTAATTTCATGCTCATCTCCCACGGATATCTTTATGGTTGCGTGAGAGGTGCTCGGGCCTTTCTGGTCCTTTTCAGTTGTCACACGAAATGACTCAAGCTTGAAGGGCTCTTCGAATTGATGGGTAGCTTTTTTTATGAGCAGTTCTAATGAGCCTTCAGCTGCTTCAAATTCATATCCCTCATCTTCAAGCTTTTTTATTTCACGAACGATCTTTTGACTGTCATGTCCATTGCCCCCAAGCCTGATATCCATTTCCACAGCCTTGTAGTCTATATTGCCTTTTCCGGAAAGATCCGAAACCAGGACACGACGTCTATTACCCACTTTTTCCGGGTCAATATGCTCATAGGCTGTGGTATTTTTTAAGATAGCGCTCACATGAACTCCGCCTTTGTGGGCAAAGGCGCTCTTGCCCACAAAAGGACGTTGATTTAAAGGAGGAACATTTGCCACTTCACTTACAAAACGAGAGAGTTCTGTCAGTTGTTTGAGGCTTACAGGGCTGATGCATTCATAGCCTAATTTAAGCTGTAGATTTCCAATCACAGAAATTAGATCTACATTCCCGCAGCGTTCTCCATAACCGTTAATTGTTCCCTGAACCATGGTAGCGCCCGACCTGACAGCCATTAGAGAATTTGCCAGTGACAGTCCGCAGTCATTGTGGGCATGAATTCCTATCGGCGTTACTATACCCGGCACCACATCTTTCATGACAGACTGTATTTCTTCAGGCATTGTGCCACCGTTGGTATCGCACAGAACAATTACGTCTGCTCCTCCTTCCAGGGCTGCGTTTATTGTCTTTACGGCATAGCTCGGATTGCGTTTATATCCGTCAAAAAAATGTTCAGCATCGTAGATGACCTCGCGACCGCATTTCTTTAGATATGCTACGCTATCTTCGATCATGGAAAGGTTTTCATCAAGGGATACGCCCAAAATCTGTGAAGCATGCAAATCCCAGCTCTTTCCAAAGATTGTAACCGTTTCAACCTCAGTCTTCAAGAGTGCTTTTATGTTGTCGTCATCTTCAGGAATAATGTTGGCCTTTCTTGTGCTGCCAAAGGCAGTAATTTTTGCATTCTGGAATGAAGAGATCCTGGCCATCTCAAAAAATCTTGCATCCTTTGGATTGGAACCAGGCCATCCCCCTTCAATATATTTAATCCCAAAGCTATCCATCCTTTTTGCAATCCGAAGTTTGTCTTCAGCAGAAAGATTGACCTGTTCCCCCTGGGTTCCATCACGCAATGTAGTATCATAGAGATTGATAAAAGCTGACATAGTATACCTTGCCTCAAGCATGCTCGACATATTAGTCCGACAATAATACATGTCAATGTTGTCATTCCGGCGAAAGCCGGAATCCACAATAATTTCGACTGGATGCCGGATCAAGTCCGGCATGACAATTGATGTTTTTAATCGCCGGAGTAATATATAGTGTCTGAACAGTCCTGAAAAAAGAGTTAGTAAAAAAAAATCCGTTACCAGGTTGGCCTGATAACGGATTTTGAAAGTAAATTTAAAAAATTATCTAATTATCAGGCCCGGACATTTGGGTTTAACCAGCAGGAGGACAAGTAACAAGGGTACAATTACCCCTGCTACGCCGATAATTATGATAATGTTGTTGGAAAGATTTAACATGATTTCTAATTTTTTATTTATTAAGAAAAATTAAGCTTCGAATTTTAATTTAAAAAAAATCATGTGTCAAGGAAAATTTTTAATCTTAATTATTTCCTGTCAGTATATCCTTAAGATTTCAATATTTCCTCCGCCAAATTCTGCCATTATCTCAGCGGCAATTGAAAGGCCTTCTCTCAAGTATTCTTCATTTATGCCCGGAACCGCATAAGCATAAAAAAGGACATTTTCTGTGTGTTCCGTAACACGCGTTTTTTCATCCGCTCCCTGGCATAAAACACATACGATTTCCTTGCTGTCTCTCAGCAATATCTCCCCATCCTTAGTATAAAATTCTCTATGCCCCATTCCCCTGCATACTTCATCCTTGCTTGCAAGGTCAAGAGTGAGAGTTCCTTCAAACATATCATAGTCCGTAACCGCAACCAGTATGCCTGCGTACATCTCTGAGATGAAATGGGTATCTACCATCAGATTATAGCGAGGGAAACCGCTGTTTACTGTTCTTTTTAAGTGATCAGGCAATGGGCATGCATACCCAAGCTCTTCAAAGAAGTGATTGTAGATACCAATATTCTCTGAAATTTTTTCAAGATTTTCCCGTTTTCTTAACTTCCTGAGCAATTTTCTTTTATGCTGATCAAAACCAGGAGGATTGAAATGGTTCCTGCAGCCTGAAATTAAAGTTAAACCAAATGCAAGATCAGGATACCTGGTCCGGTATCTTAAAGACTTGGAAAAGTCTAAATAAGGAGCACTTTTTTTACCCATTACTTATACCCTTAAGAGTTTCTAATTTTTGTTTCATTAGCGGTTTTGTTGTTAGCTAAAACAATATAGCAAATTTAAGAAATTTTGGAAACTTATTAATATCACTTGTAAAAAATAAATGCAGTATATATTTTTTTATTTATTTGATGATTAAATAACCAGAAGCATCTTTAGGAGTTATTTCCTTTTTTGGATAAGCTGGATAGATTTAACTTGTTCTTTTTCTTGCATATCAACCATACAAGCTGTAATATAAAAAAATGATAGTTTTATGGTGTTTCTTTTTATCACTTTCTGTATCCTCGATGGTGGAATTTTATAATATGTTCATCAAGGTTAAAATATTCATATTTTTTATTTAATTCGCTGTTTGAAACTTACTCATATAAATCCGGCCGGTTAAAATAAATGTGATCTATTTTTGAACGTGACAGCAGAAATGAGCCTAAAATCAGGAATTAATCAAATCCCTTCTCAGGCACTGGGGCTAATGTTAGATGTTGTTCTTGAGGTGATGCGTGCGGAACGTGGCTCGATCATGCTTATTGACGATAAATGCCAGGAACTCTCAATTCAAAGTGCCCGTGGCTTGAAAAGTGATATTATCCGTGAGGCACGCGTCCGATTAGGAAGCGGTATTTCCGGGAAGGTTGCAGCAAGCGGCCAGGCTGTCTTTCTTGAAGGGATTTCCGAGGACCGGCGATTAAGTATAAAGCCGGTTGACTTCGTCAATCAAAAAATCGACACTTCTTATGTAGCACCAATCAGACTTCACAACGGAACACTTGGTACTATTAACATCAATTCACTGAAGCCGGATCATCAAATTCGACCTGAAAAAGAAGAACTGGTCCAGAAAATTATCAGTCGTTTCCATGAATACCTGGCTCAGGTAGACCTCCCATTTAACTATCATGAAGAACCTTCTCAGCTTTACATGATGAACATCTTTCGGGAATACAGCACTTTGAGAGAAATCAGGGCGCTTTTCGACTTTATTTTTCATCTTGTTGCCGAGCTGTTGAAGACAAAGAAAAAGGGGGTTTTTCTCCTAAAAAATTCTGAATCAGGATTTTTTGATCTGGTACTGGGTTATGGGTTTGACATAAAGAGGAATAGAGAAATTTATGAGGAACTGGTTCCAGCCCTTAATAAATCAAAGGTTGAATTAAAACATGACATTACAATGTTTAACCGCAAGGAGCTGTTCGAAAAGCCTGATCCGTTTTTTCAGGAAGAGTTTTGTATTTTAATTCCTTTGAAAAGTAAGGAAGAGACAAACGGTCAGCTTTTTATTTTCAATGATGAACGTCCTGCTCTTGAAGAGAATATAAGGAGTTTGCTTCAATCAATTTGCGATGCCGGCGGTGCGGTAATTGAAAAATCGGCTTCATTGCAGAGGTTTGATGAACTTACTTTTACAGACAGCCTGACAGGCACATATAATTACGGCTTGTGGTGGAAGAGGCTGCATGAAGAAATCAGCCGCACACAAAGAAACAAAGGCACAAAAATATCATTAATTGTATTTGACATTGATCAATTTGACCGTTTTAATCGGGCTCACGGATACCTGATGGGTGATCACCTGCTGCGTGTTATTGGAGACAGGATTAAAAGTGTTGTGCGTGTCGTTGATTTGGTGGGCAGGATTGGTGGACAGGAATTTGGCGTCGCACTTCCCGACACATCAAAACAGGACGGTTTATGGATTGCGGAACGCATTCTTAACTCAATTTCAGATCTTCCAAATGAAATGAGGATTCATCTGAGTAAGCCGTTAACATTGAGCGGCGGGGTAGCCGGATTTCCTGATGATGCTGATACTCCCGGAGACTTGGTGGAAAAGGCCAAGACAGCTCTTGTATCGGCAAAAATTATGGGAGGGAACCGTATCCAATCAGTCGAACACTTTGAGGAATAACCGGGGATGTTTTCAATAAAAACTACCAGCGGCTCAATTACAATTATTCTTGCAGATGCTATATTGAGCTACGTTGTATTCTGGCTTTTCTTATATGTATTATCCAACCACCCGGGATGGCTGGCGTGTGAAAGCATATACAGGCATCAAACATATATTCTTTTCAGTTCAATAATAATAGTGTCTCTGTCCTTTGCCGGCTTTTATTCCTGTAGAGAGCATATATATCCTTTTGACATGCTCAAACAAATAGTACCTGCCTTTTTACTGTCATTTGGCTCTATTGCAACCCTGGGCCTTTTTATTAAAGGTATCTCCCCGCTTGAATGGAGGCTGTTTCCTCCTCTGGGCATAATTTACAGCCTGATATTTATTCTTAGGACCTTCCAGTTCTATGTCCTGTCGAAAAATCGTGAAAGGATCCTGATACTGGGAGCAACAGACCAGAGCCGTGAAATCATAAAAGAAGCCCAGAGAAAAAAGTTCAGAGGTTATGAGATTGTAGGGATTGCAACCTCGATGGAAAGCGAGGTGAATTCAGTATTTCAAAAGATTCCTGTATTGGGGCATATGGAACAGGTTGATCAAATTTTAAGGGAATTTGCCATTGACAGCATAGTAATTACCTTACGGGACAGAAGGGGAAAACTGCCGGTTCGTGAACTTCTTAAATCCAGGATGGCAAATATAACTGTTCAGGAAGGCGTTACCTTTTACGAAAAAGTTAAGCGAAAAATAATCATTGATGAATTTCTTAAACCGAGCTGGTTCATTTTCGAGAACGGTTTTTGTCACACATCACTTCATGGATCAATTAAAAGAACTCAGGGATTGATTGTATCCTTTATTCTTCTTACATTGCTGTCACCTGTTTTAATACTGGTTGCAATTCTAATTAAGCTTGATTCTCCCGGGCCGGTTTTCTTTTTACAGGAAAGAATAGGTTTAAATGGTAAAAAATTTAATTTGATCAAATTTCGATCAATGTCCCGGGAGGCTGAGGCAGTGACCGGGCCGATGTTCGCACAGAAAAATGATCCCCGTGTAACAAGGATAGGCAGAATTATTCGCAAGATCCGGCTTGACGAAGTCCCTCAGTTTATAAACATCTTGAAGGGAGATATGGACATGGTTGGCCCTAGGCCGGAGCGACCCGTTTTTGTTAAGCAACTGAAAGAAGTTGTGCCATACTATAATCTAAGACATACTGTAAGACCAGGGTTGACCGGTTGGGCTCAGGTTAATTATCCTTATGGTGCCAGTATTGAGGATGGCAAAGAAAAACTTCAGTATGATTTGTATTATATTAAGCATTTTTCCTGGTCTATGGATTTATTGATAATTCTTATGACTATTAAGATAGTCATTTTTGGGGCTGGGCGGTAAACCTTTAATTAAGTTTGACTATTTAAAAAAATGTGGTATTGTTTTTTTTAAGACTTTTTAATACATTCAAATTGGATGGTTTTTCCCTAAAAAATCTCGAATATAAAAAAAGTTAAAGAGAGACTGGAAGGCTGCAATGTCCTTAAAAAAAGAATCCCAAAATGGAATTCCTTTGAATAAAGCTGTTAATTCTGTTTATGGCTATGCAGAAATTCACAGGCTAAGGGAAAATATTATGAATATCCTTTTAAGGGATAAGCAGAAGACCATACTGGTTACCAGCCCTCATGATTATGCAGGCAATACATTTCTTGTTTCAGTGCTGGGGTTTAATATCGCCTATTTCAGTAAAATGAAGGTCCTTCTGGTGGACATGAATATGCGCAAACCCCAGCTTCACATCCCTTTTTCGCTTAACCAGGAAGGGGGGGTCAGTGAAATAGCCTCAGGAATAGCAAAAATAAACAGTGTTATTAAAAATACATCTCTTCCGGGTTTGAATGTGATCACGGGAGGGCGAACCGAGGCTGACCTGTCCCGTTTTCTTAAGCGTTCATTTCTTGATAACATGATTGCCGAATTAAAGAAACATTTTGACCTTATTATTTTTGATACGTCTCCTGTTCTTGTGCAGAACAGAAATAATGTTGACCCGACTTTTTTAAGCCTTATCTGCGATAAAGTTGTAATAGTAGTACAAGGAAAAAAGACAACAAAGACCGAATTGGAAAGCGCTGTATCTGCTATTCCTCAGGGCAGGGTAAAAATCAGCGGATTGGTTTATAATCACCAGTTTTAGAGAGCATGCAGTGATGAAAGATAAAGCAGCAGGCAGACAGTTCGATATGTCATTTTATGTCTCAGAATTCATGGTTCCCCTTATTGAAGGGAAATGGATTGTTTTTATCTTTTTCTTCCTGGCTGTCTTTATGTCGATTATTGTACTGCTTTTTGCAAGGCCTGAGTATGTAAGCCAGGCAACCTTGTTGATTGAGGGACCCCGTTCAGAGATTTCCAAGGTAAAGACGGATTCTATGGCGCCAATGAGACCTGACATATCCTATGTTGTAGCAGAAGAAGAAAAGCTGAAAAGTTCTTCTTTTGCAGCAGAGGTGTTAAAGATATTGCCTGATAAGGCCAGAGAGGATTTAAAGAGCCGTTTGGGCATCACATCTCAAATAATAATGGAGTTAAGGGAACGTTTAGGGATGGAAAAAGAAGGGGCATCCCCTCTTATGGAAAGACGGCAACTCCTTGCTGAAATAAGGAACAGGGTTAAAATAACCAGTAATACAAGATCTGCATTAATCTGGATTAATGCATCTTCTTTTAATCAGGAGATAGCTCCTGTGCTGGCGCAGAGCTACATTGACGTCTGCCTGGCATCAAATCTGGAAGAAAATAAAAAAGTTATCAGTAATGAAACGGAATTTGCTGAAAAATATCAGGATGAAGCTTTCAGGAAATTCCAGGATGCCGAGCAGGCCGTAGTCGATTTTAAAAGGCGCTTCGATATACCCGGTGATTTGGAAGAAGCGCGCGATGTAGAAATCCAGTTGCAGCTTGAGCGGCTGAATTCCAGGCTTAAAATGGCCAAAGAGCGTTATGTTTACATGGACAAGATATATTTTAATAACCAGATGAAAGAGGCCGGGATTGTCGGTAACATTAAGGTGATTGATCCGCCGGCATTCTCTGTAAAGCCTTCGAGAAGGGCTGAGACAAGGATTGTTATAATTTTGATAATGGGTGGATTAATAATCGGGATAGGCATAGTTCTGTTAAGGGAATACATTAAAGGGTCTATCCGTCATGA
>DAINAR010000064.1:4702-7163 GCA_036733345.1 Deltaproteobacteria bacterium | reverse complement strand
TCGGGATAGGCATAGTTCTGTTAAGGGAATACATTAAAGGGTCTATCCGTCATGAAGTAGATATAAAAGATACTATTTCATTACCGGTTATAGGGCATATTCCAAAGGTGACAAAATAATAAATAGATATTCTGAATTTAAAGCATGAGGTATTGGTAAGTTTTTTATATTCTTAACTGATTTCTCTAATAGGCTTTTAAATAAGGTTATATTATTATTTGAAACAGGAAAAATTAATGATTGACAGGGGAAAATCAATGTTACGAATTCGATCATGCCTGATACTCGTTTCCATGGTTTCTGCACTTCTTTTGACATCATGCGCGACAGAAATGTCCACCAGGGCGTCTCGAGTAAGACTTGTCTCGGCAGTACAGGCGCATCAAGTTGAAAATAAGTGTAAATTTCTCGGGAATGTTTCCGGAGCATCTTTTTTCTGGGGAGGATGTTGCCTGTCATGGGGTTTTTTAAGAGAGGTCCCCTACAATAATGCCCTGAATGAACTGCTGGATAATGCTGCAGAACTTGGAGCTACTCATGTGTTTGTCAATCTTGGAACAGGAGAAGGGCTTCGCGGAGATGCCTATCGTTGTGCATACTGCCGGGGTCCCGATGGTGACCCGGACGTGGGCTATTGCCAGGGCCGGGATGGGAAACCGGATGTTGCCCTGTGCCATGATCCTGATGGAAATATAGTTGGCAGTGCTTTTTGTGAAGGGGCTGGGGGAAAAAATCGGGCAGAATGTAAGGCAAACTGTGGAAAATGGGTTCCCGCGATCGATCAGAACACCTGTGAGGCTGATGGAAACAAATGGGTGACAAAGGCCGAGGAAAGAACTGCTTGTGAGGCAAAGGGTGGAACGTGGATACCCGGAGCAGAAGATCAGATAACATGCGAATCAAAGGGTGGAACCTGGGTTATTAATGAGGATGTGCTTCGCCGTGAACCGGAAGATCTCAGGAAATAAAATATAGTTGTCGTCAGGTGCTGAGATGTAAATACAGATTATCTGTCTAACCTTTCCCAATGGTTGATAACTTCGTAAAAAGAATAAATAAAGAAAGAGAAGTGAGGTAGAAATGTCAAAATACATAATATTCAGACTGGTTGGAATAGCTATTCTGCTGATGCTGTTCACTTCTTTCGGTTGTGCACACCGCTATTATTACAAACCTGATTATACTCAGCGCTTTTATGTACCTAAGGAAATACCCCTGAAGCCCGGAATGGTTCTTAAGCCGGAGTTCAATGCCGTTAAGTCGGTAATACTTCTGAATACGCAAAATAATAAGGAAAATATTTTTCTTGGCGCATATACTCACAAATGGTGGGGAAATTTGAATATGTGGACCGACACGGCTGTTGGTTTGGTAAAAAGTGAGCTGGAAAAGAAAGAAACACTCGTAACAGAGGGTTTCCCAACAGTGTTTGAGATTTGTTTTATCGAATCGGAGGAAGAAGATAAGGTAATCGGTATTGTCAAAAGAGAGATTGAAACAAAAGGAGTTAGTGCTAATGAAGGTTTTCCAGCTATAATCAAACTTTCAATAAACATTGTCAATATGCCTGACTCAGTAGTCGGACTGATCGAAACCGGACTTGAAGAAAGGGATGTATCAATCACCGAAGGTCAACCTGAAATCCTGGATTTTTTTATTGTAAGTGAAGAACCGACTGAAAAAGTACTATGCTTATTTAAAAATGAACTGAGTAAACAAGGAATTTCTTTATCTGAATACAGTCCCAAAGTTTTTAAGTTTGATACCAGCGGTGTTAAATGGAATGAGATCTATTCCTCTATTTTGAGTGTATTAAAACAGGCAGGAATCACACTGACAAACAAACCACCTGATATAAGAAAATTTACCCTGGTAACAGAAGAGGCCCCGGACACAGTTCTTGATGTGCTTAAAAGCGAATTCAGACTATATGCTGGCATTAGTAAGGATGGTTTGCCTTATGTCCTGAGATTTTCGGCTCCAGCTGCAGATTATTTATCAAGCTTATGCATGCTTAAATCAGATCTGGCGAGAAAGGGAATTATCATAATTGAAGGTCCTCCAAAAGTCCTGAAACTTTCTATTACGCGGGCAAATCTTGTATGGAAATTCAGGACAGTCGAATGCAATTTGAATCTAAATGTAGAAACAGGTGATGGCTACACAGTCAATTTTGAAGAAACCAATTCTTCAACAGACCTTTATGACAGTTGCGATGGAGCTGTGACAAAGGCTGTTGCAGCTATGTTTAATAATGACAGTATCCGGTACTATCTTACTTATCCATCTGATTTAATAGATTCTGATTGTGACGGGGTGCCTGATTATATTGATGAATGCCCGAATACTCCTTTTGGCGTAAAAGTTGACAGCAGGGGATGTCCGCTGGACAGCGATGGTGATGGTGTCCCGGATTATCTGGATGAATGCCCGGGAACGCCTGAGGGTGTTGAAGTTGATG
>DAINAR010000064.1:1997-4602 GCA_036733345.1 Deltaproteobacteria bacterium | reverse complement strand
GTCCCGGATTATCTGGATGAATGCCCGGGAACGCCTGAGGGTGTTGAAGTTGATGAGAAGGGATGTCCGCCGGACAGCGATGGTGATGGTGTGCCGGATTATCTGGATGAATGCCCGGGAACGCCTGAGGGTGTTGAAGTTGATGCGAAGGGGTGTCCGCCGGATACTGATGGAGACGGCGTCCTGGACGGTATTGATCTTTGCCCTGATACACCTAAGGGGGCAAGGGTTGATGAAAACGGCTGCTGGATAATTAGTGAAACACTATTTGATTTTGATAAATATATAATTAAACCCATTTATTATCAATCACTTGATGACGTATATTCCATATTGGAAGAAAACCCGGAGTTAAGAATTGAAATAAAGGGACATGCAGATATCATTGGAACCGAATCCTATAATCAGCGACTTTCAGAAAACCGTGCCAGGGCGGTTATGGAATACCTGGTAAATAAAGGTATTGATCCAGAGAGACTCTCCACTGCGGGATACAGTTTTCACAGGCCTATTGCAGGCAATGAAACTGAAGAAGGCAGGGCTCTGAATAGGCGGGTTGAGCTGTCGCCGATTCATTAGGATGAAAGCCGTAAAAATTGTAATTCCATCCCGACAGAAATGCCTGCAGATACTTCAGCGGTAAACAATGAGACTTCAGATATGACTGAAATCCAGGACCGTTTTGTAACTCTCTTGATAATTTGACTAAGAAGCTGAATCCAATGATTTTACATGATTGCACAAAGACGGTAAAATTGATGCAATCGTAAAAAGTAAACTTATACCGCAAACGGTATCCTATAAGGAAGTAAATCCACTGTATTATTATGACTGCTGTCATATTAATGCAGTATAATATCACTGTGTTCTGGCGATTTCAATAAAATGACTTCCTTGGAAGTCGAAAAGTACCATTTTCCGTCATTCCGACCCCGAATCAAATGCGGGATAAACTCCAGTCGGAATCCAGCGTTTTTAAGTAGTTATGCAGCATCTGGACTCCGGTTGGAATTTATCCCGTGCTTTACGCGGGACCGGAGTGACGACCTTTTACGGAGCCGTCAAAGTTAACCGTTAAAATATCCAGCGAAAACCTTCCGGATGCCTGGCAGAAAAAGTAATCATAACTCTATTGTCAGTATATTCATAGATTGGATCATCACTTCTTCGGTCTCTGCGAGTATAGTTCAGCCCAACAGAAAGCCATCGAAGGATTTTTAGCCTGATACCGCACTGTCCTGTATAGGTTTCATCATCCTCTTCCTCAAAGAAGTATTTATTTTTTCTGTATGAAATCCCGGCATAAGCATCCAGATCCTTCCAGATGGTATAATCTATTTTTGCCGATGCTGATGAGTACCTTGTAAAACCTCTTGGTTCTACGTCCAGGAATCCTTCATCCCATCCCCTCTCAGCGGCGAGTGTGATGTTTCCATGTTCTATCCGCCTGGTTAGAGAAGCAGAATATGACATTCCGCTCCCGGCATCTTCTGCTTTTTCCTCGGGCCTGTAGTAGCCGCATTCCAGAACCGCCGAGGTCTTTGAAGAAAAATCATGAGCTACTCCTATCCGGCCGTCATGTACTTTGTAGTCATATTCATCCGGGCCTTCTTTTGAATTTCTTGCGGTGAACTGGTAATTTATGTAGGCTTTTGTATGCGGGCCAAATCGGTGAATATAACGGCCGCCTGCCTGATGACCGTCAAAATCATCTGTTGAATCCGGACCCTGATCATATTCGTATTCATACCTTGTAAAGCTGTAACTGAATTCAACGCCGTCTGCTTTAGTGAACCAGTAGGACAAAGTTGCGAAAGGACCGTGTTCAACAGTGTCATAGAACAAAGGATCATCACGTTTTATAAAATTGTGTCTGTATCCCGCAGTAAAATAATTCTCTGGACCGAACTGATAGTCAAGGCTGGCTCTGGCGTCGTTTCTTTGATACGGTCTTCTTGTATGCGTCAGTAGCTGGCTTGCCTGCCCCGGCTCAAAAGTTTCAAGGATATCTTCCGATTTCAGATAGGAATCTCTGAGATTGAATTTCAGATGCTTTCCAAATCCCTGCCAGAAATTAAAAGTTCCCCTGTGTCTTACTGTATCTTTACCTGAGTATTTATGATACCAGACCCAGGTAGGGGCGTAATCCAGACTGAGGCCGTTTTTTTCTGAATCGATGTTGAGAATAATTCCCGGTGAGGCTGTTGTAATATAATCGGATTTCCTGTTTTCTTTATCCAGAAAGATATTGTCATCATATTCTTCGCTGACGTTTAATACAGGCTGGAGTGTAATGCGGTTTGCGCCTGTTGCATCAGATGAAATCAGCACAAGCATAATAAGCGGCAATAGAGAAAAAACAACATGGGCTTTCCAATGCTTAAATATTTTCATCTAAGGTTCTTCTCCCGATTAGTTGATTTAACGAGTTCGAGGGTTCAAGGATTCAAGGGGTCAAGTGCTTTCTTTATAATCCTTAAGCACTTCCCTCGGCTCCTTGAACCCTTGCATCCTTGATCCCCTTAAGGCACAATAACAGTATCATTAGGTTCCATGCGTATGTTCAATTCAGGGTATTTGCCTGAAACTCCCTTGTCATAATTAA
>DAINAR010000064.1:0-1897 GCA_036733345.1 Deltaproteobacteria bacterium | reverse complement strand
GTTATTGTATACTGATAAAGATTCACTTTTATCGCCCTGACAGTGTCTCCCAACCGGCGCTGAATGCTTACCTCGCTCATGACGGCCCCGTCAATCGCCCCGCCGCCTGATACAAGGGCCTCCTGTATGTTAGCGGTTTCAGGAACATTATACCATCCCGGTTTTTTAACATGGCCCAGTAACTGGATAAAATGTTTCTTTTCAAGGATACTAACGCGTACCTTGCCAAGGATGGCCATATATTTAGGGAGTCTTTCGGTTATTGTCCTGGCTATCTCTTCAGGGGTAAGACCCTTTACATAAACATGGCCATAGTCCGGAATATATACATATCCGTTTTCATCAGCTTCCACCTTGTTTCGAGTAAAAGATTCGCTTAAATCTGCTGAGTCTCTTTGATCAGGACGACTGGTAGGGGCCTGCCTTTGAGGAATATTAACAAACAGCAGGTCCCCATTATCAACTGTTTCCCTGTATTTTTCAGGTGAAGGCACTGATAAGACATCATCAGGTTCCAGAATAATTTTATCCTTTATTTCTATCTCGTTATAGCCATCAGGTGTATTGCGTTTCAATCTGATTCCATCATAATCTGCTCCCGGTATCAACCCTCCTGACAGTTTTATAAGTTCATCCAGTTCAACCTGATATGGAACATGATACCATCCCGGATACTGAACCCCGCCCTGGATATAGATAAACCGCCACCTTTCCAGCAGTTCTATTGTTACCTTGTCCTCTTTTCCTAAATATCTCTCAAGTCTCTCACGTAATTTCGAAGCAAGGTCATCAGTATTCAATCCCTGAACCGGAACCTTGCCTACAATCACCAGATATATGTTACCACTTGGATCTACATCATAGGCCTTACTCATCTCTCTCTGGCCAGGCACTTCTATCCTAATGATATCTCCAGCAGCTATTAGAGAGGTTTGTTCAACAGATCCTGATGACTTATCAGATGGCTCTCTTATAATGTTTTCATTCTGAAGAACGGGCTTATTTTGATGAGTTGGAGAAGGTCTATTATACGGTGAGTTCAATGAGGCTGTTGTAATTTGATCAGAAGGCCTGCTTTCAGATCCGCTTTTGTCAAAAGAGGTAATAGTGAAGTAATAGTCCTTGCCTTTTGTTAATCCATGAAGAGTAATTTCAGTAATTCCACTGGCAACGGTAACGGGTGGAGGCCCTTCGTCAGCGTAATCAATCTTATCAGGATCGTAAGGAGGGTTAGGGTCAGTATCGTAATATACCTTGTAGCCTGCCAGGTCAGGGTCTTTATTTGCATCCCACGAAAGTGTTATGTCCTTTCGTGTTTCGGAGCCGGATTTATCAACAGGCCTCTCAGCACTAGTTTGAACAGCTGGGCTTTGCACGTTTTTGGAAACGCCTTTATCATTAGTTTGCTTGAGTGCATTTTTTTCCTGTGTATTTGACTTATCAGCAGCTGCCACACGTTCAGCATTAATTTTAACAATAAGGATATCACCGACAAATCCTTCGGACCTCATGCGTTTTCTCTGATTCAGTGCTTCCTCCTTTGTATCAAAAGGGCCCACAGAAACCCTGTACCATAAGCCTTTATCAGACATGTTTATTTCCTGAATAAAGGCATCATATTTTTGTTTAATCAGTGTCTTTTGAAATTCTTGAGCCCCATCTTTATTCCTAAAAGAGCCCAGCATAAGCCCGAAATCAGCATAAGCACTTGACGAAAACAAAATTGCCAGTAATAGCTGTAAAACAAAATTTGAAAGGACTTTTTTCATAATTCTCTCCTTAAGCAGCTCTCACATAGCCCAAGGGTGAATAAAGCTTTAGCTCTAAGTATAGGCAATTTAACATTTAAATTTTTATATCAAAATTATAAAATAATTGACAACAATCTTTTTTAATC
>DAINAR010000063.1:0-16620 GCA_036733345.1 Deltaproteobacteria bacterium | reverse complement strand
TAAAGCGGTACGTGAGCTGGGTTTAGAACGTCGTGAGACAGTTCGGTCCCTATCTTTCGTGGGCGTAGGATATTTGAGAGGATCTTTCCCTAGTACGAGAGGACCGGGATGGATGAACCACTAGTGTACCAGTTGTCGCGCCAGCGGCATGGCTGGGTAGCTACGTTCAGAATGGATAACTGCTGAAAGCATCTAAGCGGGAAGCCAACCTCGAGATAAGATATCCCTTCTCCTGACTTGTCAGGAGACTAAAGACCCCTTGAAGACTACAAGGTTGATAGGCCAGGTGTGTAAGTACGGTAACGTATTGAGCTAACTGGTACTAATAGGTCGTGAGGCTTGGCCATAAAATTTTCTATTTATGTACTTTAAATTGCATTACAGTATCAGGTTAAGGCTTTGTTGATATGTCCACAATTGCTGAGACCATGATCAACTTAAGAATTTTTCGGTGGCAATAGCAAGGAGGTCACACCCGTTCCCATCCCGAACACGGAAGTTAAGCTCCTTAGCGCCGATGGTACTGCGTGGGAGTCTGCGTGGGAGAGTAGGACGCTGCCGGATTAAATTTAAAAACCCCTTGTTATGCAAGGGGTTTTTTTTCGCCCTTTTTCTCCCTTGACTTTGGGAATCTATATGCCTAAAAAATATGCAAAAGCTTTAATATAATTTATAAATGATATCCAGTTATTTCTTAAGGACTTTAATGACTAGAAAATATAGTCCAAGAGTATTTCATTTTTTCCCTGTGGCTTATTAAATAAACAATGAAACCGTCTTCTCTTTGAATATGGGAAACATAAATAGGGCAGTGATCAATTTAGCCGCTATAGAATAAAACAGGAGGTCTTTTATGAAAGTATTAGGATTAATCGGCAGTGTACGTCGCCTCGGCAATTCAGAAATTCTTACTAAAGAGGCATTGATGGGTGCCGAAGAAGAAGGCGCTGATGTAGAAATACTCCGTCTGACTGACTATACAGTAAAGCCATGTACAGGGTGCGCTACATGCCTGCTCCAGGAAAAAGATTGTATCATTGATGACGATGCTAATTTTATCTTTAATAAAATGGCTGAAAGCGATGGCATTATTCTTGGCGTACCATGTTATATCCTCGAGGCCACGGCCATAATAAAGCAGCTAATCGATAGAGGATTCGCACCGATGCAGCAAAACAAACTCAGAGGTAAAGCAGGGGGAGTAATAGTACCTTATGCCACAAGAGGCTGGACACAAAATGTTTTTCAACAGACTAATACCTGGCTTCTTGCCATGGGACTTAAAATTATTGATCAGTGTCTCATACACGTTCAAGGCCTTCGCGAAGCTCCTATCTTTGAGAAATCTATTGAAAGTGCTCATGAATTAGGGAAAAATGTTGCAAAAGCCATCAAAAGTGGTGATTACTCATATCAAGGAGAACAGGGAATATGCCCCGTCTGTCACGATAGAAATTTAAGAATTTTAAAAGACATGCAGACAGTTGAGTGCCCTGTGTGTGCTGTTCGCGGGAAAGTCAGTTTGAAAGAAGGCCGAATCAATATTGTATTCAGCCAGGAGGATATCAGTCGAAACCGCTGGACTGAAGAGAATCTGAGACGTCACTTTTCCTATCACCTTAAACCTTCAAAGGATTTTTTTATCAAAACCAAGGATAAAAGAAAGAAACTTATCCAAAAATACAAAGATTATCCTGCAATATAATGGAGGAGCAGCATGGATTATTTTGTAAAGTTCAGGTATTATCCCGGAGATCCTCTAAAGACAATAACCAGTGAAGATCTTGGTAAAATTGCTGAATCAAACTCCCTAGAGATCAGTTTGGAGGAGATCAAGGGTGATATTCAGGAAATCGGAGAAAAAACCCTTGATAAAGATCTTGAGACTATTTCACAGACTGTAATTACGGTATCTGGCAGTAATGCGCATGATGTACAAAGAGGATTAAGAGAAATAATTAAATTATATCGTTCTCCCAGAACTGTCTTTTCTTTATGGGGCAGTAATGAGGCAGGAGAACAGATTGCCTGGGAAACTATTGAGCAAATGGATGGTTGGTGGTAAAATTCCCTGCACAGGCATAAATTAAACCCAATAAATATATTCTTAAAATTACATAGCAAACAAGCCCGGACAAGTGTGCCGTTTATCATTAAAAAAACAACCCGGGAACAGACAGGCAAATATGAATAATGGATGATCCAGTAGTAAAAAGTTGTATTTCTGAAAATGAAAAACTTGTTATTGAAAAGCTTCAAGGTCATAACTGCTTTGCGTGCGGAACTGCAAATCCTATCGGATTGAATCTTCAATTCTACCGCTTTGGGAATTCAATATGTTCTGATCTGACCTTGAAAAAGAATTATGAAGGTTGGGAAAACATCGCACACGGCGGAATAATATCCACCCTGCTTGACGAAATAATGTCATGGGCCGTTATCTATTTTAAAAAAGCCTTTGTTGTTACCAGAAAAATGGAGGTCAAATATGTTCGGCCGGTGTTTACTGGCACGCCGATATCTGTAAAAGGAACGCTGATTGATGACCCTGAATATAAAGGAGTAAAAGCCAAGGCTGAAATCCGTGATGATAAAGGCAATCTGCTCGTGACTGGCAAAGGCGAATTTGTATTGCTCCCAGATGATAAGCTAAATCTAATATCAGATATCCTGAGAAAAGAGATGTTATTACTGTTCAAAAAATTTGAATAATTAGCAGTTGAACACCTTCTATAAGGCCTTTTTCTAACAGGTCAATCTCATATTTCAGATATCACTGCTCAAACGCCTGCCCTATCCCTGTGTAGATTTTAAACCATTTACCCTGCTTACCTCTCAGGAGTCTAACAACTATTTTCGGAAAAGGTTCTCAAGGGCTTTTATGGCTTCCTGAGTCTTGTTAACTTTTGTTAGTGCTGAACCTCTTGGCACAAAGTAATCGCAGAAATTTGCTCTTTCTTTATCTACAATCCGTTCTGCCAGAACTTCTCGACACTCATTGTATGAGCCGGGGTCATAAAATTTGCATTGTTTACAACACCTCAAATCCCTTTTACAATTAAAGCAAACATCACCCCTGCCCGGATTTCCCTTAGTATTAATTTCTATTCCACAAAAAACACAATTCATAATTATTCTTTCCTATAATAAAATGACGTTTTGACAATTTGACAGGCAAAAGATATTATTTTTTTATGAGATCAGTTAAACCAAACTTCAGTTACATCGACCATACCGCTGATATGGGTATAATAGTCGAAGGCACAAACATCAAAAACCTTTTCAAAGAGGCCGCAAAAGCAATGATGTATATTATCGTGAGGGGGGCATCACTTGATAAAACAAAAACCATTAAACTCACATTGACAGGTAAAGACCTGCCTGATCTTCTAGTCCGCTGGTTGGGTGAAATCCTTTATCTTTTTGAAGGAGAAAAGGAAATCGTTTCAGAAATAGACATTGATTCCATTTCACCTTCTAAACTTTATGCTACCCTAAAAACGGTCTCTTATAAACCAGATCTGCACAAGATATTATGTGAAATTAAGGCCGTAACCTACCACCAAATTAATATTACCCAGACTGGTAACAGCTATAGAGCAAAAATTATCTTCGATTTATAAACTGTATCTTTGCAAAATTCTCAAAATAAAAAAGCTTATATAACAGACATCCTAACCGCTTAACTTGACTTCAAATAAAAGGTACCACTATGGATATACAGTTAAAGCAAATTGATGAATACAGATGGTTAATCCCCAAAAATGGTCCGATGCGAGTGCCAGGACTCATTTTTTCAAACAGTAATCTGATAAAGGCCGTTAAGGACGACCAGAGCCTAGTACAAATAGCAAATGTTGCTACATTGCCCGGCATTGTCGGGCATTCTCTTGCCATGCCGGATATGCATTGGGGCTATGGCTTTCCAATTGGTGGCGTTGCAGCTTTTGATCTGGATGAAGGCATTATCTCTCCAGGCGGTGTAGGTTATGATATTAACTGTGGATGCCGACTTATGACCACCAGGCTGATGGCAAGTGATATCCACCACCTGATAAAAGAATTAACCTCGGCCCTCTTTAAAACCATCCCGACTGGCGTAGGATCCACAGGGTCTATACATCTATCCAAAGCAGATGAATTCAAAGTCGCAGCTCAAGGAGCTGCCTGGGCAATTAAAAACGGCTTTGGTGACCCTGGTGACCTGGAAAAAACAGAAGACTATGGAACAATTAATGGTGCAGATCCTGCTGTACTTAGTGAACGAGCTATTAAAAGGGGCAGAAATCAGCTAGGAACTCTTGGTTCAGGAAACCACTTTCTTGAAATCCAGGTTGTCGATCAAATATATGATGCAAAGAAAGCTTCAGCTTATAATCTTTTTGAAGGACAAGTAACGGTCTTAATCCACTCAGGATCCAGAGGTTTTGGTCACCAAATATGTGATGACTTCCTGAAGGATATGATCCAACAGGTTATAAAAGAACCTTTTGAATTACCGGACAGGCAACTGGCCTGTGCACGACTGAAATCTGATCAGGGTCGCCGTTATATATCCGCTATGGCCTGTGCCGCCAACTATGCCTGGGCTAATCGGCAGATTCTTATGCACTGGACCAGAGAAACTTTTTCCAAGGCCCTGTCAATCAGTCATAATGAACTTGGGATGCAACTCCTGTACGATGTATGCCATAATATCGCTAAAAAGGAACTGCACATTGTTGACGGCAAAGAGAACATGGTTTGTGTTCATCGAAAAGGTGCAACCAGATCTCTTCCCCCAGGACACCCTCTCCTGCCAGAAGTTTTCAGAAATGTTGGACAACCAGTCCTAATCCCAGGTAGCATGGGCACCCACTCTTACGTGCTTGCCGGTGCAAATGGTGCCATTGTTAACACATTTGGATCATGTTGCCACGGCGCAGGTCGTCTTTTAAGCAGAACTCAGGCCACAAAAATGGCAAAAGGCCGCTCAATAGGTCATGAACTGGAAGATTTAGGCATCTTCGTTCAATCAACAGGCAAAAAAACTATTAAAGAAGAGATGCCAGAAGCCTACAAAGACGTATCACAGGTAGTGAAAGTAGTCCATGAAACTGACTTGGCACAAAAGGTCGCCAGGCTAAGACCCCTGGGGGTCATAAAAGGGTAAAAAATATTATTCTGTTTAAAGTAACCTCTAAGAGTAAGCAGGCAAATTACCAGGTAATAATAGCAGGCTGAAATCCAAATGTTTTTACAATGCCACAGATCGTCTTCAGGGATTACTGATTCGATGCCCGCCTGGGTATTCCCTTTCAGAGTAATACTTCTATATTTTAAAGTTAATTATATCTAACAATTCAAAATATAACGGTCAATATAAAAACATGTCAACAAATAAAATATCTACAGTTTTATAAAAAGTCCAGAGGTAGAATTTAAGTAATATAAGTACAATATCTTTTCACTGTCTGACATCGGTGGTAGAATTTCAATCCCGTACAGCATATTTTTGCCTTGCTTAAGATACAGGCTTTTGGTAAACATTTTTTTCATAAATAAACATAAATAAACAGGGCTCATATTTCAATCTTGGATAATAATGAAAAAATAGCATCATTGATCTTAACCGCTGGAAGAGGTTCACGTTTCAATGAATACTCTGGTAACAAAACCCTTCTTCCTCTTGTTCCAGGGAATTCAGTATTTGAGGGTTCTCATCCGATACTGCTTAATATCCTGAAGAATCTGCCACCCGGACCAAAGGCGCTTGTTGTTAATCACAAAAAAGAAGATATTATTGAAGCAACCATTCATCTTAAACTGACTTATTGTATTCAGCCTGTACTAAATGGAACAGGAGGAGCACTTCTTGCATCCCGAGATTTTTTAGACAGAGAGGAATACGAAAAAATAATCATTACAATGGGTGACATTCCTTTTGTAAATAGATCCATATATATAGCATTAATTGAAAAGCTGAAAAATTACAATCTGGTTGTACTTGGATTCCGGCCAAAATCAAAAAAACAATATGGACTGCTTGAAATAGACAGGGAAAATGTACGGAAAATTGTCGAATGGAAATATTGGAATCAATTCTCTAAAAAAAGACAGGGAGAACTCCAAATCTGCAATTCAGGCATATATGCATCAAGAAAAAAAGACCTTTTAAAATATCTGTCGGCACTTTCTGTCAAGCCTCATATAGTCCGGAAAAAAATCAATGGAAAAATAATGGAGAAGGAAGAATACTTTATCACAGATCTTGTAGAATATATGTATGAAGATGGTCTTTCTACAGGGTACATCATTGCAGAGGATGAAAAAGAAGTTATGGGAATAGATGATATCTCCGCACTTATTAATGCACAGAAGATTTTTCGTGAAACTATTTCTGTCAGGAACCCTGAGATGAACTTACCGCCTCAACTGTAAATTCGCTCAGGTTTTCAGGCAGATTATCAAAAACTATCATAAAAGGGACGCTCGCTCCCGGCGCTACGTTAACATTTTTCATTCCCATTCCGCTGGGTTCTTCCATAGCCTTATTAATATTGTCCAGAGGCAATTCCCTGATTTCAACTTCATTGAAGACATTTCCAGCGTAAACCTGCTTTTTTTTAACCTCCCGGCCTATATTATCAAGGATGGCACCCTTGATTAGAATGCAGCTTCGGCTTTTTGAATATTCATTTTTTACCATCCCCCGAATCACAAATAGACGGCCAGCATCTTTTGAATTTATAAAAGAGCCTGTCACGGCGTTAAATGAAAGTTGCCTCACACCCGTATCCGTGATCTCCATTTTCTCCGGGGTTTTTAAAAAGGGCAAATATTTATTAACCATCTCAGGATAAAAGAAAATAAAAACAACGCATATTCCAATAAAGAAAAAGAATACTATCAGGATAACAGTAAAAAGAAATGATTTTGACTGTCTATCTTTTCTGACCGGAAGCACTCCGTTTATTTCTGATGCAAATTCCTCCTCATCAGAATCAGGCAAAGTTTCCAGAAAAACCGTCTCGGCATTTTCAATGTCCGGCAATGTTTTATCAATAAATATGGGCTCTTCAAATTCAGTTTCCTCTTCCTCTTTTCTCTCTATTGTCTCTTCTCCTATTACAGTCTTTTCACCTTCCCCTTTCAGGCCTTCATCAAAATCCAGGGCATCTTCATTTAGGCTAATGAATTCCTGCTTTAAAGGCTCATCATCTTCCTTAACCTTGGGATAGACCCTAAAAATCTCACCGCAATAAGAACACCTTACCTTCGAACCTTCTTCCTTTAGCAACCTTTCATCAAGATTAAACTTTGTCTGGCATTTTTCACATTCAATGATCATGCTCACACTCCTGTTCGAGAAAGTAAAGCCTGTTATTTCAAGATACAAATATCGGGAAGATATCTGTATTTCTGATTATAATCAAGGCCATATCCAACAATAAAGCCCTCTTCTATCTGAAAACCGCAATAATCAATAGGGACAGTAACATCTCTTCGTTCAAGCTTATTAATCAGAGCACAAATCTTTATGGAATCGGCTCCTTTTCGCTCTACTCTTTTAATAACCGCAGAAAGAGTCGAACCTGTATCTATTATATCCTCAACAAGAATTACCGGTTTTTTATCAATTGAAATTTCAATATCCTTTGTAAACTGGATATTTTCGTCGGGAACCATCTTGGAACCATAGCTTGCTGCCCTGATAAAGTCTATTTCAGTCGGGATACTTATTTCCCTTACAAGATCCGCAAAGAAAAAAATTACACCGTTCAATACCCCAATCAAAACGGGTTCTTTTCCCTTGCAATCAAAAGATATCTGTTCAGCAATCTCTTTAACCCGTTTCCGAATTTCATTTTTCGGAATTAGAATTTCTGTTTTCATAACCTTATTATCGCTAAAATGCTACAATTCATAAAATTCCTAATTGCAAATAACATATTGGAATTTATGCCTTTTGTCAACGGGATAACCCAACCCTGGGCATAATCTGTTGATTCTTGATTCCAAACTTAACTTATGGAATTAGGCATGAGGCATAAATGGGAAACCTGTAAACAACCCGGATCAGTTATTGTCCGTTTCAGATACTGACGGAAAATAAACGGTAAATGTTGTACCACCTGAAAGATAGCAGTCTTCATTATTTTCACAAAATTCGCAGTGGCTGATTCTCCCTGGACATGAGTCTTTGGCATGCGGTATATACCTGCATCTTGATGAAGACATATCGATCTTAAAATTATACCGCTCAGAGAATATCTTCATACGCAAAAGATCAGCCCCCTTACCTCCGGCGTTAAAATCAAAGGGGCGTTTTGATGAATAGTCCATTGTCTCCTGAGTCGCAAAAAAACCTTCAAAAATGTGTTTCTGATTATCACTTGTTATACCGACACCGTAATCACGCACTATCAGTTCAGCACCATTTCCCCGTTTCCTCGCTGTGATCTCTATCTTGCCTTCATCCGGAGTGTTTTCAATCGCATTTTTAATCAGCCCTACAAACACTTTTTTTAAAGGATCGACAGGGATGCTGATTACCGGTACAGCCTCGAGCTGAGTTATTATTTCTATATTGCGATGAGAATAAAACTCTTTTATCTCCTTAAGGGATCTTTTTACAAAATTATCAAGAAAAATATGCTCTGGTTTGTTTTCTTTGGATCCGAATATCTCGTCTATACGTTCCCTGATTTTTTTAATACCAGGGCCTTCACCGACCTCTTCTGAAAGGATTGTCTCAAGCACATCTATGCATTCATCGACCAGCCATGAAAGGATATAATGGGTGTCGTATTGCCTTTCCCGCATAATGTCTTCCACCTGATACTGTATCTCCAGAATCCTATCCAGGTTTCTCTGGGCCCTTTCGATGGTAGGACACCATTTTTCTTCCGGTATGGATGAAAGTCTTTTTGCAAGGATATTAAGGGAAGCACTCAACACTGCAAGCGGGGTTTTCAGTTCATGTGAAAGGCGATTGATCACCTTGTCCTTTGCCCTGTTCAGACTCTTTACCTCTTCATATGCCTCCTGAAGCTCCTTTGAAAACCGGGCATTTTCAACCGAAAGCTCAACCGTACCAGCCACCATATTGAGAAGTTCAACATCTGTCTGATCAAATGTCCCTGTCTTCTTGTTAGTTACACACAGAACACCTATAATTCTGTCTTTGCTTCTTAAAGGCACATCCAGCATATTCAGAGTTTTGAATCCGGCCTGGGTATCTACACCAGAGTAGAAAAAAGGAGCCTTTGATGTGTCAGGAACTATTATAGACCTTCCTGTCCTGACAACTTCACCAGCCACCCCTCTGCTTGAGGGAAAACGTACCTCTTTAACTCTTTTTTCGATGGCCGAATCATCATGGGCTCCGGACTTGAAGTAAAACTCATCTTTTTCTTCATCAAGAAGTATAACGAGCGCGCCTTCTACTCCCAGAAGCGGCTTGACCTCCCAGCTGATAAAATCAAGCAGGTCTCCAAGGTCCGGATAATTGGGGAGAGCCATGCTTATACGTCGCAGGGCCTCATTTATTCTCGTTATTCTTTTTTCCTGTGTAATATCTCTGTAAATAAGGAGCTGTCCGGTTTGTTCTTCCTCTGCCTCGGAATATACTGAGGCCCTGATAACTACATCCAGCCTCCTTCCATCCTTTGTAAGCCTCTGTGTTTCGTGGTAGCGGATTATTTTTTCCTGCAAAAGCCTTCTTATATATCTTTTTGTTTCCAGCACAAGGTCTTCAGGAATATACGGTATGTTTTTCCCCTCCAGTTCCTCAAGGCTCCACCCAAATGTCTCAGTAAAAGATGGATTTAAATAGGAAACCTTTCCCTCGCGTGTGAAAACTGCGATGGGATAAGGGACAAAATCAAGTAATGTTCTGTATCTCCTCTCCGATTTTTTAAGCGACTCCTGAGCATTAAATTTATCACTGATATCCCTAGCAATTCCACGGAATCCGATTTTTTCTCCTTCCTTATTGCTAATCAGATTTGCAGAAAGCTCTATTATGCGGGGAGAGCTGTCTTTCACATTAATCTTCCATATAAGGTCTGAAACTCCATGGCCGGTGCGATATATTTCATTAAAGGTCTTAAACCCCTTCCTGGCATATTCTTCATCCATGAATTTGGCAATATTCTGAAATTGGATTTCTTCCCTCGAACGCCCGAAAATCCTGCATAGCGAACTGTTAAAATACAGAAAATTACCATGGATATCCAACTCATAGACACCCTCTTCAATGTTTTCAACAAATGCCTGATAACGTTCGCTGGATATTTTTTCGCAGGAAACCAGGATATTTTCACTTATGGAGCTGTCTATTTTTGTGGTGTCTTTTGGTTCGGATTTGGTTAAAGATTTTTTGGCCATCCCTTGTTTATCACTTTTCATAGCGATTGGGTCTCCAAGGCAATATGTTGCAGTCCTTTAACTATTTTTCCATATAACATAAAACAACTATTGTCATTAATAATTTTTAGATAATTCTATTTTTTAAGCCTAAAATGACCGCACAAAAGAAGAGCACGGCCTTAATGGCATCAATAAGGCCGAAAATTCAACTGTGGAAAACACTTATAATTTTTGTTTATATATGATATGACTTATCCTTACTTAAAGCGAAAAGTAATTATTCCGTGTGACGTATCATATGGAGAAACGCTAACTTGAACCCGATCACCTACCATGACTCTGATCCGAAACTTTTTCATGCGACCTGAGAGCACTCCTCTGACAGTTAGATCATTATCGCATTGAATTTCTTTTATTCCTCCGCCTAAAATTCTTGTTACTACACCCTCCAGTTGAATTAAATCATCCCTGCTCATGCTGCTCCTTTCGAGTTTTCTCTATCTTTTATTCCCTCAAGCCATCATGTCCTGGAAGAAACGATGAAGCCTCAGTAGCACAAGGTACAAGAGGGTGTTCTTAACAACTTACTCTAATAACCTCTTCAATTGTTGTAATGCCATCCTTTACCTTTTCCGCGCCATCTCCAGAAAGAGTGATCATGCCCTGCTCAATGGCCATACGTTTGATAGCATTTGCATCAGAAGTCTTTAAAATTATATTTTTTATCGGATCATTCAGAATCATGAGTTCAAATATACCGGTCCTTCCGCTGTAACCCGTATTGAGACATGAAGGGCACCCTTTACCACGGTATATTTTTCTTCCTGAAATCATATCGTTGGTCATGCCAATGTTTTTCAAAGATTCATCATCAGGGGTATATTCCTCTTTGCAATCATTACAAATAACCCGCACAAGTCTCTGCGCCAGTATTGCGATAACCGAAGATGTAACCAGGAACGGTTCAATCCCCATATCAATAAGACGAGTCACAGCGCTGGCCGAATCATTTGTATGCAGGGTAGAAAAAACCATATGCCCTGTTAATGCAGATTGAATTGCTATCTCCGCAGTTTCCAGGTCCCTTATTTCCCCAACAAGAATCACATCCGGGTCCTGTCGAACAATTGAACGCAATCCATTTGCAAAGGTAAGGTCTATTTTAGGATTAACCTGTATCTGGCCAATACCTTCTATTTGATATTCAATAGGATCCTCAATGGTGATAATGTTAATATCGGCATTATTAATCGTGGAAAGGGCTCCATATAATGTTGTAGTTTTTCCGCTTCCAGTTGGCCCTGTTACTAACATAATGCCATGAGATGATTTTATAAGCCTTTCAAATTCCTTTAACCGATCCTCCGGCATACCGAGATCTGAAAGCCTTATAATAACATTTGTCTTGTCAAGCAGACGAAGGACAATTCGTTCACCAAAGGCAATAGGGATTGTTGAGACACGAATATCAATACTCTTTTCAGCAATCCTTATCTCGATTCGTCCGTCTTGTGGAAGCCTTTTTTCTGCTATATTCATCTTGGCCATGATTTTGATACGGGAGATCAAGGCTGACTGGATATGCTTGGGGGCAGAGAGCCTGTCATATAGAATTCCGTCTATACGGTAGCGGATTTTTACCCTGGCTTGGGTCGGTTCAATATGGATGTCACTTGCACGCTCTTTAACCGCCTGAGACATCATCAGATTTACCAGTTTTATGATTGGCGCATCGCTGGTATCATCCAGCAGATCTTCTGTTTTCTCAATTTCGGATATAATAAGGTCCGTGTCTTCTTCGTGCATATCCTGAATAACCTGTTCAGCAGAATCACGGCTCATATCATAAGCAAGATTAATTAGTGAAATTATACTCTGATGGTGAGAAATTACAATCTCGTTACTTTCCATGCCCAGAATAAGTCTCAGATCATCCAGTGGTTGAAAAAGAAGCGGATCATTGACAGCAATAAAGGACCGGTCTGGTGTAGTAACAGGAACAATTTTATATTTCTTAAGAAACTGTATAGGAACTTTCTCAGTAAACTCTATATCCATATCCTCGGCTGGCAAATTTATTAAGCATGGTATTCCAAACTGGATACTGAGTGCCTTTAAAAGATCCAGCTCGGAGATTGATTTCTGTTTAATCAGTATTTCCCCGATTCGTCCTCCTTCCAGTTCCTGTATCTTTAAGGAATTCAAAAGAACTTCTTCCGAAAGTCCGCACTCTTTAACCAGAATTTCCCCTATAAGTCTCATCAGTCCTCTAAATTCCTCACTTTGGCCTGCGGCTTTTCGTGCATCTTTATAACGCCCTCCTTTACACGATTAATCTCATCATTTTTCTCATGATATACATCTTCAGCCTCTCGCGGATTTTCAATTATGTGAGGCGTCAAAAATACAAAAAGGTTTGTCCGGTTATTTGTAGCTGAGTCTGACTTAAAAAACCAGCCAAGGCCGGGGACATTTCCAAGGCATGGCACCATATATCCCGTATTTGTAGTTTCATCACCGATGAGACCTCCGATTACTACCGTATTGGCGTCCTTGATAATTACCGTAGTCTCTGCCGACCGTTTATATGTAGTAGGACGGCCTTCTTTGAGCGAATCAGACTGAATCAGCCTTGTCACCTCCTGGAATATTTTTAACCTTACAAAACGTTCCTGATTAATCTGAGGGGTTATTTTGAGTGTAACACCAACATCCTTGTATTCATAGGTGCTGTAGTCCACATTTGCAGAGGATGTATCCGCTCTGGTCTGATATGGTACATTTTTGCCCACAGTAATCTGAGCCTCCTCATTATCAGTAGTCATAATCTGTGGCGTTGATACTATGTGCACATCAGTATCGGTCTGGTAGGCCCTTATCACAGCTCCTGTAGTTGGAAATGTTATACCTCCTATTGTAATGCCCTCACCCAGTACACCTAATGAAAGCCCGGTTGCAAGACTGGCCATGCCTGTTGTACTTGAAACACCTGGAAAGCCGGAACTGCCCCCTGAAAGAGAACCTCCAAAGGCACCGAATTTTCTGTCCCTGTAACTCCCGAATTCACCTATACCCTGCCATTCAACCCCCAGATCAAATTCTTTGTCAACGTTTACCTCCATGATCAGGGCCTCTATATAGACCATTGCCCTCGGTATATCGAGTTTTTTAATGACATCCTCAAGGACAAGATAGTCGTCCTTGCTGGCGGTGATTACTAATGAATTGGTCGCTTTATCTGCCACGATCTGTACTTCCTGAGAAATCGCGACCCCCTTATCTGTCTGCGGCGATTTTGACTGTTTGGAAGGAATAGCTGTTAATACCTTGGCCATATCTTCCGCATTTCCATTTTGAAGATAGTAGACATGTATATCACCGGTGCCCCTGGGGGTTTCCTTATCCAGGAGTTCGATCAATTGTTTGATCTTCACTGTATCATCTTCTGATGCCAATATTATCAGGACATTAGTCCTTTCATCGGCAGCTATTTTGATGACACTTTCAACAGGAACTCCTGGTCTGGACCTCCTGACTTTTTTTTCAAAAAGAGATTCTATCGATTTTGCAATAACAGACGCAGTAGCATATTTAAGCGGCACTACTGATATCTCAGCCCCTATTCCCTCCACATCAATCACTTTTACGATCTTTAAAAGGCGTTTAATATTGGAAAGGACATCTGTTACAATCAAGGTGCCGGTTGGAGGGTATGAAACTATCACACTGCTCTTTGAAACCAGAGGCGTAAAGACCTTTTGGAGATCTTCAGGTTCGGCATATCTCAAAGGTATCAGTTGTGTTACGACTCTGTCTTCGGGAATAATGCTGCTCTCACTTAAACGGGTTTCGATGCTCTTTGTGCTGGCCTGAATTGCCGGAACTATTTTTACTATATTTCCAGATTGCACTGCTGCATAACCATGAACTTCAAGAACCGATTCAAAGACCTTATATGCCTCTTCAACTGAAATCCTGGTTGGGGAGACAATCGTAACCTTTCCGCTTACAGCTTTATCAATAACAAAGTTTGTGCCTGTAAGCTCACTTATGAATTTGATAAAAACCGCAATATCAACATCATCAAAATCAATTGTAACATAGTTGTTATCTCTGTTTTTATTTTCGACCTCTTTCGAATCTCCAGAGCCTTGCATTTGTTTTACTTCGGATTCACTGATTCCTCCAGGCTTTCTATCTGAAGGCCTTTTTTCAGGCTGATCTCCAGCGTTCGATTTTGAAGGCTTTGCTTCCTGCTCAGGAATAACAGATGTAACCCCGTTTTCTCCAGCAACACGCACACCCAGAACCGGAGAAATACCTGAAAAAAACCACAACAGAATACATAAAAAGCAGAGCAGATATTTTCTGTCTATTCTTAGTCTCATAACTGAGGAATCAACTCCCTTTCTTCTTGTTTTTATTACTTATTCAGTGTTCTTATTCCGAATGCTCTGTCCGCCCATCAAATCCTTAAATTCTTTTTCTTTATGAAGATTTTTCATATCAGCATCACTTTGTGCCCATTCTCTGACGGATTGATCAAGCGAAATCGCCTTCTTCAAAACCGCAAGGCTTTCAGGCATTTCTCCACTGCGGGCATACAGGCAGGCCAGATTGTAATATGAATTAACATACTCAGGATTTAATCTGATAGCCTTTTCAAAACTGGCACTGGCCAAATCTAAATCATTTAAGTAAAAATATATGACTCCCAGATTATTCAATGTATTAACATGACCCGGATCCGCTTCCAGAATCCTTTTATACATGTCTATGGCTTCCTGAAAATCACCTTTTTTATGAAGTTCCCTTGCCTTTTCATAAAACCTTTCAATGGTTACCACAGCAGATTCCGGGTTATTACCTGCTGCCACGCCCGTGTCTTTAAACTCAGATACTGCTGTTTTTTTAGGAATTATGCAATCCAACCATGAATACAGAGCAAAGGCAATGAAAATAGTTAAGACTATTAAAGATACAACCCTGACTGTCCTTTTTTCAAAAAATCTTATCTCTTTTGCCCGGGCCGATACTATACCATGTCTTCGGTAACGGCTTTCTCTTTCTCTCTGAGCCTTGTTCAATGCCTCATGAATGTAGCTCATGTTAATCCACCATTTGATATAACAGTGCCCTGGTTCGTGATCCGACAATCCCGTCGTCCTTTAAGCCAAAGTCACCCTGGAATTTCAAAACTGCATTATAAGTTGATTCGTCGTATACTCCGGTGAGGGCCAAAAGGTATCCGATACTGCCCAGGATCTGTTGAATATTCAATATCTCCTGTCCCTTCATGCCCGACTTCAATTCAGTCACATTTCTGTTAAAAGGGTATACAAAAAAAACTTTATTCCCCCAATGCTTAAAGATAAAGTCCCTTGAAATCGTCTGTTCATTACCTTTCTTATCAATAACAGCGGCTCCTTCCGGAGATGTTTCACTAACCACCATATATCCTGATAATGCCTTCGAACCTTTAGGATAAGCCGACACCTGAACCCGGAACGGTTTTTTAAACATCACAAAATACTCAGGCTCGACAACAAACGAAACCAGTGTCAAACTGATATCATCCGTATCCAGACCGCCTTTATTGCTCCCGTCTTCAAACATGCCGAAAAGTGCTGCCAGACTGCTCTGATCATCAAGAATCAGCTCATCAATGTTATCCCCGGATATGAAAAATCCGACGCGGGAATAATTTGAACTGATTCTTGAAATATAGCTCCTGAAATTCCATCCGGCAAAGGAGGTAACAGCAAACAGAATAAAAACGGCCATGGTCACATATGCAATGCGTTTATTGAACCACCTGCCTTGCTCATTACCCTGACTGATGCCTCCACGAAGATCCCTGACAGCCTTTCCAATCATTCCCGTGGATATAACTTGTTTTCCCTTGGCAAAAGCAATCAGGAGAGCCCGATCACATATGGCATTTATTCTTCGAGGATTTCCACGAGAAAATGAATGAATTTTTCTGAGTGCCCTGTTAGTAAACTTTATATTTCCATGTCCACCTGCTACTACCAGCCGGTGTTCCACATACCCCCGGATATCTCTTCGTGTTAATGGTCTTAGATTGTAACGAACAGTAATTCTCTCATCCAGCTGTCTCAAAGATGGCGAGGCAAGCATATCTGCCAGTTCGGACTGTCCTACTAGTACTACCTGAATCAGTTTATCCTTTTCTGTTTCCAGATTGGAAAGCATGCGTATCTGTTCAAGTACCGGCTGGGACAGATTCTGAGCCTCATCTATCAA
>DAINAR010000062.1:0-16697 GCA_036733345.1 Deltaproteobacteria bacterium | reverse complement strand
AACAGCGGAGCCTTTAAAATTAATTGACTATCAGGTCTTCCTTTTGTATTTCAATTTATAAGTGGTAGATCCAGCTCAAAATATAATATCCATAGAATCATGAAAGATCGTTTTTTCCTGTAAACAAACGGAAATTCAGCATAAAATATCTAATCAGATTATTATGCCCCTTTTCGGAGAAAAACAATGAGACCTTTATAAAGGTCTCACAATGCCCTGCAAAGGGAGGATGCAATGCCGATCTATGAATTTTATTGCAAGAAATGCAATACCGTCTTCAGCTTTTTTTCCGCTTCTATAAATACAGAAAAAAAGCCATTATGCCCTCAATGTAAAGAAATCATACTGGAAAAGCAAATGTCCATTTTTATGATGTCTCACAAAAAGGAAAATGGCGATGCCGGCTCTATTGATGGCCTTGATGAAGATAAAATGGAAGCAGCGATCAAGCTACTCTCAAAAGAAGCTGAGCATATGGATGAAAATGATCCCAGACAGGCTGCAGGCTTTATGCGCAAATTAAAGGATATGACTGGTATGGACCTGGGGCCCGGCATGGAAGAGGCTATTGCAAGAATGGAAGCGGGGGAGGATCCTGAAAAGATTGAAGCGGAAATTGGAGATTTAATTGATGATGAGGAATCGTTCGGGTTCAAGCAACGCCCCGGTCGAACCAAAAAATATCAGCCGCCCAGGGTAGATGAAAAGATTTATGACCTTTGATAATCGAACCTCCTTTATTCAGGTCTCACTTAGGTAGTGAACCCCGGCATTGCCGGGGTCCTTTTCTGTCTACAACCATTCCAAAAAGTAGTGGATTCTAAATTCCTTCAAAACAATGATCTATATGAGATTGTTCAGACCTTCTGGTAAACAGACTTACCAGTATGGTGACTATTAGAGATACCGGCAGGCCGATTAAAATGGGATCTACAACAGGCCATGGATGTGTTTCAATCAGGAAGGGTTTCCCAAAGATTGCATTGCATATTCCCAGTGGCCCCGCTTCTGCTGCCTTTATAAAAACCAGCCAGAAAAGTGCCGAGAATGTCCCGGTGACCATCCCTGCAATGGCTCCTGCACGCGTTGTCCCCCTCCAGTAGATGCCCAGCATGTACATGGGAAGAAAAGCAGCCGCCGCAATTCCGAAAAACATGGCTGTGGCCCTCGCTATGATGCTTATGGGCAACTGGTAACCAAGGAAAAGACTTACAAGAATACCGACTACAATACCTACCCTGACAAAGAGTATGGTATGCTTTGAAGCGCCTTTTCTCTTGCCCGCGGTCTGTTCATACAGATCTTTTCCCAGGGCGGTACCCATGGCGTGAAAAAGGTTCGACAGAGTGGAAACACCTGCCGCAAGAAGGGTCACCATGAATACATAGGAAAACCATTGCGGCATTGCAGTGGTTATAAACAGGGGAATGATTGTGTCCATATTTCCCCCTGCCGCTGCAACAGCAATTTTAGCCTCGGTATTGAAAAAATGTACATTTGAAAGTGCACCTACCAGAAAAGCAACGCCTGTCATGGCAAATATGAATACACCGCCTACCAGACAGGCACGGTTAAGAGATCTTCCACTTTTAACAGTCATGAATTTTACTGCAAGCTGAGGTTGAGCCAGAGTGCCGATACCCACACCCATCACCAGAGTGCTTATAAGTACCCACCATAATTTTGAACCGAACACGGGCATGCGTGTCCATCCCTGGTGGCCAATGGCCTTAAGTTTCTGAGGTATCAGGGATTCCATTCCCGACAATGCAGTATGTGCCTCTGCAATTCCGCCAAGTTTATTATATGTATATATTAAGAGGAATGCCATGCCCAGGAACATAATACTTCCCTGCAAAGCATCCGAATACATTACTCCCTTTATACCGCCTGTAGTTACATAGATAGCTATAAGTACAGTAAATACTATAAGCGCCGTCAGGTAATTCATGTTGAGAGCTGTTTCAAGGAATCTTGCCGCCCCGATAAGCACTGCTCCGGCATAAAGCGGCATAAATACAAAGATTAGTGCACCGCAGAAGATGTGTATAAAAGACGACTGATAGCGTTTTGCCATCAGTTCAGGAAAGGTCATTGCACCCAGATTATTGCCCATTGTGCGGGTACGCTTTCCAAAAAATACAAAGGCTATGAATACACCTACAAATATAGTAAAAAAAGTAAGCCATAGCAGTCCCATGCCGAAGGCGCCTGCGGCACCCCCAAAACCAATGATTGCCGATGTGCTTATAAAGGCGGCACCATATGAAAGTGCCATCACAAAAGGATTCACATCTCCTCCTGCAACAATATAGTCCCCTGCAGACTGAGTTCTTCTGTAACCCAGATAACCCATGAGCGCTATTAATCCTATGTATATCAAAATAATAAAATTCAAAAGGGTATAATTCATACTACTGTCCTCCTGGTTTCAATCCTCTATATACTCCATTGAGTCCTGTTCCCTGGATCGAAATTAATACTTTCTTATTAATCCTTGTTCCAGTTTATAGCTCCGTAAACAATGCAGAGAACTGCACTCAAAGCGGAAAGTAAATAAGCCAAAATAATTGACCAATCTTCAAGACCAAACATGGTTACTGCCTCCTTTATTGATAATTATATTTTAAAAAATAACTGAAATTCCTGTAAATCATCATCTCCCAGTGATATTTTACCTCAGCAGAAGAGACTTCATGACCATGGCTTATCGCCGGTTTTGCTTTTGGTTGAGAAACGGCAGCATCGTTCCCTTTAACTTTAAAAACCTGCTCATTTACGTTATTCTTCATCTATTCCTCCTGTGCAGTCATATTGTCAGACGCAGATGCAGATTGCTCAGCATTTGCAGCATTCTGCTGGACCGCCATTTCCATCTCCGCCATCGCATTATCGATCTGTTCAATACTCTGAGCCTTCTCAAGTGACGCTTTTGATGAGATTGATCTCACCTGTTGATATAAATCACTTATGCTTTATGCAATTAATATGCCCAGGGCACATCTTTATAAATATAGAAGTTAGTTCAGAATGTTATAAATTATTCGCTGAATTTATATTGAGCATCTGGACAGAAGTGTCTCATCATTGTGTTTCGATATGAAATAGATGTTTCAGAATTAAACAGGAAGGCCAGTTGCAATAAATGGTACACTAATAGAAGTTTTATCATTCGGGAGTTATTCCATAGGTCTTCATTTTTCTCCAGAGGGTTGTGCGGCCTATACCAAGGCTGCGAGCGGCCAGGCTCTGGTTCCATTGGTTTTCCTCAAGTACACGGAGGATATGATCTCTTTCTTTTTCAGCGAGGCTCCCTGAGGGCGTCAAATCCCCAGGTGATTCAGAAGGCAGAAATCTTAGTACGTCATTGACACTTACAACAGTATTATCTGCTAACAGGACAAGTCGCTCCAGGAAATTCTGCAACTCACGTATATTTCCCCTCCAGGTCTGGTTGGAAAGTACTTTTAGTACTTCAGACTCCAGGATAAGAGGCATTTTATTCTGTTTTTTTCCAAGTATATTTATAAAGTGCTTTGCAAGAACAGGGATGTCTTCTTTTCTTTCTCTTAATGAAGGTAAATGAACAGGTACCACACACAGACGGAAAAAAAGATCTTCCCTGAAATTACCCTCGAATATTTCTTTTGAAAGATCCCGATTAGTTGATGATATTATTCGCACATCAACAGGTATGGAGTCCGTGCTGCCAACAGGCCTGATGACATGTTCCTGAAGGACTCTCAACAGTTTTATCTGCATGGATAAAGGCATCTCGCTTACCTCATCAAGGAATAAAGTGCCTTTATCAGCCGCAAGAAAAAGACCGCGTTTATCTTTTTCAGCACCTGTGAAGCTTCCTTTGACATGGCCGAACAGCTCAGTCTCAAGCAGGGTTTCTGTAAATGCAGCGCAGTTTACAGCCACAAAGGATTGATGTTTTCTATTGCTGAGTCTGTGGATAGCCTTTGCAATAAGCTCTTTGCCGGTTCCTGATTCACCCTGTATGAGTACCGAGCTGTCGGAAGGGGCCACTTTTTCTACAAGTCTCAGGACACGCATGATTTCCGGGCTTTTTCCTATGATATCATCGAATCCCTTTGGCCTTTCCATATCGGATGTTTCCGGCCTTAAATCTGTTTTTTTAAGGCTCAGGGCAGACGAAACCTTTTCTATGAATTCCTTATTTGTAAAACCTTTTGTAATATAATCATATGCCCCCAGTTTCATTGCCTCTACGGCGTTTTCTATTGTTGCATATCCGGTCATGATTATTACAGGTACGGTGGGATTCATTTCAAGAGCAACCTGCAATACCTGCATGCCTTCAAGGGGATTTCCCATGCGTAAATCAGTAATAATCAGATCAAAGGATTTCCTGTTTAAAAATTTCTTTGCATCAGATAAATTTCTTCCGCAATCAACATGATAACCATGCCGTTTTAAAAGGATGGACAGGCTGGTGAGAACTGATTCCTGGTCGTCAATGAGTAGGATTTGTATCATATCATTTTCTGTTATCATGAAACCAGGGGAAGGCGTATTGAAAATTTGGAGCCTTTGCCCTGTACGCTTTCCACATAAATATCCCCCTCATGGGCCTCAACAACCTGTTGAACAAGAGCCAGCCCCATGCCCAGGCCTTCACGCTTCGTAGTAAAGAAGGGCTTGAATATATCCTGGCTGAGAGTTTCGTCAAACCCCTCTCCATTATCTTCAACGACAAGAAAAAGGTATTTCAGGGGATCCTTGCCTCGTGTAATTTCACACCGTGTGCTGATACGCAGTGTTCCCTTGCCCTTTATTGAATCTCTGGCGTTTTGAACGAGGTTCCATAAGACCTGAGTGATCTTGTGGCCGTCCAGATATGCCTCCGGCATATCCGGTGAAAGATCAGTCTCAATATTAAGTGAGATATAATCTGCTCTTCTTCGAAGATCCTGAAGTATATCATCTATTATATCATTAACCTGCACCTTTTTCTTTTTCAGTTTCGGAGGCTGAGCATATAATAGGAATTCTCTTATAACCTTTTCCAGGCGTCCTGCCTCTTTATTGACAACCCTTGCAAGGGTGCGCTCCTCATCATTATGATTTGGGCTGTCCATAAGCATCTCGCTTGCAGAACGAATGGATATCAGGGGATTCCTCATCTCATGGGCAATTCCGGCAGCCATCTCTCCCACTGTAGCAAGTTTTTTTGACTGAGTAAGCTTATGCTTGAGAACTGCCTCTTTGGTCAGGTCCTTTATGTAGCAGAGCACATGGGGCCGTTCTTCCTGGTGTCGGGAAAGGGGCAGGGTATACACATCTGCAGAGAATGTCCTGTTTGGAAAAGGGGTTAATTGTTTCGGCTTATGAGTGGGTCCACCACGGTTCCATGTCTCTTCTATGGGACATTCCTGGCACGGTGTTGCTTTGTCCATAAAAACAACGTGGCATGGACGGCCTATTGCCATATTTTCGTCTTTTTTCAGGAGGGCTCCGAGAGCAGGGTTTACTGCCTCCACTTGATAATTGGGATCCACTATACAGACGCCGTCATTCATTGACTGGAATATCTCCATCAAACGGCTTCGTGATTTTTCTTCCATGCGAATCGTATAGATCCTGCGGACCAGGAACATGACGGTCAGACCGCCTCCAATGAGGGCTATTACAACAAAAAGCAACAGAATGCGTTCCTTGTCAAAGGTACTCTGCATAAATTGCCTGACCTCTTCAACAGGAGCACAGACAGCCACTGTACATGTCTTGTCGCCCAGTTTAAAGGGGCTGAACGCTACGTATTTGTTAACTCTGTTATAGGTGTACTGTCCTATACCGGTTTCGCCTTTTGTCATCCGCGAAACCATATTGTCTATATTCTTTTTTTCATCCTCACTGACCAGTGAAGAAATATTTTTCCCAATCAGCTCGGGGGAGGTGGGGTGGATTATGAATGTACCTTCACTGTCGATAACCCAGCCATATCCTGTCCTTGCAAGTGTTATTGGATCTATGAACCGTTTTCGGATCTCATCCACGCTCACAGTAGCTGCTACAAGCCCATTATAAATCTGTTTGCCACTGCCGGATGGATATTCAGCCTTGATGGGATATGACAGGACAAGGGTCCAGTATTTTTCTCTTACCTGTATAAATTTGCTTACATATGGCTTTAATGTCTTTTTAGTTTCCTTATAGTAGGTCCTGTATGCAAAACTTTCTCCATCTGCTGCACTGCGGGGAAAGATATCGGTCATTGTGCCGGATGCGTCGAGTCGAAAGAAATGGATTACATCGCCTTGATTCTTTTTATAAAATTGTTTTAGCAGGTCCTGAACTTCATGTTCATGTCCCTTCCTTACTATTGGATAACTGCTCAACAGTTCAAGATCTCTAAGAATATCTTCAAAAAACTTCTCTATGCCAGCAGCGGTTTGACGGGCTACGTTGATATGCTCCTTGTAAAACTGATCAAGGACATTTCCCATCATGCTCTGTCTGTGTTCATGGGCGAGAATAAGTGTCTGGAGTACAAGAAAAAGGGTTAGAAGGGCCAGGAAGGTTATTACCAGATGAAGCTTTCGAATATACGTATGAAATCCCTTGAACTTCACGATTGCCCTTTTTATGGAACCAATATGACCTGTTATGAAAAATAAATATGGATAGAATTTTTGATTGAAAGGATAGAAATAAAGATGTTCCTGTGTCAAGGGAAAAGAAAAACAGAATTTTCATTCCGATATTCCGATTATGCCACTTTTGATGAAATAATTAAGAATTATGCTGTTTTCTTGACTATAATTTGTTGATTACTTATTATTCTTACAAAAAAAACTTTCAGCGCAAATACTATGAACAAATATCCCTTGCCGCGCATTCTTGAATTCATGCGAACAGTAGAACCGTTTGACTCCATAAATGAGGATGAATTACATCAAATGGTCTCTCAGATGGAGATTGCATACTATCCGAGAGGACAAATGATCATTAGTCGTGGTGACGAGCCATCCTGCCTGCATATTATCTGTGTAGGATCAGCGAGAATATCAATCTCCGATGAGTCAAAAGAAGATATCCTTGTAGATGTACTTGGAGAGGGCGAGACCTTCGGAGCGACGAATGTGCTTGATTCTAAAAAATCAGTCTTCGATATTTCTGCTGACGAAGATATGATTGCATATCTTCTGCCTGCTGATGTCTTTAAAGACATTGTCGCAAGGAATCCGGACTTCAATGAATACTTCAGCTATTCTCTTGCCAGAAGTATAAGGGCTGCCCATAAATTTGCGGAATCAGCACATCACCGTTCGCAGGATATTAATACTATTAATCTGGATATGTTCCTGATCGGCAAGCGCGTGTCCGATCTCATGTTTACTGATGTGCTGACCTGCACTACTGATGATACCATTCGCAACATTGCCCGGAAAATGACCGAAAGAAAGGTAAGCTCTATCGTGGTTACGGAAAGCTCCGGGCAGCCTTTAGGCATTGTTACTGACAGTGATCTCCGTTCAAAGATAATTGCAGAAGGTCTTAGCATGGATACCAGGGTTGAAACGGTAATGAGTTATCCCCTGTATACCATTCCTCCGGATGCCTATGCATTCGACGCCCTTCTGGATATGAGCAGATATAATATCAGCCACCTTCTTGTAGCAGATCAGCACAGGCTTGCCGGCATTATCAGTGATCATGATTTCCAGATGGAGACCGGCAGTTCTCCTGTTGGTGTTATTGGAGACATTGAAAAATCTCAGACCATTGAAGATATTATCGGAATGCACAGCAAGATAGACCGGGTACTTGAAATGCTTGTTCGTCAGGGTGGGTCGGTAAAACGAATGGTTGCCCTGGTTACAGAACTGAACGACAGGGTCACCAGAAAAATAATTAAGCTTACACAACAGAAAATGGAAGCAGAAGGACTTGGCACTCCTCCTGCACCATATACCTGGATGGCACTTGGCAGCGAAGGCAGGCGTGAACAGACTCTGCTCACTGATCAGGACAATGCCCTTCTCTTTCTGAGAAGACCGGAAGATGATCAGGAAAAATTGAAAGAGTGGTTCCTGATGTTTTCTGAAAGGGTGGTTAAAAGTCTTGTTAAATACGGTTTTCCCAGGTGCCCGGGCGGTATAATGGCATCGAATCCCCGCTGGTGTCAGTCGGAAGATGACTGGGAAAAGACCTTCCTTGGATGGTTAAATGAGCCTGAACCTTTCACTCTGAGGATGGCAACGATTTTTTTTGACTTCCGTCCCATTTATGCTGAGACGGGTTTTCTTGAAAATTTTCGGGGCACCCTGTATAACGCCATCAAAGGTAACAAACATTTCCTCAGATCCCTTGCAAATATAGGGTTATTCAATCGTCCTCCTCTGGGCTTTTTAAGGCAGTTTGTAGTGGAGAAGTCCGGCGAACATAAAAACAAGCTGAATCTGAAAATCCGTGGTCTGGCTCCTGTGGTGGACACGGCAAGGGTCATGGCACTGGATATGGGTATTTCGACCACCAATACTCATGAACGTTTGGAACTGCTAAAGGATATGAATTTTATTGAATCAAGTTTGTATAAAGACGTTCGGGAGGCCTATGACTTTATTAATCTTCTCAGGATAAGCCATCACCTGAAAGCACGCTCAAAGGGAGAGCTGCCGGATAACTTTGTAGATCCTGAGAAACTGAATAATCTCCAGCGAAGGATGTTGAAGGAGAGCTTTGCAGTAATAAACAGGCTCCTGCAGGAGTTGATTGAGTGGAGATATCAGGTACATACCCTGGAGGAGGCATGATAGGTGAAGCTTTTTATCGCCCGCATGCGAAACAGATGGTTGCAGGCACGCATGAAAGGCAGGAATATTTCTGATCTGGCACGGTCTAACCTGACCGCTCTTGATCACATAGACGTCAATAAAGAGGCTCGATCATTCGGATATGTGATAGTCGACCTTGAAACAACAGGCCTTAATCTCAAATATGACCAGGTTTTAAGCATTGGTGCATTCAGGGTAGTTGATTCCAGGATAAGATTGGGAGACATGTTTAACAGGCTTGTGAATCCAGGCAGGTATCTCAATCCGGAATCCATAAAGGTCCATGAGATTGTACCGGATATGCTTTCGGAAGCGAGCCCTTTATCAGTAGTGCTGGATGATTTTCTTTCCTTTCTTGGAACGGATATTCTGGTAGCACATTATGCTGCATTTGATCTTCACTTTCTTAATACCAGTATGCGAAACAAATATGAATTCCCATTACAGAACCTGGTGCTTGACACTATACCCCTTTGCAGGAACATAGCCTTCCCTCCGCACCATTATCCTTATGGAATTGATTTGAACAGTGTTCCGTCAAGTCTTGATGAAATCGCCAAGCACTTTGGAATAGATATATTTCAACGGCATACTGCAATAGGTGATGCCCTGGCTACCGCTATGATATTGCAGAGGGTAATCGCAAGATCCGAGAGGGTCGGGAAAGGTAAACTGAAGGATCTGATTAAGGCAGGAGCTCTGTTTCTCAGTTAAATGCCTGATTGATGCAATTTGAATGACCTTCCAAAGCGCATTCTCCACGAACAAACTATAATATTATAAGTTGACCAGTTCAATTTCCCCCCAGGTGGCCATTTTATCTCCCACAATGATGATACCGCCTATTATACCCTCCAGCTCACTTGCCCAGACAGCTGCCTCCTGCATATCATTTTTACCCTTAACCCGATTTCCAAGGGCAGTTGCAGCCGCATCGGCAAACAGGGCTGAATTAGAAACAAGACAGGCTGCATCGGTTACTCCGAAGCTCAGAGAGTGTCCCACTGTGCGGGAAGAGGAACAGACACTTATGGGCATTTTTTCTTTTGGGATGCGAATACCGAATTTTTCACTTAACGGGGAATCTCCTGCAAAGACTGATACTGTGGCAGGCCTGTTTAATTTCATGAATACATCCCCACCGTTTTCAACAATCACCTGATCAGTCAGTTTCATCAGTCCGAAAGCTACGTACTGGGCAATGGCTCCGGCAACAGAGGCCATAGGGCCGATACCAAGTCTTTTTGCAACTGAAATCATTTCTTTTATTATAGAGGGAGCGTAAGGATCATCCGGATATGGGGACAGAGTTGCTGCGAATTCAGGATGAGAACCAATGTATGTCTCAATATGGTATCTGTAACCGAAAACCAGATCTCTGGTCTCCTTTTCAAGGTTCCTTTCCGAACTTACCCACAGATCCGTTTCCTTTACCGTGACATTAAATGATGTCAGATCTTTTGCAGTAACTCTCTGCCTGTAAGTACGTTCTTCGTAGATATGTGTTCTTTTTTTCATTTGTGTATCATTCATGAAACAATTCAAACGGATTCCAATTAATTTAAAAAATAGACTTTTTTTATCAAAATTTTGTTTTTTAACCCTGTGTTTCAGAAAATTATGGGATCTCAATAACAGTACCAGGCGGAAAATGAACTCAACTACCCGCTGTTTCACCCTTCAGGCGTAGAATTTGACCTGAATTCATCAATCATATTCCTGGCGATACTTATTTCAGGGGGTATTTTCATTTTCGTCAGGTCATCCGTCGTAAACCAGCCGGCATCAACTATTTCATCAGGATCAATCTTAATTGCTCCACTCCTGTAATCTGCGAAAAAGCCTATCATCAGAGAATCAGGGAACGGCCACGACTGGCTGTTGAAATAGCGGATGTTTTCAATTTCGATGCCGACTTCTTCTCTTACCTCCCGCACAACACATTCTTCCAGACTCTCGCCAGGCGAAACAAATCCTGCCAGCACACTGTAAAAAGGCCCTTTGAATCTTTTTCCCCGTGCCAGAAGTATCTTATTCCCGTTAATCACGGCAACGATCATGGCCGGAGATATGCGTGGATAACTGATAATTCCGCAGCGATCGCATACCTTGGCTGTTTCTCCCTCAATTGATGATGTTTCATGCCCGCATCGGCCGCAATACCTGAAATTTATGCCCCAGTCGACTATCTGGCGGGCATATCCTGCCAGGCGCCAGAGCTCGATTCCCAAAAAAGAATATAATTGCCACAGATCACAAAATTCAGACGATTCAGGCAATATTGCTCCTTCATCAACTCCGACACATACACAGGGTATGCCGTTATATTCACCCAGATAATGCCATTTGGATAAATCGGGATTCATACTCAATACTTCACGGAAAGCAGGAAGGGTGTTCCCGGGATTATCTTCAGTTATAAGCAGCTTCCCACGGTTGAAACAGAAGACCTGAGAGTTGTTATCAAGTTTTTCCGGAAATGTGTAACGTCTTATAAACATGATATGCTTCCTCATAAATTTGTTTTCAGGCAGTTGAAAAAGTACCAGCATGAGGCTGTTCAAAAATTTCCAGATGCAAGGCACCTGAAATCCTGAGGAGTGAGCCTTACTTGCAGGTACGTCTCATCGACGAATGATGAAGGTAACGCCGCAGATAGTTGTTTTTCAACAGCCTTTTTCAAGGGTGATTTCAGATCACCAAAATGTAATTTACGCTAATCGGGAAATTAAGTCAAAGCGGGTAATCCGGAAAAGTTCGCTTTGGCGCTATTAACAGAGGCAGGAGGCGAATGAGGTAATTATTCATCTACTGATCTGTGCGGGGGGGCAGGGTAACCGGCGTTCATGCCGCAACCCGTTATCCCCGCCAAATCAGTTCTGGATGAGGATTTGAAGCTTTCTTTATGTATAAATCATCCAATTATATCCACGGTACCCTTTGATCCATCAACCCTGACTACATCTCCATCTTTAATTGTATTCATAAGGCCGTCGACACCAAAAACAGCTGGAATTTCATACATCCTTGCATACCTTGAAGCGATAGACAGAGAGCCTCCCCGCTCTGTTATCAATCCCCCAGGTAAATGCATGAAAGGCATCACTGCGGGCAAAGCGGCCTCAAACACAGCGATTGCCCCGCGGGATAATAACTGCAGGTCCTTCATATCTCTTATGATCTTGCATGGCCCCTCAACGATACCGGAAGAAGCTGCAAAACCGCTCAGTCTGCAGAGTTCCACCCGGGACTCCGGCATTAAGACCTCCATGGGAATATAAGGCCTGACCATATCGTACGAATGTTCTAAGTTTTTCATGATAAATCCTCCTTTATTCTGCCTTTCGGCTGTTTCTAAAATCTTTTTGATTATGATAATAGCAATGAGAACTTGACATTTCAACTCAATTAAAGTTAAATGCGATTAAGAATAACTGAAAAGTTAAGGAGGTCAAGTCATGATCCTGAATATGAACCAGCTGCGTTCATTTTATATGGCGGCAAAATTAAATAGCATCTCCAGGGCAGCCCAGGCACTTATGGTAACTCCTCCGGCCATCACAATGCAGGTCAAGCAGCTTGAGGAAACAGTCGGCATTCGCCTCATTGTCCGGGATGGAAACGCTATTCGGCTGACAGATACAGGTGAATTGGTATTCAAAAGGGCAGAAAAGATCTTTCAGGAAATTCATGAGTTGGAAGGTTTTTTGGAGGACGTCTCCACAGGTAAGTCAGGCGAACTGCGAATAGGGTGCCCGGAGATACCGCTGAAAAGCCTGATGCCCCTGATCGAGGTCTTTAAGAAAACCTATGCCGGCATCAAGATCACACTCGACCAGGGGTCAAATGCAGATATGATAAGAAGTATAGGTGACCATAAAAATGAACTTGCTGTCATTCGGCACAGGCCCAGTAACAGCCGGCTGAAAATAAAGGTCCTCTGGAAAGATGAAGTTGTCCTGATTGCTTCACCCGGGAGTGTCCACCTGCCAGGCCTGGAAATTTCAGTGTCCCAGTTATCAGAAATCCCCTTGATCATCAGGCGTGAAGGTTCTGCTGTAAGAGAGGTTGTCTTTGAATATTTTCGGAAATTCAGGGTTACCCCACTCATCGCAATGCAGTCAGGAAGCATTTCCCTTCTGAAGCAGTTTGTTCAGCAGGATCAAGGTATCGGCTTTGTTGAACGTGGTGCAGTACAGGATGAACTCAAGAGCGGCTCACTAAAATTAGTCCGAATCCTTGAAGGATCTCCCATGATTGAATTTGGGATTGGTTATAGAAACCGCAGGGATCTCTCGCCTCCGGCATGGGCCTTCCTGAGGCTACTCGATAAGTCTGTAAAGGGGAAAATCAGCGCTTAACGTTCATAATCCCCCTATGCTTTGCGATTTATTTAAAATTAATTACTGTTTATTATACAACTCCAAGCACTTAAAAAGGCGGGATTGTCTGTACCTGTTCAATACAGTATTCTATCATCTCATCATCAATGCCAAGGTAGGTAACCAGCCGGATTGCCTTGAAATGCTGCCAGTCATGGAGAATTCCTCTTTCGGTTAATCTGTTTGAATATGTCTCAAGGTCTCCCTTTTTCGGTCTTAAGAATACCATGTTTGTATCCACCCGGCCGACAATTTCCAAATCAGGGTGTTTATCAACTGCTTCAGCAAGCATTTGAGCACGGCAGTGATCTTCCGCCAGGCGATCTATGTTGTGATCCAATGCATAAATGGCAGCAGCAGCGAGCATTCCAGGCTGCCGCCATCCGCCGCCAATACCTTTTCTCAAATAATGTGCCCGATTGATAACATCTTCATTTCCCACAAGTATAGACCCGATGGGCGTTCCCAGGCCCTTGGAAAAACAGAACATCATGGAGTCGCAGAGAGAGGCGTATTCTGTTACTGGTATGCCTGATGCCACGACAGCATTCCAGACCCTGGCACCGTCGATGTGAATTTTCAGCCCCAGATCTCTGGCTTTCAGGCAGACATCTTTGAGTCTTTCCAGATCCGGAATCATCCCGCCGTTATAGTTATGAGTGACTTCAAGGCAGAGCAGCCGGGATACAGGGTGATGAACATCGGGAAATCTTATTGCGTTTTCAAGCATCTCCTCGTCAGGAAGAGATTCAATAAAAGGCGCAGGTCTAAGTTGAACTCCGCTGATAACCGCAGGAGCACCCTGTTCGAATTGAAAGATGTGGGACTTTACATCAAGAATAACCTCATCGTGCGGGTATGTTAACGATGCTATTGCAAGCTGGTTGGCCATGGTTCCTGACACTACGAAAAGGGCCGCGTCCTTGCCTGTAATTCTGGCAACCTTTTCTTGAAGAAGCTCTGTTGTAGGATCATCACGAAAGACGTCATCTCCCATGGATGCGGACATCATCGCCTCTTTCATTTCAGGCGTCGCTTTTGTTAAAACATCACTGCGCAGGTCTACCAGCATATGAAAACTCCCCAATAAATAGTTACTGTTGTATTTCAAAGCCTTATCGATGAGTTTTTTAGGATTCGGTCAATATTAGCAGGGTTGATGGTATTGGAATATCTGTTTAATGTCAACAGAGACTGCTACCCGGATATTTTATAATCATTTTTTTCAAGCAAAATTTTGCATTATAATTTATAATATATCTAAAAAAATACTCCATTTTGATCTTGGATACCCTTAAGCCAATAATCCAAACTAATTAACTTCTAATATAAAAGCTTATGCTTTTAAATTTAAATTTTCTTAAACAGGAGGATATATTGTGGGAAAATCAAGACGGATTGTTGTTATCGGCGGATCTGCAGCAGGACCTAAAGCAGCGGCAAAGGCCAGACGTCTGGATGAAAATGCAGAGATTATTATTCTTCAAAAAGACTCTGATCTTTCAATGGCTTCCTGCGGATTTCCTTATTACATAGGTGGATTTTTCGATGACAGAAATATGCTTCTAAGCACACCCACCGGTATTACCAGAAATCCTCAGTTCTACCTGAATGCCAAGGGCATTGATGCGAGGATCGATTCTGAGGCTATAAATATTGACAGGCAGGGCCATACGGTTACATATACCCATCTTCAGACCGGTACGACAGAGAAGATTGGCTATGACAAGCTTATCCTGGCTACGGGCTCCAAACCTAAGATGCCTCCTATCCCGGGAATCGATCTGGATGGTATCACCGCGCTTAAATATATTCAGGACGCGGACTATCTAAGAAAGGTTCGTGATGAAAAAAAGATAAAAAGGGCGGTCGTGGTAGGAGGTGGTCTTATAGGTATTGAAACATATGAGGCACTCCAGCTGGCTGGCATTGAAATCACGGTTATCGAGCTTCTTCCTCAGCTGCTTACATTCCTGGACTGGGAGATTGCGAAGATAGTTGAAAATCATGTTCGTGCAAAATCCGCAAACGTTATTACCGGAAATGGTGTGGCTGCATTCCTGGGCAAAAAAGGCAGGATAACGGATGTCAAGCTGGCAAATGGGACAGAATTACCCTGTGAACTTGCTGTAATTGCTATCGGGGTTGATCCTAACGTAGATCTTGCAAGGCAGGCAGGAATTACAATCGGAGAAACAGGAGGAATCGAGGTCAATGAATTCATGCAGACCTCTGATCCCGACATATATGCTGCCGGTGACTGTATCCAGACACGTAACATCATCACAGGAAAAAATGTACTCGCCCCCTATGGTGATCTGGCAAATCTCCAGGGAAGGGTTGCCGGTGAGAATGCAATCCTTGGAAATAAGGTTACATTCCCCGGGACCATTGGAACAGGTATATGCAAGGTATTTGATCTTTCAGCAGGTTCTACAGGCCTTTCCGAGTCGGCAACACTAAAATTAGGGTATGATGATGTCATAACCGTGATCAATGCCAGCCCGGATAAACCTAACTTCATGCAGGGCAAGCCTCTTGTAACCAAGCTGGTGGCAAGGAAATCGGACGGAAAAATACTGGGGGCCCAATGTGTGGGACAGGGTGATGTAGGCAAGCAGGTCGCACAATGGGCTATGGCTATTCAGGGAAAAATGACGGTTGAAGATATAATCAATTCAGACCTTCCATATGCACCTCCATTTTCTCTGGCCATTGACCATTTTATAGCAACAGCACATATAATGCAGAACAAGATGAAGGGACGCATGAATGGCATATCATCAGTAGATGTAAAGAAAAAGATTGATAACAGGGAAACAACATACATGCTCGATGTAAGAGGGCCTGATGAATATGAGGAAATGCGTCTGGGTATCGGCGAGACCCTTATCCCGCTGGGTGCATTGCGAAAACGCCTGCAGGAGCTTCCTGCTGAGAAGAATAGAGAGATTATCTGCTTCTGCAAGATTTCTTTGAGGGGTTATGAGGCTGCAATTGTATTAGAGGCCAATGGCTGGAAAAATGTAAAGGTAATGGAGGGAGGAATAATGGCCTGGCCATATACCAGAGAAAAATAGAGTAGATACAAGATTTTCTGGGGGTCTTTTAAAATCAGGGTTATTATGGTGATCTCAGCCTTTGCCGGAGAAATTATAGTTGGTCAATATTTATCCTATCCATAACATTGACCATTTTAAATTTTAAGCAAAATTATTTACAAAAAAAATTGTAAACAAAAAGTCAAACAAGTTAGAATAATTGTGCTAAGGCTTGTTATAAACATAACAGGGCATTTTCCGCCGTTTATCTGGATCCGGGTGTGAATAAACAGCGTACTGAATAAAACAGCTTTATTTTTACCGGAGATGACATTAAAAAAACCAAAACACCGTGAAAAATGATGGCGGGGCAATGACAATGGAAAAAGAAGACCCGGAAGGCTACGATGACATTAAACTGGGTATCAGCCGATGCCTGCTTGGGGACCGTGTGCGATATGACGGCC
>DAINAR010000061.1:0-17141 GCA_036733345.1 Deltaproteobacteria bacterium | reverse complement strand
GTTTGGAAACACCATGAAGTATCAAATCCTTTAGAACCGTCCATTTGTAATAGAAATAGCGATTCTAATACCTTCCTGTAAATTGGTATGGGATCTTTGTGAGAGGATACATATTTTTCAAGACTTATATCTCCTATATCCTCCATAATAACAAATCCTTGTTCAAGATTGTAATCGTAGATTTCAGGTACCGGGATATCATTTTCCCAGAGATGCTTTCCAATCATGACATAAGCGTAATTTTCTCGTATTTCCAGGTCGCCGACAGGAGGATTAAACATGGCGATAAAACGAGGTCTTTGTGATAATGGGGTTATTCGCCAAAAAAGCCGTTTTGATCCATCTCCTTTAAGTTTTTGAAAAATAATGCCTTCTGATTGTATTCCCATGTTTTTTAAAAAAACAAGGATATAATTCTTTAAATTTTTATTCATCAAAAGTCCAGCTATTCAGTTTTGGGTTTACTTTAGCTTGCTTTAACTCAAAATATTCTATAAGGCAATCGGGCATATCATTATATATTAATCATGAAAATTCTGTAAGAGATTCTATGGATTTTGGGGCTCTTTTATTATAGTCTCTGTTTTATTTTATAAAAAAAGAAGTGCCGGGTTGTTATATGGATGCTGTTGGATGGACAGACAGCTACTCAGAGGACTAAATAATTATACCGATTAAATCATAGCTAACCTCTTTAGAATATGTCACAATGCTGTCTGTTATTTTTACACCATCTTTGACCTTAACATTGTCCCACAGAATGGATCTCCGGATTTCCGATCCTTGCTGCAGTATTGTTCCATTGCCAATTACAGCCCAGTCTTTCAAGTAAGCAGTTTTATCTGTTTTACATCTATTGCCAACCAGAAATTTTCTATTGCCTAAAGCCTGTTTATTCGCGAGGATATAACTATTTACCGTTCCAATATCATGCCACTTAATATCTTTTGCAATATATGCGCCGACGGGTTTTCCATTACGAATTAAATACCTGTGACAATCCATAATATCTGAGAAAGTATCTGTTGGAATGTAGTCTAAAACCTCCGGTTCAAGAATCTGTATTCCGGTAAATGCCAGTCTGCCAATGTCATTAAAACCATATGTTTCTGGTATGTCTGCAATATTAAGATCTTTATCAATCAGAATCTTGTTGAATGGTTCATAATCATGAAGGACTAATGTTGCAAGCGCACCTCTTTTTCTATGTGCTTCATAAACCCTGGACAGATTGATATCTGTCAGAATGTCACCGTTTATAACAATAAAGGGATCTTTACTCCAGAAATCAGCGGTATTTTTTATTCCGCCGCCTGTACCAAGTATTTTGGGCTCGAATCGAAGGTCGATAAAAATACCAAATGGCTTTCCATGATTAAGGTGTTTAGAGACAATATTGCAATGATGGTGGCTATTAACAACGATTTCTTGTACCCCAAAGCTCTTGAGGTAATCTATGGTCCAATCAATAACCGGTCTGTTTGCTATTGGTACAAGAACCTTCGGAGTCTTCAAAGTAAGGGGAAGCAATCTTGTACCCAGGCCAGCTGCGAGAATCATTGCCTTCATAAAAGCCCTTTTCCCATTGCAATTAATGTATAATAAATATACACCATAAAAAAAGTCTATTTTTATATAGAATATAAATAAAGAGAGAATAGAAACAGCTCTCAATTTGTAAATAAATAAAGAATTAAATTTAGACCTTTAAACCTTGATATTAAATGGATATAATCACAATTTAAGTCTGATAGTAAAGTTAAAAGAGTCCAGATTTTTATTAGAGATTCGACTATAGGTTTCCAAATATGCATCCTTCACTTGATCTATCTGAACTTGGCGGAGAAATCGGACGGCTTTTTATGGCCGGAATGCCGGGAACTGTTTTGGATAGTGGTACAGAAATCCTCATCAGGCATCATTGTCTGGGAGGAGTTATTCTTTTTAGCAGAAATGTTGAGGACCCGATTCAGTTATATAATCTGTGCAATGATCTTCAAAAGGCAGCCGCCAAATCTGCATGCGGTGAACCCCTTTTTATTGCAATTGACCAGGAGGGTGGGAGTGTTGCCAGATTAAAAGAGCCTTTTACAATATTTCCCGGGAATTCTTCAGTAGGAGAAGATCCCGAGTCCGAAACCAGGGCTGAGGAATTTGCAAGGATAACAGCACAGGAAATGAGGCTCGTAGGTTTGAACATGAATCTTGCTCCGGTTGTGGACGTAAGAAGAGGCATGCCTGAAAGCCACCTGGTTGGGAGGACATTCAGTGATAATCCTGAAAAGGTTGCATCTCTCGGATCAAAGGTAGTGAAAGTTCTTCAGAATAATGGAATATTATCAGTAGCAAAGCATTTCCCGGGATTGGGCAGGGCATCAATTGATCCCCATTATCATCTCCCAATAATTGATATAGTCGAATCAGAGATGCAAGAAATTAATCTTCCTCCATTCAAGGCGGCTATTGCTGAGGGTGTTTCCGGTATAATGACATCACACGCCATATACCCAATGCTGGATGAAATGTATCCTTCCACCCTTTCAAAAAGGATAATTTCGGGATTGTTGAGGAAACAGCTAGGCTTCAAGAAATTGATAGTAACAGATGATCTGGAAATGGGGGCGATTAAGAAAAAATGGGGTGTTCCTGATGGTATTTTATTATCATTTAAGGCTGGAGCCGATATCCTTCTGGTTTGTCAGGATCAGAATATGGTTCTGGAGGGCATGATAAAACTGAGAAATAGTGTGCTGAGCGGAGAGATTCAAGTTAAGAGAGTCCATCAATCGCTTGAACGTATTTCTAAGGCAAAGGCCCTTTTTTTGAAAGATCGAAAAAAGACGTCTGAAGAAACAGTGCGTGCCTATTTTTCATCAAAAAAGTGAAAAATATAGAAAAGGATTTATTATGAATCCTTCAAAAACCAGTATTAGGTTATGATCTGATATCAAACTCATATTTTACACTTTTTCCATTATACATATCTGAATCGAATGTTTTCTCAATAAATCTTACATGGTTTTTGAAGTCAATAAGTATTATGGTAGATGATCGAGTGCCGTAAGTAGCGCTTGCAATAAATACCGGAGACAGTATCCTTTCCCACTCAAGTCCGACCCCTGTATCAGGAAGGCTGTTATCGTTTGGAGTTGATTTGTCGAAAAGTATTTCAAAAATCATTTCCGGGTCTATTTCAGCTCCCTTTGATAACAGTCTTTGAAATGCGCTTTTTATCTTATTCACTTTTGGCCACGGGGTATTCAATAGATGATTGCTTAAACCATACATGCCGGGTGAAAGCATTTCTGCCCCTTCACCCCGATTTGAATACCAGTAAATTTCATCTTTTTCACCGACAATAAGATTAAATCCATTATATTGATTGGCGTTTGTGGAAATACTATGAAGGTATTCAAGAGGGCTTTTCCCTTTTGATAGAAAATCGCTTACCAGCCGTCCTCTGGAAGGGGCACTGGTATTTATTGATTTGGGATCTCTATAGTTGGTTATTGCAGCAATTTTACCTTTCCTGGTTATACCTAACCAAGTCCCTCCGGCTCGGAGATCCCTGCCTGCAAGGACTCCAGGAGATTCATCCCAGAAAGCTGCTTTTTCAGTGGGCCGCTCGTAGTATTCATCACGATTGGCTGCAACTATGAGTTTATATAGAGGATGTGATTCATGCGCAATAAATAAAAGACACATACTGCCTCTTTATCTGGGATTAAATTCCAGAACACCGCTTAATTCAATGCCGATGAGAATTTTTTTGCAATTTCCCAGAGGTTTTTCATCCAGTTTTCAGATAAGGGGTCAGCTATAATAACCCTTGCATTTATTTCCCTTGCAATGACTTCAGCATTTTTTGAAGGAAATTGTGGTTGTATAAAGATAGCATTAATGCCGCTTTTTTTAGCATATTTTATTAAATTAGCCATTTCTTTAGCACCTGGTTCTTTACCTTCGATCTCCACGGGGATCTGTTTTAAGCCATAGGCCTCAGCAAAATAGCCCCAGGATGGATGGAATACAAGGAAGTCGGTTCGTTTAACTCTTCCATGAAATATGGCCCTGATCTCTGAATCCAATTTATCAAGATCGTATTGGAATTGTGAAAGATTCTGTTCATAAACCTCTTTGCGTGAAGGATCAGCTTTTATAAGTGTATCAGCTATAATTTGAGCCTGTTTCTTGACTAAAGGAGGTGAAAGCCATATATGCGGGTCCAGTCCAGCTGTTTTTAAAGAATCATTATAACCGACAGCAGATTCCGTGTCTTTATGTTCATGATTAAAATGATGAATTCCAATCATTTTTCGTTTTGTGATGGAAGCGTCGGTATTAATTATAAGCATCTTAGGATTAATTGATGAAAATTTCTTGAGCCAGGCATTCTCAAACGGGACTCCAATAGCAAAATATATCTCTGAATCAGTCAGGGCTGTCATCTGCGAGGGTTTAGGCTCATAGGTTGCAGGATTGGAACCAGGCTGGACAATGACAGAAACTTTAACCAGATCTTTCGCTATCTTCTCTACAAAATATCGTTGGGGAAGTATGCTGACAGTAACCTGCAATGTTCCTTTTGCATTTGAAAAGGTGGTAAATGTAACGTTTATAACTGTAGCCAGTATGAGTAATAAAAGACATTTTGTTGTTCCAGTTATTATATTTTTCGGAAAAGACTGTATATATTTCATCTTATTTACTCTATAAAAAGACTGAATTTGAGTTAAAGTTAATTTAATCATTTTATCATTTACAGATTGATATTCCAGGCAGGATCCTGGACATACAGACTCGTTTAAAATAGGCATATATGCGTGATTAAATACAGTGAAATTTTTTGAAATAAACTACCCCGCCGCAGAGCAGCGGGGTATCGTAAAAAGCATTGAACGCCCCAAGGGGCGGGGACTTGTCTGCCTGAGGCAGGATCGAACCCTCGTCCGCCTTTTACCAGCCTTTGGCTGGCTGGCGGATTGAAAGGTATGGTTGTTTTTATTGGTGCCGGAGGTCGGAATCGAACCGACACGAACGCAAGGTTCACTGGATTTTGAGTCCAGCGCGTCTACCAGTTTCACCACTCCGGCATTTTTTAATCTTATTATTATAGTGAAAATCATAAGACAATGTCAATATGATATTGACATGGATTGGTGACCTTTGTTATGTATAAAAAATCGGGGCTGTAGCTCAGCTGGGAGAGCGCATGACTGGCAGTCATGAGGTCGTCGGTTCGATCCCGATCAGCTCCACCAAATTCAAATAAACATGGGGGAGCCAGGATGGCTTCCCCTTTTTATTTTGAACCGTGCATTCCCTGAACAATTAAAAAGTCCGGATATACAACAGGATATGGAATATTATCCCTTAAGATTGACCAACTGGAGATAAAACTGCTGGTTAATTTGCCCTAGTTGGCTCCATATAGCTTAAAAAAGTAATCATATGTTTCTTTAGTAAATAAAATTGTTGCCAATTTTTAATCTATTGTTTATAAAAATACATTAAATTTTAATCAGCGGAAGTTTACCTAATTTTGTCGTTTTAATAATTTCAAGGAGGTCATATTATGGATTTTGGTTTGAGTGAAGAATTGGAAATGTTGAGAGGGATGGCCCGCGACTTTGCTGCTGAAAAGATTGCACCGTTTGCGGATGAATGGGATGAGAACCATTATTTTCCTTATGAGGAAGCAGTTAAGCCTATGGCTGAGTTAGGTTTTTTCGGCACCGTTATTCCCGAAAAATATGGCGGAAATGAAATGGGATGGCTTGCAGGCATTATTCTTACCGAAGAGATCGCAAGAGCGTCCAGTTCCCTAAGGGTGCAGATGAACATGCAGGCGTTTGGCTGTGCATTCACTATCTTCACATATGGAAGTGATGAGCTGAAGGATAAATATATTTCCAAACTGGTGAGCGGTGAATATGTAGGTTGCTTTGGCATTACCGAGCCAAATGCCGGTTCTGATGTTATGGCCTTGAAATCCACAGCAGAGGACAAAGGGGATCATTGGCTCATAAATGGCACGAAGACATGGATATCCAATGCCAGTGCTGCAGATGTAGTTATATATTACGCCTATACGGATAAGAATGTCGGCGGAAGAGGGCTGTCTGCCTTTGTAGTAGAGCCAAAAAACTTCAATAACGTAACCACTACCGATCTTGACAAACTGGGAACAAGGTCCTGTCCTACTGGAGAGGTTATCCTTGAAGATACAAAGGTCCCAAAGGAAAATATTCTTGGCAAACCAGGTGATGGTGCAAAGATAGTTTTTGGTTCATTAAATCAGTCACGCCTTTCTGCAGCTGCTGGAGGCATTGGACTGGCTCAGGCATGCCTTGACATTATCACTACCTATGCCATGGAAAGGGAGCAGTTCAAGCAGCCCATTGGACAGTTTCAGATGATCCAGGAAATGGTGGGTCAGCTTGCCCCTCAGATTGAGGCAGCACGATTAATGGTTTACAAGGCTGCATGGCAGAAAGACCAGGGAACCCTTGGAAACACCAGAGAGGTAGCTGAGGCCAAATTCGTAGCAGGAGAAGTTGCCATGAAGGCTGCTGAATATGCCATGCGGATTCTTGGCGCATATGGTTATTCGACTGAGTATCCGGTAGCCAGATATTTCAGGGACGCTCCACCTTACTTCATGGTCGAGGGATCTGCTAACGTATGCAAGATGATCGTCGGAACCGATCAGTTGGGCATTAGAAAGGCAAACCGATAATAAGGACGCCTGTGTATTGTCTGAGGCGTATTGGTTGATTGAGGAAGGATTGCCTTATTAATGATTGAAATAACAGGGAGAAAAAAATGAGACCGTATTTTGAAAAAATGACACCTTTCGGTAAAGAACTTACTGAAAAACAGATTGAAGAAAACAAGCAAAATGTTGCTGACATTAAGGCGGTTGAAGAAGAAGTAGCCAAGGCTATTGAGGCCGTAAAAAATGCGGGCATACCAGCAGCAAAGATCAAGGAAAGAGGGCAGACAACTGTCTGGGAAAGGATTGAATATCTGGTTGACCCGGGTACATGGTGTCCGCTTCATACCCTCTACGATCCTCTGTTTAATGAGGAAGGGACAACAGGGGTTATTGATGGTTTAGGAAAGATAAACGGAAAGTGGTGCGTTATTATCGGCTTTGATAATAAGGTTATGGCCGGAGCATGGATTGCAGGCCAGGCGGATAATCAGCTCAGGGTTACAGACATGGCCAAGAGACTCCATGTGCCCCTGGTATGGGTCGTAAACTGCAGCGGTGTTAAGCTTACAGAGCAGGAAGAGGTCTATGCAAACAGGAGAGGAAACGGCACAACATTCTTTCGTCATGCCGAACTTGAAACCCTGGGAATTCCCGTTATTGCGGGTATATACGGTACAAACCCTGCCGGTGGCGGATATCAGGGAATAAGTCCAACGATCCTTATTGCTCACAAAGATGCCAATATAGCGGTAGGCGGTGGCGGAATCGTCGGCGGTATGAGCCCAAAAGGCTATTTTGATGAGGAAGGTGCTGAGGCACTGATAGAAGCAACTCGTCATTTTAAAGAGGTTCCTCCGGGAAGTGTTGGTATCCATCATAATGAAACCGGGTTCTTCAAAGAGGTCTATGACTCGGAATTTGAGGTCCTCGATGCAGTGAAGAGATATGTTGATATGTCACCTGCCTATGATCCCAATTTTTTCCGCGTAGCCGAGCCGAAAGAGCCCAAATTTTCAGGAGATGATATCAACAATATTATAGCCTTCAACCAGAAGCGGAGCTATAGTTTTGAAGAAATTCTTGCCCGCCTGTTTGATAACAGTGAACACATGGAATTCAAACCTGGTTACGGAAGAGAGGTATACACCGGACTGGCAAAGATAGACGGTTTTCTGGTTGGTTTTATAGGCAATCATATGGGTTTTCTGGGAATGGATTATCCAGAATATGCCCCCTATCCAGGAATAGGCGGCAAGCTTTACCGCCAGGGCCTTATAAAGATGAATGAATTTGTCAGCCTGTGCGGACGTGACCGTATTCCTATAGTCTGGTTCCAGGATACAAGTGGAATTGATGTTGGAGATATTGCTGAAAAGGCAGAGCTTCTTGGATTGGGCCAATCCCTGATTTACTCAATTGAGCAAAGCAACCTGCCTATGATCTGCATCGTACTCAGGAAGGGAACAGCTGCTGCGCACTATGTTATGGGCGGTCCGACTGCCAACAATAACAATGTGTTCACACTTGGAACGCCTACGACTGAGATATATGTGATGCATGGCGAGACGGCAGCTGCCGCTTCTTTTTCCAGAAGACTGGTAAAGGAAAAGGATGCCGGCCGGTCATTACAGCCGATCATAGATAAGATGAACGACCTGGCTCAGGAATACTACGATAAATCAAGACCCATATATTGTGCAAAGAGGGGTTTTGTGGACGAGGTCGTAAAATATGAAGATATGAGGAGTTATCTGGTGGCCTTTGCAGGGGCCGCATATCAGAACCCCATCTCCCTTTGTCCTCATCATCACCTGATGCTTCCAAGAATTATCAAAGGTTAGATAAAAAAAGGGGATTGGACCCTAAGGGTCTAATCCCCTTAAATACTATTTTGACCAGTAAACCTTCCTTTGTTTTTTCCTCCTTCAGTGATTTGATTCCCAACCGGGCGTTTTGTGGTTTTGATAAGATGGAGAAGAAGCCTTTTCAAGTTTATTTATTTCTTCTTCAACTGTTTTTATGTGGGATTTTAACTTCTGATTTAGCGGTGACTCTGGATATTTTTCAATTAATTCTTTAAGTATGTCATAGGAATCCTGGAGGTATTCTTCCTTTTTTTCCGGATCTTCGGTTTTTTTAGCTGTAAGGAATATTCTTGCTGCACGATTCCTTTCACGGTTAATGAGACTTTCAATTGCTTCTTCCTTAAGTTCTGTTGCCTCATTTGTTTTTCCAGCCTCTGAAGCAGGCGCATCAAGGCCTGAACTTGTCTTTTCAAGCTTTTCTTCTTGCAGGGAATCCCGTGCTGAATCAGCGGTTTCATTTTTTTTAAGTATATCTGATATCTTACTCTCAAGATGCTTTTCTTCGGCCATTTCAAGATTCCTTAAGGCCTGGTCTATTATGTAAACATCGCTTTTTGATGAAATTCCCATGCTTTTTAGAACCAGAAGCTCTCTTGCCTCACTGAAATTATGTTTCTGAATAAGATCTTCAACTTCTTTAAGAAACTGGGGCATGCTCAACTCAACTCTTGTATCAGTTTTAAGGGCAGGTATTTTCTGGGTTTTTGGTAAAAGGGCGATTTTTTCCCCCAGCGTCTTCACAATATCTCTGTAGCCTTTTATCATGTCAGTCAATTTTTTAAATTCCCTGGCCGCCCTTTTTCGCTGACCAAGCATAAGATCCCACTCCGCTATTTCCGATCTCAGCTGTATTGGGTCCGGAAATGATTCAAGTTTATTGGCAGCCGCATGTCCTGTTTTCAGGGCTTCTTCAATCATTCCTTCTTTGGCGAGAGAAAGGGCGCAAACAGCATCGATTTCTTCACTGAGGGCATCAGCGCCGAACAGCTCTTTCATACCCGTACAATGGTTTATTGCTCCTTTAAAGTCTCCTTCAAGATAGGCATTTAGAATCTGATATTTTTTTCTGTGGAAATAGCTCATAGAATCAGTATGGGAACAAGGGCTGCTTTCAGGTTTCGTGAAATAATTGTCATCAAGGTCGCTAAGACATCGGAAAAGAGCGAGGATAATTCTCCGGTATTCTTGTGCATTAAGTGAATCAGTGGTCTCTTCGGACTTTTGAGATGAATCCTTTATTGAATAATAAGTATGAAGGAGGTTTGAGGCCAGTTTCCTGTCTTTATCCGAAACAGTATCTTTGTGGAGGATGCCTTCGAGGAATTCTATTTTTTTGTCCAGGAGATTTGCAGGCACTATAGGTGCGGGAACAATATACGACGAAGAATCGGGCGTTTCAACTGAACGTCTCTCCTGTGGCGGAATACAGCCTGCTAAAGATAGGAAAATAATGATAATAATTGAGAGTAGAGTTTTCATTTAATTCCTTATTGAATTGGCTCAAAATGCCTTATAAGTTCCCATGATTTATCCTGGCGTTTTACATCTGAGAGTATCCCTTGAGATGAAAATGAATTTGAGGATTCAGAGGGTTTACTCAAGGGAAGCCCTGTTATTGGTGACACAGAGACATTTAAAAAGTTCCCATTTAAAAGAAGGGGGTTTGAAAATGGTTCGAATGTAAGATCTGCCAGTTCGAGATCCTTTTTGTAATCATCGGTATTGACAATAGCATTTGCTGTATCAATCCACAGGGGCAGAGCACCTGATGATCCATATATGGCAATATGTTCACCTTTCATAGGTTGATTATCATCATACCCCACATAACTGGCAATTACGTAACCTTTTTGATAATCAAGAAGCCCTGCCTTCCCATCAAGTCCGGGCAGGAAACCCACAAAGCTAGAATTTGTAAAACGGTTTGCTGTCCCTGTCTTGCCGAAAGTTGGAATTGGAATATCAAATAACCGAACTTTATCCTTTGCCTTGCTTCCGGTCCCCACTTCCATGACCTTTTTAAGTATTTCAGTTAACAGGCCTGAGACCCTTTGTGAGAGAATTCTCTCAGGATCAGGCCTGTATTCCCAAAGAGTTTCTCCATCCCTGTCAGTTATTTTTGTAATAATTGGGACCATTGATGATTTTTCACAGCCATGATAAAGTTTGTAGGCTTTACCAGTCATGATTGTCTGGTAAGCCAGGGCAGCTTCAATAATACTTATAGAATCAGGACCCAAAGGGAATGAGAGCACGGGATCAAGTCGCGTTGATATTCCCAGCTTCTTTGAAAGATATAATACATAAGACAGATTTACAAGTGTCCTGAAATCTTTTACCCTGAAAAGAACGTAAGTACTGTACGTATCATATGAGGCAAGTCGGCTGTAAATCCTTTTGATATTACGCTGGAAAAGCTCAATGGTTTCAGAGTGAATCAAACCGTCAATCAAAATATCTCCGCAAGTAAGGGGCGTGTTTCTTTTTAAAAGCCAGTCAGTTGTTAGAGGAATTAGCTTAATAGGCAGGAATTCAGGATGTTTAGTGTAAACGATCTGTTCCTGTTGCGAATTAATTCCGTTTAAGTAGAAATCGCCGATAACCCTGGAAAGTTTTTCCTTAAGATGGGGATTATTATCTCCTGCATACAGATCAAGAAGCCTGTGGATTTCTTGAAAGCAATCTTTCATTGCCTGATTAAGTTCATACAGCCTTTTATAGCAAAATCTTTTTATCTGCTTATTTTCAGTCTCTTCAATCTCTGAGTCTTTAATCTGAATGCTGTAATGAAGCCGTTCAATATTAATAAGCGTTTTTTCATGACCTCCAAAGATTATATCCGATTCCACCTGGGTTTTTGATTCTTCAAAGGCTGCTTCCATAAGAGCTTCTTTGTCGATTACAATTCCATAGTTGTCTCTGATACGCCTGACATAGGTTTTATAGGTTTCGGCTTTTTTTCTATCAAGCCCGACTATCTGCATAACATTCTGGAATTCACTCAGGCTAAGGTGGTCTGTCAGGTGACAAAGCAACCAGACTGTAGCCAGGTTCTCTGATTTAACGCCGGCCCAGGCTATAGATACCTCATCGCTTTTAGGCGTATGATCAGGCTGGGGAAAATATGAAGTATTTTCAAATTGAAACAAGTCCCTGATGTTTTTCAGAGGATCGAGGCTGTTCCATTTAAGTTGAAGCGCTGCGGTATATACAATCGGCTTAAAAATAGAACCCATTTGTCTTTTTGCATCCACTGCACGGTTGAAAAATCTGTCAAAGAATCCTCCTACCATTGCTTTTACCATGCCTTCCTGGAGCACAACCATACCTCCTTCCAGCCTGGGAATTTTTGAAAGAATTAATTTCATGGGCCCGGAGCCGGTACTGGAATTATCATAAGAAGGCATTAACCTTACCGGCACAATATCTCCCAAATGGAAATTCTTTAAAAATAAGGGGATATGTTTTCTGTTAAAAACGGCCGAATTACCATATTTCCATTTTAACCAGGCCTCACCCATTGGTTTAAGGCCGTCATAATCAATTATACCACCTCCGTTTTCCCAGCTTACTACCAGGCTGCAATTGCTGATATCCCGATCTATGTGTGTAATCTTTGACAGAAAAGGGAGGGTGCCTTTTGATTTTTTAAGTCCGTCTCTAAGTAATTCAGTGTGTGTCTCAGCCATTTGTCCGATATCATAACCATTGAGCATTACATCCATAACAGGTAGTTGTGTGCGAAGGCTCATCAGGGCTGCTTCCTGTATTTCTTTATCAATCGATGTATGGATATTAATTCCGGAAGTTGCAATATTTTCAACTCCCAGTTCAAAGAGGACAGCCTTAAAATAATCTGATTCAAGTTGCTCACGAATATAGTCAAGTATCACATTTAACCTGTAAGTGATTTTGCCATTTTTAAATGGAACATCCTTTTCTCTGGCGTTCAGAAACTGATTTTTAGTGATAAAGTTTAGCTCATACATTTTGGAAAGTACATAATCCTTGCGTATTTTTGCCGCCTGCTTTATCTTTTCACATTCGGTACTGCTGTTTTTATTAAATGGATTATATCTCATAGGGCCCTTGAGTGAGCCGGCAATAAAAGCCGCTTCAACAAGATCAAGGTCTTCAGCCTCTTTATCGAAGTAATATTGAGAGGCTATTCTCAGCCCTTTTCCATAACCTGTGACAAAAAACTGGTTTACATACATTTCAAGGATCTCTTCCTTGCTGTATTGCCGTTCAAGCAGGAAGGCCTGAATCAATTCCTTTAACTTGGCCTTGTAAGACCTCTTTTCACGTTTAAATATGTTTTTTGCGGTTTGCTGGGTAATAGTGCTGCCCCCTTGAACTACTTTGCCTGTTTTTATATTTGTTATAAGCGCCCTGATGATTGCCTTGAAATCGAATCCGCTGTGGTGGAAAAAATTCCTGTCCTCAGCTGCGATAAGTGCTTTTATGAAGATCCTGGGTATGTCCTGATAATAGATATATTTACGGTGGGTTTTTTCAAAGAAGACACCGATAGGTGTAATACCGTCATTATAAAAAACATGGCTTTCAGAGGCAATGATGTTATCAATTACACCTCGCCGGATTCGAGTGGAAGCATCACGGGTCGCCTCGTAATACATGTACCCGATAATACATGAAGATACAAAGATAATGAGACATAAGATAAAAAAAATATATCTTGTTTTTTTAAAGCGTTTCATCCAGAAGGAGTTCTCCAGAAAGGAGTATTTTGCGCATAATTTCTTTTATATCAAGGCCTTTCAGCTTCAGCCCTTTGCGTCCGTATTTCATATTTGCCTCAATAACTGACCAGTTGCCCTCATAGCAAATCAGATCAAGACCGACATCATTAAATTTACACTTTCTTGCACAATCCTGAGCAACCTGCAGACCTTCCGGAGGTATGTTATCAAAGTCAATTATTCCTCCCTGGCTTATATTTGTCCGGAAGTTATGTTCTGAACTAAGTCTCCAGTATGCTATTACAGGCTGATAGTTTATCAGCACAACCCTTAGATCTTTTTTGTGGGGGACATATTCCTGGATGTAGGCGATGCTGGTTATCTGAAGGTAATTGTCCAGTTCTTTTCTATTATGTATATTGAAAACCCCTTTGCCTTGAGCTGAACACCTGGGCAGCTTTCCTATAAATGGGAAAGAGAAATCTTTGAGTATGTCCTTGTAATGGAGATGATAATAAAATCTGGTTCGTGGGTGGGGTATTTCCAGCATATTAAAAAGTGTAGTCTGTTTAATTTTTTCATCTGCATAGAGATATGTCTCAAGGCTCGGAAATATTCGCTTTCCCATGGTGGAAAAAAACTGGGCATAATTAAGGGTAGGGAAAAGAATAATTCTGGAACGGTAAATCATGTTTCTCTCAAAAGACGAATAGTCAAAAAAATTTGGTTTTAAACCAAGCGTAATGACTTCAGGTATTCCCTGGAGCCTGCTTCCAAGAGCAACAAATGCCGCATTGTTCTCAGACATGCTTTCTATCTCACCCACTCCATCACCTGCATGGATTTCTTCCTGGCGCGACTTATGATATCATCAACATCAAGAGTAAGTAATTTTCGGTCTTCCATTACAAGTCGGCCATTTATTATTGAATGGCTTACATCATATCCTCTGGCTGAATAGACCAGATGTGAATAAGGATTATACATAGGTGTCAGATGCGGTTTATTTGTGTCAACGATAATTATATCAGCCTGTTTTCCAATTTCAAGGGAACCTGTGATATCTTCCATACCCAAGGCCCTTGCCCCTTCTATAGTTGCCATCTTAAGCACTGTGAAAGAGTCCAGTACTGTTGGATTCATTGTTTCAATCTTATGAAGTTTTGCGGCTGTGTCCATCTCTGTAAAAAGATCCAGATTATTATTAGAAGCGCATCCGTCAGTGCCCAATCCCACTATTATCCCATTATCCATTAGTTTTGATACAGGAGAAATCCCGGATGCAAGTTTCATATTGCTCTCAGGATTATCAATGGTTTTAACATTATTTTTTGCTATTCTCTGAATCTCCATGTCATCGAGATGGACACAGTGATCGGCAATCAGATGAGGCCCTAAAATGCCCAGGTCATCGAGATGTTCAAATGGCCTTCTGCCGTACTTCTCTTTCACTTCCGCAATCTCGCTCAATGTTTCGGCCACATGTATAATCAGAGGCACTTTGTACTTTAATGCCATTTCATTGGCAGCGATAAGCAGCTCAGGGCTGCAAGTAAAAAGGGAATGCGGTTCAACAGCTATTGATACGAGCGGATTATTGGCCCATTTCCTTATCAGGTTTTCAGTATACTCAAAGCCATTTTCAATAGAGCCATAGTTGGGAGATGGAAAATCATAAAGAACTTCTCCTACCAGGCACCTCATTCCTGCATTATATGCGGCCTCGGCGACTTCATCTTCGAAAAGATACATATCGCAAAATGTCGTTGTGCCTGACATAATCATCTCAGCACAGGCAAGCTGTGTCCCTGTATGAACAAAATCCGCATCCATTCTTGCCTCTACAGGAAAAATATAGTTGCTTAGCCACGTCATTAAGGGAAGATCGTCTGCAAGACCCCTGAAAAGGCTCATTGCGGCATGTGTATGGCCATTAATAAGTCCAGGCAGTATTATTCCACCTTTGGCATCAATTATTTTATCAGCTGAAATTCCATTGGTAATATTTTTTCCAATATATTCAATTTTATCTCCTTTTATACAGAGAATAGAGTCGTCGCTGATTTCGATTTTTTTGGCCATTGTTAAAATATTGCCGTTTTTAATTATGATATCCATAGGTTGCATGATTATTCCCCAAATTTATTTTTTTACTGTTAAAAAGGCTTTCTGTAGTTTCTTATAATTGTGTTCGTACCTGTATTGTATTTATCAGTCAATATGAAAAATGGCAACTTTGCAACGATAAAGGCGGTAAATTTTCTGTGGTTTTTCTATACCTGTCGCTATTCTATTTTAAAGAAGAGATTGCTATAGATTCATAACCTGGGAAACAGTAGCGAATAATTGATTGGCAAGAAAGGTATGGAAGGGATTATGAATAGAATAAACAAAATCATGTTAGATATAATCAAAGTCCAGGCGATAAATGTCTCTTTAATGAAATTAATTATGAATATAGTTAACAATTGTCAGAAATCCGGTATTAGACTTAGTATAGTTGGTTTACCGAGTGCAAAAGAGAGGTTGAAGGGTTTTGCAGAAACGATTGATCTCACGTTTGATAATAGTGCTAAGGAGGTTAAATCCGCTTTTCAGGTAATTCTATTCGACTTTTTCGGAGGCGGGTAGATACAAGTAAAAGGTTGTCCCCACATCCATTTCTGATGTAAGGTCAATATGGCCGTCATGATTCTTTATAATAGAGTACGCAATTGCCAGACCCAGCCCTTTCGCTCTTGGTTTTGTTGAGAAATATGGATCAAATATCCTTGGCAGGTCTTCCTCTTTAATGCCGGTTCCGTGGTCTTTTATTGTTATCTTTACACAGTTGCCATTATTCAAAGGAAGTTGGTTGTCTAATCCCTCTTTGATATTTTCTGCTTGCACCGTTATTAATCCATTTTGTTGCATTGCTTCTTCTGCATTCTTTAGCAAGTTACTAAAAACCTGCATTATCTGGCCTTGATCGGCTTCAATCAAAAAGAGATCATCAGGTATAGACATTTCGCATTTCACATTTGAATCTTTAAAGGCAAGATCTACTGAATTGTGGATGAGTTCAGCGATAGAGGCCGTGGTTTTTATGGGCATGCCTTTTTTTGAAAAGATGAGAAGCTGACGTGTCAATTCTTTTGCACGACGAAATGCAATTTCAGCCTGATTTAATTTTTCAAGGGCCTTTTCAGTATCTTTCATCAGATACATTTTTGCAAGACTGACATTCCCGGAGATAGCCGTAAGGATATTGTTGTAATCATGGGCCATGCCCCCGGCAATGGCTCCCACCAGCTTGTGTTTTTCTTCTATTAACCTTTTCTCTATATCTTTTGCCTTATTCACGAGGTTACTCATTCCTTTGCCTGATTTTATTATATCATAGTAAAAGGGTATCCTGGGCTCATTAATAACAATAAACGAGGCCAGGTTGCAACAAAGTTTTTTAGTTTTTTTCTAATTCTGACCAAATCGGGCCTTCCAGACCATTAAATATCCATGGAGTAGAAGAATATCTTTTCTTGATGAAATAAAATTCTTTGAGATCTTTGAAATATCCACAAGTTTTACAAGCTCAAGTCGAAGATCCGGTATTCTGAGCGGAGGGGGTGTTTTGAAAAGCATTGAAAGTCCCAGGGGGCTGGGCCTTTACTACCTCTGTCGAATTAATAAACTAAAACATCTTTTTGATATAAAAGAAGAGTATTATTCCGGAAAGTGAAAGTTTTAAAGCAATACCCATAATATTTCCAACAAACACCCCTAAGCCTGCTTTAAGGGCCATACTGCTGTTTCTGCCTGCCAAAAGTTCACCAGTTATTGCCCCTGCCAGTGCAAAAAAAAGCATTCCCCAGGGAG
>DAINAR010000060.1:0-17206 GCA_036733345.1 Deltaproteobacteria bacterium | reverse complement strand
TGCTGGCATTTGATTACCGGAAACGCAGGATTGGTGAGATACCCCAAGTCTTTATCGAAAGACTGGAGAAATACAAATGAACTACCCCGCCGCAGAGCAGCGGGGTATCTTAAAAAGCATTGAACGCCCCAAGGGGCGGGGACTTGTCTGCCTGAGGCAGGATCGAACCCTCGTCCGCCTTTTACCAGCCTTTTACCAGCCTCTGGCTGGTTGGCTGGCTGGCGGATTGAAACAAAAGGGTGATTAGAATTTTCAGACAATTAATCTCTGAATGGAGTTTTTCATGATATCTTCTGAACTTAAGGAAAAAATATTTGAAAGGATAGAAAAGATACCTATTGTTGATACTCTTAAAATGCAGTTTCTGAATTTCTCTGAAGGCTACTGCGAGACGAGGGTTCCGAGAAAAAAGGCATATGACGGGGTTTTTGAATCCTTTCATGGCGGTCTGCTTATGACTGTGGCAGACAGCGCTGCCTGTTTTGCTATTTTTACCCTAACAGGTCCGGATGTCCGCCTTACTACTACGGATATGAGTATTCGTTTTTTAGCACCCTGCCTTACCGACGTGACTGCCAGGGCAAGAGTGGTTAAATTTGGCCGTACGATGTGCCCGGTAACAGTTGAACTTTTCGACACGGATAACCGTCACGTGGCTTTGGCCCAGGTTAATTATATGCTGCTTTCCGCTTAAAATCAGGCGTTTCTTTTCACTGCGGCTCGCAGGAAAATTGTATGAAAAGCGTTTTTGCCGGAGCAGCAGATGCTATTCTAAAAATTTAAAAATTCAATTCCTTTATATTGACAATTGACATTCAATATGATTATTATCCAAGGTTTTTTATGATCCTTGAGACGGAATGTCAGTTAAGGATACCTGATACCTTGAAATATCTGGGTTTATCAGAATTTTTAGATATACTGCGGAGGGTTAGTCAGGGAAATGAAATCATTAGGCAAACACTTTTTAATCGAGCTGTATGAATGCAATACTGAAATAATAAATTGCGTAGAGAAAGTCGAAGAAATAATGCTTGAAGCCGTAAGGGTTTCAGGCGCTGAGATTATCAAGCCTGTGTTTCATAAATTTAAACCTCACGGGGTCAGCGGAGTTGTTGTTATAGCTGAATCGCATTTTTCCATACACACATGGCCTGAGTTCGGATATTGCGCTGTTGATATTTTTACATGCGGAACAGATGTTGATAACGAGAGCGCCGTTAAATACGTGAAGGAACAATTCGGTTCCGGATCCATTTATGTTATGGAAGTCAAAAGGGGAATACTGGACGTCCCCCTGCAGAAATTAAGGCACAAACCTTCCGAGGCTTGAATATGGGCATTAAACTTGGCACAAGTTTTTCTGATATTAAAAAGAGTTATGATTTCATGGATGCATGGGGGCTGCATACCCTTATCAACCTTCATCAGTGCAATCCGGAAACTATCAGGAATGAAAATAAGATCAAGGAATATGTTGACAGGCTGTGCGATCTTATAGAGATGAGAAAATTCGGAGACTGTGTTGTAGTCAATTTCGGTGAAGATGAAAGGGTAGCGGGTTTTTCAATGACTCAGCTTATTGAGACTTCACTCATTTCCGGGCATTTTGCAAATCAGTCAAATGCCAGTTATATAGATATTTTCAGTTGCAAGCTCTATGATCCGCAAAAGGCTGTTGAATTCACGAAAGATTTTTTCGGCGGTAAGGATTATACCGTCGAAATTGTTTTAAGGAAATAACTGATGAATAGGAAAGACTTCTGGATAAATGATGCCTGGGATAAAGATAAGGGAAGAAGTATTTCCATAAAGATAAATACCACTCTTGAATCGTGCAAATCGGAATATCAGCAGATCGATGTGTATGAATCTGAATGTTTTGGCAGGATGCTGACTCTTGACGATATAATCATGCTTACGGAAGCAGATGAATTTGCATATCATGAAATGATTTCACATGTCGCACTGAATGTCCATCCTGATCCGAAGAAAGTCCTGATAATTGGCGGGGGAGACGGGGGTACTGCCCGTGAAGTCCTGAAACATGACGTGGATGAGGTCCATTTGTGCGAAATTGACAAGGAGGTCATCAGAGTATCCAGAAAATACTTTCCAACGATTAGCAGCAGCTTTGACGATCCAAGGATGATAACTGTTACAGAGGACGGTGCCGAGTACATAAAGAAATTTAAAGGATTTTTTGACCTTGTTATCGTTGATTCATCCGACCCCATTGGGCCGGCCAGGGTGCTCTTTGCAGAAGAATTTTATAATAATATCCATGATTCCCTGACTGAAGACGGTATAGCTGTTACACAGTCAGAAAGCATGTTTTACGACAAGGAGTTAATAAAGAACCTTTTTCTATTCAATAAAAAAATATTTCCTGTTGTGAACTATTATTATACTCTCGTCCCGACATACCCATCCGGGACAATAGGCTTTTCCTTCTGTTCCAAAAGGTATGATCCTGTTAAAAATATCAGCGATAAAGGCATCCCGAATCTGAAATATTACAATTCCGATATACACAGGGCTGCATTCGTGCTGCCGAATTTTATGAATGCAATAATTAGATAGTTATCTACACCTAATTACTCAGAAATTTTTTTAAATACACAGCACTCAAGCCAGAAGTGTTTCCCAGTCAATTGTCTTAAATGTGTTATGCAGGTAGTGGTCGTCATCGACAGGGTTAAAAGTAAGTTTTTCAAAGATCTGTTTAGCCACCGGTTCCACTTCCGATAGAGGGATAACCTCATCATTCCTCCCGTGATAAATATGTACGGGAATAGAAACAGTCGCATTCCTGTAGGAGGTGAATTGCACAATATTGATTGCCGGAGCAAGCAGGACCATCCTTTTTACCCGTGAAGTATTTTTTATGGCGAAGATGGTCGCCATGAGTCCTCCGAAACTTGAGCCGACAATCCTTATCTCTGATTTGGAGGACAGCATATGTTCCAGTTTATCCATGCGCTGCTGAAGGTCTCCTGGAAAGTTTGGAGTTATCATGTCAGGGAATTTTTCGCGAAAAAAAACAGCCTTGGTACCCTGGTTGCTGCTTTCCAGACCATGAATGAATATTCTTACAGTCCCTGTTTCTTCCATTTAATAGCCTAATATATCTTAAGGATTTCAAATTCCTGAATGCCTCGAGGTGTCCTGACTTTCACCTCATCACCTTTATTCCTTCCGATCAGCGCCTGACCCAGGGGCGATTTTACCGATATCCTGCCGTTATCAGGATCAGATTCGTAAGGGCCAAGCAGTTGATAGGTTATTTCTTCCCCGCTTTGGAGATTATAAAGTAATACAGTCCTTCCAAAAACAACATTGGTGACAGGTCCTTTTTCCACCTGAATTACTTCAGAAGAGCTTATCACGTTCTGTAATTCATTAATTCTGGTAGCAAGAAAAGATTGAGTTTCTTTGGCAGCGTGATATTCAGCATTTTCAGAGATGTCACCATGACTTCGTGCCTCTTCAATGGCTCGAATATTTTTTGGCCTTTCCACCTTTTTCAATCGATTCAATTCCTTTCTGATTTTATCAAGACCTTCTTCTGTAATTGGAATTTTTTCCATATTCGCAATACCTCATAATAATTAGTCATTATCAAAAAATGCTTTTCTGATTTGCCGTTTTACTCAATGCCATACTGTAATTTCAGAAATCAATCATTCAGGATTCCATTTTATAGTCCGATACCAAAGAATGCGCCCGCCTTGCTTATTATAAGTGCAGTCAAATAGGCAACAGAAAGATTAAAAATAATGGAAAACCCTGCCCACTTCCATGAGCTTTCTTTACGAATGCTTATAACAGTTACAAAGCATGGGACGTAAAGCATCGTGAAGATGATAAGTGTAAATGCCCTGAGAGGATTCCAGTCCTTATCGTTTTTAATTCTTGCTGAAAGAGAGGAAGTATTTTCAGTATCAGTTTCACTCAAAGAATAAGCCGTCCCCAGTGTTGAGACAACTATTTCCTTTGCAGCAAAACCACCTAAAAGGGCGATATTTATTCGATAGTCGAAACCCAATGGCCTTGTAATAGTTTCGAGCCACATTCCAAGCCTTCCTGCAATTGTCTTTTTCAACTCAGCCTGATGTTTCTGCAGATCTATTTTGCTGATATCATGACGGTAATTCAGATACAGTTGTGCCGCCTTAAAATGTACTGATTCATACCCATTCAACTGTTTTTTACTGGTTTTAAGTTTATATACTGTATCCAAAAATGGGAAATAATTGTCTGTCTCAATTTCAGCGCAGGTTTTTATATCCTTTTCTTTTACTGCACTTATATAGGACTCATAACGCCTGTTGAATTCAATGAGTTTTGATTCATTTTCAAAAAATGGCCTTACTTCAGGCAAGGCAATAAATGATTTATTAATACTGTCATATTTATTTTCAAAGGATTTTCTCTGATTCTCTGAAAGGGTAGGAAAAGTCATCATAGCCCACAGGATAACAGAAAATCCAAGGATTACAGTACCAGCCTTCTTTACATACTCCCAGGTCCTTTCCCATGCGTGAATAATAAGTCCCTTCAGGGTGGGCAGCCGGTACGGTGGAAGTTCCATAACAAATGGTGTATTAGGCCCCTTAAGAATTGTTATTCGGATTATTTTTGCAGCCAGAAGTGCAAATGCCCAGGAGAGAAGGGTAAGGATGAACATAACTCTGGCCTGATGCCTTGAGAAAAAGGCCCCTATAAGCACGGCATAAATTGGCAGCTTTGCACCGCAATTCATGAAGGGGATGGCAAGAAGCGTTGCAATTCTCTCTTTTGGGCCCCTGAGTGTCCTTGTCGCCATTGCTCCTGGCACTGCGCAGCCTCCTGCAATTCCTCCGCTTATGATAAGAGCCATTACGGAATTGCCATGAAGTCCAAATAGACGCAGTATCCTGTCCAGCATATAGGCAACCCTCGCCATATATCCAGAGTCTTCCATAATGGCAATAGCGAAGAACATAAACATTATCAGAGGGACAAATCCTAGAACACCTCCAACCCCATCAATAATCCCTGAAACAATAAGCGACTGAAAATGCCCCGGCGGTATAATAGATGCGAATGCCTTGCTGATATAATCAAAAAAGGATTCGAACCAGCCAATTGGAATTTCGCTTCCCCAGAAAGTGAATCCGTATATGCTGTAAAGAATTAATATCATAAGAATGGGACCGACAATCCTGTTTGTAAGAATCATGTCAATTTTGTCTGAGAGATTGAGGCGGGATTCAATTTTTCTCTTTAAAACCCTTTTTGTAATGCCTGTTATGTAACCATACCGATAATCAGCAATAATGCCTTCCGGTTCTTCCTCCAGGGTTTTTTTGCTATGATTGTAAACTTTCTTGCATATGGCGCTGATTTTTTCGCCAAGAGCAGGATCTCTTTTCAGTAAATCATAGATCTGTCCGTCCATTTCCATGCACTTCAATGCACGCCATCTGGAAGGATACTTTTTATCAAAGATAGTTGACGCGTTGATTATTGCCTCGATATCATCAAGTCCCTGGTCAATATCCATACCATATGAAATAACAACAGGCTTCCATTCCGGATTTGTCTTCGCAATTTCAACTATTGTGTTTAAAAGATCTCTGATTCCCTTATTCGATCTGGCTACAATCGGGACTGCAGGTACCTCCATAAGAGCACTCAGTTCCTGGTGATCTATGGCGATTCCCCTGGATTCAGCGACATCCATCATGTTAAGGGCTAGGACGAGGGGAATTCCCAGCTCCCTGAGCTGCACAGCCAGGTATAGATTTCTGTCCAGGTTTGAGGCATCAACGATATCAACAACCAGATCAGGTCTTTCATTGACCAAGTAATCCCTTGCCACAATTTCTTCCAGTGAGTATGCGGTAAGGGAATATGTCCCCGGCAGGTCCACGATTTCTATGTCAAAATCATTGAAGGTGGTATGTCCAATTTTCTTTTCAACTGTAACGCCGGGGTAGTTTGCAATATGCTGTCTTGCACCGGTAATAGCATTGAAAACCGTTGTTTTTCCGGAATTTGGATTTCCTGCAAGGGCGATGTTGATCTTTTTTTTCATTTTTTTGCTCGCGAATTGTGGATATCTGGCCCCAGGTTATATATCCACCTCTACCATTATATGGCTTGCCTCATCGTTTCGCAGAGTCAGCACATAATCCTTTATCTTAACGGCAACAGGGTCTTTTAAGGGGGCTCGACCCTGTATCTGTATATCGTTGTCAGGCACAAGACCCATTTCCCTTATTCTTCTTCCCATTTCACCGGTTGCAGATATCTTTTTTATAATGCCCCTCTGATTGTTGGACATTTCTCTCATATTTATTATTTTCTTCATATTTAATACCTTATCACGCAATTCAAAAAATTTTTTTTACACTGTCTGTTTCAGCAGTAAAATTGATAAAATCGAAAAAAATATTGCCCAGTCATTAAGGGCTTGATTTTGAATCAAGAAGCTATTGAATTAATATTCAAAATCTTCCTGCGTGTAAAATTATTATTTTACTTGAGCTCGACAAAAATGGAATATTTTGAAGGTGCTTCCTGTGTCCTGTATTTTTTGACTACGGCAGGAGAACAGAAATCATATATCGTGCCGATATAACGATTTCCTGCCGCAGTGCTATATATTTAATTATTCTTCTGGATATAATCAAGAATCTGTTGACTTGCTTCGGGGGCAACTACAAGGAGATGTTCATCGATCTTTTCTCCATTCAGATAATCATTCAGCATAAATTCACTTCCATCCATCCTGTAAATTTTTCCGCCCGCAGCTTCAACAATTACTGAGGCTGCTGCAAGATCCTGATATGTTTCATGGGCAATAATAGCTGCATCTGCACGGCCCATGGCAACGTAACAGATGTGGGCAGCCGTACACCCCAGACTCCGGATTTTTCCGGGGAAGGTTGAACGATAGTGCTGATGAAAGCGTGAGTAAGTTAGAAGAACGCTTTCATCATTTATGCCTTCTTGCTTGAGAACACTGATCTTAACGTTGCCCCAATAGGCTTCACGCCCAGCCATGGCATAGAAAATATCACCTGTGGAAGGAAGATAAAAAATACCGAAAATGGGCCAGAAATTATCCATGAGACCCAATGACATGCCCCAGACAGGAATTCCAGCCTGAAAATTAGCCACTCCATCCAGGGCGTCATAAACCCACAGGTATCTCTTACCCTCATGAGTGTAATCATTGAGATCCTGGTTGCCCTCAAAAATTATATGCTCAGGAAATTTTCTGCCAAGTTGTTCCTGGAAAAATTCCATAAGATGGAGTTCAGATTCAGTAACAAGAGCTTCATCAAATTTTTTATTGAATTTGCCTTTCCCATAAAATGTTAATGCTTCCATTCCCGCGCTGTGTATAACTTCCAGTGCAAACTTAAGCAATTCTTCTATCCCATGGTCTTTTGATGGCAATTTTACCTCCCTGGTGTCTGGCACCTGACTTTTTTTCAAAGATATTAATACAGGATTTTTTTATGCTGTTCTTATTTCCATAAAAGCAGGTATCGCTGCTTATTTCTATATTTTACCATAATTCAGATTACCACAATATAGTATAATGGCAAGTTAAAACATAATATTGTTCTACAAATTTCCATATGTTATGGAAAAAGAAGCTAATTGTTGCCATTCTCAAACATGTTAACTGCGTTAGAGATGCATCTGATTGGCCTGTTATTAACAGACGATGGTAATGTATCAGGAGTATTCTTGGAGGCCAATAAATTTATAAAATAATTGCTAGGGGGTATTTTTTATAAACAATAACTTAGAGCCTTTAAACTATAGCCTGTATATGATGGTGGATAAGGAGAAAGATTCTGTTGATTAGTGTCCATAAAGCTGGTAGTAGAGATCGAATTAGGTTTTAATAAATTTCACTTTTTGCAGGGAGCTTAGAGCGCGATATGAATAAATTGGACGAACTTTGTGTCAATACGATAAGGATGCTTTCAGTAGACAGCATTGAAAAGGCAAAATCAGGACATCCGGGCATGCCCATGGGCTCGGCTTCAATGGCCTATGTGCTTTGGACGCTATTTTTGCGTCACAATCCTGGCAATCCTGACTGGCCTGACAGAGACCGTTTTGTTCTGTCTGCCGGACATGGCTCCATGCTGCTTTACAGCCTTCTTCATCTTTCAGGCTATGACCTTTCTCTTGATGATCTTAAGAATTTCCGCCAATGGGAAAGCCGTACCCCGGGCCACCCTGAATTTAAACATACTCCTGGAGTTGAGACCACTACCGGCCCCTTAGGACAGGGCTTTGCAAACGGCGTAGGCATGGCCATTGCCGAAAGGTTCCTGGCGGCCAGATTCAATCGTCAGGGGCATGAAATTATTAATCATTATGTCTACGGCATCGTAAGTGACGGAGACCTGATGGAGGGCGTCTCACATGAGTCGGCATCTCTTGCAGGTCATCTCGGACTCGGCAATCTAATCTATTTATATGATGACAACCATATTTCCATAGAGGGCAGCACAGACCTGGCATTTTCCGAAAACAGGCTGGATCGATTCAGGGCCTATGGGTGGCATGTGAAAGAGGTGGAGGACGGCAACGATCTCGCCGCCATAGAAAAGGCCATTATTGAGTCACAGCAGGAGACTGACAGGCCTTCACTAATTGCTGTGAGGACGCACCTGGGCTATGGAAGCCCGAACAAGCAGGATCGTGCTTCTGCTCACGGCGAGCCTCTGGGAGCAGAAGAGATTGATCTGACCAGGAAAAACCTTAAGTGGCCTTCTGATCAGCCATTTTTTATTCCCGATGAGGCGCGCGATTATTTTATGCGTGCAATATTAAAGGGTAAGGAACTGGAAGCAAAATGGCAAGATAGTTTCAATGCATACAAGCATGCATTTCCTGAAGAGGCTGAAGAGTATAGCAGGCTGTTAAAAGGGGAGCTGCCGGATGGCTGGGATAGTGATATCCCTGTTTTTCCGGCCGATACAAAAGGTGTTGCCACAAGAGGTGCATCGGGGACCATACTTAATGCCATTGCCGCTCATGTATCAAACCTTCTGGGAGGTTCGGCGGACCTTGCTCCATCAAACAAGACCGAAATCAAAGGCCAGGAATTTTTTCAGTCAGGAGTTAATGACGGGCGCAACCTGCATTTCGGCGTCAGGGAGCACGGCATGGGTTCAATAATGAACGGCATGTCACTGCATGGCGGAGTTATTCCATACGGAGGCACCTTTTTGGTTTTTTCCGACTATATGCGTCCGGCCATAAGAATGGCAGCGCTTATGGGTCTGAAGATTATATACATTTTTACTCACGACAGCATAGGCCTTGGTGAGGACGGGCCGACCCATCAGCCTGTAGAGCATCTGGCAGCGCTCAGGTCTATTCCGAATCTGACAGTTATAAGGCCCTGTGATGCAAATGAGACAGCCGAGGCATGGAAAACAGCCCTGAGATTCCAGGATGGACCGGTGGCACTGGCCCTGACCAGACAGAATGTGCCTGTACTTGACCGTACAATATTTTCTCCAGTTGCAGGGCTCTCAAAAGGGGCCTATATACTAAAGGAATCCCCTGACAAAAAACCGGATGTCATCCTCATCGGTACAGGTTCCGAGGTGCATATCGCCATTGATGCCTGTCAAAGGCTTGAGGAAAAAGGTATCGGAGTGCAGGTTGTTAGCATGCCTTCATGGGAATTGTTTGATACACAGCCTGATGCTTACAAAAAACAGGTTTTCCCTCCTGAAGTGCATGTAAGGATCGCCGTTGAGGCAGGGGTGTCTCAGGGATGGCATCGTTACGTGGGCGAAAGGGGAGGGACTGTCTGTCTTGACCGTTTCGGCGCATCAGCACCCTATAACGTGCTTTATGAAAAATTCGGCATCACCGCAGCAAAAATAGTTGAAAGGGCTTTTGCCCTGTTAGGCTCCAAATAAATTAAACCCGGGAATACATAAAAGGAATATTTCTGTGTAATCCCGGGCTTTATGTCGCATCAATTGCCAAGCAGAAGCAGGGGCAGAAAAGGCAGTCCTCCCACAATAGCGGCCATGACAGAAGGATCTCCGTAGAGGTTGAAATCATACTGGTTCATCAGTCTTGTATCGTAAGAAAGATCAGGCACGACCGCAAGTTTGGCCTCGTATAAGGCCCTTCCGCCCGGAAGGGGCCGTGTAAGTCTCTCTACATATTCATAACCGATCCCGGAGTTTGTGGAACTGCCGTCAAAATCTCCATAGAATACGCCATCATTAAACCACGAGACCCTTGATGCGGACACAGTGGAAATACCTCCTTTCTTAAGAATGGAGTACTGGAGGTTGCTGCTATCCTCAGGGTAGCCGTTGGTACATGAGCATTGATATGTAAATGAAGGATGTGTATCATCAAGTACGGAGGCCTGGCTGCTGCTGAAAAGGGTCCCGTCATTGCAATTGGTGGGGGTGGTATACCCGACAATAGTGGATGTAGCACTTCCATGGCCCCACCAGCATACAATGCCGTAATGATTGGCGGCCCAGCGGTCCATGACCACTGTACCTCCCCGAAGCTCTTCTTCACTTGAACAGGCGGAGTCAAGTGAGCAGGCCCCGCTCCCCTGCTGGTACTGCCTCCATGCTGACCGGCCCCTTGGGACAAGATAATCATCCCTCATCTGTTCTCCAAGCGGTGCACCATCATAACCGACATCTTGAAAGCCCATGGGAAGGAGGATATTTTTACGCCACCCTGTAGCCGCACTTTTTTCATAGTTGATGATCTTCTGCAGGATACTGTCCAGAGTGGTGTAATCTGGGGAATAGACCGGAATCCTTCCCACCCATACCTCCATGGCAAAGTCAACGCCGCCTAAAGCAGTATAGTCTGACCATTCTCCGTAATAACCATCACCATCAATGTCCCAGTTGCCGGTGAGGTCCGCATAAAAGCCGTCAGTAGGAGAATTTTCATCTGAACCGGCACCATATCGCGGCCAGCACATCTTCATGGGGATATCACCCTCGCCACCTACATATTCGTAGGGACACGGATTACCAATTAAAAGTACATATTCTATACCGTATGTACTATAATTGTTTATAAGCCATTGCCTGATCTTCTCCGCCTTGTGGTCGGGCGCTTTTCCTGTAAGACCGCCGAAGTCTGTTTCGGTTACGACAAGAACGGAAAATCCCCTTGAAGTCTTGTGCGATATGAAGCCTGCCAGTTTCTGGCTGTTGCTGACAATTGCATTGGTGGTAATAATTACATAGTCATATGTAACGTTCGGCTGATCAGCCTGGGTTGCCTTGCTGTTGGAATCCTCAAGCAGGCCCTGCCTGTCATTAGTTTCAGAAGGGGCATACCACTGAAGCCCTGATTTATAGTTATGGAATGTATCGGGGGCAAGGTGATCCATCACCTTATCGTTTAATAATTTTGAAGACGTCTTTTCAGCTGAGCGCTGGAAACTGATTTCAACTTCAGCACTGCTGATCAGTTTGAGCTGGCCTGAGACCGGGTTGTACTGGAGAGGATAAAATCCAACCTTGGTGTATTTCCACTTTCTCAACTGTGAATAAGGAAGCAGACAAAGACACTCCGCAGGATAAAAGGCATCTTCGCCATATATGTCCATGTCCTTTTCGTCAAGGATATTTTTTGATGATCCCCATGAATATATCAGGCTCCCGTCAACACCGGCTGCATCAGGGGCGGCGGGCCTGATGTTAAAGGTCCCCGGAAGCAGGTCACTGACAATTCCATTGATGCTGAGTTCAAGCGTACCCCAGATGATATCCGGGGGGACAAGTATGTTGAAGACCTTGAAGGGCAGCAGGGGATTTCCAGGTGCACCTGTAGGTCTGTATCCTTCCATGTTCACATGATCAAATCCCTCCGAATCCCTTATTATTTCATATGGGTTGGTATTTAATGTAAACGAAATGCTTTCGGCACAAAGAGATCCGATCGGGCCGAGGAGCATGGTAAATACTAATATTAAAATAATGTTTGATTTTTTCATCCTTAATCCTATTTACAATATTTTTTTTGATGCATGAATTCTAAAAGTTATGTTTCATTATATCAAAAAAGCAGCTTAAAAGAAATGCCTGCGCACAAAATCCGACCTATAATTTATGTATTGGGAATGAAATCAGCACTTGAAATTTTCAAGAGGTGCGTGGGGGGGGTTGAAATAAAAGGTTGTTTTTTTGTATGTTTATGAATATTCAATAGGATAACTTGAAGACAGCCAGAAAAAAATGGTCCTTAAAGACAGATCATGAAGGAAAAATTCAGGACAATTATCAGCCATATCATTGGTTCTGAAACATCAAAGCCTGTTTGTGGCATAATGGTCGAAGACCAGTTCAAGCCGGACAGGACTGATGATTATTCGATAGCCGGGACCCTTAACGCAGCTTTCCTGATAGGATTGTGTGGAGAAGCTCATTCTCAAAGCAAAAATGCACTGAGATTTTTAGAGTCTTTTAAAGATGATCCAGGATGGGGTCAAACAGTGCGGTTTTACCTTGAAGGGCTGGATCTGGTTTTATCCGAGATAGAAGACAGATGTTTTGCTGACAAAGGTTTTGCAGAGGAGTTGAACGGGCTGTATCTATGGCTGATTAATGAGGGTGAAGTAAAAGACTATGATCAGACGATCAACAGAATCTGGAAGATATTTTTTCCTGAAGGCCTTTCGTTAAGGGATAATCGATCAAGAGATGAAAATATAAAACTTTTAAGGGAGAAGAGGAAGATCAGGATTTCCAGACTTAACCCCTCTCCGATCAGTGATCCTGTAAATCAGATCCTGTTCACTTCAAATATCCTTATTACTGCTCCAGGTAATCCACATACTTTAGATAATCTAAACATCAGCACTGAGAACAGACAGAAACTGAAACAAGTCATTCGGGAAGGCCAGGTCTGGTGGTACGATCATCCTGTGCCTGTTGACATGGCTTTTGAAAACAGCGAGATCCTGCACGGACTTGAGGGCCTGGAGAAGGCAGTGGAGTTTGAAAAGGTGCATGGAACAGCAGGGAAAGATCACAGGCTCAATTGCGCCCTTTCAGTTTCCGTTACCCACCCTGGCTTAAGGGACATGGCAAGGGAATATATTGAATACGGAATGGACATGAAGAAATTTCGGCATTTGAATATCTTTATATTCAGCGAGACTGACACGGCAGGAATGACAAATGAGGTATTGCTGCCTGCGGCAGGAAGATATTTTGATTCTTCTGACCATGACGTCCTGAATAATCTGTTGGGCGTGGATGGGGAATACGGGAGGCATTACAGTTTTTTAAAGGCAGTATCCGCATTCTGGCATGTATTTATGGACTCAGGTGTCAAAGCCACATTCAAGATCGACCTGGATCAGGTCTTTCCGCAGGAAGAACTTGCAGAACAGACAGGGTATTCCGCATTTGATCACCTTAAGACACCACTATGGGGTTCGCAGGGAATTGACAGTTTCGGAAATAAGGTTGAACTTGGAATGATAGCGGGCGCACTTGTTAACCGTAATGATGTTAAAGAATCATTGTTCACCCCGGATATAAAGGTTCCCGAAAACGGTATATATGGTGAAGATCTTGTTTTTTTCAGCCGACTTCCCCAGGCCGTTTCAACGGAAGCTGAAATGATGACCCGTTATGAGGAAGATAAAATTGACGGAAAGAGTTATTGTATCCAGCGGATACATGTTACCGGAGGAACGACTGGTATACTTGTTGATTCGCTGATGAAACACCGGCCTTTTACTCCAGCGTTTATAGGCCGTGCCGAGGATCAGGCATATATTATGTCGGTGCTGCAGGGCGGTGAAAACAAATTGCGCTGCCTTCACAAAAGCGGTCTTGTAATGAGGCATGACAAGGATCTGACTAATGCTGATCTCCTTAGATCTGCGGAGATGGATAAACATATAGGGGATTACCTTCGTATCCTTGTTTTTTCTTTTTACGCCCGTGTCCTACCATGGGGGATAAGTGATATAAAGGCAGAACTTGATCCCTATACAGGTTGTTTTATATCAGGGATCCCTGTAACGCTTGTATATTTGCGATTTGCACTTAAGGCTGCCTCCATGATTGCTGATAAATCCGGCACGGATGTGGAACAGCTGATTGATTTTATACTGAACGGCGGTGAGCGTCTTGACCGGAAAATCAGGGAGTTGACTTCAGGCCTCAATCCCCTTATTGGAAAATTCAGAAAAGAGATGCAGGGTTGGAACCTTTTTTATGATATACTGGCCATGATACAAAAGGGTATTGCCGAAGGCGATTCATTTGCCCTTGATCTGAGGGAAAAGGCGAGGGCATTGATTGAGAGCTGCCGGGCTGGAGGGAAGCAGGTAAAATTATAAAGTGAAAGGAAACGCTTATGGAAAAAGAAATCAGCGCATTGAAAAATGCCATTAAGGGTGCAGAAAGGGTGACCGTATTAACCGGGGCCGGCATTTCAGCTGAAAGCGGTGTGCCGACATTCAGGGGCGAAGGCGGTCTCTGGCGCAACCACGATGTAATGGAATTAGCCACACCGTACGCTTTTGAAAGAGATCCGGAACTTGTGTGGGAATTTTATAACTGGCGTCGGGATCTGATAAGCAAGCTAACCTTTAACCCGGCTCATAAGGCTCTTGTTGATCTTGAGCGGATTAAGCCCTCTTTTACTCTTATCAGCCAGAATGTGGACGGGCTTCACCTCCTTGCAGGCAGTAAAAACTTACTTGAAATACATGGCAACCTGTGGAAGGTGAGATGCACCAGGTGCAATGAAATTACTCTGGATCTTTCACCCGATATGGGTCCTTTGCCCAAATGCAAGACATGCGGGGGCCTTTTGCGTCCCCATGTGGTCTGGTTTGGTGAATCACTTGACGGCGAACTCCTTAACAGGGCTGTAGATGCCTCAAAGAACTGTGATATAATGCTTGTCATAGGTACATCAAGCGTAGTTCAGCCTGCCTCTTCACTGGCCTTTCAGGCAAAGGATGGGGGTGCGATTGTGGCAGAGATAAATCTGGAAGCGACACCGAATTCACAATTCATGGATTTTGCTTTTCACGGCAAGGCTGGAGAGATTGTACCAAGACTTTTGGATTAGTGGCATGAAGGCCTCCGGACTTATCACAATCCTTACTGATTTCGGGCTTAGTGATCCTTATGTGGGGATCATGAAAGGTGTAATACTTTCCATAAATCAGAATGCAACTGTGGTAGATATCAGTCATCTTATAAAACCTGGCTCCATAATGCATGCTGCAAGCCTTTTAATGGAGACCTACCGCTTTTTTCCAAAAGGGACTGTACATCTGGTTGTGGTTGATCCGGGAGTAGGCAGCGAGAGACGCCCGATTCTGGTAAAAACAGAAGACTATATCTTTGTTGGCCCTGACAATGGGGTACTATGGCCGGTCATAACATCAAATGAGCATCCAGGTGTTATCCATATTACAGAAAGGAGATATTTCCTCAAAAATGTCAGCCATACATTTCATGGAAGGGATATATTTGCACCTGTGTCAGCCCATCTGTCCTATGGAGCAGATCCATTGGATATTGGGATAGAGATAGATGATGCGGTTAAATTTTGTTTGCCTTCGCCGGTAGAAACCAAATCCAGGTATTCAAAAGGAAAAATGCTTTCCGGGCAAATAATGAGAGTTGATCATTTCGGAAACCTGATATCCAATATTCACGAAGAAGACCTGCAAAAATTCCTCAGGGAATCAAAACCTGTCATAAGGATTGGAGATATTGTCATAGAAGGACTTTCCGGCACATATTCAGATGCAAAGACGGGAGATATGCTTGCTATTATAGGGAGTTCAGGGTTCCTTGAGATTGCTGTAAATTCGGGTCGTGCCAGCGATAAACTGGCCATGGAGCAAAAAGAAATTATCGGATATGAAATCTCTTTATATTGTCTGTAAATCAAGGATTGTTATCAGGATATTCAGAGAGATCCGATGCTAATGATTTGAGGTATTCTTCCCATTCCAGAGGGAGCAGGTATTTTTTTCTGTTATTGCATTCCTTGCAGGCTGCAACTATATTTCCTTTTCTGCTTTTTCCGCCGCGGCTGATAGGGACTATATGATCCATTGTAATCTGGTCTTTCGGGAATTTCTTATGGCAGTAATAGCATATTCCTTCCTGGACCTTCCTGTTCCACCAGGCGGTGCGTCTCAGGCTGCGCGCCTTTTCCTTTTCGCGCCTAACCTGTTCTTCAGTGATAATAAGGGTTTCAAACTCCATGATATAAGAATGATTTCTTCCTTGCCGTTTTCGCCAAAATTGGGTAATTTACATCTCTTATTATATACTTTAACTATTTCAAATCAATGATATTATACACTGCACAGGCGAATAAATATATAATTACTGACCACACTGCTGCGTGATGAGGAGTTCTAATCACGCCACAGGGTATCACTGCCTGGGACATAGAGGCGGAAAATAGCTTGTCAAACCGCCCTTTAACAACAGGCAGGAACTATAAGTTGACTGGTAGAATTTTATTATGGTAAGAAACCGATGAAGGCCGATCTTCATTATCTGATGAGCCAGGCTGTCAAAGAGGCTGAAAAAGGCCTTGAAATGGGAGAGGTGCCTGTAGGTGCGGTTCTGGCCGATAATGAGGGAAAGATTGTGGCCAGGGCGTGCAATCAGCCTATATCGCTGAATGATCCTACTGCTCATGCCGAGATCCTGGCCATTAGAAAGGCCGGGCAATTATATGGAAATTACAGGCTGAACAGGACCATCCTGGTAGTAACTGTTGAGCCCTGTATAATGTGCATGGGGGCGGCAATCAACGCAAGGATTGAGAGGCTGGCATTTGGTGCCTTTGATGAAAAAGCAGGTGCTGCATTATCCCTTTACAACCTGGCCTCTGACAAACGTTTGAACCATAGCATAGAGATTGTCCCCGGAATAATGGAAGAACAATGCAGGGCCTTGATGCAGAATTTTTTCCGTGGCCGGCGTGGTAAAGAGTAAACAGGATAACATCCTAATACTTTCAAGGTTTTGCTGTTTTTATAGTTAAAAGCAGGCTTAGGGCCTGATGTAGTGGAGAGGTACCGAAGTGGTCGTAACGGGATCGACTCGAAATCGATTTGTCCCGTTGATAGCGGGGCACGTGGGTTCGAATCCCACCCTCTCCGCCATAACAGGCTTTCAAG
>DAINAR010000059.1:0-17219 GCA_036733345.1 Deltaproteobacteria bacterium | reverse complement strand
CGCCATTGGCTGGGACAAGCAGCGATTGCGCCTGAGGCGCACAAGAGTTTTGCAAAGGTCTCGTAATAAATTATTCTTCCGGGATAAACGGGGTTGGGCCGACATGATGATTTGCTTGAAATGGAAATAGTGCGGAAGTAAAAATCAGTTGAGCCTGTACTTTAAGTAGGTATATCTCTTCTTAGTTTTATTGTTTTTTACTGCAATGCCAAGGGCTTTCCTGGTCCCAACAATAACTACCAGTTCCCTTCCCCTTGTCACGGCTGTGTAAACCAGGTTGCGTTGTAAAAGCATATAATGCTGAGTTAGGATTGGAATAATTACGGCCGGATAATCACTTCCCTGGGATTTGTGAACAGAGACTGCATATGCCAGTACTATCTCATCCAAGTCTGAAAAATTATAAACGACATCCCTGCCGTCAAAGGAAACAGACACCTCCTGATTCACAAAATCTATATTGCCGATTTTTCCTATATCACCGTTGAAGACCTCCCTGTCATAATTGTTCCTGATCTGCATGACCTTATCATTGACCCTGAAATCCCTGTTTCCTCTTAACAGTCTTTCATCTCGCGGATTTAATAAATTCTGAAATTCTGAATTAAGATTATTGGCACCTACTATGCCCTTGTGCATCGGCGTAAGAATCTGTATGTCGTCAACAGGATCAAAACCAAAACGATTTGGTATGCGCTCTTTTGCAAGTTCAAGTATAATTTTAAGTACCTCCTCCGGGTTTTCCTTTTCAATAAAAAAGAAGTCATCATTCGGGTCTGTTTTTTTGAATTCAGGAAGTATGCCATTATTAATTCTATGGGCATTTGTAATAATAAGGCTTTCTTTAGCCTGGCGGAAGATCTCATTCAACTCAACAACCGGCATGCAGCCGGATGCAATGATATCGTTCAGTACATTACCCGGGCCGACAGAAGGAAGCTGATTGACATCACCAACCAGAATTAACGTTGCATGAGGCGGAATTGCCTTTAAAAGGTTATGCATCAGAATTGAATCAATCATGGATGCCTCATCAATAATTATTAAATCACAGTTTAACGGTTCTTTTTCATTTTTTTTAAACCCTCCTGTTTTAAAACTGTATTCAAGAAGCCGGTGAATTGTCCTTGCCTCATGATCAGTGCTTTCTTTCATTCTCTTTGCTGCCCGGCCTGTTGGGGCTGCCAGAAAAATTCTGGCTTTTTGCCTTGAAAATATCCTTAAAATTGCATTAATAATAGTAGTTTTTCCAGTGCCTGGTCCTCCTGTAATAACCATGATTTTGTTTTCAATGGCGCATCTGACCGCTTCAATCTGATTTTTGGCAAGATTTATAGACAGTTGCCCCTGAACCCATTCAATCGTTTCATGCGCCCCCATCTTCTGTATCGACTTTGGTGCCTTTGCCAATTTTTTTAGAATTCTCTCTATGGTGATTTCAGAAATATAAAACCTGGCGAGATATACGGCTTTGTTGTTTTCCTGGAATCCATTGATCCCGCTGTTGATGTCCTCGATTACAATCCTTTTTTCAAATTCAACATTTGCAAAAGCCTTAACTATGATATCCCGATCAATTCCAAGGATATCAAGGCACTGATTCAAAAGAGGTTCATAAGGATAATATACATGTCCCTGATCTGCAAGTTGCCGGAGCACATAGAGTATGCCCGCTTCTGCCCTGACCTCAGAGTCTTTAGCAAACCCTAATTTCTCTGCAATACTGTCAGCAGTGGCAAACCCGATACCAAAGATATCTGTTGCCAGTCGATAGGGGTTATTCCTGACAACTTCAAGAGATCTTTTTCCATATTGTTTGAATATTTTTACTGCATAACCTGTGCTGATATCATGGGTCTGAAGGAATAACATTACTTCACGAATTTCCTTTTGATCATCCCAGGCCTTTTTTATAGATTCAATTCTCTTTTTACCGATACCATCAACTTCAGCCAGCTTTTCAGTCTCATTTTCAATAACTTCAAGCGTTCGTTTGCCGAATTTTGTTACCAGCCTTTTTGCCATAATTGGGCCAATGCCTCTAATGAGTCCAGATCCCAGGTATTTTTGAATACCATAAATTGAAGCAGGAACAGCCGTTTTGAACTGGACTATTTTAAACTGTTCACCAAATCTGGGATGGTTTACCCACTCACCTTGCATTTTAAGAATCTCTCCAGGCGACGGGGCCAAAAGATGTCCAATCACAGTTACAGGTTTTTTTTGCCCAGACACCTTAACCCTTGCAACCGTAAATCCATTTTCCTCGTCGGTATAGGCAATTCTCTCTATCTGGCCCTCAAGCTCTGAAATCATCTAATAATTCTGCCTTTACTCAAATGTATAAATCCAGAAAAAACCCCCATCAGAAAAACTCCAATGAGGGTATTATCTATTCAAAAATTTCAGATTAGTTATCAACCCACAGCATCTTTCAATGCTTTTCCGGCTACAAATTTAGGAACGTTTTTTGCCTTAATTTTTATCTCCTGGCCTGTCTGTGGATTTCTTCCTTTCCTGGCGTTTCTTTTCTGGGTTTTAAAGGTTCCAAAACCAACCAGAGTGACAGCTTCTTTCTTTTTCAGTGACTTTGTAATTGATGAAATAACCGCATCTACTGCCGCCTGAGCCTCCTTCTTTGTTTTGACTACTTTTGCAACCTCATTAATCAAATCACCTTTGTTCATCTTTCCTCCTCCTTTTGATTTAATATTTTTAAAAACACCAAAACTCCCAGATCCTGGTTAACAAACTAATCCGATTTTAATATATTCTAATACAAAGTTGATTTATTTTTTACAAGTTTATAATTTTTGTCTACCAAAAAATATTTAAAAATTAAAATTATACCTTATTTTATAATTGTATAAAAATTCCAAATAAGAATAAAATACATTTTTATTATCTTCCGCTCAGGAAATAAATTGTCCTCGACTGCACCGCAGCGTACCAAAAGGACATTAGCGCCTGCAGTTTATCATTTAAATTTCCCTCACGTGAATATTTGCCAACTTCATAATAAAGCTGAGCCCAGACAGGAATATTTCCGCCTTCTTTTGCAAGAATTATATTTTGACGCACATTTTTTAAGGCCAGATCAAGCATATTAATCAATGACTGTTCCTGGTCCACTTTTACCACATTACCCGATTTATCTATCATAGCCATAAGTGAATAATATTTTGTAAGCAGACCCGATGTAGCACAAAACAGCTCCATAGCCGCTCCCAGGCGGGCTACATCGCTCTTTGGAGGAAAGTTAATAAAGCCCGTGTAAGAAGCATAAGTCAAGCCGAATGTAAGATCATTTTCCATAAGTTTCATCCTGGCCAGAGCAGGTGAAGCCCCCATTTTATCGGCTTCTTGCTCAATGTAAAGGCTTTCAAAATATCGCATATTAACATCTGCTGCCACAGAAAAAAGAGTTGCAAGACCTTTTACAGCGACAGGTTCAGGCATTCCTTTCTCACCAAAACCCAGACAGATATTAAGCCTGTCATGAGCAAGCTCAATAGAAACCTCACTCATTTTATAAAACATCACAGTTAAAAACATCTTTTGAAACCATTTTTCCAGAAGTTTCTGCTTGACTTGTGCCTGTTGAGAATTTGATGATTCCCCGGATGACAAGGCATCTGAAATATATATAAGTCTGACAACTATCTGTTCATTTCCCCTTAAAATTGAAAACCTCAGTGTGTCGCCGATTCTTGTCTGCTGAAATAATTCACCCACTTCGCGTACAGATTCAACAGCATAATCATTAATACGATAAATGATATCACCTGCTAAAATACCTTCACGGAAAGCCATACTGTCAGGTAAAACTTCATTGACCATTAATCCCTGGCCGTACGGGGATTTTGATACGGTAATTCCCAATACGGGACGTGGGCCTCCAGATAAACGCCCTGCTTCCTGCATAAGGTTTTCAATTGCAAGCATGCTCCTCTCAAAGTTCTGGGAAAGCAGTATACATCCCTTGGCCTGAATCACCTTGGCATAGGCATCAGCCAGGGTAATAATATCACTCAGGGTATTGATCTGTTCCGTATCTAATCGGGAATAAAACGAATTAACGCTTTCCTGGGAAAGTCTGTATAGATCAATATAATTTTTAACCGCCTCTTTGGGATTACCCTGGAGGGTTGACAGAGTTCTTAATACATCTGCCTGAAGATACGCCGAATACCCTATGATAAAAGACATTACTGCTCTACTGTAGGCCACACTTATGTTTCCCTGAAGCAGGGAATCCAGGGAGCCTTTATAAAGTGCTTCTGCCAGCTCCATAGTCCGGGTTATATTCTGGCTCTTATAATTGTTTGGTATTAACTTATATTTTGCCCGGGTTTCTTTATGTCTGTCATGCCAGGCTCTGACTGCATCTCCTGTACGATCAAAGACGTGTTTCGGTATATCGGGAAGGATATCCTCCTTTACTTTAGGCTTTGAAAGCCGGCTGCCTGTCAAATATTCATATGCCTCATATATATCCCCTGTCTGAATAATCCTGGCACCCAAAGAGTGGCCAAGATCAACCAGGTCAACCATTGACTCAGTTATAAGATCATAGGCATATCTGCTTCCATATGGAATCAAAACAGTTTTTTTGCCGGCCCTTACGGCACCCTGAATTTTCTGAGGGATGCCTCCTGCAGGTCCAATAGTACCGTCAGGGTTTATCGTGCCTGTCATTGTCACATCATCCTTAATATGATCTCCACGGATTGCCGCTATGACCCCAACTGTGGTAAGGCCACCAGTACCTGGACCGTCAACGCTGCCAAAAATATCATAAGAAATCCTGTAATTACTAAGATCTATGCCAAGTATTTGACTTGCCATGGCAGCAGCCATCCAACCGGCCGAACTCATCATGGGCCCTGCCCCACCTGCAACGTTTTCAAATATACCAACCGAAATTCTTTTCTTTGGATTTGGTTCTGCCGTTACATAACCACGGCTGACACCACCCGTTTTCATTATTGGATTAAACCACAGCCAGTCGATAACCACTTCACCGGCATTTATTGTATTTGGGAAAGAAAAAGATAAAAGCCAGAACAAGGCTGAAAGGAAATATAGACACTTGCACTTTCTCAAGGCTAATCCTCCCGATTATCAATCACTAAAAGTAATGGGCATGGCGAAATTGTACTATTTTAAACAAAGAAGTAAAGACTAAAAAGACTGAGACTCATCACGCTCAGGTGGTAATGATTCATTTTTCGCAATTTTTTTTAATGTTTTTTAAATTGACAAAAAATATTCTTCCCTGCGAATATAAACATTTATTCAAATACAGACTTAAAAGGAAGGGAACTATGAAGCCTGAGTTCATTGAAGCACGCGATTTGCCTGATGCCTGGTTTCAGTGTATTTACAGACTGCTTGAAACCGGCCGCAAATATGTTATTCAAAGAGGCAGCTATGAGGGTCAAAAAAGGCTGGAATTTGATTTTATTACTGTACATATAAAGTACCCGGGAGTACGTCCTCTCCTGCCTGATATACCTCCATCGCTTGGTATCCCGAACCCGGTTGCCGAAGGCTATCTCGAGGAATATCTGCCATATCTTATGACCTCCGCAAAACAACCGGGCGAAGACTATACCTATGGTCAATATCTGGAACCCCAGATCGCTGAAGTTATTAGAATGTATAAAGAGGATGGGTACGAAACCAACCAGGCATATATGACAGTAGGTGACGCACAGGCGATCTTTCTTAATGATCCTCCATGTCTTCGAGGAATTGATACCCGTATTAAAGAAGGCAAGCTTCATTTCATTTTATATTTTCGTTCCTGGGATCTATGGAACGGCTTTCCAGCAAACCTGGGTGCTATTCAAATGCTCAAGGAATATATGTCATCAACCATAGGTGTGGAAGACGGAGAAATAATAGCGTTAAGCAAAGGCCTTCATATATATGACTATGCATGGGATCTGGCCAAGCTGAGAACAATGCGTGACGAATCATCATAATAAAGAAATAATGGATTGCGTGGAAAAAATGAAGGCTGATATAAAGGGAATGGATTCAAGTGAAATAGAGGAATGGGTTGCTGGAATGGGGCTCGAAGCATATCGAGGCCGGCAAATCCGTCACTGGCTCCTTAAAAGGCTGGCCAGCTCGTTTGACGATATGACGGATATTAGAAAGCCCTTAAGATTACTTTTAAAAGAGAAGGCAAATATTGAATTACTTGAGAAGATTAAGGTTCTTGTATCGGAAGATGGGACCGAGAAGTATCTGTTCAGGCTCCCGGATGGCATTTTGATCGAATCTGTACTTATTCACGAAAAAGACCATTCAACACTTTGCATATCTTCACAGGCAGGTTGTTCCATGGGCTGCCGTTTTTGTCTGACGGCAAAGCAGGGTCTCAAAAGAAATCTCACATCCTCAGAGATTATTGAACAGGTTATACAGGTAAAGCGATGTATAAAAGAACCTGAAAGACTTACGAATATCGTTTTAATGGGCATGGGCGAACCATTGGCAAATTACAGCAGCGTCCTTAAAGCTGTAGGGAATATGATCAGTCCGGATGGGATGAACTTTTCTCATCGCAAAATAACCCTTTCAACATGCGGACTGGTTCCTGAATTAATAAAATTAGGACAGGATATAACCATAAACATTGCTGTCTCCCTGAATGCTGCTGATGACGAAACCCGCAGTTATCTGATGCCGGTTAACCGCAAATATCCCTTGAGCAGCCTGCTGGAAACATGCAGATATATCCCGCTTCCCAACAGGCGCATGATAACCTTCGAATATATACTTATAAATGGTATTAATGACCGTGACAGGGACGCAAAAAACCTTTGCAGACTGTTGAGTAATATGAGGGCGAAAATAAACCTGATCCCTCTAAATGCATCCCCCGCTTCTGACCTGTCTCCGCCTCCAATGGAAAAAATCCTGCATTTTCAACAAATACTTTTAGAAAATAATTTTACTGCTATCATAAGGAAAAGCAAAGGCAGAGATATTCTGGCGGCATGTGGACAGCTGGCGGCTCAAAATGGTGATGACAAATAAAACACTGCCTTTTCCTTCATGGAGATAAGGTTTTAACAATATATTAAAAAACGATTAAGATTTTCTCTTGATTTATAAGTGAATAATGATAGTCTCATATGATAAAAAGGCTTTAATTTAAAGGGTATACTGAAAGATGAAAAATAATAATCAGAAGAATATTGAATTGGATTTTAAAAAAGGAAACGGATTATTGCCTGCTATTGTTCAGGATTATAAATCCGGGAATGTATTAATGCTCGCATATATCAATGAAGAATCATGGAAAAAGAGCATTGAGACAGGAGAGGCTCATTACTGGAGCCGATCTCGAAAAGAACTCTGGCATAAAGGCGGGACATCAGGTCACGTTCAGAAAATTAAAGAAATTTTTGCGGATTGTGATAATGACACAATAGTTTTCAAGGTTGATCAGGCTGGTGGAGCCGCATGCCATCTTGGTTATGAATCCTGCTTTCACAAAAAAGTTGATAGAGATGGAACCTTTACCGTAGTGGGTAAAAAAATCTTTGATCCTGAAAAGGTTTATAAAAAATGAAAAAACTAAAATTCGGCATTCCGAAAGGAAGCCTTCAGAACGCCACAATTAATCTTTTTGAAAAATCAGGTTGGAAAATTACTGTGAATGAACGCAGTTATTTTCCTGATATTAATGACAATTCCATTGAATGTAATATCTGCCGTGCCCAGGAAATGTCCCGGTACATAGAGAACGGAACTCTTGATGCCGGTCTGACTGGCAAAGACTGGATTGAGGAAAACGAATCTGACGTAATAGTGTTGGATGACCTTATTTATTCAAAAACCAGTCAGAAACCGGCTAAGTGGGTCCTCGCAGTACCTTCTGATTCAAAAATAAAAAAAATTGAAGACCTGCGGGGGAAAAAAATATCCACCGAACTTGTCAATTTTACAAAAAAATTTTTTAGGGAAAAGAATATTGATGTTAACGTAGAATTTTCATGGGGCGCAACAGAGGCCAAGGCAGTTTCTGGCCTTGCCGATGCCGTTGTTGAAGTAACGGAGACAGGAAGCACCATCAAGGCTCATGGTCTTAAAATCCTTTTCGAACTCATGGAAACCAACACCCAGTTGATAGCGAATCGAGTATCCTATAAGAACAAATGGAAAAGGGAAAAAATTGATCAGATAATCCTTCTTCTTAAGGGTGCTCTCAGGGCTGAAAATATGGTAGGGTTAAAGATGAATATTCCGCAGAAAGGGGTTGAGGAAGTCATTAAGATTTTGCCGAGTTTAAACGCCCCGACTGTTGCATCACTATACAACTGCAACTGGGTATCTGTTGAGGTTATTGTTGAATCAAAAACAGTAAGAGATCTAATACCCCAATTAATGAGTGCCGGCGCTCAGGGAATAATTGAGTATCCTTTAAACAAGGTTATCTGAAATAATCTGTACTATTAACGCTCTTATTAATTCGTGAAGGATTTCATTTTTTAGGTCAGGAAATGAATAAGATAACCGAAAGGGCACAGCAGATTCCTCCGTTCATTGTAATGGATGTTCTTGAAAAGGCCCATGAACTTGAAAGACAAGGCAGGCATATCATACACCTTGAAATCGGTGAGCCTGACTTTGCAACACCCGGCTGCATATGCGAAGCCGGAAGAGCAGCCATACAAAGAGGAGAAACCCATTACACTCACAGCCTTGGTATTGTAGAACTGAGAGAGGCTATTTGTGAAAATTATCATGAAAAGTATGGAGTAAATATTGATCCAGGGCAGATCATTGTTACTTCCGGCACATCCCCTGCTCTTCTTATGATTTTTTCAGCCCTGCTGGAATCTGGAGATGAAATAATAATATCCGATCCCCATTATCCCTGCTATCCGAACTTTGCAAATTTTCTTGGGGCCAGACCAAACTTTGTAAATGTTTATGAAGAAGACGGCTTCCAGCTGAGACATGAAGACATCAAAAAGAAAATAAATTCCAGGACCGGTGCAATCCTGATAAACTCTCCCTCAAATCCTGCAGGAAACCTTCTTTCAAGTGAACGGATGGAAAAGATTGCTGGCTTAGGGCCTCCGGTGATATCCGATGAAATATACCATGGGCTTGTGTATAACAAACAGGAGCATTCCATACTGGAATTTACCGACAATGCCTTTGTACTCAACGGGTTTTCAAAACTCTATGCCATGACAGGCTGGCGGCTTGGCTATCTTATAGCTCCACATCAATTTATCCGACCGCTCCAGAAAATACAGCAGAATTTTTTTATATCAGCAGGCACCATATCACAATGGGCTGGAATCACTGCACTAAAAAAGGCTCAGGCCGATGTCGATGAAATGAAAAAGATATATGATGAACGTCGAAGGTATATGATCAGAAAGGTCAGGGAACTGGGATTCGGTCTTTCGGTTGAACCCGAAGGGGCCTTTTACATGCTGGTAAATGCCAAACACCTTTCTGATAACTCTTATGAACTTGCCTTTGAAATACTTGAAAAAGCCGGAGTTGGGGTTACACCCGGGATTGATTTTGGAAAAAACGCAGAGGGTTATCTTAGGTTTTCATATGCAAATTCCCTTGAAAATATAAAAGAAGGGATGAATCGAATCGGAGATTTTTTAAAAAAGAAAAAATCAGTGTAGCAGTCTTTTAATCATAAAAGCATTTTTTCTGTGAAATGATTTTCAGAGATAATTTTATCATATTGAATATCTTGAGAATATATGGATGTCGAATTTTTGACAAGTGCATTCAGGGAAAACCAATATCCACTTCCGGACAGGCCAGAAATAGCCTTTGCCGGCAGATCTAATGTTGGAAAATCTTCTCTTATCAACACCCTTGTAAACCGAAAAAAACTTGCAAAGACAAGTTCCAGGCCCGGCAGAACCCAGTCAATAAATTTCTTTTCTCTGGGCAGTTCCATATATTTAGTAGATCTTCCAGGTTACGGATTTGCCCGTGTTCCGATGAATATCAAGAAGTCCTGGCAGTCTATGGTAGAAAAATATTTGTATAAACGTGATAATCTGATGGCAGTTGTGGTAATAATAGATATTAGAAGAGATGCCAGCCAGGGAGATATTGATCTGTTAAGGTGGCTGAATCAGTACAAAATATACTTTATCATGGTTTTAACAAAGGCGGACAAGGTTTCACGCCAGCAGGCAGCTGTCAGATCGAAACTGATAAAAGAGCAGTTTTCAAGTGTTTCTGTTGATACACCTCTAATTTTCTCGGCAAAAACAAGACAGGGACGAAAAGAGATATGGGAAAGAATAAGTCATGTTACAGGATGCGAATTTAATATATAGCATAAAATTAAGAGCCACCTCCTGACTCAAGTCCATAAGCTTTGATCTTTTTGTGGAGATTACTTCGCTCAACACCTATGGCTTCAGCAGTTTGTGAAATATTCCCGTTATATTCCTGCAACTTGCTTGCTAAAAATGCCTTTTCAAATTCATTTTTTGCTTCTCTGAGAGATCCTGACGTAAATGCACTCGTAAGATTATGCTCGACATCTAAAGACGCATTGTAGGGTGGAGGGATATCTTTAGCCAGAAGAACCCTGTCTTTAGTCATTATCATAAGTCTTTCGACCAGGTTTTTCAGCTCGCGGATATTACCGGGCCATTCATATTTCCGAAGAACTGAAATTGCTTCCTCGGAAAACTCTTTTCTTTCAATATTAGTATTTAATGAGAATTCCTTTACAAATTCCTCCACTAATTCAGGAATATCCTCAACCCTCTCCCTGAGAGGCGCAATTCTCATTGGTATAACATTAAGCCTGAAATAAAGGTCTTCCCTGAATGTCCCTTTTTCTATTTCTGCCTCAAGATCCTTGTTTGTGGCAGCAAGTACTCGAACATCCACCTTAATGGTTCTTGCACCCCCTACCCTTTCAAATTTCTGCTCCTGCAGAATCCTAAGTGTCTTGGATTGAGCCTTTAAACTCATATCTCCAATTTCATCGAGAAAAATCGTTCCATCATGAGCAAGGTCAAATTTACCCTTTCTCATGCTGGAAGCGCCTGTAAAAGCGCCTTTTTCATGGCCGAAAAGTTCACTCTCAATAAGCTCCTCCGGAATGGCGGCACAATTCACTTCGATCATTGGTTTATGTTTTCGTTTGCTTAACTGGTGTATGGTATGAGCTACCAGTTCCTTTCCTGTTCCGTTCTCACCGGAAATAAGCACCCAGGCGTCCGTCGGGGCTACTATTCTTATTTGCTCACTCAGTGCTGTGACAGCCTTTCCATGTCCTGTAATACCGAACTTCTGCTTTTCCCTGAAAAGACTTATCTCCTCCTCAAGCCTGTTATAATCAAGTGCATTATTTACAGACAGAAGAAGTTTTTCAAGAGAAAGAGGTTTCTCAATAAAATCATACGCACCCAGCTTTGTTGCCTTCACAGCAGTTTCGATATTTCCATGGCCTGACATCATGACAACCTGAAGATTTGGATAGTCATCCTTGATTTTCACTAAAACCTCTATGCCATCCATTCCGGGCATCCATATATCAAGGAGTACGAGGTCCGGCATAACTTCCTCAATTTTTTCCAAGGCCTGAGATCCGCTGGTTGCATTTATTACCTCAAAACCTTCATCTGAAAAAATACCCTCCAGAGACTGAAGGATACTTTCTTCATCATCTACTATCAGAATGGTTCTTGCCATAAAATTGCCTCATGGATAATCTACTTTCCTTTACACTAATCTTCTGGTTGAAAATTACCCTGATTGTTTTAACTGCTGCCTTATCATTTTAATGGCTATTTGGGCTGTTTTTTCAGATGCCCCTGCATTTCCCAGAGATTCTTTAACATATTTCATCTTGTTTTTCATGATATCAATAACGCCCTGATTTTCAAGGATATTCAAAACTTCTTCTGCAAGTCTTTCGGGAGTTGCTTCATATTGAATTAGTTCAGGGACGACCTTCTCACCTGCAACGAGGTTTACCAGCCCGATAAAAGATGTTTTAATCACTTTTTTGGCCAGCCAGTAAGAAATTGGAGAAACCTTGTATACAATTACCATTGGAATCCCCATAACAGCGGTTTCCAGGGTCGCCGTACCCGAGGTCACCATAGCTATATCACAACTGCTGAGGACATCATAAATGCTGTTTCTGCAAACAGTTATATTTATAGAAACATTTGAGCTGTCTATAAAAGACTGTACAAATTCGGCATCAATTGTTGGCGCCAGAGGTAGAAGGCATTTAATGCCTCCATAGTGATTTTCTAAAATCTCTGCTGACCTGATCATAACAGGCAGCAGATTCCGTATCTCTTCTCTTCGGCTTCCAGGTACTATTCCAATTACTGGAAAATTCTGTTCAATTTGCGGTGAAGTGTTTTTCTGAGCAATACAATCAAGGATTGGATGACCAACATAATCCACATTAATACCGCTATTCTTAAAAAACTCCTCCTCAAAAGGAAGTATAACAGCCATATGATTGACACGCCTGGCTATTTTTTTAACACGCCCTCTTCGCCAAGCCCATACCTGAGGAGCAATATAGTATAATACAGGTACGTGAAACTGTTTTGCCGCTTTTGCGATATGAATATTGAAACCAGGATAGTCAAGAAGGATTAACAGGTCAGGACGTGCATTTTTTAGAATATACTTGAGTTGTTTAGATGCCCTTGCAAGTGTCCTGAATTTTGAAAACGCCTCAGTTAGACCTACAACTGCCATATCAGAAGAGGAGAGGATAAGCTTGACTCCGGCCTCTTCCATTTTTTTGCCACCAATGCCCCAGAAAACGATGCCCGGTTCCCATTGCTTCATCACCTTAACAAGATTAGAAGCATGCAAATCGGCTGAGGCCTCTCCGGCCACGATTACTACAAATTTAAAAGGTCTCACATCATTTTAGCAAATGGCTTTAAAACCCCTGCATCCTGTCTCAATCTGATCAATTATATTAAGAGCAACTCTGAGGGCCTTTTTTCCGTCCTGGCCGCTAACTACCGGTTTTGAACCGTTAACAACTGCATCAACAAATGAACTGATTTCATCAGCCAATGGATCGCTGTCAGGATATTTCATTTTATTTGATGTGATCTGAGGAAAGGTATCTGGATCATTATTCTCATTCAGCAAAGAGGTGACGCTAATTTCCCTCTTGAGGCAGTCGACGGAAATATATGCATCAGGCTGGAAAATCCTTATTTTTCTTAGATTCCTGTTAGAAACTCTGCTTGCAGTTAAATTTGCCACGGTACCGTTCTCAAAGATCATTCTTACATTAGCGATATCCGTCTTATCCGTGACAACAGAGATACCTGTAGCATGAACCTCTTTAACATCCGATGGGACAACATGTAAAATAATATCCAGATCATGTATCATCAAATCAAGCGTCACATCAACTCCTGTGCCTCTTTTAGTAAAGAGATTCATACGATGAGATTCAATAAATATAGGATTATTGAGCAGTGATTCCATTTTTACGACAGCGGGATTGAAACGTTCAACATGTCCGACCTGAAGAATCAGATTTTTTTCCTTGGCAATAGTAATAAGTTCCTTTGCATCCTCCAGGCTGTATGTGATAGGTTTTTCAATAAGCAAATTAACGCCGCTTAACAGGATATCCCTTGCCACCTGGAAATGCATTTCTGTCGGCACAGCAAGACTCACCGCATCGACCATATTAAGGAGTTCTTGATGTCTTTCATAAACATTCGTATTGTATTTTCTTCCTATCTCTCTGGCCCTTTCAGGGTTTATGTCCATAATTCCTATTAAATCAACTGACGGCATCGCTATATATTTCTGGGTATGATATTCTCCGAGATGACCCACCCCAATCACACCGACTTTAATTCTTTTTTTCTTCAATGATCGAACCCTCAAATTATGTTTTTCAACTCATTTATCACAGATCATTACTGATGATGGGAATATCGTACTTTTATTATCATGATGCGTCTTCAAATAGAAATGATAGATATTCCTGCATTATCCGCATATTTCACCATCTCCTCCCTGTCAAAAACCAGAGTTTTCCCGGCTTCAACAGCCAGAACAGATGCCTTCACAAGGGACATTGTTTTCAGTGTTTCAAGCCCTATAGTTGGCAGGTCAAATCGAAGATCCTGATTCGGTTTACAAAGCTTGATTACAACTGCTTTTTCCTTTGCCAGTTCTCCTCCCCGCCTTATGGTTTCATCCGTACCCTCTATTGCTTCTATGGCAAGTACAGTTTTCTTCCTGACAACTATACATTGGCCAATATCCAGGCGACCAAGCTCTTTTGCCATATCCCAGCCGAATTTAATATCTTCCTTTTCGGATCGACTGGGTTTTCTCTTTGTCAAACATCCAGGCGCAACAAAGAGTTCCGATAAAAAAGAAGCAGAGCTTATCACCTCTATCCCTTCCTTTGCCAATGCTCTGTCTACGGCCTTCAGAATATTATCATCGTGAAAAATGGCAAGTCTTGAAATAACTGCAGCCCCTGTAAGATCGGGCTTAATACCTTCGAACATCCGCCTTTTTTTTATTGAGCCGGCCATTAAAGCCTTGCAAACCCCGAATTTTTTCAGGGATTTAATTAAACGTCCAAGTTGTCCTAATTTTATCCATATAATTTCATCAACTTTCTCTGCCAGAATCGAATCTGTTTCACCAATGTGAGCAACTGCGATAATATTAAACCCCTTTTTTTTTGCTGCGTCGGCTGCCATTAAAGGAAACTGGCCTCCACCAGCTATTAGGCCTATATTTTCAGTCTTTTCATGTGACATGCTAATCTTGCTTGCTGTAATCGGGTAAACAGCTTTTATAAATCGAAATTCCTATTGTATTTAAGCATATGCGTTACTTTTCATCAGGATATAGATATCAGTAATATCAATTTATCAGCGCATTATCCCTCTCTTTGACCCGTGTAGAAAATCCAGAAGCATCTCAAGCTGAGGAGACATTGTGACTTCCTTTTTAACCTGCTCTATCCCTTCTTCAAGTCTTTTTTTACCCCTCCAGATTATGCTGTAGGCCCTCTTCAATCCGTCGATTGTTTCCTGGGAAAAACCCTCACGCCATAATCCTTTTCGATTGATACCGTAAAGCCTTGCTCTGCCCCCTGCCGTAATCATAAATGGAGGCACATCCTGGACAATCCCTGACTTGCCGCCAATGAAAGCATAGGCGCCTATCCTTACAAATTGATGAACAGCCACAAGCCCACCGAGTATAGCGTGATCTCCAACTGTTATATGTCCGCCAAGAGTTGCACAGTTGGACATTATTATCCTGTTTCCTACAAAGCAGTCATGAGCAATATGCGCATAGGCCATTATGTAATTATTATCCCCAATAACTGTTTTCCATTCCTGTTTTGTAGTAGGCAAATTTACTGTAACATATTCCCTGATAATATTGTCATTCCCAATAATTATACGTGTATCTTCCCCTTTATAAGAAAGATCCTGTGGAGGACTGCCTATTGAGCAAAAGGGATATATCTTATTCCTTTCACCTATTTGAGTATGTCCCATTATAACAACATGGGCTCCGATTTCTGTATCACGCCCTATCGTTACATTATCCCCGATACTGCTGTAGGGCCCTATTTTGACACCACTCTCGATCCGAGCACTTGAGCTGACTACTGCTGAAGAATGAATTTCCATTATTTGCCTCATTAAAAAAACAAAAGTTGAGCCTTCATTGAAACTGAATAAACAGTCAACTACTCAACTTAACCCCTTTCTCATTTAACCAATGGTTGCAACGAGCTCTGCCTCTGCAACCAAATCATTAACAACATAAGCCTTGCCAGCCATTTTCCAAACCCTTGATCCGGTTCTAAGAGCATCCAGCCTGAACAGGATCTGGTCACCTGGAACTACCGGTTTTCGGAATTTAACCTTGTCAATTGACATAAAAAAGATCGAATCACTGAATTTCACCTGGTCACCATAAATCGACAGCCTTGCCAGAACTCCCCCTGTCTGTGCCATCGCCTCAACAATAAGAACTCCTGGCATTATTGGGTTTCCAGGAAAATGGCCCTGAAAAAAAGGCTCATTGGCAGTAACATTTTTTATCCCGATAGCATATTTTCCAAGTTCCATTTCCATAATTCTATCAATCAGCAAAAAGGGATAACGGTGTGGAAGAACTTTTATAATGTCTTCGTAAAAAAGGGGTGATTTCATCAATAACTATGCTCCTTATGATAGTTTCTTTTGAAGTTTTTCTATGTATTTTTCGCAGTTTCTCAATCTTTCATTCAACTGCGGAAGTCGCATTATCAGCCCGGAATTTTTTAGCCAGAGACGATGAGGCATTGTAGGACAACCTGAAACAATTTCACCGGGCCCGATAGATTTTGCAACACCTGACTGAGATCCAATCATCGCCCTGTCCCCAATCTGAAGATGATCCGAAATTCCAACCTGTCCACCGATAATCACTTCACGGCCAATATGAACACTACCTGATACACCAGCCTGGGCTACTATAAGTGTATTTTCTCCGATAACAACATTATGTGCTATTTGAACAAGATTATCTGTTTTTACCCCGCTCATTATCCATGTCTTGCCCAAGGCAGCCCTGTCAATGCAATTATTTGCGCCTATCTCCACGTTGTCATCGATCTGAACAATACCCAGCTGAGGTACTTTGACAGAAGTAACCCCATCCCTCACGAAACCGAATCCATCGCTTCCTATGACGGTTCCGGCATGAATTATTACATTATTTCCTATAAGACAATCCTGTAAAATAGTTACATTTGGGTAAATGACCGTATTTTTACCAATCTTAACCCTGTCACCTAAAAAGACACCTGGAAATAAAACGCAATCATCTAAGATGCTGCATTCCGCTCCTATATACACATTGGGATAAACTGATACATTTTTTCCTATTAATACACTGTCATGTATGACAGAAAGCTCACTTATCCCATTATGTTTTGGTACGGGTGAAGCAAAAAGCCCGGCAACTTTCGCATAGGCTAGAGCTGGATCGGAAACTAAAACCTGAGAGCCTTTAAAGTCAGGATTTATTTCTGAAATCAATACTGCAGAAGCCTTTGTATTCGCCAGGCTATCTTTATAACGGCGATCTGAAAAAAAACTGATTTCACCTGATTCGGCATCATTCAGCGAATTAACGCCCGTAATTTTAATGCTGTCATCTCC
>DAINAR010000058.1:0-17886 GCA_036733345.1 Deltaproteobacteria bacterium | reverse complement strand
TTTAATGCTGCGGAAAGTGTCCCGGCCTTGCTTAAATTATCAAGTTCAACCATTAGTTCACCCTCATTGCCTACAACAAGTCTCCCGTATGCCTCAACGATTTCTGCAATCTCCTCAGGTTCAACCGTCCACCAGCCTCTTGTCCTGAAAAGTAACTCTTTACCCTTGAAGCGCCTTGGTGTGGTAAGATCAATCTTCCTGAACCATGCATCCCATCCTATCTGAGCCGGCTGTCTGAGGACAGGACTTACCGGATCATGATATATACGGCAACGTCCGAATAATCGCAACTGAATCATTCCAGGATCTCCTCTATCAAAACGGCAAAATCATTGTTATCCGATAAGGCAACGGAATCGATTTCAAATCCAGTTTCAATAAGCGCTCTGCCAAGACAATGAGTGTAGAGAATATGAACTTGCTTTTCTCCAATTTCAATACCCCTTTTTGCGGCAAGGGACCAGGTTTTTTCAAACAGGTTTCTTGCTTTATCTTGAGCAGGCCTCAACCTTTTATCAAAACGTGATATGTTAAGTTTTTCGAGCAATTCAATCTGTGCTGTTTCCATCTTGGAAAATACCCTTCGCATTGCCTGAACGGAAGGATCAAGTCCCCATCTATCTATTTCAGCCACTTTAATAAACCCGCCTTGCTAAAGTTCATTCGCTTTCCTTATTTTCTGCCACAGGCCATTCACCTCTCTCTTTCAGAACATCCCTGTAAACAGAAAGGGCTTCGTTGACTGTTGGCATACCGGCGTATGTAGCTACTTGAAAAAATACTTCCGTCAGCTTTCTGGGGTCACAGCCAACATTTAAGGCTGCATTTACATGGAGCTTTAGTTCATCTTTTGCTCGAAGGGCCGCCAGCATGGCGCACACGACCATTTGTCTCTCAGGTAGTGTCAGGACAGTGCGGGAATATAAATTTCCTGTTATGAATTTTGAAAAATCATTGGCCAGGTCTCTGTCAAATTCCTTCCACATCAGATAAGGTGGATCCATTTTGATCCCCTTGCCAAATAATTTTTTTGCCGTTTCCTGGGTTTTTTTTCTTATTGCTTCGTCATTCACAGTCAATATCCTCCGTATTTTTTTCCAATATCATAAGGGTATCTTTAAAAGTTGACAATATTTATTGCTCAGGCAGTAATATATGTCAATGTTTTCCCGGTCAGGGACTGAAAAGCCCTTTAAAAAACATAGGCTGGTAAATTTCCGTCAGTGCGGGACAAACCCTTCACAAAACCCGGCGGATAAATCCGCCACAAAAACCGGCGGATAAATCCGCCACAAAAACCGGCGGATAAACTCCAGCATGTCCGGGACTCCTATTCGGGGCAGGAATCCAGAATGAATTTAACCTGATGCCTCCGGATCGGGGGCCGGGGCAGGCTTATCAAGTCCGTTGTTATAACTGACGTTTTTAATTGCCAGGGTAATAATGGGAAAAAGAGGACAACCCATTTTTTTCGGTAAACTTCATATCTTGGGTATGATAGGAAGAGTGTTTTTCTGGCAATCCCGGAGTATTTCAGAAGCAACCGGCTACCGCGAGTTGGAATAGGAAGAGGAATCGGATGGGAGGCGGAGGAAGCCACCATTGGATGTTGCATTCAGGTTAAGCGAACGGTTTGCGCGGTAAATTATAAACTATAGACCACCTGCATTTAGGGCAGCGAAAGGAATTAATACTTATATCAGCACCACAGGATAGGCATTTGTATGTAGCAAAAGCTTTTTTCCTCTTTGGCTTTATCCATCCAAGTAATCCAGTAACTCCTGCCTGTAGACCAAAACAGGCAGAAGATAATATGGAATGCCCATAATAAACAGAAATCATGTTAATTGGAGCAAACAAAAAAACAATTAAAGTTACTAAGATTTTCGACCATTTGTCTGTATTGTATTTTACTGATATAAATAGACATATTCCATAAGATAACAGCATGGCGACCATCAGGGTAATGTAGTTCAAAAAATGGCTCATTGTTCAATCTCCTTCGCTGTAAATGTTAAGGAAAATGGTCAGTAAATCAAACACTGCCAATTTGTATCTGAGCTCCTAACTTTATGATTCATAAAATGTCAGTGTTTGAATTGGAATTTAATATAAATGAGGCCTTGTTGTCTTTTCTAATAATGACAAAAGGATCAGCGAAGTTTTCGTGCTGGTTATGTTAATAAAGCTAATAGACGATCACCTTGTCAACTTACTCATCTACCTTGATTTCTGTCAATTCTGATTCTTAGACCACCTTTACATCCGACTTTTTTAGCTCCGTCTTAAGGCCGGCATATATTGCGGATTCCTTAAATGGGTATCACCTCCCTGACTCATATGGTAGGACTTTATTTATACTTTTACTAAAAAACTAAAAAAAGGGCAATTTTAAAAAATGGTAGCTAAGTTTAATGAAACACTATAATAAGAATCCAGGAAATATCCTCGCAGTGATCTAATATTGATGAAATCTTAAAAGCCATCAAGCGAAACGGCAAAATAAAATTTTCCAGATGTAAATTGAGTTTCGGGAACTAATTTACTGGTGGAAACTATTTAAGACTCAGGAAGATTATTGGCCTTTTCCTGGCTCCTTTGCGGGAAGCCTTTTTTCGTAATGTCAATGTAAACAAAAATACCTGTAATTTTTTTTGCAGCTAATTGCTAATGTAACTACTATTGAATATTGAATATTTAAATCATATGATAATAAAAAGTATTCTTTAATTACCTGATTTTAAGGTGGCGTGAATTTTCTGCTGGCAAATCATTTTAGTTAATGCTATAGTTTGCAAACTCGTTTATTGGAACATATATACTCCGGGAGAAGTTGCGTTTTTAGGCGAATTATATTACCTGACAGAAGATGTTTTAAAGACTTGCGACGTTGTAAAATTTTTAAAGATAATATATAATAACTATCAGTAAAACTTAACAGGGTTTTAAGACAATAGTTTTGAGCTGCTGATAGTTATTCTGACACTTGGCTTGTAATACCACTTTTTTATTTTAATTTCTTTTTAACCAAATTTATCAGGGTGACTGGTTATGGGTGATGTTATAAAAAGGATAATGGAGGCTGAGCAAAAATTTTCAAATGATATAGAAAACGCAAGGCTGGCATGCACTGAAGAAATTGATAGGTTAACAAATGAGCTTGAAAATAAAAAAATTGAGGCAAGGAACGAATTTTTAAAAATGAGCAAGGAGAAATTCAAGACAGCAGTAGATGAAGCAAAAGAAATTGCCAGAATTGAACTGGATGAAATAAAAAAGCAAAAAGGCAGGTTGATACAGGATAAAGAATTGAATGAAGCGGTGAAGAAAAAGATAGTTTCGATTATTTTAGCATCCTAAAATTCAGAGCTGACTAATGACTTATTATGCGGATAATCCTTACCTCCATGCAAAAATACATGCCTTGCGAAGTAAGCTTTTAAAGCGTAATGATTATATTGAAATAATCAATGCTAAAAAGGCAAATCTTGCATTTCCCGGCCTTGTGACTGAGACGGATGCAAAAGATCTGACAAGAGTCAGAGAGATTGTATTTCGCAGTCAAATAGACAAGGTGATACATTTTGTTAGAGCAAGTGAATATTACACGGATCTTTTCAGGTCCTTTTTGAGGTTTTTTGAGGTTAGCAATTTCAAATTGCTGCTCGCGAAGTCCTTTGGTAGAAAGGTCCTTATAGAACAATGGAATGATATCTCTCCCTATAATGAATTTGATAGAGATCTTTTAAAAGATAATATATCAGTCAGTGAATACAAGACTTTACTCGAAAATACATATCTAGGAAATGTGTTTTCAAACGGTTTTTACGAAAAATACGAAACCATAGAAAGCAGAATCGATTTCTATTCCACATTGAATTTCTTTGAATTTTCCAAAAAAATCTCATTAGAACAAAGACAGATTTTTGATGATATTATGCTCAGAAGGGTTGTTTTGCTTGCGATCGTCTGGGCAAGGCGCCTTAAAGAGAGCTACTCATGGGATGAAGATAAGATTTCTATCTTTATTCTATCACTTTATCGCGTGATCGAAGATTTCCCCTGGAAAGACAGAAAGATTGCTGAGATTATAAGACAGCTTCAAAAAGAAATTGATGAAAGGCTCGGAAAAAAAGAATCAACAGGTATCGTTCCTGAAACAACGGATATAGAATTTGAATTGGAGAAGTATTTCAGGTCGTATGTTTGGAGGACCTTTTCAAGAGATTTTCATTCAATACATTGTGTAATTTCTTATCTATGGCTGCTTTATTATCAAATACAAAACCTCTTCAAGATAATTGAAGGCTTTAGATTTAATGTTTCCCCGGATATGCTCTATAATAAAATTAATTGTGAGGGCTGAATGTTTTCCAAGGCTGAAATAAGAAAAGTTACCATAGGAGTACAAAAGAGCCTGGGTGACGAACTTATTTATGAACTGGGTAAGGCGGAGTTGATTCATCTGTCAAACGCCAGTTTTGAGGGCGTTTCCTCAGACCTTGAAATGAATAAGGAATTGAAGGAGGAGGAAAGAAGAGCCAGGGGAATGATCAATTCGATTGAATCGCTGTTCTCAGTGCTTGATATTGAGAAAGATTCTTTTGATGCTCCTGTTTCCCGGATAACATACAGTAGAGATATTGATAAGGATGAACCCTTTATAAAGTCTATAGTAAAAAAAGCAGAACAATTCCAGAGGTTGAATACCAGGATTTCACGTAAGATCGACCTGATTTTAGAACAGATCGCCAGCCAGGAAGAACTTCGATCAATTGGCATTGATGCAGAAATGCTTAAAGGAATGAAGTTATGTGATTATGTTTTTGGCTCCATAGATGTTGATGAAAATGAAGACATTTCACATGTTGATGATACTTCATTTATAAAGCAGTCAGGGAGACATGTTTTTGGTATTACGCTTCCCGAAACAAAAGAAGAAAAAATTGAATATTTAAAAAAGTATGGTTTTGAGGATGAAACAGAAAAACTGGTTTCAACTGAACTCAGTAGGTTGCCCATTGATCACCTGATGACAGAGGTTCGGATTTTAAAGGGGAGGCTGAAGCGGATAGAAGATTTTATCAATAGCAGAAAACTTCAATGGGAAATAAAGATCAAGGAGCTTTATAAGGCATATAGGGAGTTTGAGGCCACAATCCGGGCTGAGGAAATGTTTCTCTTTTCTCGAGAAACTGTTTTTATCAGCGGCTGGATCGACACAAGGAATAACAAAAGACTTGTTGATATTTTGCACAAGGTATGCGGTGAGAGTTTCCTTTTGATTATTTCAACAAAAAGAGAAAAAGATGCACCGGTAATACTTAAAAACAGTCGTATATTCAAGCCGTTTGAACTTATCGTAAAAAACGCAGGTATGCCTGGAAATGCAGAGATTGATCCGACGCCTATAGCCGCTATTACTTATGTTCTTATGTTTGGTGTAATGTTTGGCGATGTCGGACAGGGCCTTGTGCTTGCCATTGCCGGGCTTTTTATGCGGTTTTTTTCCGGCGTCAAGGAGAAAGGAGAGAACTTCTTATCAAATGCAGGTATAATTCTATTCTCATGCGGCTGTTCCGCCATAATATTCGGCTTTTTTTACGGAAGCTTTTTCAGCAATGAGCACCTGATACCCGCACTGTGGTTTCATCCTATGGAAGACATAATGAATCTGTTTTTCGCTGTTATAATGATGGGAGCAGTTTTCAATACGGCCGGGATCATTTTAAATATTATTAATGGATTGCTTATAAAAAACTATGACGATGCCTTTTTTGGGTCACGGGGGCTGGCCGGTTTGACAATTTATGCCGGTTCGGTATTTTTTTTCGTCCGCTATATTAAAATTGGAACCGTTCCATCAATAATTGAGATGATCGGTTTTATCTTTTTCCCGATATTTATTTTTTCAATGAGAAATATCTTGGGTTATTTTTTTCTAGGCAATAAAAATCCTTTCCCTCACGGGGCATTTGAATATTTTATAGAAACACTTGTCGAGATAATTGAAATGCTTTCAAGCTTTCTCGGCAACACCATTTCATTCATAAGGGCTGGTGCTTTCGCACTCAGCCATGCAGGGCTCAGTATAGCGGTCTACACGCTTGCCGGGCTTGTCAACTCTGACCTTACATCAGTAACTGCTTTATCTATTATTGTTATAGGCAATTTATCTATAATTTTGCTTGAAGGACTGATATGCGGAATTCAGGCAATGAGGCTGGAATACTATGAAATCTTTGGAAAGTTTTTTAAAGGTGATGGCATGGGGTTTGCCCCGTTTTCATTAAGATAACATAACGTAAATCTTGGAGGATTATTATGATCAAAAGGATTACATCTGCCGGAATGTTGTTTGTTATCGGTGCGGTTGCATTATTTTTCCTTTCACATGCTGACGTGCGAGCAGAAGATACACAGCAGCCAACAATAAAGGTTCAGGAAGAGACTAGTGCCGGCGCGGCGTTTGGCGGTTTCGATAAGGCGCTTATCTGCTTTGCAGCAGCTGGTGCAGTTGGTCTATCCTGCCTGGCCAGCGGTTTTGCACTTGCAAAGATCGGATCCGCAGCTCTCGGAGCAATGAGTGAAAAACCGGAGCTTGGTGGAAGGGCACTTATCTTTCTGGGGATGGCGGAAGGAATTGCAATTTATGGTTTGATAATTGCGATTATGATGTTAACCAGAGTGTAGCCCTTATGGAACGGATATTTTCGATTGGAGATATTCATACTGTTACGTCCCTCCGTCTTGCAGGAGTGGAAGGAATAGTTGCAGACAGGGAAAATGTAAAAAAAGTCCTTGACGAAGTTCTGCACAGGCCTGATGCCGGTGTAATAGTCATTACAAGATATCTGGCCGAGGAGATCCCTGGAATAATCTCCGATATTAATTTAAATTCTCCAAAATCGGTGATCATTGAAATACCAGGCATTGAGGATCCAAGAGGGTTTGGAAAATCAATACTTGACTATATAACCGAAGCTTTGGGAATTGCTTTATAATTAAAGTATTGTAAGGGACAATCGGCTGTTTAAAGGTTTAGTCATTTAGATTCATCCCCTGGCTGTTTACAGTACTTAGTCAGGCAATAGGTCTTTTCAAATTTCCTAATAAAATGTTTCGAGCGGAAGGGTGTTATTTAATGGAAAAATATACAGCAGATCCAAACAAAGATGAAAAAGGCCTTGTAAAGGCAATTAAAGAGAATTCTGACCGCGAAATTCGTGCTATTCGGGAAAAGGCAGAAGAAGAGATAAAAAGACTAAAAGACAATAATGAGGCGGATATTGAGGGATTGAAAAAGCAAATTGAAGACGAAACAAATAATAAAATTGACCGGGAGATTTCAAAGATCAAGAATAGGGCGTTGATTGAAAAAAATAAACTTAAACTGGGTAATATTGAAGATTATATCGCGGCTATAACTGAAGAAGCTGTCAGGGATCTAAGAGAAAGCAATAATGAAAAGTATATGCTGTTTTTAGTGGATGCGATTGCTGAAGCATTATTAAAGATTTACGAAGAAGGCATAACCACAGAGGTAGAAATTCCAGTTCACATATCAGAGAAGGATGCCGGGATTGAAAAATTAAAGGATGCCGTTACAGAGAAAACAGGCAATAGCGCTGGCATTAATATAATTGTCGATGATGAAGTAAGGCAAGGGGGGGCAATCGTAGTTGATAAAACAAGAGGTGTTTATTACAACAGCACGATCGACAGAATTGTCTTCAGGAAGTATGAGCAGATAAGAAAGGAAGTAGCCTCCATTCTCATTGAAAAGAAAATTATTTAGATTTGCCATAACACTCGATAATTGAATGAGTTGGCTTTCCACCCTGTCATAAGACGGGATTTAAAAGGACATTAGAAATCTCAAAGGGGCAAAGGTGAAAGATACATTCATAAGCGGAAAGATCGTTGGTGTAAATGGTCCTATTGTTAAGGCGAAAGGACTAAAGGGAATCAGCATGTTTGATATTGCTGAGGTCGGGCCTCACAGACTTATTGGTGAAGTAATAAGGCTTGAAGAGGATTATGCTGTAATTCAGGTTTATGAAGACAATACCGGATTAATGCCTGGGGATGATGTTGTGTCCTACGGAAGGCCACTGTCAGTATTATTGGGGCCGGGATTACTTACAAGCATTTATGACGGTATACAGAGATCCCTGGTTGGATATGCGGATGCCTGTGGCAGCTATATTGAAAAAGGCATAAAGATCGCCCCTCTCAATGCTGAAAAGAAATGGGGTTTTCGGCCTGTTGTAAAAAAAGGAGATATCTTAAAAGAGGGGGCTTTGATAGGAGAGGTTCAGGAAACGGATTTAATCCTTCACAAGATAATCCTGCCGAAAGGAGTTTCAGGAAGTGTTCAATTCATAGCAGATCCTGGTGAATACACCATAGAAGAAAATATTTATTCAATTGTTCAGGAAAATGGTACTTATGAAGGGAAACTCGCAGGATATTGGCCGGTAAGAAAACCACGTCCTTTCAGGGACAAAATAAAGCCGCAAACCCCTCTTATTACCGGCCAGAGGATAATAGATACTTTTTTCCCTATTGCCAAGGGCGGGACAGCTGCAATTCCTGGTGGTTTCGGAACCGGTAAGACTATGACCCAGCATGCTCTTGCAAAGTGGAGCAATGCGGAGATTATAGTATATATCGGGTGTGGCGAGAGGGGAAACGAAATGACGGAGGTCTTGAATGATTTTCCTAAACTTATTGATCCCAGAACGGAAAGGCCATTGATTGAAAGAACGGTAATGATTGCAAATACTTCAAATATGCCGGTTCCTGCCAGGGAAGTCAGTATATATACAGGAGTTACCATTGCAGAATATTACAGAGATATGGGGTACAGTGTAGCTGTTATGTCTGATTCAACCTCACGATGGGCTGAGGCGCTGCGTGAGCTTGCAAGCAGATTGGGTGATATGCCTGCTGAGGAGGGCTTTCCGCCTTATCTTGCAACACGACTTGCTTCATTTTATGAGAGGGCCGGCCTTGTTGAGACACTTTCCGGCGAGGAAGGCAGTATAAGCATTATTGGCGCTGTGTCGCCGCCGGGAGGTGATTTTTCTGAGCCTGTTACACAGCATACTACAAGATTTGTCAGGTGCTTCTGGGCTCTTGACAAGGTGCTGGCAGATGCGCGCCATTACCCTTCAATCGGATGGATAGAGAGTTATACCGAATACCTTGATGATATCAAGGAATGGTGGAGTGAGCTGGACAGTGAATGGCTGTCGCTTAGAAACGAGGCTATGAATGTTCTGTTAGAGGACAACAGGCTTCAACAGATAGTCAAGCTTGTAGGGCCTGATGCCTTGCCCGCGCATCATAGGTTCGTACTCTATTGCGCTGAACTTATTAAAAACGGGTTCCTGCAGCAGAACTCTTTTGATCCTAAAGACATGTATTGCAGCGCTGAGAAACAGCTTAAACTGTTAAAGGCAATAGTTGCTTATTATCGAGAAGGCAAAGAATTACTGTTATCAGGTGTTGAATTGGGGCCTATTCTATCCCTGGAAATTGTTTCCGAAATAGTAAGGCTAAAGAATGAGATAGGTAATGAAGAGACTGAAAAGATTGACACATTTATTGAAAGACTTGAGGGAGCTCTTTATTCACTAAGACAGCACGAGCTTTAATTGTCTAAAATATTAGTCTTGACAGACTCGTAAAAAGTCCAACAATCGTCATTCCAGCCCCGAATCAAAGCAATTTATGACTTTTTGCGAGTTCCTCAGTCTTAAAGATATAAATTTTGTGTGATTTATATTTAATCATTGGAGGCCATATCAATGAAATACGAACTGGAATATACTAACCTGTCACGTATTAGCGGTCCACTTCTGTTCGTTCAAGGGGTAAAAGGAGTAGGCTATGATGAGTTGGTTGAAATAAGAGAGGCTTCCGGGGCAATAAGAACCGGGCAGACACTTGAAGTTGATGGAGATGTGGCCGTTGTTCAGGTTTTTGAAGGTACCTCCGGCCTTTCTTTGAAGAGTGTCAGACCCACTTTTCTTGGCAGGCCTCTTGAGATACCCGTGCATCACGATATGTTAGGCAGAGTTTTTGACGGATTAGGCAGACCCATAGACGGTGCCCCTCAAATCATATCTGATGCAGTAATGAATGTGAACGGGCTTCCAATGAACCCCTATACAAGGGAATACCCGAGGGATTTTATTCAAACCGGCATTTCTGCTATTGACGGCATGAATACTCTTATCCGTGGACAGAAGCTTCCGATATTTTCGGGGAGCGGTATGCCTCACGATATTATTGCTGCACAGATAGCCAGACAGGCAAGGATTCTTTCTTCTGAAGAAGAATTTACAGTTATTTTTGCCGCAATGGGTGTAAAGTTTGATGTTGCAAGATTCTTCATTGATTCACTTGAGGAGAGCGGTGTCCTTCCGTACTCTGCAATTTTTCTGAGTCTTGCTGATGCACCATCCATTGAACGTCTTATCACCCCCAGGGCGGCACTGACCCTTGCAGAATATCTTGCTTTTACTGAGGGTATGCATGTCCTTGTAATTTTGACTGATATGACAAACTATTGTGAGGCCTTAAGAGAGCTGTCAAGCTCAAGAGGTGAGATACCTTCGAGAAAGGGATATCCGGGTTATCTATATAGTGATCTTGCGGCAATATATGAGCGTGCCGGTAGAATCATGGGTGTGAAGGGGTCAATTACACAGATTCCTATTCTCTCAATGCCAAGTGATGATATTTCTCATCCTGTTCCGGATCTGACCGGATACATAACAGAAGGACAGATAGTGCTTGAGAGAGAACTATTCAATAAGGGAGTATATCCTCCGATAGCAGGGCTTCCTTCTCTTTCAAGACTTATGAAGGATGGAATCGGTGAAGGAAGGACAAGAAAAGACCACGCTCAGGTTGCGGCTCAGCTTTTTGCATCTTATGCAAAAGTAAAACGAATCAGGGCACTGGCTGCAATTGTAGGCGAGGAAGAGCTTTCAGATCTGGATAAGACATATATGCATTTTGGCAATGTCTTTGAAGAAAAATTCCTGAGTCAGGCCCAGGATGAAAATAGATCTATTGAACAAACGCTTGATATTGGATGGCAAATGCTATCGACCCTGCCAAAGGAAGAACTCTACAGGATTGCGAAAGAGGATATTCAAAAGTACTATATTCCTGATAGCGAATACTGATTTAATTGTCACAATAATTTCGAGGAATTTTCAAAATGGCTAAAATAGATATTCCCCCAACTAAATCAAGCCTAAGAAAAGTAAAGGATGATCTGTCTTTTGCTTATGCAGGTTATGATCTTTTAAATCAAAAAAGAGAAATTCTTGTGATGACGATAGTACGTAATATTAACATTATTAAAAGGCTCGAAAAGGAATTTCAGGAGGCACTTGACGAGCTTTATAATGATTATAAAATTGCTGCTGTTGATATGGGTTCAGATACCCTTTCCCTGAAGAGCCATTCTGAAAGGCGAAGTTATTCAATGTTTTTAGAGTATTCGAAACTGATGGGGCTTAAAATACCAAGCGTAAATTTGCAGACAAAGAAATTAAAAAAAGCTTCCAGTTTTCTGGGGACAACCGGTAGTTACGATAAAGTAAAAGAAAAAAGTATCAATCTGCTTCCTTTGCTTGCGAGGTATGCCACATTTACTAAATCTATTTTTATACTTTCCAGAGAGCTGAAGAAAGTTCAGCGGAGGGTTAATGCTCTTGACAAGATATTTATACCCCAGAACGAGGAAACTAAAAAATATATTACCGATCGACTTGAAGAAATGGAAAGAGAGGAAATTTTTGTAAAGAGGCTTATTGAACAGAGGCTTTAGTGAAAAATTTCAGAAAGGATTTCCACAACTGGTTTGCAGGGCTAAATTCGAATCAAAGAATGATTTTTATCGCGACCGTCATTTTAATACTTCTTAATGTTGTAATAATATCCCTGGGAATAACTTTTTTTTTCAGGGTAATGGGAAAGCTGGTATAGAGTTAAAAGGAAAAAGAAAGGGGGGAAATATATGCTAAAAGTTGAAGGCTTTGCCGATAAACTGATGGCCGTAACAGAAAGCCACGCAAAGGAAATCTCAGAGCGGTTGTGCAAGGCTTTGAGGGAAAATCCCAAAACTCCGTCTTTTCGTTCCATGACCCAAAATGAGTGTATCAGCCATATTATGGATTTTTTTCAAAATCTGCGGCGGATATATTTTTGTAAAAAACCTTATACAGAGGTCTTTGAATATTTTACTAATTATGCAGAAATGAGATTTAAGGCTGGTGTTCCTTCGTATGAGGCTATTTATGCCCTTATCATGATAAGGAGACAAATCTGGCTGGTCACGGAATCTCATGCGCTTGTTTTGACAGGCCTTGATCTGAGAAGATCACAGGAGAGCATTAACAAAATGATCCGTGTCTTCGATCATGGCATGTATGCTGTTATCAAAAGATATGAAGAGCTTTACGCTATGGAAAAGGAACAGCAGGAAGCCTGACGGGATAGTATAAAACAGTCATGTTTAAAAAAGACTGTGTTTGATTATTGTTAAATTACTTTGTATCATTCATATCAAATCTGCTAAAATGGCCTGACTTAGGAGCAGTAGGCTTGGGCGAATATTCTTTTGGCTCGCTCCCTTTTTTAAATGCCTGAAACAGAGTTTTCTCGGAATAAGGGCTTGCAAGAAGACCTGTGCTTGAATCAATCTTGGCAAATATAACTCCATCGGGTATCTGAAAATCGATAACGGGATTTTCTTTTAGAACCTCGGACATAAAATCGAGCCATATTGGACTTGCGGCCCGAGAACCTGTTTCACCTTTTCCCATGGCCTTAAGATCGTCATAGCCTACCCAGACACCTGTAACCAGTTCAGGGGTGTATCCTATAAACCATGCATCCCACAGGTTATTTGTGGTTCCGGTTTTCCCTGCGGCTGGTCTTTTTAAGGCCTTTATTCTCCAGGCTGTTCCTTCCTGGATAACTGCCGTTAAAAGATCGGTCATAACATATGCGGTTTCCTCTGATATAACTTTCCTGTTTTCTGGTTGATTTTCTAGTATTATCTGTCCGCTTCGGTCAATTATTCCTTTGATAAAAATGGGCTTTACAAGCATGCCTCCATTTGCGAATACTGAATAAGCTCTGGTTATCTCCATCAGTGAAACTCCGCTCGATCCGAGAGCCAAAGAAAGGTCAGGACTCAGAGGGGATTCAATACCCATGTTTTTTGCATATTGTATGGCATAGCTTATTCCGATCCTGTTCAATATCTTAACTGTGATAACATTTCGTGATTTTGCAAGGGCCTCTCTGAATAATGTCGGTCCAAAGAATTTTTCCTTGTAGTTTTGAGGTTTCCATACTTCATCACCAGGATTATTATCAGATATATAAGGAGTATCCATAAGAATTTCAGCCGGGCTCATTCCCCAGTCCAGAGCCGCTGAATAGATAATCGGCTTAAAAGCAGAACCTGGTTGGCGTCTGGATTGAATTGACCTGTTAAACTGACTGACAGTAAAATCCATGCCACCGACCATGGCCTTAATTTCACCTGTTTCCTGAGCAATACAGAGCAGGGCGCCCTGGACCTCAGGTGTCTGTTCTAATGATACCTCCCAGGCAGGTTTTGTCTCTGAACCGGGTTGATTATATTTGCTGTTAGCTGATTGATTGAATCTTTCTATAAGTCTGACAAGTATAACATCGCCTGGTTTAAGGACTTGAGACGCAGTTTTAACGCTCTCGGAATAGTAAGCAACGGCCGGATCAGGCTTCCTTGCCCATTCCATATTTGATAGAGGCAGATATCCACTTCCTTCCCCGAGCCAAACTGTTACTATATTTTTCTGGTCATCAACTGATTCAACAATACCTTCACAAACAGAATTGATAACTGGTGGATTAGATTTAAACTTTTTTAAAGCATCTGTTTTATATTCCTGTATGTTGTTTTGTGCAAGATGAGTGACAGGACCCCTGTAACCCTCCCTTTTATCAAGCGCATGTAAGCCTTTCTTCAAAGCCTTTCTGGCGGCATTCTGCATACTCAGGTTGAGGCTGGTGTATACTTTTAGTCCTCCGCGATATAAAAAATCCCTGCCGTATTTATCAAAAATGTATCGTCGGATATGTTCGGTAAAGTAAGGAGCTTTAGCAAAGTTATCTTCTACAGTTGTTCTCAGGTTAATCGGACTTTCAATCGCATCTATGCATTGTTTCTCTGAAATGTACCCTTCTTCACACATCCTCTCAAGGACATATTTCTGCCTTGACTTTGCACGGTCAAAATGTGAGATCGGAGAGTATCTTGCAGGAGCCTGGGGCAGACCGGCTAAAAGAGCTGATTCTGCAAGCTCAAGGTCTTTGGCTGATTTGTTAAAATAGGTGCGTGCTGCTTCTTCTACTCCATAGGCTCCCTGTCCAAGGTATATCTGATTCAGGTATAGAAAGAGTATCTGATCCTTACTGAAATTTTTATCAAGCTGAATTGAAAGAACGATTTCTCTGACTTTTCTTCGATAAGTTCTTTCCGTATTCATAAGAAGCAGGGATCTTGTTACCTGTTGGGTAATAGTACTTCCCCCCTGCTCGATTTTACCAGCAGTAATATTTTTGATAAAAGCCCTGACAATACTTTTGATGTCTATACCCTGATGTTCAAAAAAACGGTCATCTTCTGCAGAAATAAATGCCTGGATCAGGTGCTGCGGTAGCTGCTCCAAAGAAACTACACTCCTTTTTTCTTCCCAGAATCTACCGATTACTTCGTTGTCGTCACTGTATATCTCAGTTATAATAGGAGGGCGGTATTCTTTTATAGATCCAAGGTAAGGCATGTTGCTTGACCAAATATACCAAAAATAGGCAGCTGTACATATGCCAATTAAACCAACTATGATGATAAGCCATATTATGATTTTCAAAATTACCTTCAATGAAAAATACCCCTGTATAATAATTTGAATGGCAGATTTATAATTATATGAATTTTAACAATTACCAATCAAGTTTAAAATAGTCAGTAAATTTAAACAGCCGAAAATATTAGATAGAAGAACATGTTAATATAAAAAAGTTTTATTTCATAATAACTCAGGCTTTTGTGACAGTTGTTATTTGTGCAAAACTTTGATGGCACCTTCATTTTTATAAAATTTCTTGACGAATTCTGGCACTTGTATAATTGTAAAAGGTGATGGTTTATAATTGTATAACATTTTTTATTGTATTTGGCTAAAGCAAGGAATTTTATGATTTATCTTGCCCTTTCGTTAGATTGTTCTAAGAATACTTTAATCGCATAATCAGAATTTGACCAAGATTAATGAGGGCACAATGAAAAGAACAGTTGGCATTTTAATAGCGGTTTTTATTGGATCTGTTTTCTCATCAGCCATCTTTGCTGAAGACTGCACAAAAGATGACGTTAGGGCAAAAGTAGAGGAAGTTGCTGCTGCCCTTGAAAAAAAGGGAAAATCATATTTTTCTGAAATTCCCAAGATACGATTTTGCGGTGATAATTATGTCTATGTATCTGATATGGAAGTTACAATCCTGGCACATGGGTGGCAGCCTAATCTGGTAGGAAGGAATTTAATTTCTTTAAAAGACGACACGGGTTTTAAGTTTTTTTATGAGCTTTTGGCAAAGTTAAAGGCAAGTTCCGCTACCAAAGATGGCACAAGGTACTTTAACGGAACAGGCTGGGTAAAATACCGTTGGCCTACACCGGATGATAAAACCCAATTACACACAAAATTGGTTTATGCAAAAGCTATACTTTTGCCTGAAGGAGGGAATGTCTTTGTAGCGGCGGGATTAAGTGAATAATAGCTTTGAAAATTATCATTTAATACCATCCATTGATAAGATTATATACTTCCCAGAAGATTATTCTTGACCCTTCTTCATGTTTTGCCTATTTTGTAAACCATTTTGTTTAAAACGAAATAAATACTTCAGGAGGGTTAATATGAGAATTATACTTTTGGGAGCCCCGGGAGCGGGTAAAGGAACTGTAGCTAAGCTCCTTACATCTGTTGAAGGTTCAATTCAGATTTCAACCGGAGATATACTTCGTTCTGCCGTAAAACAAGGCACGGATCTGGGGAAAAAGGCGAAAAAATACATGGACCAGGGTGACCTGGTGCCGGATTCACTTATTATGGAAATAATGGAAGCCCGTTTGCAGGAGAGCGATTGCCGGAACGGGTTTATCCTTGACGGATTTCCCAGGACAATTCCACAAGCGGAAGAGCTCGCAAAACTTCTCAATAAACTGGGTATTAAACTTGATTTTGTAGCAAATCTCGAAGTGCCCAGAAATGTTATACTGGATCGGCTTACAACAAGAAGGACATGTTCGAATCCGGAATGTCAGGAAATTTATAATATTAAGAGCAACCCTCCTGCTGAAGGGGGAAAATGCAAAAAATGCGGCAGCCCGGTTATTCAGCGTGATGATGAGACAGAAGAAGCGATAATTAACAGATTGGATATCTATAATGAAAAAACTGCTCCGCTTATCGGATTTTATGAAAAATCAGGTCTCCTTAAAAATTTTGTTTCAATCAGCAGCCAGGAAACGGTTGAAGAAATTAAGAAAGAACTATAGTCATGAGAATTACCGATATCCCAGGCTTTTGGGGTTTTCAATGCTTTTTAAGATACACCGCTGCCTGTCTGTGCGTTGCACGCAGACAGGCAGCGGGTTGGTTGATTATCAAAGATTTTAATTTGGACTTTGCCCATATCAGGAGACAAAAAAGCTGACAGTGTAGGGCCGAGACAAACGCCGTTTACTAAATCTATCATTCCTCTTCCGATAAAGGATTCTCAAGTCTTTGACATTTCTGATCAAAAGGGTTTGTTCTCATCGCCAGGGAAAACAGATAGGGGTAATTGTTTTTCAGATATTTCATGTAATCCAGCCATTGATAGATAAGAAGGCTGTATGCCCTTTTAATATCCCCAGATAGATGTTCATAATTGACAGCCGGCAGGTTTAAAAGATCTTTCCTGCCGGCCAGGGCCAATTCTTCTGTCAGGTGAAAAATCGCTCTGAGAAGTTCTGTAAATGACTCATGTTCCAGAAGACTCGGATTTTCCAGAAGTCTAAGAAAGAAGTCCTTTTGTCCAATTAAAAAATTGCGTAAACTATCAATGTCCACCTTATGAATATCAACTTCGTGGACATAATACTTCAGGCTCTGGTAAACCCGCTGAAAATCCTGCTTTGACCAATTGTCATTTACAATGAGATCATCTCTGATTTTATCCAGTTTTGGGTCTAAATCTGAAAAATACGTCAAAAGTTTTGTCCCGGTTTCACTGAAAAAGGCGCCTATCACCATGTTAAGTTTTTCCATACGGATTCGCTTATCTCTTTCTTTCATCAGTTCATGAATAATCAGAGTAACCATGAAGACTTCAACAAAAACGAATGCTATGTCTCCTATCATGTAAATGAAGATATGATGTGCATCTTTAAATATTACATAATGGATGAGGTAAAAAAGACCTGAAAGTGCTATAAGTAAAGAACCTAAAAGGATTTTTCGGTTGAGTATTTTCATGGAGATATAACCTTTCTAAGATCAAATGAGATCGAAAAATGTAAATTCTTATGGTTTAGAAAAAAGTAAGAATAGTTTATCATTTCGAGACACGTTGTGGCGTGATGAGAAATATTAGTTCATTGATTTGGCTTACAGCTCAAATGGCAAAAAGATTTCTCGCCTGCGCTTCGCGAGGCTCGAAATGACAGAATAATTATTGAACAGTCTCTTGGCCGAAATTTTAGTCTGAGTTATTATTGACTCTTTATGATGAAATCAAATTTCAAGCCCTGGATTTATT